>JAJEET010000087.1 GCA_022820835.1 Candidatus Poribacteria bacterium
TTCCAGCAAAATCTGTAACCACATAGCGCGGCGCGTCATCACCAAGACCGAGTGCCTGATCGTTGCCACCTCGGACGTTGTAGCCAACCGCAACCGGATGGTCATCGTTATATCTCGGATCCGTATCTACCAAGAGAAGTACTTCACCAGGCTGCATGATGACCTGATTGTCCACATTAGGGAAGAGGTACAGTGTATTCTCTTGACCTACAGCCGTTATGAGAGAAATCTCATAATTTCTGAGGTCTCTCGCCTCGGCAGAGACGTTCTTCAATTCGATCCATTCTAACTCATTCTCTTGGTTTCTACGGTTGGCGATCTCGTTGAAGATAATCGGTGAATTCGGAATGTCCGTCTTTATAGGTACACCCGGAGCTGAGATCGTATTACTACGTCCAGGGGTGCCTTTGAAGTCGTAGACCAACTTCTTTAAATGAGGACTGTTGCGGTGCTCCGGGTCAACTATACGCCTCAGGTAAACATATTCGGATTCCGCCCATTTACCACCGTTGGTACCGTCGTTATCACCGTGTGTATAGACCTGGCCATTTTTAGAACGCGACATCGAGACGAAATCTACACCTATTGTGGAGTTACCGCTCTGACCTTTGACATCCCAAAAATTATTAACATTGAAGTTGCTCATCCGATCGATTTCAGGGTTCGGAGTCGGAGGGCTGAGCGTGAGCACCTCATGGTCTGTCGCATTATATGAACCCAGCACGACCTTCACATCAAAGCTATTGGTGTTATGTACCTCTATCCATTGCTCACGGGTGTGGTCTATATTGCGTTGCACACCAAAAAGATAGCCCTCGTCCACAGCCCACATAATCTCAGTAATACCCACGGTACCTCTGTCAATATTACCATTATTAGCTGTATGATTAGTGGATTTCGTGAGGTAAAGTGCCGCACCACCCTTACCCGGTGGTTTGTGGAAGAGGAGTGCCAAGTCAGGCATATCTTCCCATGCTTGGATATTTATACTTTGAGAAGAAACATCCGGATCACCGACATAAAGCGTATCATCATCCTGAATGTGGGTCGGCCCCTTATCTCGGACGACAACGACATAGCCGCCTCCCGGAACAGTGTCGGTTCCCGGAATCGTGATCTCTCCAGGAACAGGATCAGGACCAGGAGCAGCATTAGTACTAGTAGTAACGGTAGCTATGCTCCCCGAAGGTGTCCTACCGTCTTGTTTCACACGCACTTGGAATGTATATGCCGTGTCAGCTGTTAGACCGGTGATCGTTTTCGGAGACGTAACGTCCTCGAAAGCACCGGTGCTGCCCTGTCTATACTCATACGTAACACCTGTGGCGGCAGTCCACGTCAGTGTAATACTGTCAGTCGTAGCCGTTGGAGTAACTGCGGGTGCAGCGGGTGCTGGTATCGGGGTAGGTATCGTTACAGTACCACCAGCATCCATGGCAGCTGACATTGCATAACCAGGATCGAGACTTAGCGTTACACTCGCTGTACCACGCAACGTAACTACTAAAGTATAAGTACTCGTCCCCGCTTCGTCCCCGGTTGCGGGAGCGTCAACCCTACCAGGAGTCCCTGCAACAAGCCCTACCTGAATATCCGCGTACCCGTCAGTAAGTACAATATGGTCCATAGTTAAGCTATCAGTGGTGATTGGAACAAGGTCGTCCGCGGTGTTATCCGTACCAGTCGCAGTGTTCGTAAATACGATCTTTACTGTGTACTGCGCTGGCTGACCTGGAACTGCCTCGGGCATCCCAAAACTTGCCTCAGCATTAGCAATCGTAGGCGGCAGCGTAAACGTTGCGCTGTTACCGACATTCGACTTGCTATTAGCGGCAGTACTACCGAAGATCGCACTATCCTTTACAGTTACCGTTACAGTACTGAGGGTAAGATCAGTGGATAGGTCTGGTAAAGTTGCCACATAGACCGTCGTTGTGGCACCTAACAGGGGAACAAGGGTAGTAGTTAGATCTGTAGGAGCACTAACACTACTACCACGCGCATTACTCGTCCGGTATTCAATGCTAGCTGGCAAAGGAGCAGTTACTGGATGAGTAAACGTGAGTTTCACGCGAAAGTCGGCTCGCGTCGCCACGTAAGGCGCATTGCTAGTTGGATCAGCAGCGGTAGCAGGGTCCGCAGGACCTACATACTTCTCAATTCTAACCGTTGGCCCATCCGTTTCCGCCATCACAGGCGTTACCGCAAACGCGAGGGCGAATATTACAATTAAACTTGCTAAGGAAAATGTCAATTTCGACAATTGCATTTACTTATTCTCCTCCTTAGAAAACAAAAACAATTAATTTTTCGGGAACGCCGTTGTGGGGTTCCCACTCTACATCGGCAGGAACACCGTTAGACGGGGTTCCCATCAAAATCAAAATCAAGAACAGATTCAGGGATGAAATCTATTCCGAACTAACCTTTTTGCGTACTCTAAAACTTTTTCTATCCTCATGCGGTAGGGAACCGCATCTAACGATTCATAAGATGATTTTCAAAGCACGCTTGGAAAAATAGGGTTCGGTTCTTATATGTGTTATAAATTTCTACAAAAACAACCAAACCTTTTGTATAAACGTTGTGAATTCTACAATAGTTACGGAAACGTGTCAACTATTTTTTTAGGATGCGGTGCGTTGCGGTGGTTTAGGGTTGCCACTTTCGTGCGCCGCTACGGGTCTGGGGATCGTTTCTACAAAATCGCGAGTGAAACTCGCTCCTACTGCCCGTATTGTTTCGTTGATTTGTTGTAAGAGGGGTTTTGGATTCCGGCACGGAGTGCTTTGTCCAATAACTTGAGTCTCTTATGTATCTATATTATACCACATCGGTCATACGATGTCAAGTTTTTCTTGAAAAAATTTGCATTTGGTATGAATATCGGCAAAAACAGTGTCGTTTCGCGTCTAATCACATTAACTTGCTTTAATTATACCTATTATTGCAAGTTTTGTCAAATTAATTCCAAAAAAAATTGTATTGTGTGGTATGAACCCTATAAATCGCCTTATCAGGGGCTCGATTTCGGTATGCGGGTTCTACCTATTTTATTTAACACCATTAGTATACCAAAGGTTACAAAAAAATGCAAATTTTTTAAATGCGTTGTCAGTCCTGTAGGTTGGGTTGAGCTGTGATTTTTTTCATAAAGGTGCTTTAATTTTTTTTGTACGCAAAAATCTGTGTCGTATAAAATACCATGAAAATCCCTAAATTGCCCCCTATGGTTTTACCGCTTAACCCAACCTATAGGACTCAAGCCTCTAAGCGTTCTTGAAATGCACGAAAACTTTCAACTAAAGATGCCTCAAGATTGAGTTGTTTCAGCCGGTTGAGGTCTCCAATCGATTCGAGGGTTGATGTGAGGGTGTCAGTGTCAATGTCAGCGTCAGCGAATCGGTTATTGAGGATCGCGAGCGTGCTTTCGATACTCGTCTGACGCGATCCTTGTTCAATGCCTTGTTCGATGCCTTTTTGAATGCCGCGTTGTTCGCTGAGTTCAATGATAGAGCCTGCCATGGCTACGATCTCCTGATTTTGTGTATGCTCTTCAGTAAGGAAGAGAGTCTAACACACTTCACATGCCTTGTCAAAGAAAAATGGAATTAGAATTGTAGGTTGGGTTGAACGGCGCATAAAAAAAGAAATCAAATAAACGATACACTTCACAGACCATTGAAGCCATTGAAAATACGAAAAACTGAGTGAAACCCAACGTCTTTCCATCTTTCAGAGCCGGTTGTTTGTTGGGTTTCCTTAGCATAAACTATACTATGGTTTGGACAATTCGGATTGCGTGCAACCCGTAGCATAGGCTGTTAGCCTGTGCATCGTAGCAGCGTGCTATGTCTATCAAGGGGTTTTTCTACGAGTTTCACACATCCCAGGACTTGGAAAAAAATAACCCAAGATTTCCAAAGATTGGAGACACAGTGGAAATGGTATCTCTGTTATAGGGACACAGGCTAACAGCCTATGCTACAAAAGAAGGTATCTGCTCAGAAACCTTGGCTATTTTAAAATTGTCCAAAGTTTAGTAAACTATAACAACAGCATATTATCAAACACTGTTGCTCGGAGATACGATAGGCGCTTCAAACTTGACACTCAACCCAACCTACAGGACTTTGCTACAGCGGAGCAAGATGTCTATAGCCGTGAAGTATAGCAAGCCTGCACTCCAGCGGAGTGCTATGTCTAAAAATTGTCCAAACTATAGAATTATCTAGCACAAGTCGTATAAATAACGATTTGCTAAATTGAAATAGATTGTGCTATTATATACTAATGTAACACTCAGGAGGTCAAAGAATTATGACAGCGAACATCGCTATTGCGCAGCTGCTTCTTAGCGCGTTCATCGTTAGCGTTACCTTAATATGGGGTATTTTCCGATACCGACGGGGTGAGTACCACCGCCGTGACCGCTACAGTAAACACCAAGCCTATCTGCTCTGGATATTCGGGGGTCTCGTCGGTGCGAGTACGTTTTATCCGCTCTCGTTCTTGTACACGGAACACCTCTGGTACGAGTCTGTCGGTTACGAAGGTATCTTCTGGCGGCTTCACCGGATTCGGTGGGGTTTCTTCGCGCTCTGCTTCATCGTCGCTGCGGGGTTCATGAACATCAACGCTGCGATAGCGAATGTCCTGTGTCCCGAATCGCGTGCGTTCCGACGCTGGACGCATACGCAGACCTTCTCGTTCCATCGGACTGTCATCTGTATCACCATCATCCTCGCGCTTCTGATGGCGGTCCCGATGCTCCTGCTCGATGATACCGTCATCCGATACCTAAACCGTCCGGGTGCGGCGGTTGCCGTCGCTGAAGACGGGCTGCACTTCGGGAAAGATCGGAATTTCTATCTCTTTAGCTACCCGATGCACAAGTGGATGAGTCTCTGGGTACAGGTGTTGCTCTGGGTGACGTGCATCGTTGTCGGGTTGCTTTACAATTTCTACTACCGTCGCGATGCGCATACGATGGCGCGCGTAAAGCGGCACATCGTTTTTCACGGTACAGCCCTCTGGATTCTGCTGCTCATCGTTGCGGGTTGGCGGAGTTTAGCGAATTTGTGGGGCAAAGTTTACACGAAACCGTTGACGACCGGATTCGAGACGCTGCACGGGTTGTTTTATGTAGACTTCCATCTCGCAGGTGCGACGAAAATCTACTGCGGGGTACTCCTCGGTATCGGTGTTGTTATCCTGCTGAACCTCTTCTGGCGACGACGACTGTTGTGGTACGTAACAGCAGGCGTCTGGGGGCTCAGCTACGTGCTGCTGATTCATGTCTATCCGTTAGGGATGCACGTGGCGCGGATGCGTGTGGAACCGATTATCAGAGAAAAGCCGTATCTCCAGAAACACATTGAGGAGACGCGTCGCGCGTTTGAACTTGACAAAATCAAGAGGGTAGACTTTGAACCGGGTCCCGCAACGTTGGAAATGATAACAGAGAACGAAGCCATCAAAAAGAATATACAAATTTGGGACCGACGCGTACTTTATGAAGCCCTCCGCGATCAACAACGGAAACAGCACTACAACTTCCATCCGTATACCGATGTTGACCGGTACACTGTCAACGGCGAATATCGGCAAGTCCTGATTGCTGCCCGCGAGATCGACCCGGAATCTGATATTACAGGGTGGGACCGATTGAAAACTGATCTCCGAACGTTTGCTTACGGCTACGGTGTCTGTGTTGCCCCCGTAAATGAATTCGTCGGCGAAGGCTCCCCGAAACTTTGGGTCAAGGACACACCGATAGACTACGAAGGCTACGAAGACTTGAAAGTTGAATACCCACAAATCTACTACGGTGAGATGATCCGCAACTACATGATTGTCAATACGAACCGCGATGCGGGGACCGGCGATAGTGATGGGGATGCGGAAGCTGACGAGACTGACGAGGCTACGGAAACGGATGAGACGGAGGAAATACCGGAATGGAAGCGGCACGTCTATAGAGGCAATGGCGGTGTCCCGATAGGCGGTTGGTTCCGACGGTTGTGTTTCGCGCTCCGGTTCGATTTCTTCCCGATCCTCATCTCGGAAAAGCTGACCCCGGAGAGCCGGATTATGTTCCGGCGAAAGATCGGTACTCGGCGCGACAAACGACTCATTTGGGACCGCGTCTCCTATATTGCACCCTTCCTCAATTATGACCCTGACCCCTACATCGTGATTAACAATGGCAAGTTATACTGGATCATCGACTTCTATGTGACGAGCCGATACTACCCCAACTCGCAGCGGTATATCGACGACAGGACGCAGCTGTCGGGCATCGACCCGTACGACGAGCCGGATTTTGATGAGTTCAACTACATCCGTAATTCAGGTGTCGCTGTTGTCAATGCTTATACGGGTGAGGTAAACTTCTACGCTGTTAAGGAAGGTGAAGAGGTGATGCAGACCTATCAGAAAGCGTTCCCGAACCTTTTTAAATCGGTCAACGATATGCCAAACGGTTTGGCGGCGCATCTGCGGTATCCAGACTACCTGACGCGCATCCAAGCGACACTTTACGCGGACTATTACCAGCAAGCGAGCGGCTTTTATGACAAAGCAAACCGTTGGTCAATTCCAAAAGAAGCATATTATTCCGCTACCCCCGATCAGGAGATGATGCCGTATTACGCGATGCTTCAGTTGCCCGGTGAGGAGAAGATCGAATTCGTTAACGTTATTCCATTCGCGCCGCGCGCTCGAGTGAAGCAGTTGAAGGCGTGGATGGTCACACGTTGCGATCCCCCGCACTACGGCGAACGGATCGTTTATGTGCTACCGGAGAACGCAGGAATCGCTGGCCCCACACAAGTCGAAGATAAGATTAATAAAAAGATCGGTGATCTCCAGCGAGGTTGGCGAGAAACGAACGATGTGATTCGCGGGAATCTGTTGATCATCCCGATTGAAAACGCGCTCTTCTACCTTGAAGCAATCTATCTGCAAGCACCAGAAGCCGATGATAACCAACCGAGGCGTCCGGAGTTAGAGATGGTCATTTTGAAATCAGGTGCGAATGAACTTGATGCTGTGCCCGCGAAAACGTTCGATGAGGCGTTGAATTTCTTGATGTTCGGGTTACCGATGAACGGTGAGGAGGCAGTAAACGGTGAAGAAACGTTGACAATGGACGAAATCCTACAGCAGATAGAGTTACTCGATACATCAACTGCGGCACAAAGGCGGCAGCTCATCGAGCAGCTGATGAATATTAGGAAGGTGCAGGCGGATAGGTAGCGAGTCCTGTCAAAATTCCACTCAACCCAACCTACAAAAAATAATCGCTATCGGCTAACAGATCGCATCGGCGCGGAGGACCTCGTAATACGTCGAACATTCGGATAATACGTCCGTCAATTCCGATGGAAACGGCTCCGACTTCGGACGATACGGTGCGAAACCGGTACTCCGATGCACATTCGTATACCAATACGGTGCCCAGACACCATCGGCAGCGTTACCCCCCGTCTCCCACGATAACATCGAGCCTTCAAACGCTAAACCGAGCCGTTCACAGAGCCGCGCCAAAACACCACGCGGGTCCTCTAAAAGCAACTGTGCATCAAGAATCGGCGGCGATTGACCGGCAGCACGGAGTGAGACCAACAAGTCGTGTTGCGTTTTGAATCCGGTATCCGCCAGCACCGGTGTGCCGATGACCTTCGCCAGCGATGGGAGCATCTCGCGCGGGTCGCGGATGAGAAAAACATTGTACGTCTGCTGTAAGAAGCTGAGGTCTATATCGATGAGGTGGTGCGCCATCTGTTTCATGAACAGCACCGGTCTGTCGCACGGACCGAGGATAACATCCCGAATCACGACTGTTGCATCGGTTGACATGGATGCGAGGACTTCAGCAGTGCCGGGGTGTGTGCTATCCGTAGCGTCGGCACCGTATTTCGTATGTAGGTAGTGTGCGTAGAGCGGTTCGTCGATGACCTGCGTATCGCTGCGTTGTGCGAATGCGTACATGACCGCAGTCGAAACGTTCCGCGGTCCCGACCAGAGGCAGACCCGTTTTGTTTGCACGTGTTTTTCGATTTCTTTTTTCCTTTGTTAATATATAAAGGTATATAATGGCTGTTGGCAGTCAGCCTTCAGCAGTCAGCAAAGAGGACTTCTATTATAGTAGATCCCGTAATTATCTGCACACGTTTTGAAGAGACGGGCAATAACTTGCCCTACTACGAACGGGTTTCTGGTAAACAACAAGTGTATAAGTAATTCCAAAATCTACGATAATTAAAAATCTCTTATTGCTGAAAGCCGTCGGCTGACGGCTAATAGCCGATTACCTTCGCTTGCGGCGTTTGCGTTTTGATGATGCGGTTTCCGACGTTTCCGATGTTGCCTCGGCTTCAACGGGTTGCACGGCTTCAGGTACGACAGGCGGACGTGAACGCGCCCAGAGGACGATACCGATACCGAGGATAAACGCTACAATACTAAACATCTGTGCCGCTGTCATCCACCCTACTATCCGCGGTGTGACACGCCAGAATTCCGCGATAAAACGCTCAACACCCAATAAAATCAGACTCGCGCCGAACAATGTCCCTTGAAACGATTCCCATTTCAACCGCTGGGACCAGATGACACCGAAAAATGCGAACGACATCAACGTCTCATAGATCGGGGTCGGATGCACGGGTACATCCGTTGGTACAGTGCCGTTGGGGAACGGCATCGCCCACGGTAGGTCCGAGGGTGGTCCGTAATCGCCATCACCTGCTAAGAGGCAACCGATCCTGCCGATCCCGTATCCGAGGAGAACGACGGGTCCGACAATATCAATGGTTGCGAGTGTCGGGTTCGGTGACCGGACGACGACAAAGATGACACCGAGGCAGCCGCCGATGAAACCGCCGTACCAGACCAACCCGCTCGTCGAGAAGAGTTCGGCAAATGTGATCTGGCCGTCTAAGAGTGCCGCATAAATTTTCGCGCCGACGATACCGCCGACAGCCGCTGCGACAACGATAGTCGCTGCGAGGTCCGGCACGAATCCGCGCCGTTTCAGATCATGTTGTATCACAAATACAGACGTAATAAACGCTGTCGCTAACATCAGTCCGTAACTATGGATACCCACCGGACCGAGATGCACAATCGTCGGGTACATTGCTATCTATTCTCCTAAATCACGGTTTCACAAGCTGCTGCTGTTTTAGTGTTTCTACTTCCTGCGTGAGGATTTCAACCTTTTTGATAAGTGATCGTTCTCTTTCGCTCCGCCATAACATGATAATTTGCGGGATTGCAATTGCTGCAACAATGAGAACGATCAGCGCATACACAAAGTAAGTAAGGAGTGTGATTTGTTCTTTTATGTTTTTCTCGGATTTGGTAATCTCGCCTTTTAATTCACTTTTGACTGCAACAATCTCGCCTTTTAATTCCTTTTCGACTGCGGCAATCTCGCCTTTTAATTCATCTTTGACTGCGGCAATTTCCGATTTGAGTTCCTGTTTGAGTGCAGTGATTTCTGTCTTGACTTCCGCCTTAACAATCAATCGAATTTTATCAAGATCAGCATCGGTTAGCGCACCAAGCGCAGGTAGCGTGATGATAAAAAAGAGGATTGAAAAAAAAATGGTAGTTTTCATAATGTGTTCCTTTATGATAACTATTCGCCGAGATACGCCTGTCGGACGCGCTCATCGGCTAATAGGTCGGCAGAGGTGCCTTCAATGGTAATCTCACCTGTCTCCATGACGTAGCCGCGATCGGTCACTTGCAAAGCGATTTGTGCGTTCTGTTCGACGAGGAGTACCGTTGTGCCGTCGGCGTTGATCTGTTCGATGATCTCAAAGATCTGCTTAACAATAAGGGGTGCAAGTCCTAAGGAGGGTTCATCGAGGAGGAGGAGCCTCGGATGCGACATCAGTGCGCGTCCGATGGCTAACATCTGTTGTTCACCACCGCTAAGACTGCCGCCGCGCTGCCGCTGGCGTTCCTGCAGGACTGGAAAGAACTGGAAAATCTTATCAAGGTCCTCGCGGATACCGTCCTTATCGTTTCGCGTATATGCCCCGAGTTCGAGGTTCTCAAGGACTGTCATATCCGGGAAGATGAGCCGTCCTTCCGGTACCTGTGAGATACCGAGTGCGACGCGATCTTCCGCTGAAGTCCGTGTTACATCTTGTCCATCGAAATGGACACTGCCGTCAACAGGTGTATGAATCCCGGACACAGTCATGAGAGTTGTCGATTTTCCGGCACCGTTCGCGCCGATCAAGCAGACCATCTCGCCGGCATTAACAGTCAGCGAAATCCCGCGTACCGCTCGGATATTGCCGTAATAGGTATGAATATCTCTAAGTTCAAGCATAATAATTAGCCATTGGCTGACGGCTGTCAGCCATCAGCAGTTAACTGTCAGCCAATAGCCATCAGCCACCAGCCTACAGCGGTTAGCCATCGGTTTCCGATGGTTTCGGTCAGCCATCAGATTTAATAGTTCTTAGTAAGACACTTAGCATCTTCTTGAGGCTAACGATTGCATCGACCAACTCAACATACTGATCATCATCAAGGTATTGCAGGTCATGAGCGAGAAGGGTGAGATACTCCGTTTCGCTTGTGGAACCTAATGCTATCTGAAGAAAACGAGCGAAATCTCGAGAACTATCCCTTCCACAGCCTTCAGCGATATTTGTAGGTATTGAAGCGGACGCACGACGGATTTGACTTGTGAGTCCGTATATTTCTTCACGTGGGAATTGGGCTGTCAATTCGTATATCTGTAAAGTTAGATCGTGAGATCTGTGCCACACTTGTAATTTCTTGAAATCTCGCATACACTCTCCTAAATGATGGATGGCTGATGGCTACTGGCTGTCAGCCGACGACTGACGGCAATAAGAGATTTTTGATTATATGGCTATCGGAAACCATCGGCTGTCGGCTCTCAGCAAGATGGCTTTCGGCTTTCGGCTTTCGGAAACCATCAGCAAAGAGGTTTCTGATGAAGTTATGCTCTCTGGCTGATTGCTGACGGCTAACCTGCTGACGGCTGACGGCTGACGGCTGACGGCTGTCAGCTGATGGCTGACGGCTAATCGCTATTCGTCCGCTACTCCGAGATAGGCTTCAATGACGCGTTCGTCGTTCTGGACATCTGCGGGTTCACCCTCACTGATTTTCTCGCCGTGATCTAAAACCGTCACCCAATCCGAGATTTGCATGACGAGTTTGACATCATGCTCAATCAAAAGGACGGTAACACCCTGTTCGCGTATTGCATATATGAGATCAATAAGTTCTTGTGTTTCTTGTGGGTTCATTCCGGCGGCGGGTTCATCGAGGAGCAAGAGTCTCGGTTCAGTCGCCAATGCGCGAGCAATTTCGACACGTCGCTGGTCGCCGTAGGAGAGGTTACCGGCTGTTTGACGACTCAACTCATCTAACCCGACGAATGTCAACATCTCGTGTGCCTGTTCGGTAATCGCTGCCTCTTCTGATTTCTGACGCTGTGTACGGAAGACGGCACCGATGAACGTACTTTTCGTGCGCGGATGTCTCCCGATCTTGACGTTATCAAGGACTGTCAGATCCGCGAACAGTCGTATATTTTGGAAGGTTCTACTGATACCGAGTGCTGTGACTTCGTCCGGACGGAGCCCAGAGATCGGTTCGCCTAAGAATTCGACAGTCCCGAACGTCGGTTTATCAAGTCCCGTGACGCAGTTAAAGAGTGTGGTTTTACCGGCACCGTTGGGGCCAATTAGACTGAAGATTTGCCCTGGGTGCACCGCCATTGTCACTTCCGATAAGGCGATAACACCCCCATAATGCCGGCTAAGTCCATTCGTCGCAAGCAGCCGTATAGATGTTTTTTTCATTACCATCTCCTCATCAAGGTCTCTGTGTTACAGTATACTTTAATTAAAAGGTGCAAGTCAATTGGTTTTTTAATAGTTGTCAGTTGTCAGTAGTTATAAGTTATAAGTTATAAGTACGGTTTTTCTGCGAAAAACCTTTTGGTTAATAGTTAAAGAGGTTCTCTGTGGCAACCTTCACAGAGAACAGAACTGTTCCAAGAACCTTCTTAACTTATAACCTATAACCATTCCTCTGACAACTGAAAGCGTAGCGTACTGCGTACTGATAACTATTAAAACCGAAAACCATTTTGACATCTGCTGCTATATGTGCTATACTTTAATTAACTATAATTTGGACATTTTTTACTCATAGCACTCCGCTGGAGTGCGGGACCCCTCTGCACTTTATTTTTATTCTCACTGCGAAGCAATATCACGCCTCTGGCGTGAGAATGTAGTCTCGAAACAGACGCATAATCTATACGCGTAAAATATTGGCGAAAAAACCGTACTGACGACTGACGACTGACAACTACTATGAAAACACCGCTCGAACATTGGTTAGCACTCGCCTCCGTTGAAGGGCTCGGTAGCGTCCGGATTCGGCGGCTCATCGCCCGTTTCGGGAGCGCGCAAGCGATCTTTGAGGCAGAACTACCGGAAATCGCACGCCTCCCCTCTTTCAATCCGGTACTCGCTTCGCGGATACTGACAGTCGCTGGCAATTTTGCGACCCTCCGAGAAAGACTCGACGCACTCAAGGCACAAGAGGTCCGGGTGATGTGCCCAGAAGACGATGCCTACCCATCGCAACTCAAGGATCTACCCGACGCACCTGGTATCCTCTGCAGCGTCGGCACATTAACCGATCTCGATGAACGATGCGTCGCGATTGTCGGTAGCCAAGAACCGACGGTAGAAGGCATCCAACTAACGCTCTCACTCACGACGCAGCTTGCACTCGCCGGTTTCACCGTGGTGAGTGGACTCGCTGCCGGTATCGATGCTTATGCCCACGCAGGTGCACTTGCCGGAATGGGTAAAACTGTCGGTGTCATCGGTACCGACCTCTCCGCGATCTATCCGGCTCAGAACAATCCGCTCGCGACAAAAATCTATGAACACGGATGCCTATTTTCCGAACACCCGTTCCCGACAACACCCTCTCCGGGTAACCTCATCCAGCGCAACCGTATCATCAGTGGACTCTCTATAGCGACCATCGTCATTGAGGCGGGGAAAACTGGCGGTGCCATGCACACAGCACGATACGCCCAACGTCAAGGCAGAAAAGTCCTCACGTGCCGATGGGAGACACAGCACACACTCAGCGAGGGACCCCGCGAACTCATCCGTACGGGTGCCTTCCCGTTCGCAGCCACCGAAGTCGATAAAGTCATCGACATGTTGATACATCCCGAACGCCTCGAAACATACAGTAGCAGTGCCGCAACCGAACAGATTGGGCTATTTGAAACAGTACGCAGTTAATAGTACTCAGTTGTCAGAGGGATTGGTTATCAGTACGGAATCGGGTACGATTCCTTTCGGTTATCGGTTATCAGTACTCAGTACGCTGCGCTTCAGTTCTCAGTGAAAGAGATTATTTGTGGCGGTCACCAAATCGTTGATTGCCACAAGGTATTAACTGAGTACTGATAACTGAAAGGTTTTCGTAGAAAACCGTACTGAAAACTATTAAAAAATTTATTGCTTTTTTTTTCAATCTATAGTATACTATATAATGTCCTTAAACTTGATTTTTACAAACGTGTGCCTTATTTTCCTTGACATTGTTTAATTTTAAGGTAAAATTATACGAAATAATGAAGTTTTCTCTTGACAAAAGAGACTAATTTTCGTATAATTAGCGAAAATTCGTACTTTAACCTTTACAAAGTTTGCATTTTTTGCTAAACTTTGAGGTACTCGTTTGGACATTAGACTTTCGGGCGAGGTATTTAACACTACCAATCGTATTTTACGGTTAAGTGCGCTCACGAAATTTTGTTCTCAACATATTAGTTTGTTCCCAACGCTTCGCGAGGGGAACAACAAACGAAATAGCCCTACGTTACTCGATTTAACGAGAATATTATCGTGGGTTCCCCCAGGCGTTGAAACGTATACTCAATGCCAGAAACGGAACCAGAAGTTTCCTAAGGACGCAATTTCATAAACGTCCTTATGAAAAGTACCGAAAGTTTTTACGACACCCCATCCGAAGGGTGTATTTTGATAAACTTACAATTTTTTAAGGAGTTAACTCTAATGGCAAAATTGCTTAGAACCTTCGCTTTAGTATTTGCAGCCCTGTTCGCTCTTTCGCTCATAGTCGGTTGCGGTGGTGATGATGACGATGATGATGGAGAAGCCGCAGCAGCAGCCTTCCAAAGCGCAACACCGGCAAGTGGTGACCTCGCATCGAACGGTACAATTAGTGTCAGCTTTGACAACGACCCCGGCGATGTAACAGTCAGCGTAGGTACCATCACAACTTCCGGTAAAACCCGTACCATCTCGGGTCCGTTCCCTGAAGGTGCTTTGGCACTCGCGCTTAGCTGGACAAACGGCGATGGCAGTCACACGCTTAACTACACCGTCACTGCTCCAGACAACACAGCCCCAACAGTCACTGGCGGAACCGTTGAAGATGGCGAGGAAGATGTTGATCCTGCAGACATCAACGACGGCGGCATCGAAATTACGTTCAGTGAAGAAGTCACTGGTAATATCGCTCTGCAGACCGAAGGCGGCGATAACGTCGGCTGGCTCGGTGATGTTAGTGGCATGGCAGCCACACTCGAGCTCGTCGCAGGTAAAGAGATCGGCAACGAGACAACCTATGTTATCAAAGGTACTGTCTCTGACGCTGCCGGTAACGAACTTGCTGTCGAGATCACCTTCACAACTGCAGCTAAAGAGTAAATCTGAGGCTATTTCGATAGATAACGAGGCAGCGTATTTCTAATACGCTGCCTTTTTTTTTGAAGTCGTTATCAGAGTACTGTTAACCCTCCATTTTCTATTTACACAATTTCTGCATTAATGCTATAATACACCGAAAAGTGTACCTGTTAAAGAATCATTAGGTTTCAGGTCATTTTTTACAGATCCGGTTCGGTTAGGAATGCAGATCGCATTTGGGTGAGTACACCGCAAAACCGAACCTACCGGGCCCCGGGGTCCGAAAATTTGTTAAGAAAATGGAAAACTAAATCACCCTGAACAAACTGAGCCTGTTAGTGCTCTGAGTACTGACAACTGTTAACTGTTAACTGTTAACTGAAAGATTTTCGTAGAAAATCGCACGAATAACCATTTTTTTTTGAACGGTTTGGGAAAAATTGTTGTCTAACCAATTAGTCAGCCAGAAACCTTGAGGAGTAAAGTTCGGTGGATAGAACGGAAGCCTTACTCATTGCCGATCTCTGTGAAGGTGACGAGACAGCATTGGCACCCTTGATCGAAAGATATAAACGGATGGTCTACCGCCTCGCGGTTCAAATTACCAAAAACCGTGCCGATGCCGACGATGTCATGCAAGAGACCTTTATTAAGGTCTATCGCTCGATTCACACCTTCCGAAAAGATGCCACTTTCGAGACGTGGCTCTATCGGATTGCCGTGAATGAGGCGCTCAATTTTGTCAAGCGTAGAGATCGCCGCCGAGAATGCACACTCGAAACAGCCGCAGAATCGGAATACGACTCGACCGTTCGTCACAACGTGCAGATAGCGAACGATCCGCACGCCCAAGCAGAAAAGTCAGAACTCCGGCAACACGTTACAGCAGCGGTGAACAGTTTACCGGTTAAGCATCGGACAGTCGTTATCCTTCATGAGTTTGAGGGGCTCACGCATGCCGAAATCGCCTCAATCCTCAACTGCTCGGAAGGGACAGTCCGTTCGCGGTTACACTACGCACGCAAGAAGCTCCGAACACTCCTCAAACCGTATATGGATGCCAGAACAGTATAATTGGAAGCCTATAATCTCGCGGAGAACATCAATGAGATCCAAATGTCAGAAAATAGAACCTCTTATATCTGACTATATAGACGGCACACTGTCCGAACGGCAAACCGCCGATGTGACATCACATATCCGTTCTTGTGGAGCATGTAAACGAGAGGTCGCTGATCTGAAAAAGACGAAACACCTTCTCAAGAATTTCTACATTGAACCGGAAGCATCGGACACCTATTATGCGCGGTTCGCGACAGAACTCCAGCAACGCATCGAAGAGAGCGCGCCGACAGCTCCGCATCAACGGCTCGCTGCAGCCGCAACGCGGCTCGGTTGGCAGCTGCGGACACAGGCGTACCGATATGCCGACTACTTCCGACTCAGTAGATTCATCTTCATTAGACAACACACATTACCCTATTATGTACTCGCGCTAACGATGCTGATGTTAATCGCGGCACCGTTCCTGCTAACACATTTTCCATTCGACAACGGGAACGAACAGGTCCACTTCGCATCTACCGCCGTCGATCGCGATGCAACGTTGGCAGTTGAGCAGGAGAATGCTGCGTCACACAGTATCAGCACACGCCGCAATCTCAACAGTGAACGAAAAACAGAAATACCGAGTGTAGACTCAGGTTCCGACATCTGGAAATTCACGGATGACCGAGTCGTAGATGGTAATGTTTTTGTGGCACTCCATACAGAGGATTCCGATACAGTACCGAGTGTTGCCTTAGATATCGATTCCGAATTACTCACGTATGCTGAATTCGCGGCACAAGATGCCACTTTGGAACGTCTGACGGGTCGAGATGTCCTCACCGATAGACGCTATGCACTGCTGCTGCTCCGTGGTATCAACACAAGGCAGCACGCACACCAAGAATACCAACGCAAACGGATCGAATTCAGAGGATTTTCACATAAATTGTTAGACGTACCGCTCGAAATGATGTCTGTTGAAGCCGGATACGATCTGATAGAATTATAGCAAGAGAGTTGTCAGTTGTCAGTACGATTTTTTCTACGAAAAAATCTTTCAGTTTTAGTAGTTAACAGTTAACAGTGCTCAGTTAAAGAGGTATATTGTGGAAGTCGCAGCAAGTGTTCCAGGCACAAGTTGTTAACTGAGAACTGAAAGGGCAGCGGACTGAAAACTGATGACCAGTACGCTAACAACCGATAACCGACAACTTATAACCAATCAACATCTAATCTCGTAGGCGTGCTTTCCGCACGCAGATGCAAATAAGGAGAACATTCAATGAACCCAAGGATTTTGGGAATTATTGGGGGTCTCGCTCTACTCATAGCCCTCCTTTCACCGTTCATGATGGGTAGCTCCAAAAAGGTGGAGCAGCTCTACAGCGACGCTGAAGACCTATATCAACAAGCGGATTTTGAAGGCGCAATTGCTAAGTTTAACGAGGCACTCGAAGAATCAACGAAGCGTGGTGTGAAGACCGAAGTTATTGATAAAGACTTCACAACGCTCGGTAACTTTAGGATCGCAACCAGTTACTCCCGTCTCGCTGAACAATCCGGCGATGTCAATCACTTCGACACTGCGATTGAATACATCGAAAAGGTTGCCCCGACAGCGACTGTGCCAAAACATCAAGAGGGGTTAACCTATCTCTGGGGACATATCCTCTATCGGACGGAGCAGTTTGAACTCGCTGAGCCGAAATTCATGCAGCTCATCGAAAACTTCCCGAATAGCCTTTTCGTCGAAAATGCTTGGTACGGTATCGGGCAGCTCAATTACAGGCTTCAGAACTACGAAGACTCCAGGCAAGCATTTAAAGCCGTGCTTGATGGGTTCCCGAACTCCGATTTCAAGGACGACTCCCAGCACCTTATCGCACAGTCGTTCCTCAACGAATCCAACTACGAGCAGGCGTATCAAGAATTTGACAAGATCGCAACCGAGGAATATAAGAACTACCCCGAACTGCAAGCCGAAGCGATGTACAAGGCTGCTTTCAGTTTGAACCAACTCGGTCGAGACGATGAAGCGATCGGTCGGTATACGAACTTCATCACGCAGTTCCCGGAAAGCCAGCTCGTTACGGCGGCGTACTTCGACCAAGGTGCGATTTATGCCCGGCAAAAAGACTATGACAACGCACGCGTGAACTACGAGTTAGCCCTCCAAAATACCGCTGACCGATCCGTCCAAGCCGACATCCAGTCGGAGATCGGGCGGACTTATTCCGATCAGGGAGATTATGAAAACGCTATCGCCTCCTATAATTTGCTTCTCACGGAATACCCTGAGAGCGAATTCATTGCGGAAGCGAAAATCGGTATCGCTGATAGCCACTTCCTTTTAGAAAACTGGAGCGATGCGGCTGCGGCTTACGAACGCGTTATCAACGAACACCCGGAAGAAACGGATTTCATCCCGTTCTCATCATACCGCATCGGCGAAGCCTACTACAGCCTCGGCACTGAGCAGCGTACCAGCGGCGATATAGATCCCGGGATAGCGACCCTCGAACTCTCATTGCAGTGGTATCAGAAAACGATCGACGACTTCCCGCAAGACCCCGTTGCACCGCACGCGCTCTACGGTGCCATCTGGGCACTCAACGATCTTGGACGGCAGGAAGAACTCGAAACCGTTGCTCGTGAGTTCATCGAAAAGAACAAAAACGACAACGAATTCGATATCCTCGCTGCTGAGGTACAACTCCGCTTCGCAGACATTAAGCGGACGGAATTCAAACAGTATCTCGAAGCCGCCCAAGAATATGCGAAATTGTGGGAATACCGTGATCTGCCGAAGTTCCATCTCGTCAAACTGATGGGTAAATTCTTTGAGGGACGTTCCTACTATGAAGCCTCGAAACCTGAAGGCTACGTAGAAGGCGATCCCGGCGAAGGCTTCAATCAAGAACACCTCCAGAAGTCCGTCGCAGCGTATCAAGATGCGATTGCTAAGTTTAACGATGCCGCGTTCCTCCCCGGTGTCGCTGAAGAACGGTACGATGACTTCAGCGAACGCGGCGGACAGGTAGAAGCCTGCCTCATGAACGAAGCACTCTCACACGAGATGCTCGGCAGCTGGCAGGAAGCACGCGCCCGATACGCATCGATCCCAGAGGCGAGCGAACACTACGAACGCGCACTCCTCCTCATCGCGAACAGCCACGTTAAAGAAGGCGATAAAGAAGGCGCGATTCGTTACTATAACTCCATTTTAGACCAACTCGCTGATGCCGACAACCGCTCTTTAGCAGAAATTAAACTCGCTGACCTGCTCCGCGCAGAGGAACGGTTTGAGGAAGCAGCTGTCCAGTATCAAGCAGTGGTTGATGGTAACCCGACAGGTGAATACGCGGACGATGCACTCTACCTTGTCGGTCTCTGCTACTACCAAGCGGCATCTGAGAAGCCGGAACTCTTGGAACCCTCGGAAACCGCTTTCAAACGCGTCATCGCTGACTATGCCGACAGTCCGAACGCTATTGAGGCTTATTACGGATTGGCACTCGCCTATCGCGACGCTGCACAGAAGCAGAACCAAACCGATAAATGGCCCCTCATCCTCGAACTCGTTGATGAAGCAAACAGCAAGTTCACCGGAAGTACCGACGAACTGGTTCTCAAAACACTCGGACATATCGAACTCGTCAAAGCGACCGCGATTGAAAACAGTAGCGAGGACATCGATACCGATACACTCGTCGCTTCTCTGAAACGATTTGTTGAAAACACCGGTACAGAGGAAGAGGCACGCAGCCGCTCGCAGCTGAAGATCGGACACACCTACTACAGTGCGAAACGCTACGATGAGGCACTCGCGGAGTATCTCCTCTTCGTAGAATTGTTCCCGAACAGCGAACTCGCACCCAATGCGCAATACCAAGCAGCCGTATGCCACTATCAAATTTCACAGGCTGCGACGGATGCTGGTAGCAAGCAGCTTAGCCTGCAGAATGCCGTCAGTGCCGCTGAAAAAGTTGCAACCCTCACCAATGACGCGGACAACCTCATTAGTGCGAATTATACCGCCGGGTTAGCGTTGTTAGGGTTGGAGAACCCGAAAGGCGCAGCGGATGCGTTCCGAAAAGTCACGGCGTTGGAAGGTCAAACCGAAGATGAAGCACGGAAAACACTCGTCTTCCAAGCGCACTCACGCCTCGCTGAACTCAACGGCACGCTCGGCGACCATGCCGCAGCTGTCCAAGAGTATCAGTACATCATCGAAAACACTGAAGATGTTGACCTGAAGGGACGTTCCTATTTCGCAATGGCTTATGCACAAGAGGAACAGCTGAACGCACATCAGGAAGCCTTGATGAGTTATCAGAACGCCATCGAATTGGTCAATGACCCGCTCACGAGGGCGCAATCCTACTACCGTATGGGTCTGATTTATCAAGACGATCTGAAACAACCCGATAAAGCGTTGGAAACCTTCCAAACGCTCATCGGTGAATATAGCGGTTCAGACAATACGAGCGTCGCCTCAATGGTGGCTGATGCCGGCATCCGGCGTTCAACGCTCTACGTCGAACTCGGACGTTTAGATGAAGCGATCGCCGAAGCGACGGAAGCACTCACTCGGACGAAGGGTAACCCGAATGCAAGTGTGGCAGAGAAAGCCGCTGCGCAATATAACCTCGGTTTCCTCTATTCCGATAAAGCGCGTTCCGTTTTCCCCTCTGGCGAGGGTGCATCAACGAAACCGTACATTGAAACGAGCCGTCAAGCTGCAGCAACTTTCTTTGAAGTCAATACAATCGCGGCACCGGTTGAGCAAGCGAATAAGGAGACGGTTATTCCGTATGTCCAAAACTCGCTGTTCCAAGCCGGTCAAATTTATTACTCTGTCGGTGTAGGGTTCAAATACTCCGAAGACCCGACGCAGCTGCCGCCTGACTTAGTTAATTGCCTCAAACCTCTCTCGCAATTCGTGCAGTACGCGGATCAGGGCATTTTCCCGGCAGACGGTCTCACGAAAAACGTTGAGACATCTCTCAACTACATGGCTGGTGCCAATTTTGAGCTTGGGAGAATGCAGGTCGGTATAGACGGTGAGATGTCTGAGACGGCGATCGGTTATTTCGTTGCTGCTGCGGATGTGTTCAGCGACATGGTGCGCCGCTATCCGAATGCAGCTGACGCGGCGTTCTGGCAGTACCACGTTGGTGAATCCTATTTCGCCTCCCAGCAATTCGAGAAAGCGATCGAAGAATACGATAAAGTCCGCCAAGTGAATAAGAATCATAAAAGCGCGCCTGAATCGTTATACGCGATCTCGACGTGTGCACAACTGCTCAGCGAAGCCGCGATTGAAGCAGGTGATGCCGAAGCAGAGCAACGTTGGTACGACAGACTGTTCGCTGCTAACGAAACCCTCGCCGCTGAATACCCGGAAAGTGCATACACTGCCGATGCGCTTATCAACATCGGTAACAAGTACTTCAACGCGGGTTCGGAGGAAGGGATCGAGGAATCCGAACGTATCCGTCTCTACCAACAAGCGATTGATCACTACCAGAGAGCGATTGATACCCCCGGCATCGGTGCCGAATCGAAAACGACAGCGCAAGGCTATCTCAACGATACTGCCAATGCGCTCGCCTACTACGAATACGATCAGGCAGACAAGCTGCTAAACCAAGGGAAACTCGCACGCGGTGACGAACAGAAAACGCAGATTGAAGGCTCCATCGCAGCGTTCAAGAAAATTATTGAAATGTATCCGACGAGTACCTATGCGGATCTCGGTCTCGTACAGATCGGTGAAGGCTATATGGTATTAGCGGATAGCGATGACGCTTACTTCAATGACGCATTAGAGTATTTCAACCGTTTGTGGGCGAAATACGATACCGTTCCGCCTACCGATTCAAAGGTTAACAACGCACTCACGTATGCACAAAGCCAAGTCCAGGTCATCCTGAGTTACATGGAGGCAAATAATCTGGAAATCCGTGAAGGCGTTACCCGCGGTGGCGGTGGTGAGTAACCACTAAAGGCAGGGTGACGAACCCCGCCTGCAATGAGAATGCAGCTGCAATGAGAATGCGGCTGTGATGGGACCGAAACGTGCAGGGAGGATGCCGTCAGGCATCCTCCTCTCTTATGCCCCCACTTCAATCAAAATCCCCCAATGCTACTACCAATTCTAATTGAGGATTCGTCTTAAAAGTGCCACCATTTTTGAACTATGCTCGGTTCGGTTAGGAAACCGAACCTACCGGCCCTGGGTAGACGGTGTACAGTTAATGGAATATAAACTTTTAGAAATGGTATAAGAATCCATAGAACGGTAGGTGCGGTTGGGAACCGCGCTCGTATTTTAAGGAGTACGCAAAAAAGTGTATGATGAATTAATAGTGCCACCGCGCGTGCTACTCGGTCCCGGACCGAGTGAGGCAAACGTGCGGGTACTTAAAGCAATGACAACCCCAATGTTGGGGTACTTAGATACTAAATTCGTTGAAGTGATGGATGACACGGTGGCACTGCTCCGCCAAGTCTTCGGCACCGAAAACAGACTGACCTTCCCTGTCTCAGGCACCGGTACTGCGGGGATGGAAGCGGCACTCGCCAACATCATCGAACCCGGTGACAGTGTCGTTGTCGGTATCAACGGCTATTTCGGCGAACGGATCGCCAACATCGCCACACGATGCGATGGTGCTGTTACAACCGTAGAATCAGAATGGGGTACACATATCCCCGCTGAAAGCATCGCAGAAGCCGTTGAGAAAACGGTTACACCGAAACTTGTTGCACTCGTCCATGCGGAAACCTCTACCGGTATCCTCCAACCGCTAACGGATGCCATTGAGATTGCACACGACAATGGTGCGCTCTTCCTCGCCGATTGCGTTACATCACTCGGTGGACAACCCGTGGACATGGATACACGCGGCATTGACATCGCATATAGCTGCACCCAAAAATGCCTCGCCGCTCCACCCGGACTCTCGCCTATCAGTTTCAGCGAACGCGCCGTTGACGTGATCCGGAATCGGAAAACGCCGATTCAGAGTTTCTATCTCGATATGACGCTCTTGGAAAACTATTGGCACGGCGACACACGCGGCTACCATCACACTGTCTCCATGTCAATGATCTACGCATTACGGGAAGCACTACGCGTCGTTTTAGAAGAAGGGTTGGCAGCTCGCTATGCCCGGCACGAACTTAACGCACGCGCCCTTCTCGCCGGCGCAGAAGCGATCCATCTGCAACCTGCAGCCGAAGATGGCTACCGGGCACCGATGCTCACAACGCTCCGTATTCCAGAAGGCATCGACGACGCATCTATTCGGAAACAACTCATTACAGACTACGGGATAGAGATCGGGGCAGGATTGGGAATCTTTGGTGGGAAAGCGTGGCGGATCGGATTGATGGGTGAATCTGCCAATGAACGGAATGTAATGCTCGTTCTCAATGCATTGGAAAAATTACTGATTGCGTCTGGGCACAACGTGGAACCGGGTACAGCTGCCCACGCAGCAGCGCAGGTGTATTAGTTTTGAGTTATCAGTTATCAAAGTACTGGTTATCAGTCCTCTGACGGCTGATGGCTAACTGCTGACGGCTGACAACTATTCCCATTCAATGGTACTCGGCGGTTTTGAACTTATATCGTAAACAACTCGATTGATGCCCTGTACTTCGTTGATAATCCTGTTAGAGATCCTCGCGAGTACGTCCGCTGGTATGCGTGCCCAATCCGCTGTCATCGCATCGCTACTGGTAACAGCTCGGAGTGCGACTGCGTTCTCATACGTCCGTGCATCCCCCATAACACCGACACTCCTCACAGGGAGGAGCACGACCAATGCCTGCCAAATATCGTTGTATAATCCGGCTGCCTTGATTTCAGAGATAAAGATTGCATCCGCCGCACGGAGCACCTCCAAACGTTCGCGCGTCACCTCACCTAAAACACGGACTGCGAGTCCAGGCCCCGGAAACGGGTGCCGTCCAAGCACAGCAGCCGGAACATTCAACTCAGCACCGACAGCGCGGACTTCATCCTTAAATAGTTCCCTGAACGGTTCCAGTAACTCAAAAGGCATGTCGGACGGCAGTCCCCCGACATTATGATGCGTCTTGATTGTCGCAGAAGGCCCCTTGACAGAAACACTCTCAATCACATCAGGGTAGAGCGTACCCTGTGCGAGAAAACGGAAATCGTGTCCTATATCTGCGACTGCCCGTTTGAAGCTCTCAATGAACTGCGCCCCGATCACCTTCCGCTTCTTCTCTGGGTCAGTGATACCTGCCAAGCCGTTGAGAAACGGTGCGGCGGCATCAATAGCAATCAGCGGTATGCCGATCTTCTTGCAAGTTTCAACGACCTCAGCAGCCTCATTTTTTCGGAGCAATCCGTTATCAACAAAGACAGATACGAGTGCGTCGCCGATCGCTTGATGGAGCAGCGTCGCTAACACCATAGAATCAATACCGCCGCTGACAGCACAGAGGACGCGTTCACTACCGACCCGTTCTTGTATTTGTGCGGTCGCGCGGGCGACGAAAGCGCGCATTGTCCATGTACTGTGGCATCCACATATCTCGCGTGCGAAGTTCGCCAAAATACGGTCAGCATCTTGTGTATGCTCCACCTCCGGGTGAAACTGTAAACCGTAGAACCCACGCTCTGCATCCGCCATAGCAGCGACAGGTGCGTTCTCCGTCTTCGCGATGATTTTGAAACCCACAGGTGGTGCCTCAATCCGATCACCGTGGCTCATCCATGCGGAAAAATCCGAGGCGAGTCCTGCAAATAGCGGGTCAGTTTCGTGGAGTACTTGAAGCGGTGCGCGTCCGTATTCCCGCTCGACCGCAGGATGCACCTTCCCGCCAGTTAAGAGCACCGCCATGAGTTGCATACCGTAGCAGATACCCAACACGGGTATACCGAATTGAAAAAGTTTCGGATCGACTGTTGGGGCATCCGCTTCATAGACGCTTGCGGGACCGCCACTGAGAATGATCCCTTTCGGTGCAATGGCTTTTATCTGCGGTAACGTTAAGGTATACGGATGGATTTCGCAGTAGACGTTCTGTTCGCGTACACGCCGTGCAATGAGCTGCGTGTATTGCGAACCGAAATCCAAAATCAGGAGCGTTTCTTGCCGTGTGGATACACTTTTACTCGTGTGGCTCATATCTCAATAGACGGCATCTGCTCTGTTTAACAATGCCGCTTCTTTAGTTGTTAGGCACCGTTTCGCAACCGACGATACTACCGGTCTGCGAATCGAAAATTACGCCATAAGATCCGGGAGGCGCGAAATCAATATTGTTCAACATAGCCAAACCTGTATTCGCGTCCTCTAAATAGTAAAACCCCTGATACGTGTGTCCGGGTGTGTCGATACACCGCACATGGTAACAGTGGTTGTGGAACTGAATCGTATTCCCGTAAATGATAATATACCTGTCCCCAAACAGGCTCATTGCGATCTGATTGACGACATAAGGGTCCACGTTTTGCACGATACTTTAATTTGTTTTGATGATAATATCAATCCTGCGGTTGCGTTCCTCTTTATCGGGTCCATCACTCGCGATAGGTCGTGCTTCCCCTAACCCTGCAGCCGTAATCCGGTTTGCATCCACACGACCTTCATCTATAAGGTACTTCTTGATTGTATCGGCGCGCCCCATACTCAAATTTTGATTGCTGTTTGCATCTCCCAAAGAACTCGTGTGCACCTCAATATGGACAGGGTAAGTATCGAACCCAGCTGTCCGTAGTACTTTTGCGAGTTCCGCGAAAGTTCCGAAAAACTCTTTCTGGAGCAGCGTGCTGCCGTGTGCGAAGACGTTGCCACCAATACGAACGAGTACACTATCGCGCTGTTCGATGACGTTGGTCACCTTCGGGACCCGTCTTGAAGCGGCGGCGAGGTCCGACTTCGCCGATGTCACGCGTACTGCGTTTGTAGTGGCGCGTTGTAGGTAATCCTCCGCCTCTTTAGCGGCATCAATAGCCATCTGATATTCCTTAGATGCGAACGCAGATATGGCTTTTTCATAAGCCGAATCCGCGAGTTTATAAAGCTGCGGCTCCAGCTGTGGCACTTGCGTCTCTGCTTGCGCTGCAATTTTTTTCCCGATACTCTCAACTGCCGCTTTTGCCTGTGCTATCAGCGCGCTTAATTCCTGCTGGGCGCGCTGCTGATATTCCTTTACCTCCGCGGTCGCGACAACTGCATCCGCCATCTGTTGTGCTTGTTCAGCCGTCTGCTTCGCCTGTTCATAATGTCCGACATCAAATTGCTGCTTCGCCTGTTGCACCTGCGTACTCGCTTCTTGGAACGGCTTCGGTGAATGCTGCAGCGCATTGAGGATTTGTGCCCGTTGGAGGACGACCTCTACCCGCGCAATAGCGATCCGAGCGTCCATCTCTGCCGCCGTCCTTGCCCGCTGATTTTCGACAGCCAACTGGTAAAGACTGTTTACGTGCGTCTCTACATCAGCGATAGCATTCTCTGCTTCGGTAAACGCGCCCCGTTCAATGAAACCCAACGCGGACGCGATCGACGCCTGGCTCCGCTCATACGCCGCAGTACTTTTAATAGGGGGATAGATTTCCGCTGCGATACTCCCAAGCGATTCGGCGATCCTCACAGGCATACGCAATTCGGCTTGGCGCAGCTGCATCTCTAAATCAGCGACTTCTTTTGAAAGTTTTGACCGCTGCTGTTCACGGGTATCACGTGCCTTTTGGGCAAAAGAGAGTTGTACCTCCGTGATCGCCTGATGGAGACTTGCAATTTCAAGTTCATGTTCATGCGCCGTAATGATCTGTTGATAGATCTGTTCTCGGATGGCAACGGCTTGCTGCCGGGCGTGATGCTGTCGTGTTTTCGCAATAGCGATCTGTGCGACCAATTCCGCCTGAGATGCGAATTCCGAACTTTGCGCGAGGTCCCCTTTTTCGTACGAATCACGTGCGAAACTCAGGAGTTTCACGGCACGTCCAAATTCCTCCGGCACCAAAGACTCTGCTTCCGATGTCGCCGCATCGTTAATCGCCTGCTGTGCGTCTTGTAACTGCGTCTCCAGCACAATTTGATTAATCTCTGGTTTCGCACACGCAAAGACGAGAAGGCAAGCAGATAAAAATATCCATCCATAGAATTTCATAAGTTCACCTCAAACGTGCAGCCCAACTTTCTTAATCGCTTCGTAAGGCATCAAATTCTTCTCTTGCGACCTCAAGCCGCTGGAGTACTTCAGCGACGTTTTCCTTCCTGATCACCAGTTGTGCCTGTGCTTCCTTAACGACTGCCTCTTCACGAAGCGCGATAGCGGTCTCAGTTGCGATTCGTGCATGGAGATATGCGCGGAGTGCCTTTCGATACGCCCGTTCAGCATCGCCAGCATTCATAGCGTCCTCAGAGGCAGTTAACAACTCCTGTGCGGCGTGGAGCGATGACCCCGGAGATGCCTGTGCGCCGACAGCATCAGCGGACGTGATTGCCACGTTTGCGTTTTGCATTGTCTCAACAGCGAGTTGTCGTAACTCGCCGCCGCAGCCGAGCACCATTGCCATCGCAACGAAAAAGATTAGCCATCTCATAATCGATTCCCTTTCAAAAGCGTATGAACCTATCGGTGTATCAGAGTAAAAAAGCCTCGCTCGGGCGGTCCGCGATGCGGCCCCCTAAGGCGAGGCTTCTGGTCATTCGTTCCTGGTGCGGATGTCCGCGCTAATATTCAGGACGCTCTGTATAGACGCTCACCTTCCGGCGATATTTGTCTTTCCGTTCAAACCATACGTATCCATTAATTTTCGAGTAGAGTGTATAGTCGCTTCCGACTCCGACGTTGTTTCCGGCGTGTATATGTGTCCCACGCTGCCGAGCGAGGATGCTCCCAGCGGTGACAAAATTTCCAGAAAACCTTTTGACACCGAGCCGTTTACCGATCGTGTCGCGTCCGTTCCGAGTGCTTCCGCCGCCTTTCTTATGAGCCATTAGATTCCTCCTCCACCGCGCCAATAGCGATAATTTTCACGCGTGTAAATGATTGACGGTGTCCTAATTTACGTTTATAACCCTTACGTCGTTTCGATTTGAACACAACTATTTTTTTGGTGCGCGCCTGTTGAACGACTTCACCTGTAACAGTGGTGTTCTCAAGATAAGGCGAGCCGGCTTGCAACTGACCGTCAGCATCAACGACAGCCAAGACAGACGGGAATGTAACGTTTTCGCCAACGTCTGCATCAAGTTTTTCAACATCAATCAGATTCCCGACTTCTACACGGTGCTGTTTCCCACCGCTCGCAAAAACTGCATACATTTTTGAAAATTACTCCTTTCTGCTTAAATTATACCGCAAAAACACTTCAATGTCAACTAAGACTGATATTTTGTCCAGGACGATTCAGTTTTCGGTTCCGATCTTATAGTAGATCCTGTAATTACTTATACACTTAGCATCGGTGCGGTTGGAATGCAGGTCGCAACCCCCCTTTATCCCCCCTTATCAGGGGGGCAGGCGAGTACGCCGCAAAACCAGACCTACCGGGGGGTTGAAAGTGTGTATTTATTTTTGGAATTTACTATAACTTTAGTTGATAGAAGCTAACGTTTAGAAGCAAATCAATACTGTAGGTTGGGTTGAAAGCATCACCTACCGCGCCTCTCCACATTAATCCAAGAAAATCTCTTCACCGCCGCCGACGAAAATGCGATAATCTTCGAGGTGCAGATCGAGGTCAGATTCCAGCGTTAAGTCCAATTCTAACGACTTCTTGAGTTCACCTAATTTATGCGACATCTGCGACTTAATATGCGAGACGACATAGTTGTTAGCAATAACACGTAATTTCGAGTGCTTCGTCTGGTTATGTGCGGCTTTAATCGCACGGAGTAACTGAATGACAACTGTTTCAATAGAAAGCACAGTGCCGTGCCCATCGCAGTACGGACACTTTTCCTTCAAGAGTGTAGAGAGGCTTGGGCGTGTGCGTTGGCGCGTCATCTCAACCAAACCCAAATCTGAGAAGTGGAGGATGTTGGTGCGGGCACGGTCCTTTCGGAGCGCCTCCTGCAGCATCTTAAAGACGCGCTTGCGGTGCGATGCCTCTTCCATATCAATGAAATCAACGACAATAATACCGCCAAGATCGCGGAGCTGAATCTGTCGGACGACCTCTTCAACCGCCTCAAGATTAGCACTAAGGATGGTATTGTCTGGATCAGATTTCCCGACGAACCGTCCTGTATTAACATCAATTGAGACCATGGCTTCAGTCTCTTGGATGATAATATGTCCACCACACTTAAGCCAAATTTTCTCACTGAGTGCTTCCTTGAGTGAGCGTTCTACGCCATAAGCCTCAAAGAGCGTCGGCGCAACATCTTTATAGAGCGATACCCTCGGTTTCAAGTGCGGCATAACAGAGGAAACATAATCCATTGTCTCCTGATACCCGTTATCTGAGTCGATGAGGAGCTGCTTAACGTCCTTTGTCAGCATATCTCGGACGATCCGATTCGTGAAACTCAAGTCTTCACTGATAAGGCAAGGTGCTGATTTCCGGTGTGCCCGTTCACAAATATCGACCCACTGTTTGATGAGGTATCGGATTTCGGATGCGAATTCGGATTCGCTCAAGCCTTCCGCCGCTGTCCGTATAATAAAACCGCCTTCAACATCCGCTTTAATCGTTTTCGCCATGTTGCGTAGCCTGTCCCGCTCAGTGGCAGCCTCAATCCGACGCGATACGCCGATATTAGAGGAATTCGGCATGTAAACGACATAGCGTCCTGGGAGTGTTATGTTACTGGTAACACGCGCCCCCTTTGTGCCGATCGGCTCTTTTCCGACTTGCACGAGAAGTTCTTCTCTCTTCGAGATGAGATCGCTGATAAGAAACGGGAACCCACGTCCCCCGCGCGACGATTTACCTAATTTTGCCTTTAAATCTAAAGTCTCGGCATTCTTACTCGTGCCTCGCTTGCCATTTGGACTTTCATCATCTGCCTCATCTCCGTTAATACTCTCGAATTTGATGTCAGAAATGTGTAAAAAGGCGTGGCGGTTTAATCCAATATCAACGAAAGCTACCTGCATTCCGGGTAAAACATTTTCGACCCTGCCTTTATAGATATTGCCCAATGTCTGCGTCGCTGCTTTCCGTTCAATATAAATTTCATTCAGCACCCCCTCCTCAAGTACCGCACAGCGCGTTTCATACGCATCATCGGAAATAAGAATCTCCTTTTCCATTATTACCTCCTGTTGTGCCTTATCTCAACAGGCACATCGGTTAATTGTCATGTCATGATCGGCAGCGTTGCCTAAAGCAGTGAGGGCTTAAAAGAATAGCGTCAAGTGTGCGGTTGCCCCCAGTGGGAGTGGCACCAAATCATCGTATAGCGAGACGATATTTTCGAGGTCTCAAGGTTTGAAATAATATCATTTCTAATTGAAAATGTCTCTTTTTTGTAGCACGATGCACTTCGCATCTGGGCGAGTACGCCGCAAAACTTTTAGTTTGTGTCCTAAAAATAACGACCCTAATAACCACCTAACGAGACAACAATTTATAGAAATGGTATAACAACGTGAATTTGGTATAAATGATAGCGTTATCCACTATCGATATTCATCCTAAGCTTGCGAGCTGCGTCTTATAGCCTCGGTGTCAGTGTTACAACGGGTGTTATTAATTCACCCATTGAAATGCCACCGTGCTGGAACCCTCCTTGAAACTGCCGTTTATACTTATAAAAATCGTTTGGGTAGACGAAATAGTAATCGTCTTTCGCGAGAATATAGTTTTTACTTGGGGTTTCCGCAGGAAGCCTGTACGCCTCTGGATCTTGGAGCCGGATGGCTTCACCCTCATCGCAACCGAGGTTCGTCCCAATTTTGAACCGTAGACTGGTGGTTGTATCTCGATTCCCCCGGGCGCGGGTGGCACGGTTGCAAAAGACGGAACCGTGGTCACTCGTCAGCACAACAGTCGCATCCTGTGCCGCGACCATCCGGAGCACCTCAAATAGTACGGAATGCGAAAACCATGAACGTGCAAGTGCCCGAAAAGCAGATTCGTCCGGCGCAAGCTGCTGCAGCACATCCGACTGCGAACGCTGATGTGTTAAAATATCAATAAAATTGACGACCAACGTCGACAGCTCGACACGCGTATTCGCGGCAACGCGCTTTTTGTACGTATTTCCACCCCGTACGTCGAAAATCTTGAAATATTGGGGACTCGCCTTCAGTTTGATACCTCTGCGCTTCAGATGTTCCATAAGGAGCTGCCGCTCATAGCGATTCGTACTCGTATCGCCATCGGATTCCTCCTGCCAGTACTCTGGGTAGCGTTCTGCAATCTCCGCGGGGAACAACCCACTGAACAATGCGTTCCGAGAATACATCGTAGCACTCGGTAGGATCGAAAAACTATATTGCCGTTGAATAGAAAAATAGGGGTATAAGAGTGATTCAACTGCCAACCAGTGATCCAATCGAAAGCAGTCAACCACAATAAAATAGACAGGTCTTCCGGCTTCGAGAAGTGGAATAACATGCCGGTCTAAAACATTCACAGATAACGGCGGTGCATCTGGACTTCCTGCGACCCAGTCGCAGTAATTCGCCTCCACAAAATCGGAGAACTCGGTATTGCACTCCTTCTTTTGTGCCAGATGCGTCTCTTCCAAGCCGCCATCGGCTAATTTCTCAGATACTAAATCCCACTGCAACAACTTAACATAGATATCGACCCAATCCTGCCAGGTCGGTGATGCTTCCTTCGTTGAACGGATCGTATTGAAATCCGAAGTATACAGGCTCGGAATCTGATCCACGACGAGCTGCGGTTGATCAAGGATACGTTTCAGAGTTGAAACAATCTGTGCAACACCGATCGGTTTCACCAAGAAATCTGTTACCTGTTTACCGAGAGCAAACTCGACAAACTGCTCATCGCTGGATTGGGTGACAAGAATGATGGGGATTTGTGAATTAACGGCACGGATCGCGTCAAGCGTCGCCATCCCATCTTTACCGGGCATCACCTGGTCAAGTAGGATAGCACTATACTGCGTGTCGCCATTCGTTAGAAGCGCGACACCGTCTTCGCCATTTGTAACAGGTGTGACAGCATAACCGCGTTCACGTAGCACAAGAATGTGCGGTTGTAACGCCTCTATTTCATCGTCAATCCATAAAATGTGGTGGGACATGCTAAAACTCATTCATACAGTTCAATTGCGGTACGCCACCAAAATTAACTGAATTAGAAAAGTAAAACAAAAACGGGTATTCTGCTTCCTCTATAATCCTGCGTTAATTCGGATTTACGCGACCGGCAACCGAATTTCAAAAGTCGTACCTTCAGGGCTCGTCTTAACCATGCGGATGCTACCGTGATGATATTCGCGAATAATACGCTGCACCACCGTTAAGCCGAGTCCCCACCCGTGTGTCTTCGTGGACATCCCCGGTTCAAAGATTTTTTGTTGATTTTTGCGGTCTATACCGCATCCGTTGTCGGCATATCGTATGACAATACGCTTGTATCGATTATCGTGCGTCGGTTCAATCTGAATCCATCCTTCCGTTTTATCCATAGCATCCAACGAGTTGCGGATCAGGTTTTCAAACACCCAATGTAACAACTGCGCGTTTGCGAGGACAGGTAACACTTCACGGGGTATCACCTGAATTTCAACGCGACGACTGATATGCGGTAGCCGTTTTTCAAAATAGCTTCGGACTTCTTCAAACACTTCGTTTAAGTTCACTTCAGTCAGGGGTGGCTGTGTACCGATCATGCCGAAACGTGCAGTTGTTTTCTGCAAACGTTCCAGGTCATTTTGCATACTTTCGGCGAGTTCAACGAGCGTTGCATCATTTTTGGACCCGCTCCGTTCACGCAAGAGTTCTGTCCATGCGATAAGTGAAGAGATCGGTGTTCCGAGTTGATGCGCCGTCTCCTTAGCTAACCCGCCCCAAATTGCCGAATGTTCATAAGATTTTATTCGTTGATATACCAGAAAACAGACAGCCCCAAACACTAATAAGATTATTGGTACAATGAAAGGGACAACCAACCCATAGTATGGCTTCCTTTCATAATAAAAGTAAAAACCGGACTCCTCTGATGTCGTCTCAATCTGAGATGAACCGGGTGCGTTCTGAACAAAAATCTCCGCCCGTTCCTGTTCCTCCGAGGTTGCGCTATCCGCTGTGACAATATCGCCCCATATCTGCCATTTCTGTGGTTTACCATCAGCATCGGTGATGACAAACGGCAGGTGCGCAATTTCATCCGATGCGGCATCACCGTAATAGACATATCCATTCAGCTGCCGGACGGGAACATCTTTCGGCGCGTTCTTTCCTTTCATGCGCGCTAATGTCGATCGCAGCAAAGTTTTTTCATCTATCGTCAACGAATTTTCGACGTTTTCGTTGACAGCTACATCCAAACTATCGATTTTTGCGTCTAATTTTGAGTCAACACCTCGCGTAACTAAGACATTGCCTTCCGCATTCGTGATAATAAAAGAAAATGCGCGCGCCCTGTCTTCAGCCAATGATTCCTGTTTGAAAATATCACTCAACTTCTGTTGTAATCCCAAGTCTTTCACACTCGGAAGTAGCACACCTAAATTGGCAAAGATGTCTATTTGTGCGTCTATATCGGCATTCAACTGCGAGATTTGTTGGTTATAATAGGCAAATCCAAATATTAGCATCCCCAGCCCAACGACGAAGTAAACGAATATCAAACGCGTGGTCGTATACCTTGGAATAATTTGCCGATTCAACCACAACACCATCTTCCTCCGTACAAATCGGACACAAATCTCAACCTAATTAATACTATCACTTTTAAAAGGAAATTGCAAGTCTATTTGTTAGGACTTCCGTACACCCCCGTGCTGTCTGGGTTCGCGTCAACTTTGTGACTGTTTTGTGTTAGCGAAATAGTATATCAATTGACTTTTTCTGGTAAATATGGTAAAATAATCTTGGCATTATCATGAATCTATACATAATACCCGCGTTAGACGGGGTTACAAACCCCGCCTGCAAAAGAGACGGGGTTACAAACCCCGCCTGCAGTGAGGACTGCGTAAGTCCTAAACACATCTTTAAAAACGAGAGTTCTCAATGCTTAAAGCGATCACATTCGATTTCTGGCAAACGCTTTACGCGGATTCTGAAGAGAATTGGCAAAAACGTCAGGCAATACGTATTAAACTGTGTCACGTTTATCTCAATGACCAGGGTTACGCGTGTGCGTTAGATGATGTCGGATTCGGACTCGAAGAAGCGTACAATCTGGTGACGACCCTATGGCATCAGCATCAAGGTGTATCGGTCAAGCGATGTATGCAGCGATTTGCGGAGGCACTTGAAATCCGACTTCAAGAGCCGGACCTCGACGCATTGATCGCGTGCCTCGGTGCAGCTTTCCTGGAGTCCCCACCGGTTATGATCCCGCATGTTAAACCTGTCGTCGCCCGGCTAAGTGAAAAATATCCACTCGGAATTATCTCAGATTCAGCACTTACACCGGGTAGCTTTGTTCGGAAATTGATGGCGCGCGAGGGTATCCTACAATACTTTAATACATTTACCTTCTCCGACGAAACAGATCACACGAAACCGGAAGTCGTGCAGTTCCACACCACACTCGCTGAACTGAACACTAACGCCTCGGAAGCTGTACATATCGGCGATATCTTCCGAACGGATATCGTCGGTGCGAAAAATGCTGGAATGCAGGCAATCCGGTTCACAGGATTCAACAAAGGGGATGGAGATGACACACTCAGCGATGCCGTTGTTGATGACTACAGAAATCTGGAAGTCGCTATAACACAACTCTCGAAATAGACGAAACGAAAGAGGGAAAAATGGCAAAAGTATTGGTCACTGGTGGCACCGGATTTATCGGCAGTCGAGTCTGCACTGCTCTCCACCAACAAGGCGATACAGTGCATGTGTTATCAAGAAATCCTGACCGCGCACAAACCAGATTGAAATCTGCGAGAGCATTCTACGGTTGGAACCCCGAAACCGAAAAACTGCCCTCCGAAGCAACAAAGGAGATAGCATCGGTCGTGCATCTGGCGGGTGAAACAATCGCTGGCAAATGGAATGACGAAAAAAAACGACGGATACGGGACAGCCGGATACTTTCTACCCGGAACCTCGTCGAATCGCTGGCAGCAGTCAATACAAAACCGGACGTACTTGTATGCGCCTCTGCGATCGGATATTACGGCGATAGCGGCGACGAACACTTTACTGAAGTATCTCCTCCCGGAAACGACTTCCTCGCCAAAGTCTGCCAAGAATGGGAAGCAGAGGCACAAAAAGCAACCGACCTCGGCATCCGAGTCGTCACAGTACGTATCGGACTTGTCCTCGGATTAGGCGGTGGACTGTTGGCACAGATGCTAACGCCTTTCAAAATGGGGGTCGGTGGCATACTCGGTAGTGGACGGCAATGGATGTCATGGATACATATCGACGATGTTATCGGTATCATTCTCCACGCATTAGAGAATAACGAGATTCGCGGACCGTTGAACGCAACCGCCCCGACACCCGTCAGAAACGCGGAATTCACCAAAACTCTCGGTACTGTCCTCCGACGCCCGACACTGTTGCCGACCCCGATATTCGCATTGAAGCTAATGATGGGTGAATTCGCCGACTTCATCGTCCTGAGTCAGAACGTACTCCCCGAGAAAACGGAAGTCAGTGGGTACGAATTTCGACATCGGACGCTCGACTCTGCGCTGAAGGATTTGCTATAGAGACGGAGATGACAAAAATCGACGATGTTTTGCTTTCTAAATACGGAGAAACCTCAAGTGTCCCCTCTCCAGTCAACCGATTGATGACCGATTTTGCAGTCGGTTTTCGAGATGGTCGCGATATTAATCTTGGTGTTGGGTACGTCAATGAACAGACGATCCCGCACCGAGCCATCCAACTCGCCTGCGAGCAAGTCCTATCGCACCCGGAAAAGTACCGAGCCGCGCTTAACTACGGCGGTGCCCAAGGTTCACCAAACCTGATTGCGTCGCTCCGAAGATTCCACATCGAAAACCGGATCGGCGGTATCACCGAACAGACGCTAAACGGTCGCGACATCGTTATCGGTGCGAACGGTGCAACAAGTCTATTGGAAAGTGTCACACACGTCCTACCTGCCGGTATTGTGCTTACCGCAGATCCGATGTATTACATCTACTGCAACGACTTGGAGCGGAAAGGTTTCAAGGTCATAGCGATCCCCGAAGATGCCGAAGGACTTGATACCCAATGTTTAAAGTCAAAACTCGCAGCACTCGGCAGTGAAAGAACGGCTATCCGTTTCTTTTACGTCGTGACAGTTAACAATCCTACCTGCACGATCCTGTCCAATAAGCGTAAGCGAGAATTAGTCGATATTGCCACGCGCTTATCGTACGAAGTCGGGCGGAAAATCCCGATCTTTTTTGATAACGCCTATAGCGACCTTGTACATGACAGCACCGTTGAACCTTTGGCGTCCGCGTTATGCTACGATGCACTCGGCATCGTCTATGAAGTCGGCACGTTGTCGAAGATCCTCGCGCCCGGATTGCGGATCGGCTACCTCATCGGCTCTAAGGGTGCTTTCCTTGACAGCATCATCCAACGCACCAGCGACATCGGTTTTAGCGCACCGTTAATCAATCAGGAGATCGCCAGTTACCTACTCGATCACGGCATTGAAGCACAGATCGAAAAGGTCAATCACGGCTATCAACAAAAGGCGAAACAGGTGAAAACGTGGATGGCAGAACGACTCGGCGATAACGTTCAGGAATGCCGAGGCGGGAGTGCAGGGTTCTATTTTTACTTCACCCTATCAAACGTCGCAACAGGCACGACTTCCGACTTCTTTAAGTTTTTGACGCGAACAACTGGACAGGAAGATATTGACGGTCCCCGGGATTCTCAGCATCCGAAGGTCATCTATATTCCGGGTGAACACTGCGTCCATCCAGAGGGTGATATGATCGAAATCGGAAAACGACAACTCCGCATATCTTATGGATTCGAGGAACTACCACAGATTCACGCGGCGTTGAAATATATGAGAGAGGCAATCGCCTATAGTGAGACTGTTCGTTAGTCTCCCCCAAGGGACATTTTTAGGAAGGCGAGGAGTGTCTGAACAAGCCATTCTGTATCTGGAAACTCGTCAAAAATATTTTGTTGCAGGGCAGCTTCGAGTTCATTAATATAGCGTGCTTCTTCTTGCCCTCCGATATTTTGTTGCCATTGCTTGAAGACAGTGCATCTTCCGCTGTGGATGTTTTGTACAAGTGCATCAATTAACTCGTAGTGTGTAGATGCTGCAACGATGTATTCGTTCGGATTTCCTGAGAAATTGCCCCGTAGTCCACCATCAAGGTGGCACCATTCCGTCATCCCTGCAAGTGCAAATATCCGAAGTTCTTGCATATTCCGTACAAGCGCATCTTGCCACGGTTCTAACTCGTTAAGGAGATACTGTTTCTCTTCCGGCGTTTTCGTCTCAAGCCCTTTATTATTATTCGTGGTGTTTGCTTTTCTACCGATATGGTATCGGAAATACCGTAATTTGAGTCCGGTTATGGTTGCTGTGAGCAATGCATTCGGATAGAGGGTCTCTGCAGGTTTAATGGGTGCTTCGACATGTCTACGGAGGGATTTTTCAATGTGCGCGAGGACTGCAAGCGAATCGCCTTCATAGTCCGATTCCTCAAGGTCATCAATGATAATCGGATCAATACCGACCAGTTCTCCAAATTCTTCTTGCGTTAACTTGGTAGCGTCGCGTAAATAGTAGATATGTTGGGCAATATCTAATTTAATTTCTTCTTCCCTAAACTCTTCTATCATATCAGGATTCTCATCAAACAAGCTATTCTTGCTGTTACTGGTATCTAAGGTACGGTCTTTATCAAACATTATGGACCTCCTGTGTATGAAGATCAGGATTCTGTTCAAATAGCCGTTTTCGGTTGCGTGCCCGTTCTATTTCGCTTTGTGGGACCTTATCAGTCTTTTTGACGAACCCATGAGAAATAACTACACCCGTGCTGTGCCAAAAGTAGAGTATCCGGTACCGGACTTTACCGTACCTCGGTCTCAGTTCGCAGATCCCATCTTCCAGTACGTGGGCATGGGGATGTCGGAGGCGGTGGCCGGCCTGGCACAACCGCCTAATTGATGACAGGCATTTCGCATAATGTTGTCTTGGCAAGTCCATAAGCCACTTTTCGATTGGAACCCGACCACTTTTCTCACGATAGTAAACAACCCGTGTTCGCTGTGCCATGTATCGTGCTTACCTATTGTTTATTCATGCGCTCAAGATGTTTCTCAATCTTATACAGACTTTCTTCAATTTCTCTGAGCAGTCTCGTAATTATGATCAGAATAGTCGTAATTACAACAAATGCGATAAAAGCAAGCATACCCAACAAACTCCGTGGTTAGGGTCATTTAGTTTCAAATTAAATCAATTATCGAATTGTCTAAATCTTTGAATCTTTTTTTAATCCGGCGCGGTTACAAGCAGCACCTACCGGACTTGGGGGTTCAAAATCGGCATCTACCACTGTACCTGACAAAATTCTTCGTAATCAATCAGTTCATGAATGGTGGGATTTTCACCGCACACCGGGCAATTGCTATCTTGACGGAGTTTGAGTCGGTTGAAATCCATCGTCAGCGCGTCGAAAAGCAGAAGGCTCCCGATTAACGAGTCGCCAATGTCGAGCAGGATTTTAATCGCCTCAACAGCCTGGATTGTGCCGATGATGCCGGGCAACACGCCGAAGACACCTGCCTCTTGGCAACTCGGTACCATTCCCGCTGGTGGCGGTTCAGGGTAGAGGCACCGATAACACGGTCCTTTACCGGGATAGAGGACGGTAACTTGACCTTCAAACTGGAAGATACTGCCGTGAACAATCGGTTTACCGAGCATAACGGCAGCATCGTTGATCAGGTAGCGCGTCGGTAGGTTGTCACATCCGTCTACAATTAGATCATATTGTTCCAGGATTCGGAAGGCGTTTTCGGAGGTAATCCGTTCATTGTAAGGAACGACTTTGACATCGGGGTTCATCTCTGCAATCGTGGCTTCTGCGGACTTTGTCTTTGGGATGCCGATGTCGCTGGTGCCGTGCAAGATTTGGCGTTGCAAATTACTGAGATCGACGACATCGTCGTCAATGATGCCGATCGTGCCGACCCCCGCCGCGGCAAGGTAGACCCCGACCGGGGAACCGAGTCCGCCAGCACCGATGAGCAGTACTTTCGATTCCAGCAGCTTCGTCTGCCCCATCCCACCGACCTCTTTGAGGATGATATGTCGGCTGTAGCGTTCAATCTGTTCGTTGCTGAAGTTAAACATCTTAGACTCCCAAATTGGAGAGGAGTTCCGAAACAGGTTTGTCCGAATTCGCTGAGATTCGTAAGGCGAACCGTTCACGCGTATCTTCGGAAGTGCGCTCTATCGTGAAATCATCATCGCCGTACATCTGCTGCAGGACAGGTGTCAGTTCTGCCTGAACGGCTTCTGCTGTTTCCACTGTATTCGGCGCGATATGGCGGTTGTTTATCATGAACAAGAGGTCTGCGCCGCTGAAATGCACTGCATCTTCCAATTCTGCTGATGCTTCGAGCTGCTCGCACTTCGAGAGCACCTCAGTGAGTGCTTGGCGAATCTTACCAGCGTTATCGCCGTCAACCGCATGTTTCCGATTGTAGAGGAAACCGTACTCATGATAAGCATTGTCAATGCTATAGTTCGCCTGTTTCAAAATCAACAATACACCCGGTCCCGCATCAACGTGTGAGTAGTCAGCGTAGTTCAGGTAATCGTCTGAATCCGCTTCCTCCATCCAACGGTTGAAGACTTTGATGAAGTTGGTGTAGTTGATGTCACTATCTTCGGTTGTGAAAACCTTGACGTTAATCTGTTGTAGGTCCATTCTGTAAAAAAATTTCCTTTCATGCGTAAGTAATAAGATTGTTGGGATACCCATCCCGAAAAAAAACACCAAGACTGTGCTATTCGGTTGCGAGTTCTTGGAGAGTCTGCCCATCAATACTAACAACGGTAACTTGTGTCGCGTCTAACCAGAGAATCTCACCTTGGCTATTACAAACGCAAACCAATGCGTATTCTCCATCCTCCACATCAGCCATTAAATTTCCGAGAAACATATTCGGCTTCGAGGATTGAAAGACCCCAAACCCTGCACCGAGCAGATAGTAACGTTTGCCTGTCTGGTTATGCTCAACGACTGTTGCCATCTATTTCTCCGTAAGATGTATTGTGTTCCAACACTGCTAACCGAGTTTCCTGCTTTTTTATTATACTGTAAGTTTGGTGGAAAGTCAATTTTTATTCTTGGTTAGATTTAGAAAATCAGTTTTCGCCTCTGAATGCTTTTCCGAGTTCTCGCGTTCTATTGAGTACGAAATTCCATATCACTTTTGGAATTAGGAGAGCGTGCGTTAAAAACACTGCAAAGACTCCGGTAAAGAAACCTTCTGCGCTGGTTACAACGAAGAAAACTACGATGGAGAGTAGGATAGAAATAGTAACTCGTGTATCACTATAGAATGCCATCCTGCTCCTCTAAAGACGACGTAGCGAATTCAGGGTTTAGGTTTTCGTTTTCTAAGGGTGCAATTGACAGCTGATAGCCGAGTGCTTTGAGAACGATCCCAAGTGCGTCAATGAGCGGTGTATCCTCGTTAGATAGCAGTTTTGAAAGAAGTTGTGGATCCATATCAATCTGCTTGGCAACTTCAGAAACGCCCCCTTGCGCTTCTAAAACGGTTTCAAGAGCATCCGTGACCACAGCAGCCCCTCCGTAGATATAGTAATCGTCAAGAATTGCTTGAAGATAGCCAATCGCCCTCTCCTTGTCGACAAGACGCTCAATGAGGTACTCCCGCAAGGTTCGCATTTTTCGCATAGGTTCTCTGCCCCATATTCTAACCAACTTAACAATCCGTACGGAAGTTTGGGACAATCATTACTACATTCCAATTGTTTTAATCGTCCTCGGACAATCTCAACAACATCTGTTGTGGTGTTAGAATTCGGATATTACTGCCTGTAAATCCTGAAAGATTCCGAGTGACAACTACATCAAGTTGTCTACTCATCGCGCAAGCAATTTGCAGGTTATCTTCAAAGTCATTCCCTGCTAACGTTGTTGCCAATTTTAGTTCACTGGGACGGACTGAGATAACGGGCAGTTGATTCAATACAGCCTGAACGAGTTGCCAAGCTTTCTCAATCCCACCATAGCGACGGCATATATAAAAAATGTCAGTTAGCGTCGTTGCTGTGACATAAGCAACAAACTGCTCGTCTAATTGCGCTTGCCAGATAGCATTTGCCTGAATATTCCAAGGGGTTCGATCAAGCAGCGCATCCAAAACTACATTTGTATCCAATAAAGCGTGAATCATCCGTATTTCTTCAGGCGCTCCTCTTCAAGGATATTTTTGCATTCCTCATCAGTTGGGGGACGCTTATCTGTTTTCATAATTGCCTGAATTTCTTCCAACGTCATGGTCTGTGGCGGAGGTAGAATTTGCTCGGGAACCACGGTTTCTAAAATCCTACGGGCCAAATCGATGCGCATTTCTGGTTCCCAAGTTCTCACGCGATTCAATACTTCAAACATCTTTTTAGAATTCATAATGTGAGCCCCTTACAACCATCTGATGGATAAAAAAGCGATTGCCTAACCCGCCCGTTTCGGGCGCGGGCGGCAATCGCCTTCGTGTGAAACTTAGTTCCGATGAACAGCGATCTTAAACCTTACTCACCCTTCCGAATGGTAAGACGATAGTGTTTTCCAACCTTCTTCGTGTCAACGACCTCATGACCATCGTTGGTGAGGCTCACCGGTACGTTCTCAATGGGTTCACCATCATCAATGGTAATCTCAAGAAGTTGACCGATGTCCATCGTCTCCAAGCGGACTTTTGCTTGGACATAGTTGAACGGGCAAGCGACACCTTTCAGATCGAGGCTATCGGTAATTTCCTCAACCGGTTTCGTCTCCTTGACGACCTTCGGTTTCCGTGCGGGACGCGCTCTGCGTGTCTTGCGTTTACTCGCTTCCTCTTCCTCCTGTTTGATGCGCATACGATTATAAACGTTATGCGATTCTTCGACGAAGAGGGTGGCTTCTTCTACGCGGCGGTGCGCCAATTCGTGGTCGAAAGTAGAACTATCTTCTTCGGTAGCCTTAAACAGATGCGCTCCGAATCCTGCAAAGAAGTTACCGGGTTCAAAGAAATGGGTGCGGAATTCATTGACAGTCGTTGCATCATCAATATATTGCAAGCCTACTGTCGTCAAGAGTCCGTCAGCGGCTCTGATCATTGCACTAAATGCCTTATCTGCACAATCTTGGTAAGTTCCATCTTCCAAATTCAAACCGGATTCATAGATGAGTCGATCCGCCTCTTCCAATTTCATGGAAACAAGTGCGATGACCTCTCCAGCACATTCACCAACACCGGTTTTGAGCTGGTAGTCTTTCGTGTCACCGGTATCTATGTAGAATTCGGGTGCTTCTTCGTATGGCGGAATCTGGTCGTACTTGGACAAGATCGCTTTGATCTCCACTTTACCGAGCCGTCCGACGTAATCAGTGAAGGTTTCGTCATCTTGTTTTTCATCGACATATTTTCCAGTCAACTCTTCAATGAACTCTGGAATATATTTGCCGTGGATTTTTCCAGTTGCAAGTCCGTAAGAGCTGGCATTTTCAACCATGTGTCCACCGAGTAGCACTAGGTAGACAGGCGCGATATGCCCACCCATTCGTTTTGAAGAGCCAAAGAAACCAATATTTGCAATGTGATGCTGTCCGCATGAGTTGGGGCAACCGCTGATCTTAATCCGAAAATCCTTGATCTCATTCTGCACACCGGTTTCAATGAAATGACTTCTCAGGTGCGCTGCGAGACCCCGTGAAGAAGAGACACCGAGTTTGCAGGAATCCGTACCGGGGCAAGCAGTAATATCAACCATAGACTCTGCGCCTGGGTCGCCGAGACCTATTTCCTTCAGTTCGCGATAGAGTGCGGGTAGATCCGTCATTGTCACCCAGCGGAGAACGATGTTCTGCTCGACTGTGGCGCGGATGGTGTCTTTGACGTATTTCCGTGAAATGTCTGCCAAAGCACGCGTCTGATCTGCGGTAATATCACCAAGCGGTAGCGTAATCGTCACAAAAGCGTAGCCGGGTTGACTCTGTAACCGCACATTGGATGCGTACCACGCTTCAAACCCTTCGGGTTTCGTGGTGCCGTTGAGTTGCGTCGGTGCCTTGAGCGGAGTCTCATCGTAGGCATCTAAATTATCCAAATATGCTGTCCATCGGGGGTCATACCGTAGTGTTTCTCGATCTTCAAGCACCAGTTTACGGAATTCCTCAATACCGTATTTGGCGATAACAAACTTCAGACGTGCCTTATTCCGATTTCTGCGTTCCCCTAAACGCGTGAAGACTCTGCAAATTGATTGTGAAATTGGGAGGAGTTCCTCTGCCGAGACGAAATCGTCGAAGATTTTTGCCTGATGCGGGACTGCACCGAGGCCACCGCCAACGTAAAGTTTAAAACCGCGTTTGACCTCACCGTCCACCTCTTTAACAGCGGCGACCGCACCGATGTCGTGCATACTTGCTAAGCCGCACGCGTGTTCCTCACATCCGGAAAATGCGATTTTGAACTTACGACCAAAGTTCTCCGCATCCGGGTGTCCGAGAAGGAATGCTGACAACGCCTTCGAGTAGGGTGTTACATCAAACGTCTCATCATTGCATACACCGCTGAGGGGGCATGCTGTGACGTTTCGCACGACGTTACCACACGCTTCTTTTGTTGTGATGTCAACGCTTGCGAGGCGGCGCATCAACTCAGCGGTGGTGTTGATGTCTACATAATGATATTGCACATCTTGACGCGTCGTAATGTGAATGATGTTATCCGAAAATTCTTCGGCAACATCCGCGAGCATTTCGAGTTGTACCGCTGTAAGCCCACCGAACGGGATCTTGACGCGGATCATCTGCGACCGGTCATCGCGCTGTCCGTAAACCCCGCGCCGAAGCCTAAACTCGGTAAAGGTGGCTTCTTCCACCTGACCGGCTTGGAACCGATCGAGCTGAATCTCATAAATTTCGATTTCGCGGGCAACATCCGGCAGGATTGCCGATGCATCATAGGGACCCGCGTATTCAATAGCCATTCTCTACTCCTTATACTAACCTCAACTTAATTGAATGTCCGATTACTTCCATTTAGGCGAAACTTGCAAGCCGATATTGCATAGGATCCCCATTAGGAACGTTTAAATAATATAGTATATACTATAGTTTGGACAATTTTAACTTTTTTACAGACAAATAGCAGAAAAGAGGGTATCCTTTCATAATAAACCTGACATTTATTGAAAGGATGTTTTTGATGAATCCTCTTTCCCGCTTAGAAGACATGTTATCA
>JAJEET010000078.1 GCA_022820835.1 Candidatus Poribacteria bacterium
TCACATCCGTAACAAAACAGTTCGGCGACACCGTAGCGGTAGATGATGTATCGCTACAGATAGAAGGCGGTGAGTTTTTTTCGCTGCTCGGACCGAGTGGATGTGGAAAAACGACGACACTGCGCATCATCGGAGGGTTTGAGTATCCTACCGCCGGAGAGGTCTACATCAACGACGAATTAATGGTAGAAACGCCATCCTATCGTCGTCCTGTCAACACCGTTTTCCAAAATTACGCCTTGTTCCCACATAAGACCGTCGCACAGAACATTGCATTCGGACTGCAAATGAAAAAGGCATCGAAATCAGCAATCTCGGATGCCGTTGAACGTTCACTGGATTTAATTCAGCTGCCCGGATATGGCAACCGAAAACCGAGTGAACTCTCTGGTGGCGAACGACAGCGCGTGGCACTGGCGCGAGCACTGATTAACGAACCCACCATTCTACTGTTAGACGAACCACTCTCCGCGCTTGATCTGAAACTCCGAAAACAGATGCAATCCGAACTCAAAGCACTGCAACGCAAAGTCGGTATTACGTTTGTTTACGTGACGCACGACCAAGGCGAGGCGTTGGCACTGTCCGATCGGATCGCAGTGATGAACGACGGAAAAATCCTTCAGGTCGGAACACCGTCCGAAATCTATGATGCTCCGCAGACGCGCTTCGTCGCTGACTTCATAGGGACCTCTAACTTCCTCGACGGAACACGCATCAGCGAAAACGAAATCGTCTTGGTGACAGATCCGCCGCTCAAGGTTACGTGTGCACCGACTCAAGACGTGCCATTGAACGCACCTGTCACTATAGCTATTCGTCCAGAACGTTTTGACCTGCGGACTACACCTACCTCTGATACCTCAAATTGCTTACACGGCACAATTCAAGACGAAAGTTATCTTGGTACGACACTACAGTATACAGTACAGACAGACTACTCAACGCCACTAATTGCGCATCAGCAGAACATCGGCATGAAAGACACACGCCGCTTCCAACGCGGAGATACAGTCTATCTGCACTGGTCTCCTGAGAATGCGATTGTCTTAAAACTCAACAGCGACTAACCATCAGACAACGGCAGCCTGACCTTGCCGTTATCATTTTGCTGTGAAGTCAAGAAACCGATGATAATCTGGACGACTTTGTAACCTTCACTCCCCGGCGAAACCGGTTCGCCTCCATCTGCGACAAGATTCACCAATTCTCGCACCCCAGCAGGGATACCCGTCATATCCCATGACGGTGCCTCGATCGTCTCAACGGTATCGTTTTGATGGAGGGTCGCGCCTCGGTCACTGATAAGGATGTAACCGTTAGTACCTACAATCTCTACGCGGAACCCAGAGAGTGTGGTTTTCGGTCCACCGGCATAGTAGCCGCGCACACCGTTCGCGAAGTGGATATACCCGTGCGCCGATGGTTCCGTTGCTGGCACATGTCCACCATCACCTTTATACTCGTTGTAGTCTTCGTAACCCTCTTCTAATTCGGCAGTGACCCATTCCGGTTCCGAATCGGCGAAATAGCAGATCGCATCAACAAGGTGCGTTCCGTTGCGGAACAGCATCGCGCGTCCGCCGCTCAGCGTCCCGATAACGTATTGGACATCCCCGATACTGCCGCCACCGACAACCACATCATGCGTATGTCGCCACAACGGTTGCCATCGACGGGTGTGGTCAATCGACAGAATCGTACCATTGCGCTCGGTTGCTTCTATCATCCTGTCTGCATCCGCAACGCTTGTTGCCATCGGCTTTTCACAGAAGATACCTTTCACACCGGCGTTCGCAGCGTCAACGACGAGGTCGGCGTGCCGATGGTCAGAGGTCGCCACCGTCACGACATCCAAATTCTCAGCGGCGAGCATCTCCTGATGGTTGGTATACAAGGCAATGTTGTCCCAATTGTCCTGATATTTTTCCTTGAAAGTATCTAATGTTCCTTGAACAAAATCGCAGCCAGCGGCTAATTCGACATTCGGCAGACCGATGATCCCCGACGCATGTGTCGTGCCGATACCGCTACAACCGATAATCCCTACACGTAGTTTCGACATGTTCATATCCTCCACTATCCTGAAATTCCATGCCAATGTGTTTAACCTCTTTCCCTTGTGAAAAGATTGTATACTATAGGAAATTAGATGTCAAGTTTTTATGGCATACAAGAAGATGAATTCCAAACAGTTTGATATAAACCTAAAATTATGATAAAATATTGGTGCAAGATTAACAAATTTCATTATGGAGGAAAATGATTGTGGTTAGAATAGTTGCTAATCCAGGGATCCTTGGTGGAAAACCGATTGTTGAAGGCACGCGTTTGAGCGTTGAACATATATTGGGATTATTGGCAAGTGGTATGTCATACGAAGAGATCATCGCGGACTATCCGATTTTAACGGAAGAAAGTATTCGGGCTGTGCTCGGCTATGCTGCAAAAGCCCTCCGCAATGAAATTTATATTGATGTTGTCTCAGACCGAGATGCAGCTTCCTAATATCCATCCGTATACCAAAAGACATGATGCGACTGGATACCTTGTGATAAAGATTGCGGCTGATTGTGTAATAGATCCGGGATTGAATCGTAAGAATTGGAAAGTGCGTCGGGTTGATTGATGCGATACATCGCACTGCCGCGTTCGTCAATCGTTGGCGCATTGAAACCGTCTGCAATCGGAGCAGGATAGATAACTTCAAGCGACTCGGCATCTATCTGCGCTATGACATTCGAGAGCAGCTCTTCGAAAAGCTGCTGACCGCGATCCTCAGTAAAGACGGGGTCTGAAACGAAGAATTCCTCAACGTTTAATCGGTCCTTGTGGCGGGCGACGGAAACATAGCCTTCAATATTCCCATCACGTTCAGCGACCCAAGCACTCGGCGACTCTGTCCGCACCCATTCTGTCCAGTAAGCCATATTGTCCCTGACAAAAGTGCCGTTGAATTTGCGTGCATATCCATCATAAAGCGCAGCGATGCGTTCAACTTCGGCATGATCATCAAAATTTGCCAGACGCACGTTCCATGCCACCCGTTTTCGGGCAGCCATGGGTTGTTTCGCATAGTAGCGAGGCACCTTCTCCCACCCTTCAACCGAATAGATACGTTGGCTTCCATGAAGTGAGGAGGTGGCAATATTACGGGAATCCATGAACCCGATCGCGTCCTTAAGGAGCTGCGTCGCAAGTCCACGCCGCCGGTATTCCGAGTGCGTGCTGACCTCACCGATACCGCCGACAGTTACCGGTTCACCGTGTAAAAACATCTTACGGATAAAGACGCGCACCGTGCTGACGATTTTACCGTTATCGACCGCAATACGGATACCCTCTGGATCCCGCCACGGATCGTTATGCCAATGATTAGAAAAATATTGACGACCGCCAGAAAAAACGGTCGTGACGTGGTCCAACCACGCCTCTAACTCATCAGGATAAAGTGCCCGAAACTCCATGTTGATAAACCCCTCAAAACTTTATGGTCAACTCGCCAAGGAACTGACGTGCCTGATTGCGGCTGCCAAATACCTCATAGAGATCGCCAGAAACATCATAGAACCGACGGATAAAATTGCGGCTCGTCTCTGCAGGATTTAGATCCGCATAACGGAGCCATAAGTTCGTCCGCGACCAGATATCCCAATTAAGCTCAATGACCGTAGAACTCGCATCACCGGTGTCAACTCTACGCTGTTTGTTGAGATCGGTGTAGAGCGCGTCCTGTGTCAAATCAGATGTCCCGTCAACACGTCCAACCGATAGGTTCAATTCTTTATAGCGATATGGATTCGGGTTGGTGATGAATTTCAGGTTCGCCGCGAAAGCGTTCTCTAATGCCTGCGTCCCAAAATCGTAACTGTCTTCCACTTTCGCTGGCGTGATATACCGTTCATCTTGCTCTGCGTATGTCAACTCGTCAAGGAACGTCAAGTGCCACCGTTCGGAGATGCTATACGTCAATCCAAATAGATTTTTAAACTCCAACTGGCTGAGCTCATCTTGGACATCCGTTAAAAAATCGATGTCCTCGTAATCTTCCAAGTACTCATTGTGGAGATTCGCTGCGCGGAGACTATAAAAACCGTTTATATGAGACGGTTTCACGGTAAATCCTGTAATAGAATATTGCGCGATGGTAAAATCGCCATCATCACGTAGATAGAGATGCCCTGCAGCATCAAGATCCAAGAAGGTCTGGTCGTGTTTCTCCTCGCTGAGTTGATCCGTCTCGTAGATGATACGTCCGAGATAGCGTCCGTTGCTGTCAAATTTCTGGATTCTTGAAATCACATTGTGCAAGAGTGTCAAGCGTAGGTCTTTGCGTTTTAGTTCTTCAGCGAGTTCTGCGTCGTCTTCTTCATCGGTTTCACCGGCGTAATAGCGACTGTATTCTGCCTCTTCCAACAAGCGTACGCGTCTATTCAGCGCAGCGGTATCGGCAGCGACTGCTGGACTTTGGGCAAACGGTCCATATTGTGAACGCGTTGCGTTGTTAATTGTATCAGCAAGTTCGGTTTGACCAGGTGTACTTTCCGTCAGCTGCGTTAATGTCGGTGAAAGTACAACAATTTCTGGCAACCCGCCAATTTTTCTACGGAATTGACTGGCATCTTTAACGAGAATTTCGCCGGTCGGCAGTGTAGCGAGTGCCATCGGTTTCGTAAATTCAGCGTTCCCGCGCCCCTTTCGACCGAAACTGCCGAGCGATTTACCGGCTGCATCAAACCTCACAATTCGATGATTGCCAGTGTCCGCGATGAGGACGTTACCGCGGGCATCAATTGCGATGTCCGATGCATCCGTGTCAAATTCACCTTCGCCTGCACCGTATCTACCGAAAGTCGTTATCTTGTCTCCGTCCGCACCGAACTTATGGACACGTCCACGTTCTGCATCTAAAACGTAGAGTTCATTTTGGGGGTTGAGTGCAACGCGAAGTGCTCTATCATGCCCTTTCGGTTGAATAGCGAAAGCTGCTTTGCCGTTTTCATCAAGGATAACATTTACAGGTAAGACAACTTTCGGATAGACATCCACCGCGTCAACAAAGTAGGTATCCAAGAGCTCACCCACCGGGCTGAGTTTGTGAACGCACGGTGCGAATATATACACTTTCGGATCGTTGTTTTCCGGGATGTGATGGGCAGTTACATCGGTGACATAGATGTTTCCAACACTGTCTACAGCGAGGTGTCCCGGTTTCCGTAAGATGTTATCTGGAGATTCGGGTGCTTCTGGGATTTGGAACAGAAATTCTCCAGTCGCCGACAACTTCTGAATAAGTCGGTTTTCGGTATCACTAACGTAGATGTTCTGCTGATCAAAGGCGAGGTGGATGTCTTTACTGAACCGCCCTTGGGTTGAACCTTTACCCGCGAATTCACGCTCTAATTGGATAAAGTCTACTGAAAATGCGGAGGGCAACCCGATGCCTAATAAACAGAATGGAAATAGAAATAGTAAGATAAGGGTATGTTTTTTCATAATTTCCTATATTCGTTGTAACTTGAAATTTTCCTGTTGCGAATTGTCTCTTTTTTTAAGAACGCCCATTACGGGGTAAATCGTTCTTTTAATTTTTCCTTACTTTCTGCTAATGTTATACCACATTTTCTTATGAGGGTCAAATTCTTTTTCTTCACACAACCCATTAACCGCTACTACATCCCCGTTTTGAAAGGGTTTTTGATAGAGTGTTTCTTCAAGGTTTTGTAACGGAAGATTGATAATACGCGGTATTCATCGGACGCAAATATAATTTGATTTAGAAGCCAAATTAGAGTATACTTATTCATAAATTAAATCTTTATTTTTATATTAGGACATATAAATTAATAAAGAATATATTATTATTATTTACGTCCTAATGTGCATAACGGTTGTCATACATTATCTTTTGCAGGGCGATTTAGTTCTCGTTTTTTCAATTTTGGACCCCCAGGCCCGGTAGGTTCGGTTTGCAACCGAATCATAAGTGTCCCAAAAACCTCAGCCTCGTAGGGGCGGCATGTGTAGAGACACTCCTATAACATACCGTGAAAAATCACTAAGTTGACACTTATGGAGTGAAGATTATGATACACCAATATCAGGAGGATGAAGAAAAGTAATGCGAGATTTTTCGCAATTTATTCGAGAAGTTCCGGATTTCCCGAAACCTGGAATTGTGTTTAAGGACATTACACCGCTTATAGGAAGCCCAGCCGCTTTTCACAGGGTAATTGATGCGTTTACCCTCCATTATAAATATGAAACAATTGATATTGTTGTCGGAATTGAAGCACGAGGCTTTATTTTTGGGACCGCACTCGCTTATCGGCTCGGCGCGGCTTTTGTTCCGATCCGGAAACAGGGCAAATTACCTTATAAGACACTTGAGACCACCTATGACCTTGAATACGGCACTGATACAATGGCGATTCATCGAGATGCAATCCGCAAAAATAGTAAAGTCCTAATATGTGATGATGTCTTGGCAACTGGCGGGACCCTTGCGGCATCGATTGATCTTGTTAAAAAGTTGGAGGGTGACATTGTCGGTGTTACCGTCTTAATAGAATTAACCAAGCTCAACGGCAGGGAGAAGGTCCCTTACGACGACATTTTTTCGCTCATTAAATATGAGTACTAAGTGGAGGCTCAATCTGGCAAAATCCGATACCCCGTGCTAACGCCAGTAATCATGCCGATAATCGCCCAGAGTCCAGCGCATGTCATCTCTCCGATCACGAGTCCGAGGAACACGGGCCTCGCGCTCCGATACGCTTTCAACCCACCATATTTCACGATGCTGAACTTCAGGCCCCATCCCAGGAATATAGAGAACCAGAGTTTAAACGTCGCCCAAGAACTCAGCATCGTGTAACCCAGTGGATGCAGAGGCCACCACACAAACGTCTGACGCATCCACATCAAGAAAGCGGTGAAGGCACCTCCGACGACCATAAACCCAGTATTGGTCCAATTCGTGCTTGTCTTCGGACTTGTTAGGAGTCCCTCAAGTTGTCGCATAAACCAGCTGCCACCGGTATAAGGTGCGCCGTGCGCGTAACTAACCTTGATTGCGGAATAGTAAGACACCGCAAGTCCGATAACCATTGCTGCCGCCATGGCTATGAGAAGCTGCCGCCGTTTGATACGCACCTCGTCCGCGGCTTTCAAACCATTCATTACGTTCGGCATCATGAACTCACGGAGGTCTAACGTCAGGCATACCGGATGCATCATCATTGATGTCAACGTAGACGGATGGATTTTTGATGTGCCGAGGGTTGTTAAAAAGAAACTCTGCGGCGAAAACGAAGGATTGATGAACGGGATACCACCATTGATGACCTGCCACGTCAGCACAATATACATCGCGAGTAGGAATAGAACGAAACCGAGTGCGAATAAGAGCGACATCCCCATCAAATGATTAAAGAACACGAGTACACAGATACCTCCGATGAGACCGAAGATCGTAACGCTATGCGGAAGTGCTTCATCGGAGGAACGGAACTGGAGCATGTTTTTAATGTGATGCCTCGATTTCCAGAGTGCGATGGCGACAAACGTCAAGCACGCACCTGCCTCCTGCGACGCACTAAACGATTTACCTGTCCATTGTACACCCGGTCCCGAAGTGAGTTGGAACCCGAACATTACACCTAATAGGCATTGCAGTTTGTAAAATATGAAGAAGAACCATATACTAAATGACACCTCCAAGGTCAGCAGGTAACTGAACCCCACCATTGACCAGAAAATGACGATCTGGAACGGACGTAATGCATTCCAAGGACGATCAACGAGATGTGGATCAAGCCAAAAATCGCGTGGGATATGGGGGGCGGAGGGAAAAAAGGTGTGCAAGCCGTTCATCGTATGCCAGAACACTGGGAACGCGAACCCGAACCAGAGCGCGCTATTCTTAAAAAGTGGTCCGAGGCTACCACTGCCTTGTGTCGCCATCTCCGCTGGCAATTTAACGAGCGGGAAGGCGCATCGCTCATGCTCCACCCACTGTTTACGAAGCAGAACAGAGAGACAGATCATCACAAAATAGACGACCAGTACATAGGCACTCCACGTCAGGATAGGGACTGTCCAAGCACCCCACGGCACCGGCTCATCTGCAAACAGTCCTTCAAAAAAAGAACTCGCAGCACTATGATCTTGGACCACGCGCCAGTATGGGATATAGTGGTGAAATAGGGATTCCCAGTCATTTTCCGGTGTGGCGAGGTAGCGATAAGCCACCATCGGACTGAGCGCGTAGCGCATCATTCCTGATGACGGGATACCTGCTGGCGCGAGCATAATACACCAAATCGTAACAAGTTCTCCCGCCGAAAACGCTGAGGTAGGATAAAACCGCTTCAATAGGACATTGACACCCAACACCAAGATCGTCAGTACAAAAAATGGAGCGACAGGGAAGTGACCGCCTGCGAGGAAGATGTTACGGATAACGTAATCGTTATAAGGCGCGAGAAGACATTCGGTAGTGGCACACGCCAAACCGATCAACACCGCACGCCACGTGAGACTATCTCGTACCTGTTGGTGGATCAATGCATCGCCTTTCCAGCTTCTATGACTTCTACCTTCCAACAATCAGTATACCACACCATTATCTTTTTCAATAGAATAATTTTGACTGAGGGAAATTTAAAAATGGGGTAAATGAATACAAAAAAGATTGACATCCTGCTACCCAAAAAGGTATAATACTCGTCAGAACCTTAAATATGTTTTTCTTGCTCCACGGCAGAGGAGATACACCGATGCAGACGCACACAAATAGACGTAATATATCTTATGCACCCACAGACACAGCAGACCTCTACCCTGATACGGATGGTAAACCGATTTAAAGTAACACTTTGTGCCGTGTTCGCTTTGCTAACGCTGGTACTCCTCCCGATATGCAGCGAAGCGGAGATCTATAACTATAATAACGGCGACCAGATCGTTACGATTAAAGGACTCCACCTTGACGCATCGTCGTTTGATCCGACTGCAAACCGGTATATCCCGCATAATGGCGGAAACGATTTCATCATTATGAAGCAGTTCGATAAAAACTGCGGTCCCAACAGTGTTCAGATGCTCCTTTATTATCACAGAAAACACCGAAGACTCAAGGATATCTGGAAAGCAGCAGGTATCCGAACCGTCGCGTACGGGACATCTCCGACGGTGCTCCGAAAAGCACTTAACGAATTAGAGGTCAGCGCACATTGGTACACTAACAGAACACTTGACGATGTACGACGCTACATCAAAAACAATCGTCCACCTATTCTGCTTCTGCGACTCTCAAATACGGGGTATCACTGGGTCGTCGCTGTAGGCTATGATACCCGTCAGAACGAAATCCTGATTGCGGACCCGAACGGACGATTTGAGTGGTGGGATGCCGAACAACTTAACGCTAATTGGACCCTCGAATGGCTACCAGAATTTGAGATAGGGAGCGGCGAGTGGTACGAATTCCAAATTGACGCTGGACTCTTGAATAGGTTCCACCTCAATCCGAGGACAGCAATCGTCCCCTTGGAGGCTCCGTCTTTTAAGACAAACTACCTTGATTACTGGTCAGATATGCAGGCGATAGAGGTATACGGTGAAGCCGTATTTCGGGGTAACACGCGCCAATGGGAAGAGACGCTTACATTCCAGAATCCGTTTAGCATTGTACAGGTCTCGAACATTGAACTACTGACATCCACTGGGACTGCCAGTGTAGATGGATGGGAACGCTTAAGTGACCGTTCAATTAGGGTCTGGGGTGAGATTGAAGACGGTTGGTTCTTGCGTGGCAGAATGTGGGTCATCGTTCGGACTTTCTACTTCAACGATGTTGAGGTACCACCAGACGGAGACGCTGCTAAAGCACCGTCTGTACTGCCTATGGAAACGTCCATTTTGCCGAATTATCCCAACCCGTTCAATCCAGAGACGTGGATACCGTACCAATTGGCAAAACCGGCGGATGTTAGTGTGTCCATCTATTCCACAGATGGGAAGTTGGTCAAAACGCTTGCATTAGGACATAAACCGGCGGGCATCTACTACGACAAATCCGGCGCGATCTATTGGGACGGGAAAAATCATCTCGGTGAACCCGTCGCAAGCGGAATTTATTTCTATACACTCACTGCTGGCGACTTCACTGCCACACGAAAGATGCTGATCAGGAAATAGTATCAAGTTAATCTACTGCTGGAGATTCAAACAATTTCGCTACCTCACATGAAAAACCTTCAACCACATCTTCGTCACTGAGTGTGTCGTTGTAGGTTAGTAACTTGATGTCGGTTTTAGAACGATACACCATTACAGCCTTTGAGCGTGGGGCAATCACCCATACTATCTGTGTGCCGGCTTCCAGATACGCAAACGCTTTTTCTTCAACACGATCGAATATATCTGTTGGGGAGACCACTTCAACCGCCAGGTCTGGTGGAACCGGCGAAGCCTTGCGCCGGTCCTCTGGGATATGTTCAGTAGAAAGAAAGGCGATATCCGGTTTGAGGACGCGATCCCCTACCCGAAAACCCGTTTCTGCGAAAAACACCGCACCGAGTTGATGTTTATGCACATACGGACCTAAATGTAGAAAAACATTGGCACCAATCAAACCATGTTCCACTGAAGTCGCTGGCATCTGGATCAATTCTCCTTGAACGTATTCATATCCTTCTAACCCGTTCTCAAGAAATTCTTCCAACGTCATGGTAACGTTTTCAGGAAGGACTCCTTCTTGATCAAAGTGGTGATATTCTAATAAATTCATGTTTTTCCCTCGGAACTATAGAAAAAGTGTGCAAGTCGATGAACCAGTGTATATAATATAGCCAATTTTTACCGGAGGTGTCAAGCCAAAATTTCTTTGTTTGAAAGCCCAGAAACCGGCATCGGCAACCACATCAAAACTGTTGTTCCTGCACCCAGTGTGCTTTCAATGTCTACGTGACCGCCGTGCTCCTCAAGAATCCGTTTCACATTCGCTAAACCGAGTCCTGTGCCCCTCGTTTTTCGGGTAAAAAATGGTTCAAAAAGATGCGCCAAATCTTCTTCGGGTATCCCGATACCTGTATCAGCGACCTTGATACCGACGCTTTTATTTTCCTCCGTAATCGTAGAGACCTTCAATACACCGCCTTGCGGCATCGCCTCCATCGCATTCAGGACGACATTCATAAACGCCTGCTTCAATTTATCTGAATCAAATTCGATTTCCGGGGTTTCAGGTAACACATCTAACACTAACTCAATCTGATGGTGCGACAAGTTGGCTTCCATCAATGCTAAGACGGCTTGCAAAACAGGCGCGATCGGTTGTTTCGCAAGATTAAGTGCCGTCGGACCCGAGAAGTCCATCAACCCTTTAACGATGACATCAACCCGTTCAATCTCTTCAAGGATATAACGGAGCGATTGCTGATGTTTCTCAACCGACATCTCCGGTTTCTGCATCAACATCTGTGCCAACATTCGCATAGATGACAACGGATTTCGGATTTCGTGGGCAAAGGAGGCAGACATTTTTCCTGCTGTCGCTAAGCGTTCGGCTTGAATTAACTTATCCCTTGACTGCTTAAGATCCCTCGTCATTTGATTAAAAGCTGCGGCAAGGTCACCAATCTCGTCGTGTGTTTTAATTTTACACTGTTCATCAAGATTTCCTGTCGCGACGCGCGCAGTAGAATCAACCAAAACTTTGATTGGGTTCGTCAAGTTTCTCCCAATCAGGTGGCTGATAAGAGCAACCAAGCCTGTAACAAGCACCGCTATGCTGAGCATATACCACGTAAGTGTCCGCTTCGCTTCGGCGATCGCGTCCATCGGACGTAAGAAACAGTAGATCCGTCCAAGTTCAAGTGGTAAATAAAAAACTTTATACGGTTTCCCGTTAATCGTAACATCCCGTGTAACAGAGTTCCCGTCCGGGTTCTCTAAGTATGGCTTGACTTCACGAAGCCGTATCTTATCAGCCAAGTGTGTCCAATCCGATTCAACGTTAGAGAGTTCTTCGAGCGTGGTCGCATTCAGCGTGTAGTCAGAACCAAAAATCATAATCTCAACGCTGTAGGCGCGCTTGAGTTTCTCATGATCTTCTTCATTAAAGTACCCCGTTTCTATGATCGTATCAAACCAACCTTCTGTTTCACGGGTAAACTGTTCATTGTATTTCCAAGCGAAGATTTCAATAGATACCAAAGACAACACAACAGCAACCACAGCAAAAAGAAGCAAAAACGGGAGAACAATTTTGGTTTGAATGCTATACCGACGCATCGGAATTCCTCATAAAACACAATTTTTCTAAAAATATGCACCCTTTTCGTCTACAAAACGCGTCATTAATAGTTAAGACCGAATATTTTTCTATAGAACGACATCAAATACGAAGATTACCGTTAGTATAACCTAAAGCCGTTGGCGTGTCAACTACGACTGGATACTTTCACGGTCAATTATATCCGTTCCTGTCCACTGGTCGAAATTTAAACGAACTATTCTGCAGCCCAAAACGTCTTATATGTCGGAAATTTGGAACTTTTGTGCATCAGCAGTGTGTACGAATTAGGATGGATTTCATTAATCGGAAAAGTTAAAAAATACCAATCGGAAGATATTTAAGGGAGAAAAAAGATATGACATTCAGACAAAAACCCGCCGCTGTGTATACAGATTTGGAACTTGAACAGATTGATGAGGTAGAACTTGTCAATCAGTTTCAGGGCGGTGACACTGAGGCTTTCAATCCTCTCGTTTTAAAATATCAACAGAAAATTTACAACTTAATGTACCAACGGGTTCGCGACCAAGAGATAGCAAAAGACCTGTGCCAAGAGGCATTTCTAAAAGCATTCAAAGCACTTCCAAAATTCAAAGGCGGCTCGGCGTTTTATAGTTGGATCTACCGGATTGCTATTAATTGCAGCATTGATTATCAACGTCAGCGTAAACGAGGTAAGATTTTTCCGTTAGAAGAATTACCCATTGAAGACGAGAATATGCTAAGTATAGCAGATCCGCATCCATCCCCTGATAAAGCTCTTGAAGAAAAAGAGCTCGGACGTATTATCCGAAAGGCGGTGAAGAAACTCCCGCCTGGGCAGCGTCGTGTTTTTAATCTGCGACACCGAAATGAACTTGCGATCAAAGATATTGCTGCGTTGTTAAACAGATCGGAGGGCACGATTAAGGCACACTTGCACCATGCGCACCGCCAACTTCAAGGCATGCTGCTTCCATATTTGCAAAACGCACCGCTCGAATGGAACGGAGAGACCCAGTAGAACGAATGAAGTTCAAGCCGCGTCCGGCGCTTTACTTTCTTATCCCGTATCTACTTGGTATCATCGTAGGCAAATGGCTGTCTGCCCCGTCGTTATGGTTATGGTTCTCCGCACTCCTCTGTTTAATCGGTAGCATCGCGACGCGACACCGAATGCGCTATCTCTGCTATGGACTGCTTCATCTCGCTATTTTTGCGGGTGGTATGCTCCGTCTGGAAACCGCCTCACATTCACCGATCCCACCGCACTTTTACGATGAACCGGTCAGTTTCTCCGGCACCACAACATATCAGCCCGATCGCGGCGAGGTGTGGGATGCCTGCTATGCCACCGGCGAACTTCAACTGCTGTCGGAACCAGCGCAGCGGGTATCAGCGAAGTTCCTCGTTAGATTCCAAAAAACCGTACCGCTCCGCTACGGGAGACAGATAACCCTCACAGGGATCCTTGAACAGGCGCAGGACAAACGGAATCCGGGTGGTTTTGATTACCGCGCCTACCTCGCGCGGCAAGGCGTTGATGGTATCATTGAAGCAAAAGGACTTCTACAAATTGGTGAACAGCGCGGGTTTTTGCCCTTACGCTGGATAGAGGCACTCCGTATCCGAACGGAGCAGGTGATTGATTCGATCTATACCGGTGCTTCGGCAACCGAACCCTCGTTGCACGCACAGCTACTCAAAGGAATTTTGCTTGGCAAACGCAGCGATCTCCCAATAGAGACGTTGGACATCTTCCGAAACAGTGGTACCTTTCATGTCCTCGCTGTCTCTGGTCTGCACGTCGGTCTTATCGCCATGTTCTGTTATTTTGGATTTCGATGTTTCCGGTTGCCACAGAAGGTGCTCTGTCTCCTGACGATCGCTGCAGTGCTTATTTACGCCTGCCTGATCGGTTTCCGTCCCTCTGTTTTCCGTGCCTCGCTGATGGCGATCCTGTTCCTGTTTGCAACCGTCATTGATCGGGATGCTGATATCTTCAATTTATTGGGGTTCGCCGCACTTGTGCTGCTCCTCTTGAATCCATTTCAGGTGTGGGATGTCGGTTTCCAACTCTCTTTTATTGCTGTTACTGCTATTGTCTATTTCGTCCCGAAGATGGAGAAACCGCTACGTCGGTTGTGGGAAAATGAGGAGCACGCAGCTTCACAGCAGCCTATCTCTATCCTGACAAAGTGTAGAAATGACGCTGTTAAATGGCTGGTACTCTCTTATCTCGTAACACTCGCAGCACAAATTGGGACAACGCCGTTGATCGCCTACCACTTCTTCCGAACCTATCCACTCGGCATTATCGTAGGACCGTTTGCCGTCGGCCTGGTATCGCTGATCGTTGCCGGTGGGATGGTGTCGGTATGTGTCGGTTTTATCTCAATACCATTCGCGAAGCTGCTCGCACTCCTCAATCACGCGATTATCTCGATCTTCTTAGCACTGATTGATCTGTTTGGACAGGCGTGGGGTGTCGTGAAATTAGCACCACCGACGGTCGGAAGTTTCGGCATCTACGTCGCTATCTTTTTGGCGATCGCGAATTGGCACTATGTCCGTAGATACTGGCGAATCGCGAGCCTCGTCGGACTATCCGTTATCGCTATCTATGTCTGGAGTGCCGCCTTTCACGAGAAAGGAAGGCTGCTTGAGGTGGTCACACTCGACGTTGGACAAGGCGACGCGACGTTCGTCAGGTTTCCAGACAATCGGACGATGCTTGTCGATGGTGGCGTCCAACGAAGTTATTACGACAAGAAGAAGCAGAGACTGGTTGACTACGATGTTGGCAAACGTATTATTGAGCCCTACCTCGATTTTCGGGGTGTTCGCAGACTTGATAGGGTGCTACTAACGCATCCGGACATCGACCACGGTGGAGGACTCGCGTATATCTTACAGAATTTTGAGGTAGGACGTGTACTCGGTATTTCTGATCTATCAATTGAATCGCAGACGCATCAGCGGCTACGCGCGATTGTGAAAGCGGAAGGTATCCCGTATTCGTTTCCGTACGCTGGAGAAATCGAACTCACACCCACCGCTACATTGAACCTCTTACATCCGATAGATGCCGCATCGACCAACCTGTTGGATCAGGATAAGAACGACGATTCACTTGTGATAAAGTTGACGTATCATGAGGTGGACATCCTGTTCACAGGCGACATCGGTAAACAGGCGGAGTCTCGAATCATCGCCTCTGGAGCAGATCTCCGTTCGGAGATTTTAAAGGTCCCCCATCATGGGAGTCGCACATCAAGTACCGCACCGTTTATAGATGCAGTCCAACCACGGTATGCGATCTTCTCACTCGGACAAAATAGTCTATATCAATTCCCGCATGCAGATGTGGTCGCGCGGTATCACGAACGCGGATGTGTCTTGCTCCGCACGGATGAAGTCGCAGCGATTACACTCCGCACCGACGGAAAACGGTGTTGGATAGGTGGATTAAAGTGATGGCGCGATTGCAATACGAAGTGCATCCCGACGTTTCGACGCTGCAAAAGCGGCGTTGATCTCCACCAACGGGTATGTCTCTCCAATCAACTCCGCAAATGGGTAGCGTCTCCGGCTCTCTTCAATGAAGCGGAGCGAGTCACCGAGTGCAGTGTAGTGGTAGTTGTGGACACCTCGGAGTGTTACACATTTCCTGACGAGGTGATCCGCATCGACAGAGATGTGTGCGTTCGGGTAGACGTAGCCGAGTGTCAAACACCGTCCACCGATGGCTGACCATTCAATCAAGTTCGGCAGTCCACTTGTTACGCCGCTAACTTCTACACCGAGATCAGCACCGCGTCCGTTTGTCAGTTCTTTTAACGCGGTATCTATCTCCGCAGTAGAGAGTTTATCCGCGTTGAAGGTGTGCGTTGCGCCAAAACGTTTGGCGATCTCCAAGCGTCCGTCGTTAATATCTACAATTGCAACCGTCTCATACCCTCGTTCCCTCAGATAGCACGAAGCATAGATGCCTAACATGCCCGCGCCGTGGATGACCGCTGCCTCGTTAGGATGTGTGCCTATAGTTTTCAAGCCGTTTACAACGGTCGCAAGCGCACAGTTGATCGGCACGACTTCTTCGTCTGTTATACTGTCCGGGATGCGATAGACGGCTGTCCCTGGACGGAGCAGAATATGTGTAGCGAACCCACCGGATAGCGTTGTGGAACCTTCGCTCCGCGCGTGCCCATATTTGAAGAGCGTCTCGCATTTCTGCGGAAGATTTCTGTCCGTACAATAATCACATGTACCGCACGAAGCCATGAGACTCCACGTGACACGGTTTCCTTCGAGTAGTGGTTCGCCGGTTGCTGAGCGGTGCTGTGTCGGTGCTGCGATTGTACCGACAGCTTCATGTCCAAGCACACACGGCGTCGGCGCGGCCCGACGACCGGATACGGTGTGGAGGTCTGACCCACAGATCGTCGCAAGAGAGACGCGAATAAGGATGTCCTCTGGTGTTGCTATCACAGGCACTTCACAGATTTCAAAGGGAATATCTGTTCCGTGGAATCGGGAAATTTGTGCTAATATTTGCATGAAACGGTTTTCCTTGATGTATTGATTTTTATCAATTCAAGTGTGCAACATAGTGTGCAACATTTCAATGGAGTTTGTCAACAAAATTTATATAAAATCGAAAAATAAATCAACACTTTACAAAATAACAAACCTACCTCTAATGCAGGCTGGGTTTGGAACCCGGCTTTCTATGGATGTCTCGTTAATTGTAGGCTTTACTAGAGTTGCCTATTGAATGCTGACAGCCGAGTACTAACAACTAAGTGCTGATTGCTGACGGCTAATGGTTGATCGCTGATTTAATTTGACAAAGCCATAAGGATTTCGTATCATATAGTATACAATATTTTACTGAAAATAGAGGGCAACAACAAATAAAATGAACAGAACGGCTGAAGTTCTTATTGAAGCGTTACCTTACATCCGCCGCTTTTACGACCGACAGATCGTCATCAAATATGGTGGAGCTGCTATGGATGATGAGACGCTTATCCAATCCGTTATGCAGGACATTGTCTTGATGAAGTATGTCGGTATCCGACCGATTATCGTTCACGGGGGCGGACCGCGGATCACCGCATGGATGGACAAAGTCGGGAAAGTTCCAGAATTCGTGCAAGGCCTGCGTGTAACCGATGCTGAAACGGTTGAGATCGCTGAGATGGTACTCGGTTCTATCAACAAAGAGATCGTGTCACATATCAATTTACACGGCGGAAAAGCGATCGGACTCTCAGGAAAAGATGCAAACCTTATTCTGGCGGAAAAGCAACAGACACAGATTACAGATGAAAATGGGCAGGAAATTGATGTCGATTTGGGATTCGTAGGAAAAATTATCGGTGTTAACACCGAGTCGGTCACTGCGCTTGATAAAGGCGGATATGTCCCCGTAATTGCACCCATTGGTGTCGGGGTGGATGGCCAAACCTATAATATTAATGCGGATACGATGGCAGGCGAAATCGCCTCCGCGTTCCAAGCAGAGAAGCTCATCATGCTCACGGACACGCGCGGCATCCTTCGAGACCTCTCGGATAATACATCACTCATTCCGACAATTCGTATGCGAGAAGTAGACAGATTGGTTAGAGAGGGATGCATCGCCGGTGGGATGCTGCCGAAAGTGGAAGCGTGCACAACAGCGCTCATGGGCGGTGTCTATAAGACCCATATTATTGATGGCAGGATTCCGCATTCCCTATTGCTTGAAGTTTTCACGGAAGGTGGGATCGGAACCGAAATTGTTAGATAATCTTGGTAGGGTAGGTTGAACGTAGTGAAACCCAACAGAGAGGGAGGAAAAGATGGCAGCATCCAAAAAAATCGCGGCAATCATTACCACCTATTTCCCGCATTCACACGCAGATGTGATTGCCACAAAATACATGAAAGGTTTCCCGACGGATACCGGACTACAAGCTCCGCGCGTGGAATTGGTCTCTATCTATCTCGATCAGGTTGACGCGCGAGACATCGGTGTCGGTCTCGCAGCGGAACATAACGTACCCATCTATCCGAGTATCCGGCAGGCACTGACGCTCGGTGGCAACGAGTTGGCTGTGGATGGCGTACTCCTTATCGGTGAGCACGGCGATTATCCATACAACGAGTTTGAACAGCACATGTACCCGCGCCGCTATATGTTCGAGCAGATTTGCGGTGTCTTCGCATCGAGTGGCAGGTCGGTGCCGGTCTTTAATGATAAACATCTCGCTTACAATTGGGACGATGCAATTTGGATGTATGAGAGAGCGAAAACGCTTGAGGTGCCATTCATGGCTGGTTCATCGTTACCGCTCGGTTGGCGGAAACCCTTTTTGGAACACCCGCTTGACATCAAACTGGACTCGGCAATCGGTATCGGTTATGGGGGTGTGGAGTCCTACGGTTTCCACGCGCTTGAGACGCTACAATGTATGATTGAACGCCGAGAAGGTGGCGAGTCTGGGGTTGTGGCGGTCCAATGCCTCGAAGGTGAATCGGTCTGGGAGGCGGGCAATGCAGGAAAATGGTCTTTGGAATTAGCGGAATTGGCGTGCGCGCAGATCGAAAATCGTCCCGATAGCTCAATTATAGAGGGGTGTCCGAATCCGATCGCGTTTCTAATTGAGCATAGTGACGGGTTTCATTCCGCAGTGTTAATGTTGAACGGTTACGTCTCAGACTTCGCATACTCAGCAAAAATGGGTGACACGCATTATGCCACAGAGGTTTACTTACAAAATGGGCCCCCACATGCACATTTCAGTTATCTGAGTCTCAATATTGAGGAGATGTTCGTGACAGGGGAGCCGCAATATCCGGTAGAACGGACGCTGCTTGTGACAGGTGTGCTTGACGCGCTCATGCATTCACGCGCGGAGGGACACATTCGCCTTGAAACACCGTATTTAGCCGAACTCGCGTATCGCTCTTATGAGAAGATGCCGATCCGACCAGTAGCAGCACGCCCTGAAGGCGCAACAGTGATATAAAAGCGCGGCTGAAAAACCGCGCCTATCGTCTTAGCGTTCCGGACGTGCCGGGACACCTGTCTCTGCGGATTCGTAGATGAGATCCATCAATTCGGATTGGATAATCCCGTTCATCGGGTTTGTTCGAGGTTCCGCTCTCCCTAAGACTGCCTCAATGAAGTTGTCATCAGGCGAGCCAGCGGACATCTCATCCGTAATCGGCGGCGGGTCTAACGCTTCGCCACCTTTCCAAACACGAATCCAACCGCCACCCCAGCCGTCAACTTCGATCCGCCCGTTATCAAACACCAACGCCATGTGCGTACCCCCTGGACTCGGGCAGTTGCCGCTCACCGCCATTGCAGCGAGAACGCCGCTTTCAAACTTGACGTTAATCGATGAGTTGATGTCTACATCACGGTCCTGATTATCGGTATAAGCATAGACTTCGGCGACTTTTGACTCGACTGCCCAACAGAGACTATTGAGGAGATGCGCCCCGCTATCGTACGCCTGTCCACCACCAGAGAGTTTCGGATTCTGCCGCCAGGTACCCGTTGTGCCACCTTTCCAACCTTGTGTAATATAACCGATCACCAATTCCAGTTTACCGAGTTCCGCGCTTCGGATCACTTCTCGCGTGTAGTAGAAATTCGGTGTGCAAGGCGTATTGTAACCGATGGTAAGGATGAGTCCCGTCTCTTCGACTTTTTCTGCGAGAGTATACGCATCTTTAGAAGAGGTGACCATCGGTTTCTCCATCAGCACGTGGCATCCGGCTTCGAGTGCTTGCATGCCTTGCTCGAAATGGAGCGTGTGCGGTGTAGAGATAACGACTGCGTCTGGTGCTGTCTCTTTGAGCATTTTAGCGATGTCGTCATAAGCACCCGGACGCGGGCTGAGATCGGGTAGGTTCCGATCGATATAACGGTCGGCAATTTCCGTATTCACATCGCAAGTGCCGACGATTTGCACGTCGGGGTTCGCATTCATCCGTCTGGCGTGGCCTGAAGAATTCCCACCACATCCAATCATGGCAAGTCGGATTTTCGCCATATTTTTCTCCTTTTTTTTGAAGTCGCCAGTTATCAGAAGGAATAGTTATCAGTACTCAGTACGCTGCGCTTTCAGTTTTCAGTTAACAACTTGTGACTGGAAAGCCTGCTAATACTGACACAACCCTCTTTTACTGAAAACTGAGTACTGATAACTGAAAGATTTTTCGCAGAAAAATCGTACTGAATACTGACGACTAATTACTATAAATCAGCCACACTGATTGCGCCGTCGCCGAACACGCGCCTAAAGGTTGAACCGTGCCGAGATTTGGTCTCGCCGTGCATGTAGCAGACACTGAAGGCACGCCGCGGAATATCTGTCTCGTTTGTACCAGAACTGTGCAGTAACCAATTGTGAAGCAGCACGACTTCCCCGGCTTTCAATTCCAGCGGTTCTGGTGTCGAATTATTGACGATGTCGTCAATCTGTTTTTGCGTTAGAAATCCTGAACCGTGCGATGGGTTGATAAGGTCGCTGTGTGAGCCCGGAATAATATGTACGCACCCGTTCGCAATCGTCGCGGTATCCAAAGCGGTATAGATCGTAATCTTCGGATCTCGATCCAAGTCAGTCCATCTGTCTTGGTGCCAAACGAGATATGTCCCCTCTTTAGCAGGCTTATTCATGAACATCGCGCGGAAACAATTGACAGGCGTGCCTTCCCCGTAAATTTTTGTGCAAACCTCTTGAAAGATCGGTTTCTGCAAATACGCCAAAAAGTAGGGATCGAGTTCGAGGTTCTGGATTTTCCGATAGAGCAGTGTCGCTCCCTTATGTCCTCTCGACTGCGGTCCGGGTGAGTTTTTACCCGGTTCTCGGTCGAGCTGCATCATGATCTTGTCATAATCCAACGGTGCATTACCGAGCATTATGTCGTCCATTCGCTGTTGGAGTCTTTTGAATTCAGCGTCTGTCGCGACCTGTCCGATGCGGACATAACCGTTTTCCCAAAAATGTTCCCACTGCTCGTCTGTTATCTGATGTGCCATTTCATGCCTCCGAATAAACGTGTCGTGGTTCCAACTTTTGCCTCGCAAGTTTTGCAAACCTGTGAAATACCAAAAGTTTGTATACTAAAGTATACCACATATTTCAAGATGTCGAAAAGAAAATTGTAATTATAGTGAAACCTAAAAATAAAGAGACACTTTCATTCCCCGGTAGGTTCGGTTTCCTAACCGAACCGGCACAGAGTGTCTTATTAATTCTAAACTTTACTATAAGTCGTGATTTCTACCTTGATTGTCTATTTTTGGTGATTTTTTCAAAAAATGCAACCTTTTGACACTTAAGACACGTCACATCATCAACGGGAATTAAATCTTAGCCGAATTACCGATTGCTATTCAATGTCATTCCGACCTGAAAGGAGCCAAAGATGCGCTTTGTAATGATTAGCCTCCTTATAGACTGTTTGCTATTCCTTGGAATCAGTTACCTCGCTTTCGGTGACACCGAAATTGGAACGACTTATGAAACGCGCACTCACCAAAGCGTTCACTGTATAGACGATGTATTTTCTGAATTAGTGTTTGAAACGCCACAGAAGTTTCATATAATAACGCCAGACCCCCGATGTGTTGTGTGTCAAAGTATTACCGAACGAAAAAACGACGCGGTTCCGGTAAGTAATATTCAATAATAAGGTGAAACTAAAAAAAATGCAACCTTTCAGTACTTAAGTTTCGTCATTCTATCAATGGGCGAGTTAATTCTGAAGGAGACTTACAATGCAACAGAGTGATGCTAAACTTATTCGGCAGGTACTCCAAGGGGATCCAGACGCGTTCGGTCCCTTGGTAAAAAAATATCAGAAAGGTGTTCACGCGCTGGTATGGCGGAAGATCGGTGACTTTCACATCGCGCAAGAGATTACACAAGATGCCTTTCTTAATGCGTATCAAAAACTTGGAACCTTGAAAAACCATAATTTGTTCGCCGGATGGCTGTACGTTATCGCGTCGAACTTGTCTCTGGATTGGCTCCGAAAGAATCGGTTGCCGATGGAATCTTTAGATGTTGAGGATACAAATGAGGTGGACAAAGTGTCATACTCTCAATATACAGCAGAAAAACGGGAAACTGAGGCAGATGAGAACCGTCGTGAAGTCGTCAAGGAGCTCTTGAAAAAGCTGCCTGAAAGTGAACGGACGGTCATGACGCTGCATTACCTCGGTGAGATGACGATTAAGACGATCAGTGAGTTCCTCGGTGTGTCGCAGAATACTGTCAAAAGCCGTCTCAGCCGCGCTCGGAACCGTCTACGGAAAGAGGAAGCCGTAGTCCGCGAGAATCTTGGCAGCTTCCAACTTCCGAATCAATTCGCGGAGAATATCATGCGGGAAGTCTGGCGTATGCCGCCTGTTCAACCGCCGGTGAGTAAACCGATGGCACCCTTAGCACTTTCTGCTGCCTCCGCTGTTTTGATTTTCCTCTTGATAGGTGTCGGCGCGCAATACCTGTCTCGTTTTCAGAAGCCGTACAATCTGGATGCCACTTCCGAACCGACGGTTGAACTGATTGATGCCGTTTTTGTTGTGGATTCGCCTGCGAAACCTGCGGTGCGGAACCAGCCCGGAGGTTCAGATACGCCGGGTAAAAATCCAGGTGCCGGTCAGAAACCAGAAGAATCCGTTTTTACCGCAGTGCCCGTTGACACGTCGGATGTGGCAACACCGAGACAACAGTGGAGCCAAACCCAGGGACCCGAAGGTGGAATGGTCAACAGTCTTTTCACAGCGTCCAACGGCGACCTCTATGCCAGAACAGGGGCAGATCTTTATAGACTATCGGACGACGGAAACACATGGCGACTCCTCGATGCTGATGTGTCTATTGACGGATCATGGCAAATGGCAGAACGTGATGACACCCTCTATATTATCTCTGACACGGAAACCCTTACTTCCGTAGATCGGGGTGAGACGTGGCATGTGCTTGGGACGCGTCCAAAAGGAACGTTGATTGGTGCTGTCATAACAGATGAGGCTCCTGGGACCCAAGCCAATACTACAATGTACTTAGCACTTGCTGACGGTGTGTTCCGATCTGTGGATGCCGGTAAATCGTGGACTTCCCTGAACGATGGAGGCTTAGCGGGGAAGCAGATTCAAGCGATTACTGCTATCGAAAACACTGTCTTTGTAGGTACCAATAAAGGGCTTTATCGTCGCAGTTTGGGTGCCTGGGAACAATTGAAGATCGGTGATGTTGAGAATGTCCTAGCGTTGACAAGTGCCGAAAATCGACTCTATGTTGCCGTCAGAACGGAAGTTAAGCGTCAGAGTCTTTCGATCTCTATATCAGTAACACCTCCAGATAAATCCTCCCTGTGGCTCTATTGGTCAACAGACCTCGGAGATTCGTGGCAGTCAATAGATCTCCCGAAAATAGATTCCGAAAAAGACAACGGGTTTAGCATGACAGGTGCCGTAAATGTGGGTACAGCCGCCATAAATGTGGGTGATGACTCAGAAACAGATGTGGGTGATGACTCAGAAACAGAAAAACTTTCCAGCGTCAAAATGGTGGCAGGGCGAGAGAGTCTTTTCGTATTAGATGGCGCGAAGAGTTATTACTTAAGCAATGCCGGGGGAACATGGGTGTCTGTGTCTTCAACTTCCCAGGACACAGCGCATACTTCCACCCTTGTTCTATCTAACGCAGATACCTTCTATAGAAGCGGACCGTTTGGGATTCAACGCACGACCGATGCAGGCAAGACGTGGCATCCATTTAACACAGGATTGGTGAGGACGAGTATACAAGATTTGGTTTATGTGGATAGCACACTCTACGCAAAAATTTGGGGAGGACTTGTTGTCTCGTATGATGAGGGTGGATCGTGGGCTCCTGTTCGCCGTTCCCCGGAAATTCTCTCGACTATAATGAATTTTAACGATGTGCTTTATGCCAAAGGGGTCAAAGGGATCATAGGGCGGACATCCCCACAACTTTTCCGCGTATCTGTTGAAGATAACGGGGTAACGCCTATCTCTGGGATGCCAAGTATAGTGATGCCGGACTATGTGGAACTGATTGATGAAAAATTTAAAAGCAATTTTTGGGAACTCTTGGAAGTTGAATTTAAGGCAAACACTGACGAAGGTACAGAATCAAGACCTGAAGATCTCGATATCGAGAACCTGAAGGCATATGTCAGTGAGGACGTGGTAGAAAGTATAGTTGAACTCATTTATGGGTATTTCGGGAGTTTTGCTGTTAGCGGTAGCACTTACTATATGGAATACCATCAGAAACTCTTCAGATGGAAACCTGGCATGACTGAATGGTTCGACACCGGTTTAGTAAATGAAGGTACGCCTTTTGATTTTTCTGGAATTATTCAGGGACAAGCTTCTATCGGTTTCAAAATCGCCGTCTCAGGTGAAACTGTTTACGTTGGCAAATCGGATAGACACCTGCTTCAATCGTTTGATGAGGGCGACACTTGGAACGATGTTACCGCAGACTTACCGTTTTCTGGCGCGTATTTCAAGTCTATAGCCTTCGCCGGACCAACCGTCTATGTGGCAACCGATAAAGGCGTTGCCTATTCAAGCGATGGCATTAACTGGCGGACGGCGACCGATGCGGAAGGCATGCCGCTCGTCATAGAAAAGATGGCAGTGGACGGCACAACCGTATACGGTGCACCTCAGCTACAGAAACAGATATATCAATTAAAAGAGAATTCGCGTACATGGAAACCCGTTACGCCAGAGATTCCGAGTCCTGTTATCTCTTTCGCTGTTGGCGGGAACGTGCTTTATGTCGGAACTACTGAGCACGGTGTGTTCCGCTACGCGATCCCATCAGAATAAAAAATAACAAAATTCAAGGAGATTTCAAAAATGTTAAAGATGATTGAACGGTTCAAATTAACGACACTTCTATTCGCAACTTTATTGATGGCTATAGGATTGCTATTCCTGACCTGTACAGAAGCAAATCAGTTGCTATACGATGTGGCGGCACTTAAAGACGCTGGTAGTTTGGCAGTAAAACTCCAAGACACGCGTGCTGCGGTGTCCAACGCTATCGCCTCACAGTTGTCCGATGAGACGCAGCGACTGTTAGAAGAATACGAAGGTGCAAGCGAGCCATCTGCTGATCTGCGGAAAGCACTGCTATCAGATTTAAACCGACATATTCAAGTGGGACCTCTCTACGATGCCCAAATTTTCGCCGATATTGAACTCAGCGAACAGACGCAGGCACTTATTGCCCAAAACCCGCAAAGTGGAGAAGCATTGGTCCGCCTAAACCGTATGCTCTTGTCAGATGCGTATCCGTATGAACTCGCCTCGCTTTCGGAAGAAAAAAAGGTTGAGGACAAAGGGCTTGAGGTATGTCGAGAAAATTTGAGGCGGATAAAATTGGCACTCGAAAAATATCGAATTGCTAATGCCGATACAAATCCGCAATGGCTTTCCGACCTTTCTCCAGAATATCTGGAGGAGAAAGTACTACTTTGCCCAGCGGATACAACCGCGGGCGTACCTGGGGTCTTAACTGAAGGGGCATCGGACCCGACGCTACCATGTAGTTATCTCTATGAATTTCGCCCTTCCGTGAAAATGTATCAGGAACTCCTATGGACGCAAGAAGGTGATATGTTACCTATCGTTCGGTGTGAACACCATCTTCTCAACCTAAGTGTCGGTGGAAAAATTTATCGGAACGGTCCCCAAAGAGGTATCTATACGAGCAGCAAGACCGGATTCTCTGTGCTGCATGATTTTATGCAGGAGCTACGCGCCCAACACGGGGAAGCGTTTCTCAAGACCCAAAAAGGCAGGCAGCAACTGAAGCAGGCAACTGAAAAGCTGATAATCAAACAGTTGGTACCTAATATGCTGAGTGCCTTGGAGAAAGAGGTTTACTCTCAACTTGAGGCGGAGCTGGGGAAAAGTATTCTTAACACCGCAATGGGTATGGATATACTTAAACAAGGAACTGTGCAGGTCAGAGATCAAATTAAGGAAAACCTACAGTCGCAACTTGAAACACAACTCGGTTCAGAATTTCTTGAGACAGCAGAGGGAGAGGACATAAACCAACAATTATCGGCACTGATTGATGCTTTCTCGCTCGACGGACGCTGATTTACATCTGCTGTTCCGAAGGATGAAACGGCTGATAAAACAAAAGATAGAGGAGAAATTAGCATGTTAATGACACTGATTCAAAAAGAGATTATGCATCATATTCTGAGTGTTCGGTTTGTCGCGCTCCTGCTGATGTGTGTTTTGCTTATTCCACTCACCCTTTCTATCAGTTACCGTAAATATCACCAGAACCTGATAGATTATCAAGAGTCCGTTAGACGCGCACAGACAGAAGCAAAAGAAAATCCGCCGAATGCACAGGACCCAAATACAGAAGTTTCCAAACTTTTCCTCAAACCTACGCCTTTAAGTGTTTTCGTAAACGGTTTAGAGGATGCGCTGCCGACCTATCTTGGAATGACGCGTAACGGTGTTCGGCAGAGTTCGACGGGACTTGCGCAGGCATCTGTCGCTTATGTATTAGGAAATCTCGATTTCCTATTTATTGCGGGGACTGTTTTCAGTCTGTTGGCACTTCTATTTACCTTTGATGCTGTCGCGGGTGAGAGAGAGGCAGGCACCCTCCGGATTAGCCTATCAAACTCTCTTCCGCGAGATGTGTTCTTGTGGAGCAAATTAATTGGTGGATACATTGTGTTTGTTGTTCCCTTTTTGGTGTCTTTCCTTTTCGGGTTACTCCTAATCACTTGGCAGGGATTTCCATTAGGCGAGCTTAAGATTGCGCTGCCTGTGTTGGGGCTGACACTTATCTCGTTGCTCTATATTGCGGTGTTTTTTGCGATAGGGGTCTTCATTTCAACCTATCTCGACAACGCTAAAACCGCCCTGATTGTCGCTTTTACGTTTTGGGTGTTTGCAGTGCTGGTTGCACCACGCGGTGCTTTTGTGATCGCTAAACTCGTCGCACCGACTCGGACACAGCAGTCCGTTTATATGGAAAAAAACGCACTTCGCAATAACCTGAAGAAAGATAAAGATGAAAAAATCTGGAAAAAAATGGTTGAAAACATGGCTGAAACCAGGACAGCGGCGGAGGGGGGTGGTGTCGCTTTTAATATCTCGCTAAACGACCCAGCGCATCAAAAAAGGATGGATGACATCAAAGGACCGATTGAAGAGGAATTTCGACTGGCGTTCCAGAATCAAGCCGACAAAATTGACAGGGACTATCAGCGTGAAAAGGAGCGTCAAGAGCAGATTGGCGAGATGATTTCCCGAATCGCCCCCACATCCTCTCTGACCTATTCTGCGATGAACCTAACGCAAACCGGCAAGTTGAAAAGAGAAATCTACTTTCAAACGGGTGAAAGGTACTACAACCAACTTGATGACACCTATTTCAGCGAAATTTCGGACGATGCATTGGCACAGGTTATACAAGTGATAAGTCAGATGGATGATTCTAATGATTCTCCCGAATCAGAGTCCGAAAAAATTCTGCCTCCACCTATCCTGTTAGAACCTTCTTTTGTAGAAACGTTCCGTTACTCTGTGGTAGATGTGTCCTTACTCTGCATTTTCGCTTTGGCGTTTACGACGCTGGCGTTTCTGAAATTTTTCCGTTCCGATATTTGATGCGGGTGTTAATTATCAAATTGAGGTTTGTAAAAAAAATGCACCCTTTTGATGCCTGAGTCGCGTCACTTAAATCAGAGGCGAATACGATATTGTGATTCGTGAAAAAAATGCACCCTTTTTATCCTTGAGATGCGTCACTTAAATCAGAGGCGAATACAATATAAACTTTCGGAGATAGTATTCGTTGAATCTAATCTATCAGATAAACGTTTTAAAAAGGCAAACTACATTTTCAAAAAAACAGGAAAAGAAAAGAGGAGTAAATCATGACAACTAACATTCGTCAGCAAAATGGCATCGTAATCTTGGAACCCAATGGAAAAATAATGGGAACCTCCGTATCAGAATTAAGGGAAGCCATCTCACCGCAGATAGAGGCTTATGATACACCGCGCATCCTAATCAATTTCGAGCACGTCAACAGAATTGACAGTTCAGGACTCGGTGCCCTGATGGGTGCACATGCCGCTGTCGCACGAAAGAAAGGTCGCGTCGGGGTTATCAATGTCAGTAAGCAGATCAAAAACCTGGTTGTTCTTAGCCGACTCGTTAGCCTCTTTGAACATTTCGACAATGAGGCTGCTGCGGTTTCAGCACTATCAGCCTAAAATTCTAAATTTTGTATAATCTCAAATGGGATGGTTTTTACCATCCCATTTTTTTTTAGAGTTATAAACAAAAAAATGCAACCTTTTGACACCTAAGTTACGTCACTTAAGTCAAACGACGTTACACCGCCAAGGGAGGTTCTCGATGATACAGAGTGATGCTCAACTCATTCAACGAACATTAGAGGGTGATGAAAACGCGTTCGGGGTACTCGTAAAAAAGTATCAGAAGGGTGTTCATGCACTGGCGTGGCGGAAGATCGGTGATTTTCATGTCGCCCAAGAGATTACGCAGGACGCGTTTCTCAAAGCGTACCAGAAACTTAGCACCTTGAAAAACCGAAACGCCTTTTCAGGATGGGTTTATGTTATCGTAGCACGTATGTCCAAGGATTGGCTCCGCAAGAACCGTTTACCGATGGACCCGTTAGATACGATTGATGTAAGTGAGGTGGATCAAGTGTCATATTCTCGATACACAGCAGAAAAACAGGCTGCTGAAGCCGATGAGACGCGCCGCGAGATCGTCAAGGAGCTCCTGAAAAAACTACCTGAAAGTGAACGGACAGTCGTAACGCTTCATTACCTCGGGGAAATGACGGTCAAAGCCGTCGCTGAGTTCCTCGGTGTCTCCCAAAACACTGTAAAGAGTCGCCTCAACCGCGCACGGAACCGTTTAAGGAAGGAAGAAGACATGATTCAACAGAATCTCGGCAGCTTCCAACTGCCTGCTAACTTGACAGAAAACATCATGCGAGAGGTCTCTCGTATTGCGCCTATTGCTCCCGCTGCCAACAAACCTGTATTACCGTGGGCACTCTCCGCTGCCTCCGCTGTTTTGATTTTCTTACTGATGGGTGTCGGCACACAATACTTGTCTCGTTTTCAGAAACCATACAATCTCAACGCCACATCAGAACCGACAGTTGACATTATTGAGGCAGTTTTTGTGGTTGATACGCCAGCGAAACCCGCTGTTCGGAATCAAGCGGGGAGCTCTGCTATACCGGGAAGGAGTCCGGGGGCAGGGCAACAACCTGATGCACAACGCTTCGCCGCAGCACTGCTCGACGAAGCTGAAGTTCCAACACCGGAACCGCAATGGACCCAAACCAAGGGCCCTGAAGGTGGTATCGTCAACAGTCTCTTCACAACGAGTTCCGGTGATGTTTACGCCGGGACACCTACCAGCCTCTATAAACTCACAGAGGATTCCCGCGCCTGGAAACACGTCAACATAAGAAGCGGAGCCTCCTTGAATCTCCAAGATTGGTTCGCAGGTGCGGTACAGTTGGCAGAGCACGGTGATAGACTCTACCTTGCCACTGATGCTGAAGTGTTGGCATCTGTAGATAACGGCGAGACGTGGAATTCGTTGGGTGCCCATCCAGAAGGTCCGCCCAGAGGGTTTGCCGTGACCGATGCCGGGTTTTATCTTGCACTGATGAACGGTGTTTACCATTCCAAAGATGGTAAGACCTCGTGGGAAGTTCTGAAAGATGGCATGGAAGTGGAGAAAATTCGCGCGCTCACAGCCGTTGAGGACACTGTGTTCGCTGGCACGGATAATGGACTCTATCGGCTCAACGCTGAGAAATGGGAACTGTTAACCGTGGGTCCGGCAGATAAACCTGAACAAAAACTTACAATCCATGCTTTGGCTGCTGAGGCACACAGACTCTATGTCGCCGCAGGTTGGGAATTTACAAACCAGCTCGGTGATCGCCAAACAATTATGACGGGTGCCAAGTGGTGGTCGCTTTACCGATCCACTGACCTGGGAGATACATGGTACGCCATAGATCCGAGGAAAAAACTGGAAAACGAGAGGGAATCAAAAGGTGGTGTTCGGATTCAATTCCCGTTAGCTGATAAAAATTCAGTACTAATGGATTGGACTTACGCAAATTTCAGAATCATCACCGCTAAAGGAAGAGTTATGGTGGCAGATGCACAGGAACTCTTTTACTCAGTGAACGCAGGTGAAACGTGGACTTCCGTAGATTTAAAAAACAGGATGGCAACTGACAACATCGCGCCGCCTATTGTGATGCTCGACGCAAATACCTTCTACAGAGGCACACAATCTGGACTCCTTCGCACGACTGATGCTGGCAAGTCGTGGCGTGAATTTAATACAGGACTCGCTGGAACCACTGTTATGAAGTTATTTGCTATTAACGGAAAACTTTACGCGCTGAGTATGAATGGACTTGTTACCTCAACTGACGGTGGTGAGTCTTGGATTGTTCCGCCTGCCGATGATGATCCTGGTCCTGGTGGGTCAGGCGCTTCCTTTATGCCAATAATGGATACGTTTAACAATACGATCTATATGAAGGATATAGTAGACATGGCACCTCAGATTCTTCGTTTATCTATGGCGGATGAGAAAATGACCCCTATTCCAGGAATCCCCATGATATTTGAAAAACCTGTGCCAGAGGAGCACGCCCTGAATAACGATCTGGCAAACCCGTTAAAAGAAAAAAGTGGTAAGGCATTTACAGATGCACTAACAGAGTTAGGTAAGCAAGACCTGGAGAGCGGTAAAGCACCGAACGTTGAGGGTATTGACCTTGAGCAGCTCAATGAAACTATGAATCCGTTTGAAAGAGGATTTGCGGATGTCATGGCACCAATGTTCGGAAGCTTTGCTGTTAGCGGTGAGACGTACTACGTTGAGTACAAGCAGAAACTCTTCAGATGGAAACCCGGTGAAACTGAATGGTACAACACTGGATTGGTGGATAGTGCCGAAAACATTTTTGCGACTATGTTTTCCAAACCTTTTGACTATTCCGGTGGCGCTTCTGTTATCGCTAATATGATGGATTCTATGGGTTTCAAGATTGCTGTATCAGGTGAAACCGTTTACGTTGCAAGGCGGGATGGACACCTCTCTCAATCGTTTGATGAGGGTGAGACTTGGAACGATGTTACACAAGATCTTCCATTTTCTTTTACAGCGTTCAACGCAATAACTTTCGCAGGATCAACCGTCTATGTGGCAACGGACAAAGGTGTTGCCTATTCAAACGACGGTATCAACTGGCACGCGACAACTGATGTCGAAGGTGAACCGGTCGTCACAGAGAAGTTCGCAGTAGAGGGAACGACAGTGTATGGCATAGTCGGGCAACACGTGTATCAGTTGAAAGAAAATGCAAGCACATGGGAGCAAGTGACACCCGAAATCCCAGATTCCGCCCTTGAATTTGTTGTTGATAGTAACGTGCTCTATGTTGGAACATCCAGCAGTGGTGTGCTACGTTTCCCGCTTGATGAATAGAGTGATTCAATTAAATTTGCTATGCTGTATAGCAGGGATTGTCAACCGAATTAAATTATCGTAGGCGCGCTTCCAAGCGCGCCTTTTTTATGTTCATAAACCCTTTTTCTAAATGTATCGTTAAATAATGCAACTTTTCGATATCTAAAATCAGTCACTTAAGTTAAAAGAGAGTCCAATTGCTGATGAGGTTTACGAACATAAAGACGTGAGTTTGATAATACTTGGAATGGACACATTTCCTCTTAAAGTCCCCCTGATAAGGGGGATTTAGGGGGTTAAATCACTAAAATTGTGCCTTTTTTTAACCAATTTACACCTATTCCGACTTCTAATACTTTTTTTCA
>JAJEET010000015.1 GCA_022820835.1 Candidatus Poribacteria bacterium
AGTCTGATAACATGTCTTCTAAGCGGGAAAGAGGATTCATCAAAAACATCCTTTCAATAAATGTCAGGTTTATTATGAAAGGATACCCTCTTTTCTGCTATTTGTCTGTAAAAAAGTTAAAATTGTCCAAACTATAGTACTGTTAGGCAGCGTGTAATATTAGGAAACAGTCGTTTTCGCATAAGCTGGTGCAATGCCACAAATTGATTTGATTTTTAAGTCCAAATGTAATAAATTAGAAAGGAACAATATCGTACGGTAAGTATACAAAAACTGCAACACGAGCGAACATTCGGTTAATGATAAGTAATGATAAGGAGTCAAATTGTGGAAACCAAGTTTCAAGAACTCAAAACCCGCCTGCTTGAAGTGAATGACATATCCGCCGCCGCTGGGTTGCTCCATTGGGATCAATCCACTTACATGCCGCCGGGTGGTGCTGCTGCGCGTGCGCGTCAAATGGCGACGCTCGGACGATTGTCACACGAGAAATTTACAGATCCTGCCATCGGCAAATTGCTCGATGCACTCGAACCTTATCAAAAGAGTCTCCCCTATGACTCCGATGAAGCGAGTCTCCTGCGCCTAACACGACGGAGATATGAACGCGCTATTAAAATACCAGCAGAATTCACAGCAGAAGTAACCAACCACACTTCGGAATCGTTTCAGGTGTGGACTGAGGCGCGTCCTGCGAATGATTTTGAACGCGTCCGCCCTTACTTAGAAAAAACATTGGAATATAGCCGGCAGTCTGCAAACTTCTTTCCGGGGTATGACCACATCGCCGATCCGCTTATTGAACCGAGGGATTACGGGATGAAAGCGGCGGACGTTAAACGCGTCTTCGCTGAACTGCGACAAGAACTCGTGCCGATTGTCTCTGCGATCACATCACAGGAACCCGCTGATGACTCGTGTTTGCACCAACATTTTCCAGAAGAGAAGCAGCTCGCTTTCGGTTTAGATATCGCTCAGAAGTTTGGCTACGACATGAGCCGCGGACGACAGGATAAGACACACCACCCGTTTATGACGAAATTCTCACTCGGTGATGTCCGGATCACAACCCGAACAAAAGAAAACTTCCTCGGGGACGCATTGTTCAGCACACTACACGAGACCGGTCACGCACTGTATGAACAAGGAATTCGCATGGACTTTGAAGGTACCCCACTCGCTCGAGGCACCTCCTCCGGTGTCCATGAGAGTCAGTCAAGACTTTGGGAAAATATTGTCGGTAGAAGTCGAAGGTTTTGGAACCACTTCTATCCGCAACTTCAAAGTGCGTTCCCTGAACAATTCGGTGATGTTCCTATAGATGTATTTTACCGCGCCATAAATAAAGTTGAACGTTCACTCATCCGCACAAACGCAGACGAAGTGACCTACAACCTACACGTCATGTTGCGTTTCGACTTTGAACTCGCGCTCTTAGAAGGACAATTAGAGATTAAAGACCTTCCGAATGCATGGCGTGAAAGGTTTGAAGCCGATTTCGGCATCGTGCCACCGGATGACAAAGATGGCGTTTTACAAGATGTACACTGGTATTTTGGGCTGATTGGCGGATCGTTTCAAGGATACACCTTAGGCAACATCTTAGGCGCGCAATTCTTCGCAGCTGCCACCGAGGCGCACCCAGAAGTTCCCTCTGAAATCGAAAACGGCGAATTCCAAACACTTCACGACTGGTTAAAGGAGAACCTTTATCAGCACGGATCGAAATATACCGCACCTGAAATTGTTGAACGCGCAACCGGGACCCCGCTATCTATTCAACCATACATGACATACCTACGCACGAAGTACGGTGAATTATACGACCTAACAGGGTAACCGATTAGCAAACCGACAAGGAGACTTTACCATGGGAAACATGCGGACGCTACTCATTCTAACCCTCTGTGGCTCCCTACAGGCTTGCGGTGGGTTGAAGCTGATTGATGTTTCCAAAAGCTCCGAGGCACTGCAACTCACATCAGCACAGCAGCAAACGATTCACCCGAAGTTGAAACTCATCCGCGACATCGTCGAGGATTACGATTTCGAGAAAAAACAGTTAGAGGTGGACTATCAGGTATATCGGGCAGGCATAACGCAGCGATCCTACGGTCGATACGAAGACAGATTTACGGACACACGCTCGCGGCGGGAACTCAACGCGTTTCGTGAGGAGGCACGGAAATTTCTTAGACAACGCGGCATCTTCCTCAACGAAATTAAGGATATCATTGAGGAGATCGCAGCAGAACTGACTCCCGATCAGCGCGTTAAATTGACTGAACTAAAACTACCGAAGTTAGAGGTGCCGATGATGCTACAGCGCGATCCTTACAGTGAACTCCGTTATATCCCGAACCACCCACTCGGGGGCGTAGATGTGTTTTAACTTGTTATACGGTGTGCCACCTTCACCCAAAAAGGAAGGACAATGAAGACAACAATATGTCTGATTCTAACAGCATTTTTAGTGATATTTGCCTTTACATCAAATACCTACGCTGAAGATTATACAAAGTTGAGTTTACCCGAAGGTGCAAGAGCACGTCTTGGTAAGGGAGTTATAGAGCAAATCGCCTATTCTCCCGATGGCACACGTCTAGCGGCGGTAAGCGATGCTGGTATTTGGATTTACGAGATACAAACAGGTATAGAACTTAATCTTCTTGTAGACCACACCGGTTCTAAGGATAGGCCCCCTCTAACATCGCTGTTTACGTTTAGTCCTGATGGGAAACTAATCGCTTTTAAAGATGGTAAGCGTAAGGACAAGACGATTCAACTGTGGGATACTACCACAGGTAAAATTATACGAAAACTCACAGGGCATACAAGTTATGCCCATAGCATAGCATTTAGTCCTGATGGTCAGACGATTGCTTCCGGAAGTGGCAGCAACTTTCGTTTATGGGATGTTGCTACAGGCAAAACGATTCAACAGTTTGAAATTCCTGACAAGGCCAGAGCTAAGGGTGTAGCATTTAGTCCTGATGGACAGGCGATTGCTGTTGGAAGGTCCGGCAATACGCTTCATTTATGGGATATTGCTACAGGCAAAACGATTCAACAGTTTGAAATTCCCGACAATGCCAGAGTCAAGGGTGTAGCGTTTAGCCCTGATGGACAGACGATTGCTGCTGGAGGCTACTACAATACCGTTGATTTATGGAACGTTGACACAGGCACACACACAGGAACACTTAAGGGCGATGGACGGGAGACAATAGGAGATATATCGTTTAGTCCTGATGGAACACTGATCGCCTCCAGCAGCTACTACACCATTCATTTATGGGATGTTCGCACCGGCACAATTTTTCAAGAGTTTAAGACAATTTCTAATGTCACTCGCGTATCTTTTAGTCCGGATGGCAAGACATTTGCCAGGGGAAGTAGAAACAGTATTCTAATATCGGATGTTCGCACCGGCAAAACTCTCAGAACGTTTGAAGGACATACGAGTTCTTGGGGCAGCATAACGTTTAGTCCGGATGGAACGCTGCTCGCTTCTGGAAGTGGCAGCAACTTTCGTTTATCGGATGTTCGCACCGGCAAAACTCTCAAGCCCTTTAAGGGATATGTTAGTCCTGCATACGGCGTATCGTTCAGTCCGGATGGGCAGATACTCGCTTTTGCGGAGGCGGAGGACACTACCATTCAACTGTTGGATATCGCCACCGGCGCGACACTACAAACACTTAACGGGCACACAAATCCTGTCTATTGGGTCTCATTCAGTTCTGATGGAAAAACACTGCTCTCTATTGGTGTGAGCAGGACTCCCGAGCGCGTAAATAGGAATCTTCGGCTATGGGATGTTGCCACTGGGACAGAAATAACAACTCTCAACAAGCATTCAGAGGCGGTCGGTACTGTATCCTTTAGTCCTGATGGGAAATTACTTGCTACTAAAAGTCAAGACAATAATATGCACCTATGGGATATTCACACCGGTACTATAATCCAAACGTTTGTTGGGCATACGAGTCCTATCCATAGCGTGTCGTTCAGTCCTGATGGCAAAACCCTCGCCTCCAGAGGTCAGGACAAGACTATTCGTCTATGGGATGTCGCCACCGGCGCGCCCCTCCGCATGCTTGAGGGGTGGACGCGGCCCATCTATGGGGTATTCTTGTTCAGTCCTGATGGGCAGATACTTGCTTCTGCCGGGGGGAAGGACAAAATCGTTTGGCTATGGGATGTTGCCACCGGTACAATTCTACGACGCTTTAGGCATAGGGAGATTGTCACAAGTGTATCGTTTAGTCCGGATAGCAAAACAATCGCCAGTGCAAGTTGGGACGATGCCATTCGTATATGCGACGTTGCCACAGGCAAAACTTTACGAACGCTTCGAGGACATACGCGTGGTGTCTATGCCGTATCGTTTAACCCTGATGGAAAAACAATCGCCAGTACAGGGGTAGAAAACGGTATTGTGTTTTTGTGGAATGTCCCGCCTTCACCAGAAAAGGAATAACAACTGAGTTATGCCAGAAAACTCAAGGAACCCTTCATTGCCTGTTTGCGTCCGTTCTATTAATTATTTTTTATGGATTATTATGTCAGTCCACTCGGAGACGATTCAAATAGCGGTTTGTCCGAAAAACAGCCTTGGCAAAGCATTAAACGGGTGAACACTATGGAGCTACTGCCGGGCGATTCGGTCTGGTTTAAAGCCAACCAAACCTTCTTCGGAAACCTCCACTTGGCGAAGGTTAAACAGCGTCAGGCAGACGAAGCACGTGTTGTAACGATAGGGTCGTATGGTTCCGGTAGAGCGACGATTGACGCGGGGTCTGGTGCCGGTTTCATAGCAAAAAACAGAGGCGGTGTACATCTCGTCAACCTCAATTTCGTCGGTGCTGGCGCATCAAAAAATACCGGTTCCGGTATCTCGTTCATTAATACCTTACTCAGAGATACCAAGTTATCAGATATTCGGATTCATCAAGTGGATGTCAGCGGATTCAAGTACGCTGGGGTTAATTTCACAGCACAACCGATTGATAACAGTCGGAGCGGATTCCGTAATGTCAGCATTACGAACACCACAAGCCACGACAACGGCGATGCCGGTATCAGTTGTATCGGTGCTTGGAATTCCGGACGAAACGGTTACGCACACGCCGACTTTTATGTCGGTAACTGTAGTGCGTATAGGAACGCCGGTATTTCGGGTAAAGGCAGCCATTCAGGGAACGGTATTGTCCTGGCACAAATGGATGGCGCACTGATTGAGCATTGCCGTGCCTACGAAAACGGCAAATTGAACGATTACGAAGACGGCGGTCCCGTCGGTATATGGACCTGGGATGCCAACCGTGTCGTGATTCAATTCAACGAGTCTCACCACAACCGCACAGGAAGCAGTAAAGACGGCGGCGGATTCGATCTCGACGGCGGCGTGACGAATTCAGTCGTTCAGCATAACTATTCACACGACAATGACGGTGCCGGATACCTACTGGCACAATTTGACGGGGCGCGTCCGTTTTACGGTAACGTCATCCGCAATAACCTGAGTGTGAATGATGGCAGGAAAAACAGTTATGGCGGCATCCACCTATGGTCTACCGGCGCGAACGGCGGTATCACAGACACAAAATTTTATGCCAACACAGTCTACACGATACATTCCGCGAATAGCAGTCCGGCTGCCATCGATTGCTCAAGCGAAGGGGTTCGTAACATCTGCTTCTATAACAACCGTTTCTATACCGATGGAAAGGCAGATTGTGTCCGCGGTCAGACGAATCGAAACGTCATATTTGAAAACAACACCTTCGCAACGAACTATAAATTTCCGAGGGCACCCATTGAGGCGTGATTTCAGTATTGATTAATTATAAAAATATATTGATATCTACAAGTGACCCAATTCCCCCCTGATAAGGGGGGTTAGGGGGGTTTGTGCTTGCAGAAGATGTAAAAGTAAGTCTAAAATCTACCATAGTCGCTTGAAAAAATGATCCAAAAACGCTTCAGAGACCACCTTTATACAGACCTGTGCGTTCGGGTTCGGAGGTCGGCGTTCACGCCGTAGATCGGCAACAGTCATACCGTTTGTCAAAGTGCCAACGGTTTCGACCTGTACGTAGGCATCAACGCTATTAAAGTGTTCAGGATGTGTTAGCATACCGATCGGGAGCGCGTCGTGGATATGAAATCCCCAGAACCCGACGTGTTGACGATAAAATTCCATGCACGCCTGTGTTGCGTCCTTGAAAAAGCAGGAGACCTTATCTTCTCGCTCGTTGAATTCGGCATGCAACCGCTCGCCTGTTAAAACAACCTGATGGGTTGCGTCAAGGGGTGCAATATGGATCGGCACACCGAAATCGAAAACTTCTTGCGCTGCATGCGGATCCACGAAGATATTGAATTCTGCAGTTGTTGTGACGTTACCGTATGCTTCAAACACGCCACCCATCATGACGATCTTCTGAAGCCGTCGCATCTTAGAGGCATCTTTTCGGATCGCCTTCGCGATGTTCGTCAATGGACCGAGGGTTACAATTACCAGCTCATCTGGATAACGCGATGCCATCTCAAGAATGAGATCGACCCCTGACAGCGTTGCGATCTCTGTGTTTGCCGGTGGATACAACAGACTGCCATCGGTGGAGCGGTGTTGGCTGGTATTCCCTAATCCATCTTCACCGTGAACGTGTGCCGCTGTTACGAGTTGTTTGACAAGCGGTTCCGCCGCACCTTGCGCGATAGCCGGAAATTCGTCTAAATCAAGCACACCGAGAATCGTGAGTAGGTTTTGTGTCGCCTGTGCCACGGCGACATTCCCGCAGACAGTCGTTATCGCCTCTATCTGTAATTCAGGCGATCGCATTGCGAAAAAAATAGCGAAAGCATCGTCTACACCCGGATCAGTGTCTATAAGGATTCGTTGCATTTTCGACCTTTCTATATTACGTTTTATTGATTTTACCACGAAAGAACGATTTTGTCCAAGATGGAAAACCAAATGAACCCCACTACGGATTCTCTCGCTCAAAACGAATATAAACGAATTATCGGTATCTGTTTTGTCTTACTTCTTCTTTGTTGTTTCCCGCTCGCGGCACAGGTGAATATCTTCACAGGCGAAACGATGAAACAGATGCGATTAGACCCCGGCTGGTATAACAGTATCGCCTTGGATTTAACATACCGCACCGGCAACACAGACCTGCTGACGACACGCGGACGATTTCGATCCGATTATCTTTCAAAGACATATCACGGTTTCGTTTTCGGAAGCCTCCAGTACGGACGTAGAGGTGGTAAATTTTTTATCAACAAAGGCATGACACATGCACGTATCATCCGACGTTTAAACGCACATCTTCTACTTGAATCCTTTGCACAAAAACAGTTCAACGAATCTATACGTCTAAGCGACCGGAATTTAGCAGGCGGCGGGATGCGCTTCGATTTACATCCGTCAAGTCCCAAATTCAATATCTATCTCGGTATCGGTGCAATGTGGGAACATGAACGTATCAATGATAAAACGGACGGCGTGATGACGACCCATATTATCCGATCAACAAACTACATCAACTGGACCGGACGCTTGGACGAGCACATCACAACGAGCGCGACCGGCTACTATCAGTCCCATCTACGCCGTTTTCAAGACTACCGTATCCTTTTTGAAGGCAGCCTCACATTCCAATTGACGACAAAGTTAGCGTTCCCGCTTCGGGTAAATTTCCGATACGATAACGAACCGCCAACGGGCATCCACAAACATGATGTGGAAATATTTAACGGATTACGGTATACTTTTTAAGAGCCATCAGCCGTCAGCCGTCGGCAGTCAGTTATAACAGTTTGTGGAGAACAAGCCTCAGCAGCAGGCACAACAATCCGTCAGCAGCTGATAGTTACTAAAAAAGGAGTTACCTCATGAACAAAGTGAAAACGTATGTTTGGCAAGTAAGAATAATCGTCTATATTGGCATGTATCTTGTCGTGTTATCGAATATTGGATGGGCAGATGGGCATCTTCAGATTCACGAGAAGGATCAGAAACTCGTTTTAAAAGGTAAAATATCTGAGGCACTCGGTGAATACGATGCACATTTAAAGGGGGCCGTTGAATACCTCGTCTGTGGACACAACGGTAAAGAATACGAAAGTATTATCGTCGTCGAGGCAACAGGAAAAGAAATTTACGAAGCAATTGAAAAACTCGGTGTTAAGATAGGAACACCTCCTGGTTACGACGAGGCGAAAGATGAACCGACCCCTCCCACAGGAACAGAATTCCTTATTTATGCTGAATGGAAAGATGGCGATGAAACAAAAAAAGTTCGTGCCGAAGACCTTATCTTCAATGTGAAAACCCAAAAGCCGATGTCTCGCGTCGCTTGGATTTATTCCGGTTCACGGATCGTAGCAGACTTGGATAGCGATGATGAAGATGCGATGATACCACAGGCATTTATGAGTAATGACCTTGTCGCCTTAAAACGATTTGATGCAAGCGCGCTCTTCCAAAATCCGCTGCTTGAAGCAGAAGAAGAAAATATCTATAAAAAGAACGAGGCATTGATGCCAAAACTCGGCACCCCTGTTACACTTACGATTGAGGTTAACCGGACAATGCAGCTGTATGTGCTCATCACAGGAAAGGTACAAGGCGTAGGATTCCGAAATTTCACACAACTCAACGCTCGGCAGCTTGGCGTTAAAGGGTATGCAAAGAATCTACCAAACGGCAAAGTTGAAGTCGTTGCTGAGGGTGATAAAGCACAGTTGGATGCGTTAATCACTTTATTAGAGAAGGGTCCGCGTTACGCCAGAGTTGATTCACTTGAAGTCAACGAGAATCCTTTTACAGGAGAATATAAGGCTTTCGATATTCGGTATTAGGCTATGACGCAAACACCGTCCTGTAGCACACCGCTTGCAAGCGCATATAAAAAAGACGTATCAGGAATTCTACTCGCAGCCGGACTCTCCACTCGGATGGGAGAACCGAAGCAGCTGCTCCCTTTTGGCGAAAGCACCATCGTTGAAACCGTGGTGGACAATATGCTCGGATCCAAATTCGATGAGGTTATCGTCGTTGTCGGGCACCGCGCAGCGGAGATTGAAAAGCAGTTAGAGACACGTCCGATCCAAATCGTCTTTAACCCGGATTACCACAACGGTATGCTGACCTCCGCACAAACGGGGATTCGTGCATCCAAAGAAAGCGGTGATTTTGCTCTGATGCTCGTAGATCAGCCGTTCATTACATCCGACCTGATTAATCGGGTTATAGAGGCATATCAGCAGACAGAGAAGGGGATTGCCGTCCCGAGTTATAATTACAAGCGTGGTCATCCGGTCATCTTTGATCACAGATATGCGCAGGATATACTTGCGCTGGATACTGAGAGCGACGGCGTGCGGACCCTCTTCAAAAAATATGGTGACGATATTCACTATGTCACTGTAGACACAGACGATGTACTGCGGGATATTGATAACCCCGAAGATTACGAACGCGCCCTAAAGGAGGAAGAAAAATGAAAGAGCCTCGCAAAGACGCAACAGAAATGCCCGAATCCATACCGACCACCGTGACGCTGGAAGAATTTCTTGAGAACGATGTTCCAGGATACGAATACATTGACGGCAAATTAGTCCTGAAGTCACCGCCAGAAAGGCAACTACCGATTCCCACGACGATGACAGCGGAAGAATTTCTTGAGAACGATGTCCCAGGATATGAATACGCCAAAGGAGAATTAATACCGATGGCACCAGCGACGAAAAGACACGGTAAGATTAGTGTCAACATCATTCGATATTTGGATCGGCATGTCTATGAAAATGGGTTTGGGGAATTGTATACCGCAGAAACGATATTTCAGGTTGGCGACCGCATGATGAAACCCGATGTGGCTTTCGTTTCAACCAATCGCTTGGATGTTGACGAAGATAAAACGTTCCCAATCCCTCCCGATCTCGCGATTGAAGTGGTCTCTCCGACGGATGTTCACTACCGTATTGTCCGCAAGGCACTTGACTATTTGGAGGCAGGGACCCGCCTCGTCTGGGTACTTGACCCTGTCGCCAAAACGGTGACAGTGTATCGTTCCGAAAACGATATTGAGACACTTACGCGCGAAGCCACGTTAACAGGTGAGGATGTCGTGCCGGGGTTTACCTGTCGCGTAGAAAACCTGTTTGAATGATATCGACAATTCAATATGTAGATAGGGAGTACGACGGCTTTCTAACTTTACAATTTCCTAATGCGTCGGAAGGGATCGGAAACCTGTCTGAAACGAAGTGGAGGACAGCACAAAGGCCAATTGTTAAAAATGTTTAAATCCATTGAAAACGTTCAAAGTATGTGCGAAAAGCACGCGTATATCGCAGATAAAGGGTTAGCGACAACTCTCTATCTCGCGCATCATCTCAAAAAACCGATCTTTCTTGAAGGTGAACCCGGTGTCGGCAAAACAGAAGTCGCGAAAGTACTCGCGGATGCCACAGGTACGAAACTCATACGATTGCAATGCTATGAAGGATTAGATGCAAACAGCGCGTTGTATGAATGGAACTATACACGTCAAATTTTGCAACTCCGCATCGATGAAGCACGCGGACGCGATAAAGAAGACATCGGCACCGATCTCTTTAGCGAGACATTCCTATTGAAACGTCCCTTATTGGAGGCTATCCAGAGCGACGGCGATGTGCCACCCGTTCTACTTATTGACGAGGTGGACCGGAGCGATAGCGAATTCGAGGCGTTCCTGCTCGAAATTCTGTCCGATTTCCAGATTACGATTCCCGAAATCGGCACGATTCGAGCGAAACATATCCCTTATGTCGTACTAACCTCCAACCGAACACGAGAGGTACATGAAGCACTCAAACGGCGTTGTCTCTATCAGTGGATCGATTATCCGACGATCGAAAAGGAACTGGCAATCGTTCAAACGAAATTGCCGCAGATTGATGAACACCTTGCGCAGCAGCTATGTCAGATCATGCAGCTCTGGCGGCAAGGAGATTACTATAAGAAACCAGGAGTCGCAGAAACACTGGATTGGGCACTGGCACTCATCGCGCTCGGCAAAGGACAACTCGATGCGGAGGTCGTCACGGAAACTCTCGGATGTGTCTTCAAATACCAAGATGACATCCAACGCGCACGCGCAGTAGAACTCTCCGAATTAGGCTTATAATTGAGGAGGAAATGATGTCATTTCAAGAATGTTTAGTCCTGATTGCATATCTTAATTTTCTTATAGTACCCAAAACTAAACCCGAAAACCGAGTTCCTGTTAAGCCAGATGCCTTGATCAAACCCCATCGGGTCGAAGAGGTTGGACGCTCCACGACACACCCACGCGCGAAACTAAAGGACTTATTGGCTCAAGAGTCAGTTTGTGCTGAACAGGATGAAACTGTTAAATCTGGAAAACTCAAACCCCATCGGGTTGAAAAGGTCGGACGCTCTGCAACACACCCACGCGCGAAACTAAAAGATTTGCTTGTTGATACAAAAAATAACGGATCTAACGAATCTAATGAATGGGATACCGGGCCGGCTGTTGGCAACGAAATATGGTGATTGGTTGACCTTGATAACCTCAATCAGACTTGTAGAGAAACTTATGAGTAAAGATAAAAGGACCCAACGTGTTAAAACAAAAATTTTCAAAGGGACCGGTTATTTGCTCTTGGTAGCTGCAGCCTTTTGCACAATGATACCACTGCTATGGCTGTTGACCTCCTCTTTTAAGACCGCAAACGAGATTTTCGCTGTCCCGATTCAATGGTTTCCGAGCTTTCCGCCGCGTGTTACGTCATCGCCTTACATCGTCGAAAATGCGTATCCCAAGATTGAAAAACCTATGGCAGTAGATAAGACAGTGTGGAAAACACTGCAACCCGAACTGACTCAGGCAATTTGGATGGAAACACAGACACACATCGCAGCAAACGCACAGTTTTCCAATCATGTTCCTTCCGAAAAACTACAGACGGAAATAACAGAGGGACTCTGGCAGCAGTTGGTCACGAGTTTACCAGATGAAGTCTGGGACGGCAAAAAGGCATCTATCGTTAATCAAGTGCAGGACGCGGTCATTCCTGAAATGGTCGATACCATCTGGAGTTCCGTGTACCGAGAAGTCGCAATTGGAACGCTTCAGATAGAAGACCTCGATTTCAATCGTACACCGATGGAAACCGTAGAGTGGAAGGTCACACCAGATACAGGGACGCGCATCCGTCCATCTGTGGATACACAGACCGTTGCGAGTCTGTCCTACGATTTCCGAGACAGCAACACCCGCTACATATCGGCTACGATTCCGACTCCCGTCTCTATTGATCGGATTCGTCGGATTACGCTGCCTATCCGTGGAGACGCTTCATATCACCGACTCTCTTTAGCCGTGTCTGTCCCGAACAAATCTGGCAACGGTGTTACATTTCAACCGACACGACCTTATATCTTAGAGAGTGCATTATGGAAAGATGCTGTCTGGCGATTACACGGAATTCCGGGTGAATTGGAATCTTCACATATCACAATGACGCAGGTGGAAACGGGTACCACAGTCAAGTCTACATCAAATACACAAGTTGGGAATCTATTGCACCTCCAATTAACAATTCATCAACCGTCTTATCTGTCAATCGTATGGGATAAATTGACCTCTAATTACCGGAACCTGTGGAAGACAGTGCCGTACGGTCGCTACTTTATCAACAGTGTCTTTATCGCGACTGCGTCAACGCTCCTCACACTGTTCTTCTGTTCTCTCGGCGGTTACGCATTTGCCAAATATCAGTTCCGTGGACAGAAGGTCCTGTTCGGTATTCTCCTCGCTTCAATGATGGTACCTTTTCAGGTACTGTTGGTTCCGCTGTTTGGACTGATGTACGATATCGGGTGGCTGAATAGTTATAAAGCAATTGTCATCCCATTTTCAGTCGGCGCGTTTGGCGTATTTCTGATGCGCCAATTTATCGTGACGATTCCGTCGGAGCTGCTTGATGCTGCTCGTATTGACGGTTGTTCCGAGTTCGGCATCTATTATCGGATTGTGTTGCCTATCATCAAACCGGCACTCGGTGCCTTGACGATCTATTCTTTCTTGGGTTCATGGAACGGCTATCTCTGGCCCCTCATTATTTTACGAGACGAAGCGAAATATACGCTGCCGATAGGGTTAGCGAATCTCGTCGGCATCTACCGTCAAGACTACGGCATGCTGATGGCAGGCACACTGCTATCATTGATGCCGATTGTTATCCTGTTTCTTGCGATGCAACGTGAATTTGTACAAGGGATTACTTTAGGAAGTGTGAAGGAGTGAACAATGTCTGATTACACAACGGTCACAAAAACGTCAGCGATACGAGAAGGTCGCGGAAAAGCGTTCACCGTCAACGGAAGGCGCATCGCTATCTTCAATGAGAACGGCACATTCTGTGCTGTAGACAACACCTGTCCACACGCCTTGGGTTCACTCGGCAGAGGCAGAATCCGAAACGGCATCGCGGTGTGTCCAGTCCACGGTTATGCCTATAATACAGAAACCGGAGAATGCCAAACCGATCCCCGTCTCCGCATCAGGACCTACCCGTTGATTGTTGAAGATGAGGAGATCAAAGTTGAGGTAAAACAGTGAAATCCAATTGCGTATACATAATCCTTTTAGGTATTGTGTTCTGCTTCTGTCCGGTTCTTTTGAACAAATCGTTTTGCGAACCGCAAAAATCCGAGAATAAAATGATGAAAGGCAATACCGGAGAAGTCTGGGATATGTTTTCGGATCTGCACCATAATGACAGGGGCAAGTTGCAAACTTACTGGGCGAGCGTGCCTGAGTTTCAGGAGGCACTATCTGTCTATTTCAAGGCAAAAATTGATGCAGGCGTTGTTAATGGAAAAGTGTCACTCCCACCCAACCTTGTTTGGTACGAGTTCATCTGGAGTTTTTCTGATGCATTGCGTGAGGACTTGTATGCGCATGCCCGAGAGGTCTTGGAAAGCAGCCCCGACAATGGGGCTGCCGCAAAATTTGCGGCTATAGTACTCGCTGGCACCCCGTGGGTCCCACCGGCTGATGGTTTCTGGGATGTTGTCGAAAAGGCGATGGTCCTGCTGCCAAACGACGTTGAAGTCTGTTACTTGGCTTTTGAAAAGGCTGGTTTTGATTATCTCCACGAAGAAGCCGTTACTGCACTCGAAAGACTTTTTGAACGGCATCACGCACATCAAACACCTACTGAGACCTCCCCTTTCCAACGGGACTTACAGGAAAGCGGAAAACCTGCTTTATCACAATGGGTATACCGTTTCTGTTATGATTACGGGTATGTAACATCAAGACCTAACGATTTTTATCTGCGGCTTGAAGACGATCATCCGCTAAGGGAACGATGGACTGCCGTGCTCGGCAAGATTCAACACGTTTTTGAAGAACAGTTAAAACTGACACCTGACGATTGGAATAACACAAGGATGCTCGTTGAAATTCACGAAGCCTTAGGGAACACTGAAGAAGCTCAAGCCGTTTTTCAGAGGTTACAGATAGTCTTAAAAGATCGGTTAAATCAGAATCCGGATGACCGAAACGCTTGGAACGGCTTGGCTAAAATCCACGAAAAGTTAGGCAACTCCGACCTCGCACACGCATATCGGGTGAACGCCGATCCCACACTGGCATGGGTGGGTAAAGTCCTGCCCGATTTCTCATCTGCTGTTGATTTGGATGGCAAACCGATTTCACTCGCCGACTACCGTGGTAAAGTTGTTTTGCTTGACTTCTGGACAACGCGGTATACCGACAGGGTACCGACACTCGAAGCCGTATACGAGAAGTATCATCACAGAGGCTTTAACATTATTGGAATAAGTCTTGATGTTGATGAGACGGTGTTGCGCGAATTTATTGACGAAAATCCGTTGCCGTGGCGACAGATTTTTGATGGCAAACGGTATGAAGGTCCCTTGGCACAACAGTACGGTGTCCATCGTATTCCGAAAATGTTTCTCCTTGACCGAGAAAGCAAGGTTATTTCAGTTAATGTAAGAGATAGGACCCTTGACAAATTTGTTGCCGAGGAGATAAACCGTGAGATGGATTGATACCTTCCGCTTTGCTAAAAGATAGCATTAAAAATCTGTACGCACACCTACCATAAATGAGGTTTTATGAATCGGCTCAAATTGGCTCATGCCTTCCGCTGTTGCTACACGGCGGAATCGGTACTCACGGGTGACAGTTGTTACAACCGGCGGAAAGACTTCGTAACTGGTTTCTATAATAAACGCCGATTTTTCATTTAAGTTGAACAGATCCGTAAAAAAGTTCCTATCGTCTCGCTCACCAATATCGCGTTTCGTATAGACCAATCGAAACCCGAAACGTGGAATTACGTCTAATGCTGTGACTGCCATATAGAGTTTGGGATCGCTAATATTGTAATCCTCAAACGTACCTAAGAATTGTATTTCGGGTGTCGGACGTAAAAAAAGCTGTGTATAAAAACCGCGTCTCTCTTCTACGCTCGTTTCGAGTCCTAAAAACTCCGGCATATCCGGTTCTGTCGATAACAACTTCGCTGATTCATACGTATAATCAAAAACGGAAGGGGTATATCCGTCTCCCAAGATACGGTATTCAACTTTAAAGATGGCTTTTGGTAAGGCGAAACTAACCCCGACAGCATTCCCCCATACAAATTCCGTTTCTTCTTCCGTTAGGTTATCTCCGCCAATCGGTTCGCTCTCTAACCGCCTCTTAGATGTCTGCTCAACCGGTTCAAGTTCCAACGTTTCTTCAGGCATCTCCTCCGACCTATCGACCAAAGTATTAAGCACGCCGAAGTCATTATAGAGAGAAACCCGAAGGTCGCTTCTCTGATAAATCGGGAATCCCACGTCCGCACCCAAGGCAGTCAATGGATATTCACCCTCTTCTTGCAAATCCGGGTTGATGTCGGTCAGATAGGTAGCACCGAGTTCAAGTCGCGTGAAGAAGTTGTTATCCTCTGGTTCTGCGCGCAGAAACGGTCGATGAAATATGCGTCCACCGAAAATTGAAGGATTACCGAAGTCATTAAGCACCGTTTCGACCCCCGTCCGATTGTTGGACTTCCTAAAGTTCAGACTTAATCCGCGCCGGTCATAGTTAGAATAACCGGACATAATTGATCCGTATCCGATTGTCAGATAATCCAATTCCCCAAACCGAAAATAGAAAGGATCATAAGGCTGCCCATAACTCACGTAACGGATGAGTCTTAACCACGTACTCGGGCTATCCCACGATTCACCGTCTTCGGCGAGAAATTGAGAGCCGGCATCCGTTGCATAAGGATTGTAGAGGAAAACCAGATCTAACCCAATATCGAATTTTCCGAGTGGAATATCCGGCTGTGCCTGAAGTTGGATGTAAGGAGATGTACCAATGAAGGTTAAACCACCACCGTACAACCCACTTGTCAGGAAATCCGGTTGTGATATTGTGGTCAAGGCTTTGTCTTCGGCAGTCGTCAAGGGTGGCGAGATGAGGCAGAAAATTAGGAGGCTAATTGATGCAGCAAAGCTGCTGCGTCTACAACGTCTAAAAATGTTGTTACAATTCATGCAGTAACGATCCTCCCATCTTTCATCTGGATGACGCGATCGGCATTCTCTTTTAATCCTTCATGGTGTGTTACAATAGCGATAGTGGTTTGGTGTTCTTGACGGAGTTCTTGAATCAAGTTCATTAAGTTGTCGCTCTGCCGACTGTCAAGGTTAGCCGTCGGCTCATCTGCAAAGATGATCTTAGGACGGTTGGCGAGTGCGCGAGCAAAAGAGACGCGCTGTTTTTCGCCACCGGACAGTTGTGCCGGACGGTGGTGGAGCCGGTCACTTAAACCGACCTGGGCAAGCAGTTCTGTCGAACGGTTTTCGGCTTCAACAGGCTTCGTACCCGCTATATCCATAGCCACCATCACGTTTTCAAGCGCGGTGAGGTAAGGTAACAGGTGAAACAACTGAAAAACAAACCCTATCTTTTCATGACGAATTACGCTCAAATCTTCATTCGCCAAATCAATAGGTGCGTTGTCAATGCGGAGTTCCCCGGCATCCGGCGTTAAAATACAACCGAGCAGGCTAATCAGCGTTGTTTTCCCACAACCGCTGTCCCCCATAATCATCACCAATTCGCTCTCTTCGATTCGGATATCGACGGCATCAACAGCAACGACGGTCGCATCGCCTGTACCAAATCGCTTCGTTAAACCGATTCCCTCTACGACTGCTGCCATTTATATTTCTCCTCGGAAAGCGATCATTGGATCGACTTCAATTGCCTTCCGTGCCGCCAAGTACCCGCTACCGCAACACACAATGAAACTGATACACGCAACAATAATGGATTCAACGAAATTAATCGCGACAAAGATCGGTGCCGCCGCCGCAAAGACATAAGAGAATATAAACCCAAGTAGCACACCGACAGCAGAGATCAAGACAACCTGTTTCAACAGCAATCCCATCACATAGTAATCCGAAGCACCAACGGCTTTTAACACGCCGATTTCCTGTGTCTTCTCAAGCATCGTCACATACGTAATCATCCCGACGAGGATTCCCGCTGCGACCCAGAGCATCACCCGCAAGAACTGTACCGCTTTCATCGGTTCGTCAACGTAATAGGCAATGATGTCGTTGAGCGTCTGATTTAAGGTGCGTGCTTCAATCGTTTCTAAACTATCTAAACCGGCAGCGACCTGTACCGGTTGTTGGTTCGCTCCGGCCTTTGCGATCATCATATTAACGTGTGGCGTGTTGCCGAATAGTATTTTCTGGGCAATGCGGACATCCATGAACAGAAGCGGCGTATCTAAAACAAACATTCGACTCTCTGCTTTGCCAACGACCCTGACTTTCTCATTCCCCAAGGTGATCTGTTGCCCGATTTCTAATCCCATCTTTTCATCAATGACCACCTCGTACGGAACAGGGTCTTCGGGTCGATAGTCCTCAAAATTACTCGCTGTAAACATTCTCCCATCAATAGTATGCTTAGGTCCGCCGAGTTTTCCCAATTTATATCCGACGACGATTGCCTTGGTAGATTTTCCGCGGACGGTCGGACGCGCTTGCGCAAAAACCAATGGAGAGGCAGAATCGGGAGCCAACCCCTGTGCTGAATTCAGAAACGCCATATATTCCTCAACGACCATAGAAAATCCGATAAATGCACCGCCGGAACCTTCAGCAGATATCCAGACATCCGCGCCAGTAGACGCAACATATTGCCGCGCTTGGATACGCATACCGTTCATAATACCGCCTAACAGCAAGATCAACGAGATTAACACGATGATGCCGAGTGCTGTCAGCACAACCCGCGCGCGCCGATAGCGCATGTCTTTAAGGAATAAGGTTTTCATATTTCAGTTCTCAACGGGCACGGTTTACGCCTCGTCAAGTATCCATTCGGTCAAACTCTGTATGTCATTCCGATTCGGCTTCGCGTGAATGTTTGACTGCCGAGTACATGAAATTCCGTACCGCAATCAGTAACGCCAACGCCACAATGTTTTCCCAAAACGTTGCATGAAACGTCTGATTCAAACGCTCTATAATCGGGAGTGTCGAATCTGTTGTCCGCCAAGCCGTAAGGTTGAAATAGACGAAAAATCCTATCGGAATCAGGCAAATCCAGACACCACATATAAACTCTATTAAGATTAGCATCAAACTGGAAGCGTGTGACATCAGCCTCAGCAGTTTATTGAATTTGTTCACATCAACCCTTAAATAACACTTTGCGCCTGATTGTCTTTCGCTAAAAGATCAAGCCTCTCAGGCATTGTCATACGTTTACGGCGATGTAATTGGACGTGTTCCAAATAGACATCTTCGTCTGCTTCAGTCTCGGTATCGCGCTCAAGGAAGAGCGGAAAATCTGACGCTGGCGGTTTCGCGTTGTGATACGCGTTACCATAACTCCGCATGATGATACGCTGTTCGCGGTTAAGTGTCTCTAACCATTCAGGACTCGAATGAAAACGATCCGCAGGCGTAACCCACGACGGACAGTAGGCGACAAAGATATTATACCGGACCACATCACTTTCGTTGGGTTCAACGCGATGCCAGATACTCGAATGCATCACTGTCATCGTACCTTTACGCGGACAGACAACCATCTCACCGGGTATACGCTCATGTGTATCGTAGCCATCCATGTACTGCTCACGATGGCTCCCCGGTAGGACAACGAGGTTTCCCATCTTCGCTCTCGGTAAATCTGTCAGCCAATACCCAACCTTGATTTGCAACGGCAACTTCGGTGAAAACACACCATAAGGGAGGGCGCGTGCCCCATCCGGATGCCACTGGTTGTACTGCTTGCCCCCGGGTGGACGCAGGAAAAACTGGCTTATATGAAGTTTGAGGAGTTCGCCGAACAGATCGTACGCATAACCGACATGGCGTTCATGATCAATAAGACCCGTGAACACAGGATCGCGTTCGACGATGTTCTGCATCCCGAGGTAACCGCCAGGTTTATATTTCGGATTCCCCGCCGCGACGCGGTCTATCGCGTCAATATAGGTCTGAATGGCTTCATCAGAAATCGCATTTTCAATGAAGATGATACCGTCTTCGTTAAATGTTTTCCACTGCTCCGGTGTAAATCCGGGGGGCGCAACACGATACTTTTGTTTCGTTTCCACTTGACGACTCCTTTCGACTGACGTTAATTAAGCAAATTCCGTGCCAACCTATCACCACAACACTGACTGGATTCTCCGTAAAATAGCAGAAAAGACTGCACCCAAAGGTGCAGTCTTTATACCTGATTGCACGGAATAGGGCAGATTATTAAACGTGAACTTAAAAATAAATCTGTAGGTTGGGTTGAGCGGTAAATACACACTAAAAACCGTATAATTTCGACAAATATGCCGCTTTTCAAGGCACTTTCTGCATAAATAGCGGTAGCGAAACCCAACATCCCACTTTTATCAAACTCACGTT
>JAJEET010000051.1 GCA_022820835.1 Candidatus Poribacteria bacterium
CGCATCGGTGATTTTATCACAAACGTCTATAATCTGAAACGCCCACATTCGGCGTTAGGGTATTTGACACCTATGGAATTTCAACGACAAAACTTGTCTTAACTTTGCGAAATTGTGGCCTAAATAAGCGTATGCACTTCAGATGCTTGGTACACAGTTAACAGTACTCAGTACGATTTTTCTACGAAAAATCTTTCAGTTATCAGAAAGAGGCGTTGGGATTATCAAAAATCTCTTGTAACTGATAACTGATAACTGGGTACTGTAAACTATTAACCTTGATATTTTCTCATATAAACTCTATAATAATTGAGGGTTCGGTGTGAGCGGAGTTGCAAATGCTGCCTACAGAGGGGTTGGCGAAGTTCTGCGTACTCTGTTAGGTTATATCGGAGACAGATCAATGAAAGGCGAGCTGCTGCGGAAAAGTACGCATTTAGCAGGACTTACCCTACCGGTTATCTATCTTTTCTTGGATAAACCGGCGATGTTAATTTTAGTCGGGCTGCTAACTGGGTTCGCGTTTACGGTGGAATTGGCGAAATGGTGCTCGCCGCGTTTTGCTGACATCTTTTTCCGAACCCTTACGCCGCTTCTCCGCAGCCACGAGCGTAAAGGGGCAGTAACAGGCGCGACCTATTATCTGGTGAGCGTTTTTCTCTGCATCTTCTTTTTTGCGAAGGTGCTTGCGATTGTCTGTATCTTTTTTATGATATTAGGCGATATGGCAGCCGCGCTTGTCGGAAAAATGTGGGGCAAAACGAAACTCATCGCTGGAAAGAGTTTGGAGGGGAGTGCCGCCTGTTTCATCGTTTGTGCTGCAATCGCTCTGGTTAAATTGAACCCTACCATTGCAATCATCGGTGCCTTGGTCGCGACACTCGTTGAACTCCTCCCGTTCCCGATTGACGATAATCTCACGGTTCCGCTTATCTCAGGGGCAGTCATGCACTTTCTAATGTAAGTAGCCGTCAGCCGTCAGTTCGGATTTTTTCCTCCGAAAAAATCCTTTCAGTTTTCAGTCACAAAAGCTGTAGGGTGTCTCGGAGTCCTCTTTAAACTGATAACTGATAACTGATAACTGATATTATGGCACATATTAAACTTGAAAATGTTGTAAAACGCTACGGCGATGTCATCGCTGTCAAAGACTTTAACCTCGAAATTCACGACAAAGAGTTCGTCGTTTTTTTAGGTCCCTCCGGGTGCGGTAAAACCACGACGCTTCGGCTCATCGCAGGACTCGAGTCACCCGAAGAAGGTGATATCTTCATCGATGGACAACGCGTGAACGACCTCTCGCCTGCGGATCGGGATATCGCTTTTGTATTTCAATTCTACGCACTTTATCCGCATCTGAATGTCTACGATAACATCGCATTTCCGCTGAAGGCAGTCAAAGTCGAAAAATCTGAAATTGAGACGCAAGTCAGGCGCGTCGCTGAAATCTTACAAATATCCGACTTGTTGAATCGGAAACCGAGTGTTCTCAGCGGAGGAGAGATGCAACGTGTCGCGCTCGGACGCGCAATGGTACGTCAGCCGAAAGTTTATCTGCTTGATGAACCGATGGCGAACTTAGATGCAAAAATTCGCGTCGATACGCGTGCCGAAATCAAACGGCTCCAACACGAAATCGGCGCGACAACTATCTTTGTAACACATGACCAAGTTGAAGCGATGTCCCTCGCCGACAGGATCGCTGTTATCCACCAAGGCGTCTTACAACAGATCGGAACACCGCACGAGATTTACAACAGACCGCAAAGTCTTTTCGTCGCAGGTTTTATGGGGATGCCTACCATGAACCTACTCGATGCCGAATTCACAAGCCAAAATGGCGCATCTGTTCTACGTCTGAGCCATACCGATACACATCTCCAAATCTCTACAGAACGACAAGCACGTATCACTTCAGATATAGAAAAAAACGGTTTGGTATTCGGCATCCGTCCTGAGCATATCGATGCCGCAAATGAACCGAGCGAAGGGAAAATTCCAGCACAGGTACACCTCATTGAGCCACTCGGTGCGGTCAATATCCTTGATATCCGCCTCGGGACACATTCACAGACAGAGGACCCTATTCTGCTCCGGGTTCGGACACATCCGGCGTTTCGTGCTGCGGTAGGCGATACAATCTGGTTGGGTTTTGATGACAAGGAGATGCATCTCTTTGACGGAAAGACGGAACGAAATATCTGGTAATTCTATTGAAGAAAACGGAGGATAAGATAGATGGAAGGCGACACTATGAAAATACCGTGCCGTTTGGCGGCATTCGATTTAGATGGCACACTGCTAAGTAGTAATCACACCTTGTCATCAGAGAACCGCGACGCACTTCGGCAACTCGCGGCAAACGATATTCTCGTCGTATTGGTTTCAGGACGGATGCACCGCTCAATCCAACCCATCAGTGATCAGATCGGACTCGACAACCCTATTATCTCTTACAACGGAGGGATGGTCCGACATGCAACCACCGGCGAGGTGTATCATCATACACCTGTACCAGCCGATGACGCGATAGCGATTGTCAACGAATGTACCGAACACGGATTACATCTCAATTACTGCTTGAACGATGAGCTCTACGTCGCCGAACGGAACGCGTGGAGCGAGTTATATGAAGATCGGACAGGTGTTCCAGCAACTCCGATTGGCGATCTACGTGAATTAGCCGGTAAAACGCCGACGAAGTTACTTATCATCCACTCATCTGAAAAGTTAGAACCGCTGTTGCGGAAGTTTCAAACCGATTACGCACAGAAACTTTACGTTACGCAGACCCAAGCAGAATATATAGAATTTATGAATCCAACTGTTACTAAGGGACGCGCACTGACAGCACTCGCCAACCGGTTCGACATTCCAATGGATACGGTTGTCGCTTTCGGCGATAGTTATAACGATGAAAGTTTACTCCAGACGGCAGGTTTCGGCATAGCGATGGCAAACGCAGTCCCGCCTATCCGGGCTTGTGCAGATTATATCACAACCGCCAACGATGAAAACGGAGTCGCCAAAGCGATTTGGGATATTATTCTCTGACGTATGATCCCGTAATTCAGTTCCCTGCTGAAATGCCTTCAAAACCTGAATAATCTCCTCACGCGACGGTTAGCGTCTCATGCTCATGTCGTGGAATTTCGTGTAAGGGAAATCCGCGACAAGAATATAAGAATTCCCTTCCTGCTTCAAATTCATCTTGACAGAGTTCGCAGAAAATTCGAAGTACTTTGCCAATACCTCTGCCAATTCATGATGCAGCCTTGTCATAAACCGATCATCAACATCGACCCTGTCCTGCGTGATGACCAGTTTCAGACGCTGTTTAGCAATATTGCTTGATTTCGGCTTGCGTCCGAAGAGTTGTTTGATACTTAAATTCATCGGAAGACTCCTTATTTCTTTTTTGTGAACCAGTTTACGATACTACTTAATAAGCCTTTCTGCTCTAAATCGGGGATCGGTATTCGTTGTCCGGTGAGGCGGCGTGCGATACGCATATAAGCCTGAGCGCCAGGGGAGCCGTCTTCATAAACGAGCGGAATACCTCGATTTGTAGATGTGATGACACCACTGTCTTCAGGAACAACGCCGATGAGGTCAATATTAAGAATATCCAATACGTCGGCTTGGTCCATCATGCTTCCATTTCCGACGAGTTGTGGTGAGAAACGGTTTATAACGAGATTGATTGGCTCAACTTCGACATTTTGCAATAACCCAATGATCCGGTCGGCATCCCGAATCGCAGAAACATCAGGCGTTGTAACGACAATGGCTTCATCGGCACCAGCAGAAGCATTCCTGAAGCCTCGTTCAATACCAGCGGGGGAGTCAACGAGGGTAAAATCGTAAGTGGTACGCAGCTTGTCACAGATAGCTTTCATCTGTTCGGGCTGCATATCGTCTTTATTATTTTTTTGCGATGCCGCCAACAACATCAAACCATCAACGCGCCGATCTCTAACAAGTGCTTTGTTGAGTTCGCACTGTTTTTCAATAACATCCATGGATGTGTAAACAACACGACTTTCAAGTCCCATGACGATATCGAGATTCCGAAGCCCGACATCTGCATCAATAAGGACGACGCTTTTACCCAAGAGAGCGAGTGCTGTCCCTAAATTGGCAGTAGAAGTGGTTTTACCGACACCCCCTTTACCCGATGTTACAACGATAACTTTTCCCATAACCGGAACCTCCTTGTATTATAGTAAAACTCACGACTTGTGTTAAATAACTCTATGTAAAATATTATTTCACGTAAGTATGATGTTTTGTTTTGTCAGGGGCCCCATGGGTTCGGACGCTTTTCAGTCCCGTAGGGTTTATTTCCTTGGGTGTCTCTTCAATATGTTTATAGAAAAACGTCCTACACACTTTCTTTGGTCCTGTAGGGACGATATGTTTATCATCCAAATCCGATAAGTGTGAATAAAACAAAAACAACAAGTTAACTAACACGAGTCGTAAAACTCGTAATTACCTTTACAATGACGGGGCTACAACCCTTAAAAAAACACCGAATTTAGTTGGGGAATAGACTAAATTCATTCCTTGTCTTACATTTCCAGTCCGTGTATTACAGCGCAAAACCCTGCAGTGGGATGATATTGTCTGTCAAGGTGTAAACATATCTTCAGGCTTTGCTCTAAAACTTAACGAACTTTTCGATAACAATGACATCTTCTGCCTCGATACGTGCAATCTCTGGATAGCCTGGAGGCTTCTGGTTCGTCGCAGATCGGTTCACACAATCGCCAATCTGAAGCTGTAACGGGGCGAAATCCATTGCGATAATTACAGCGGATGGCCTGCCGTTTGTACCAGCGCACGCATTCCCACGCAACGTACCTAACACGACAATATCACCGCCAGCTCTCACCTCACCCCCAGAATTCACATCGCCATAGATAATCAAGCTCCCTTGTGGAAACTCCTCAATTTGGCCAGAACGAATCGTATACGGCACAATGCGAGACGGTTCACCCTCACGTGTAGACGGCACATCTGTCGGCTGCGAGATGGTATGTGTCGTCGGTGCTGCAGCGATCGGCGGTGAAACCGAATCATCGCCTAAGTCGACACCACGCACTATCAAATCGTAGTTCTCCCGCAGTTTGGACCTCAGATAGTCAATCTCCTCATCATTTAAGGTTGGAGACTTAAGGTCCATTTGAACAGTCGCGCCAGCCAAAGAACGATTCATCCGCGCGATCTCCTCCTGAATCGCCACTTCAACTTCCGCTATAGATAGGTGAGGCCTGATAATCAAATGCAAGCCGTCCCTATACGCTCTGAGTACCACTGTAGGATTTGCCATTATGCTTTCAGTATGAATCCAATAATATTGTTAGGCGTGTTCCAATAGATTAATGTTGCCAACAGCCATTTTGGCTTGGTCTAAGTCCCTTCCAATTTCGCTAAAACATAAGGGCCTTCGGGAATCACAGCGATTTGGACATCTTCGCCGTATCGGTTTAAGAGTTCCTCAATGCCTTCCTGAGGACTTTTTATCGGATGTACGAACAATTTCGCGCGCTGGTGATACGGGATCCCATCGGTATAAAAATAGATGTCTGCTTTCCGCGCAACTTTCGCCAATTCTTCGAGTTGCCACTGGTCGATGACGAAGTTTGCCGGATTGTAAAGCCCTTGGACAAACGCACTTAAATCATCAGTCTTGAAGATTAAATCCGTAAACGGTTTGCTACCGATGCCTTCGCTGCACGCTGCAACTAATAAAATACTACCCCCTTGCTTGACAATCTCGACGGCGGTCAATAGACCTTTGATGGCCTGATAAAACGTTGTATCTAACGGGTAACCCGCGCTGGAAACAACAACCGCATCAGCAGGTTCGGGATGTGACACCTTCGCATGCTTTTCGACAAATGCGGAACCGACGCGATGCGATTCGACCATGTCTCCCGCAAAAACGCCAGTGATTCGACGGTGTTTGTCGATGGCAACGTTCAGATTGAAGTCAACACCCGCCATGATGGCAATCTCGGTGGCTTCTATGTGAAACGGGTTGCCCTCCAAAATCCCAACTGCCGATTTCGGATGCTCCATGAGTTCGGGACCGTGCATGACCTTCATCGTCTCCACTGATGCAACCCCTGGACAGATCGCTTTTCGACCTCCAGAATACCCCGCCATCAGATGCGGTTCAATTAACCCCGTGGTAATCTTCAAGTCCGAGGCAAGGTAGGTCTTATCAATGTAGACCGGTGTTCCGCTTCTTGTCCTACCTAAATAGTCATGGTGCTCAGGCTGCTGCGAAAAATGGTTGACAATACGGTATGTGTCCATGATGGCACGTCCGACCATTTTTTCAAGTTCTTCACCTTCGTTAGGACGATGGATACCGGTTGCGATGAGGATAGTAATCTTTTCGCGTCGGATACCGGCATGTTCAAGGGTTTCCAATATTGGTGGGAGGATCACTTTATTCGGTACAGGACGTGTCACGTCTGAAATCACGATACATGCTGACGTACGTCCTTTAGCAATTTCAGCCAACGCAGCCGAAGCGATCGGTTGCGCGATTGCCTGACGAACCGCGCTATCTTCATCCGATAGCGGCGCACTCTCCGAAATCTCAAGCACCCCAGCAACGTTTTTATCAGGTATCTCAATTGCTAACGTGCCAGTTCCATATCGCATTTCCACTTGCATATTGACGTGTCCCTTCAAATCGACTGGCTTCAAATCGACTGGTTAAATAGAAAAACAAGCGCGTTTTCAAGCGAAAACACCCCTCCCAATTACAATTATACCGTTTTTTCAATGAAAATGCAAATTAATTGTGTGTTTAATCCGCATATTTAGCGACTTTATACCAATTTTTGCCAATTTTTGTGTACGACTCCGGCTGTAGGAACGAATATTTTTATTTCGACGTTTCTTCACCATTTATGGAAATAAAACGAAAATGAAAACCGAACCGTTTGACTTTTTCGGGATAACATGCTAAAATTCCTTATCAAAACGGATAGAACTCACCGAACCGATTGCAAGTCAAATCTAAACATAGCGCGGAGAAACAGCATGCAACGTATCGAAATTACGACGAAACCGAACGGTGCCGGACGCAACTGGCTGGAAGTCGGACATTTTGAGACTGACACCCTCGGTCGCAAACAATGGGTTAAAGAGAACGTTCCCCATCAAGACGGAAAACTCACCGTCGATAGACAGTATTCCGGACGTGGTGAAACGATTGATTGGATCATCATCATCCCGGAAAACTATCCTTTCTCGCTCGTCAAAGTTACTTATGACCGACTGAACCCTAAAGCGGTTGAAGTGCTATGGTCGCCGGACGGCCCCCCTGAATCCGAAGATGCCCGTGATGAAAAAATCAAACGCGTCTTTGAACTCGCCGCGGGGAACGATGAACTGACGAATCTGTTGAAGGAACTCCTTCCACAGTAACAACTCCGTCTACTGTTCTGTCATGCCTATTTTCATGGGGTGTAGGTTGGGTTGAACGCAGTGAAACCCAACATCTTCAGTCAATATAACCTGCCATTTTTGACGTGACACAACCCTACCATCCATAACGTTCCGGTCCCCAGGGCTTGGTTATTAACTCCTGTTTCGCCATCACCATAGTCTTGCTCGGCACATCGTCATACAAAATAACCCCGGGCCCAACGACACTGTAAGACCCGATCCGCCTCCCTGGCATAATCATCGCGTTCACGCCGGTACGGCAATAATCGCCCATATAGGTCGCGTTCGCACCGGACGGTGGCACTTCGTAACGTCCCTCTACCTGTATCGGTGTATCCTTGTCGTCAAATCGGAGGGTGCCGCATACTGTCGCTGCGCCGATATCCGTCGCACATCCGAAAACACCCGACATCTCACAATAGTGGTACAAGTAGACCTTATCGAACAGGACCCCGGACATCTCAGCACCGTGTCCTATAATACACCGATTCCCGATCGCGCTGCTCCCGACATCACAATAATCGCTAATCCGGCACTGATCACCGACGTAGATATTTCCGTGTAAAATCGCACCGTTCGTGATGTTGTTATTCGCACCAGCAACCAATGTCCCGTTAACAACGACGCGGGGTCCAATCACTGTGTTTTTTCCCAGCACAACGTGTCCATTGATCTCAGCGGCATCCGAGATTTTCGCACCCTCCGCTATCTGGTTTTCCGTAACCTGTTTCGCGAGGTAATCAACGAGCCGCCTATTTGCTTCAAGTACATGCCACGGTTTATCAACATCGACAAAGAAATCCGATGTCTGAACTGCTAAAATTGTTCTCCCGTCGTCAACCATGAGTTGCAAAGACTGCGCGATTTCGGATTCAGGTGGTGGCATCCCCCCAACAGGAACCCTCGTAACAATACCGGGGTTCCGTAAGAGATATGTCGTCGCGCTGTCCCGAAAAGCGTAGACCCCACAGAGGCGATGCGAACCACCCCGTGGATGCCCCTCAATACCGGTCAGTGTCGAAAGGCTGCCATTATTTTCGTCAACGCTCCCGATTCCCGCGCAGATCCAGTCGCTTGCGTCTTCATTGCCGAGCGGTTGCACAAGTGCCGCTGCTTCCGTGTCTGAGGCGTGGAATGCATCGACAAAATTACGTAAATTTTCGGAGGTGGTTACAGTATCTCCGTGAACGACAAGGTACGGCCGCGCTTCGAGATGCGCCACGGCTGCCAATGTTGCGCTCGCTGTACCATCAAGCGTCTGCTGTGTGACAAATGCAACGTTGGGTATATCCGCCACCGCGCCGCGCACTTGTTGGGCGTGATGTCCGACAACGACGATAATCTGTTTGCATCCGACTTCAAGCAAATTTTCTACAATTCGGCGAATGATCGGTTTGTTGGCAATCGGGATCGTACATTTCTGTCGGAATTCGCCATAAGGCCAGACCTTGCGTCCCGATCCGGCAGCGAGAACAATCGCAGTTTCCATATTATTACACTATCCCTAATTTTCGCCATGCGACGTGCTGGTTCATAATATCTGATAGAAGGGTCAAGTCTGGCTGAGGCGTGTCCAACTGTTTCTCGTACGGGACAACACCGATGACGGGGACACCTGTTAGCTTCTCGATTTCGACGGGGTTTGTCGCTTCGGCGAGTCCGGCGGTCTCTTGCCGAAGTCCGTTGAGAACGATACCGGCAATTTGGATGTTAAACTGCTGCGCGAATGCGACGGTTAAAAGCGTGTGGTTTAGCGTCCCTAAGCCAGTCGTGGCGACAATCAGTATCGGCAGTTGTAGCTGCTGGATGAGTTGGACAACGAGAAAATCGTCTCGGATCGGTACAGCGATCCCGCCGACCCCTTCGACAATCACGAAATCGTATCGCTGTCCGAGTGTTGCGAAAGCAGTTTCAACGCTTCGGAGATCGATGTCTCTATCCTCTATCCTCGCTGCCACAGAGGGTGCCAACGGGTGCCGGAGGAAGATCGGGTTAATGACGGAGAGTTCGTCATCAACTTGCGCGGCGTGCTTAAGAAACTGTGCATCGGTGGTATCCCCCGTGCTAATTGGTTTCATCACACCCACGTCTATTCCAGTCTGTTTGAGAACCGCAGCCAACCCCCCCGCGATGACAGTCTTCCCGATTTCTGTCCCTGTCCCTGTAACAAAGATGCCTCGTATCATACAGTTATTATACGTCCGACAGCACTTTTCGTCAAGGATTATCGGAATTGGGGTGTGTAAATATGCTAACAGCGTTACCATGTTGGAGCGATCTAAGACAAACCTGTCCGTTTGGAAAAAAATCAATATGCTGCCAAAAACTTTACACACCCGTCCTAAAGGCACTTTAATTTTTTTTGTACGCAAAAATCGAGGCGGTGCGTCTGTCCTTAAAATGTTACACTTGTGTAAGATTGGGTATGGATAGGTTATTGCGATAAACTTAGTCGTTGTAAGGGTTCAGAGGCGATTGTGTTATGGGTTCGTATTTTAAAAAAAGGCGAAAGGTGTAACATTTGGGATTTGCGTTTGCGGTGTTTCTGCGTCATTAGGCAAAAGTGGTTTCGTTTTACCCGCGTCTACGTTTTGTCCTCCTTTGTGTGGGTGAAGGATTATTTTTACCTTTTTTCTTGATTAATATAATTTAATTAGTATGTATATGATAACATATATAATGTAGAGAAGCAAATTTACTTTTTATTTCCCCAAACGGGGGACAATTTTTCCTCTGTAGGAGCGAGTGTTTTTGCTGGGGTGTTTTTTATCCTCGCGATCTTGTGGAAAAAACGTTAGTACCTATAAACGAAAATCAAAACGAAAACTAAATCGTCCTGCCCTACTGTTATTTGCTTAATGTATTCTCTTATGTTATGCTTAATGTACCGAATAGAACCTTATCATTGAAACAACTTTTAAACCTATTCATAAGGAGACACTATGGGCTATAGTGATGGCAGAAAACAGGTGCGACGTATCTTGGGCATAATTGAACGCCTCCAGAAAGTCCAGAGATCAAGAGGCATCAAAGTCCGTGATCTGGCTGAATTTTATGGCGTTGATATGACCCGCATTTATGAAGACCTAAAAATTATCAGAGATTTCTACGACTTGAAAAAGGATAGAGGTTCCTATTGGATTGAGGCAGAACGTCTATTACGTTGGCCTCGAATCGCGCCGGAAGAAGCGCAGGCTTTAGAGTTAGTGATTGCCGCTTCGCCGCTTGCAAAAGAAAAACGTTTTGAAACGCTTCTCAAAAGCGTTTTGGAAAAACTTGATACGTCTCTTGCTGAACATATCCAATCGAAATTGAAAAATGATATTCCAGCGCAACTTGAGCGTGTCGGTCATGACGATGGAGTTGAGGAACATACGCGCCTCTCGGAGAATATGGAAAACTATAGTCGTGGTGACGGTGATAACGACGCTGAGAAACACTTTCGCCTTTTGGAGGAGGCACTTTATGAGCAAAAGGTGATTCGAGCGACCTATCAACCGGGTGGTAAAACAGAATTTGTTAGACATATATTGCATCCGTACGCCATCTTTTTCCGAAGATCGGACTGGTATCTTGAGGCGAAATCCAATCAATCGGAAAACGCCTCGCTTACTTTCAAAATCCTCCGCTTTCAAAGGGTCATGCTAACGGATGAGACTTTTGAAATGCCTACAGATTTTTCTTTGTCTGAGGATTTGGCATCTCGATGGGAACTCTTTAGCGGCGACCCGATCCGCGTGACGCTCAAGATTGCGGCACACAAAGCATATCTCGTTACGGAAAAGGAACGGCACCGGTCACAAGAAATTATAGAGCGGTGTGCAGACGGTTCTGTGATCGTCCGCTATGAAGTGCCGAAAGAAGACTTCACATTTTGGGTGTTAAGTCTCGGTGCTGCAGTAGAGGTCTTGGATCCACCCGAATTTCGAGCGGATTTTCAAGAAATAGTGGGTCGGATGCACGGTATCTATTCTGTGGATTCGTAAAGTTTCGTAGGTTTGATGGTGGTATCCGATGTTGATTGTCTGAATCGCGGATTACGCGGATGAACGCCAAAAAGAAGAACATCCGGGGTTGCCAAGTTGACCTACAAAATTACTCAGGCTTTTTTATTTTCGGGAAGTTGAGAATTTTCCTTGCGAACGTTTTGACGAGCTTTAAAACAGAAAACCACCCCTGTGAGGGGTGGGCAACCTATCCCGTTGACCCGTTAACGGGCAGTCTGGCATACGCAACAGTTTTCGGCTGCGATTTTACTTCTGATTCTCATCTAATTTTAAAACCGCGGGTCATCCGGCAGAAAACCACCCCCCAGAGGAGGTGGGCAACCTATCCCGCTGACCGGTCAGTGGGCAGCTCAGCATACGCAATAGTTTTCGGCTGATACTTTACTTCTGCGAGTGAATTATCTAATGTATAGTATAACCTTTTTTGAATAAGAAATCAAGAAATTTTCGCAATTTTTGATTTTTTTTGAAAAAAAGACCGAATTTTCTGCATTTTTAAATCAATTTTTTCAAAACTTGTGTAAAACACTAATTTTATATGGTATAATTATAAAGTAGTAATAAAATTCTAAATTTTCAGGAGTGTGGAATGAATCCGATTAAAGTTTTGCCAATTTATTCTCGGCTCTCTCAATCTGAACCGATTGCGGACATCCCGACGGAACTCTCTTTGCGAGATCATCAAGTTAAAACGTTCGATGCCATTCGCGATCCTAATGTTGACGTTGTCCTCAATACAGCAATGACCGGCGACGGAAAAAGTTTAGCAGCATATCTACCCGCATTGACAGAAGACAAGTCAATTTTGGCAATGTACCCAACCAACGAATTAATCAAGGATCAAGAACGACAGGTTCAAGATTACTGCCAATGGTTTGCACAGCATATTGCTTGCGATAAGATGTTCAGCGAGAGCCTTTCTGAACTGCGTACAGAATTGACAGACTTACGCGGGCAAAAAGCAGCGATTGAACATTTGGCACTCAAAAACCCTATTCTGCTCACAAATCCTGATATTTTTAATCTAATAGCCAATTTTCAGTATCTGAATCCCGAATACGAAAATCCCGACCAATTGGTACAGCATATAATCGACTATTACGACCTTTTTATATTTGACGAGTTCCATATTTACGATGTCTCACAAGTCATCTCTGTTCTGACGACAATGTTATATTTTATTCAACAAGGACGCGGTAAATTTGGGCAAAAAAAGTTCGTTTTCCTTTCTGCAACACCAAATCCGCTTTTACTAAATTGTTTAGAGAAAGCGAATCTCCGATACAAAATCATTGAGGGGTGTTATCAATCTGAGAAACAGGATTCAGCAAATTGGAGCAGAATCTGTGCACCGTTCGACTTGCATTTTCACGAAGTAGATCGTCGTACCGAAGAATGGGTTGCAAACCATTACCAGCAGATCGCTGAGTGGTTTGCCGAGAATCCGAATTCACGTGGGGCGATTATTGTTAACTCTGTCGCAGCTGCGAAGCGAATTTGCTCATTTCTCAAGGAGCGAAAAGAGGCAGGCGATTTTCCGCTAAGTGTTGGTGAAAATACGGGACTTAGCAACCAAGAAGAACGGCGTTTTGCGATCTACGAAAGCGACCTGCTCATTGGCACCTCAACAGTGGATGTCGGCGTTGACTTCAAAATTAACTTTCTTGTTTTTGAAGCGATGGATTCCGGATCATGGATTCAAAGGTTGGGCAGACTTGGGCGGCATTCAGAATTCAAAAAACCTGATGGGACAATTATGAGGTTTGATCATTTTGTTGCTCACTCACTCTTGCCCAAATATGTCTATGAACGGGTTGAACAGATCATCCCGTCTAATCCAGAAATTGACAAGGAAACTCTGATTGATCTCATGAGAAATGAGAATGAAGGTGAACAGGTTTTCTCACCTATCAACGATTTTCGTAACTATCGAAAATGCTGGGGCTGGTTGCACGCCTCACATATTATCAACGTGCTGGGACACCCACGATTGCGCGAAAACTATGCCTCCGAGCGTGAAAAACTTGCACAGGTGTATTCTGACATATTTGAGAGCGATATCGAAATGCGTTCAACGAAATGGTATTTCGCTGTTAAGAAAAAGCAACCAGAAATTATTGATGCCGGCGTGATCCGGTTTCGTGGGGAGACACCTTTTACCTGTGGGATCTTAGACGGGACTGACGGTAAAATCAAAGATTACAATCTTTTGTGGGTGTTGCAAAACGCGGAAGTCGAATACATGGAAAAAACAGACTTTAAGCGAGAATGCCAAATACAGAAGGTCCCGTTTCGTCGGTTTCAGTATGTTGATGTCTATTTGCGTCTGCATGAATACCGTTCTGAGCGCGAGAGTTTTCAACTTAGTCAGACCCGTAGGATTGGTGTCCAGTTTACAACTGATGACCATTACCGCCAATTCCATATCCTCAAAGGGTTTGAAATTGATGGTAATTTTCCAGAGATTAATAAAATTAATAGGTGGTTACGCGTAAAACCTCTTTTGTGTCTCATTCGTAAAGAGCCAGTGAGTGATTTAAGGCGGATATTACGCTTGCCGCCGATGTTTTCTATTTTCCGGTTAATTGATCGGGACGGTGACGAATTCAGCGTTGTGTTTTCAAAAGACGCACTCTTATTATATTCTCAACCTTATATTTGGGGTGGAAAGGAGAATTCTAATGGTCGAACAACTTGAACTTGATTTTATGGGAATTTCAGACGATTCTCAAGAATCCCAACGGCTCCACGCGCAAATCGCATTGCTGAAAAACGCTGTTGACCCAGCCGATTTTGTGTTGACAGATTACGTTGATAAAGTCGTGCCACAGATGCTTGAGGAATATACACTTAAGCCGGCAAAAGGGAGCACAGGCGTGAGCGGGAACATAAAATGGGCAGAAAAACATGATCAAAGTATGCTCGCGCACATTCTAAACGGTATCTTTCCAACGCTCACCATTGTGCGAACTGCCGAGCAGCCGCTGAGTGAATTAGAAGAAAGACTTTACTTAATTGCTTATTCGTTTCATGACCTTGACAAACTTGTAGGGATCCGTGATTTGAGTGTCTCCGATGCAGAGAAGTCTGAGCAATTTTATGCTTACCTTGAGGAATGGATTTCAAAACTCCATTTTGATGAATTCTGCCCAGATTACGAGAAATACCGTGGCGATATTGCATATCTCATCCTCAATACACAGAAAAGATACGGTGTGAATCTGAATTTGCAAAATTTTGATTTACGTTTACCGGGGCGACGACGGCAGTATCTGCGCGAGATGTGTACAGCATCGGATATCATTGCTTATTTTTTAAAGAACCCGAGTGGATTTAAGGAACAAGCGAATGTTCGTGAGTCCCTTACGCAAGTAAGCGGCGGGAAACTTAAATTTGCCTATCACAAGCTCGCCGAAAATCGCGGTATGATTACAAACGTTATCAACAATGCCTTGCTTAGAATTCTGCGTGACCGTCTCGGATGGAAACCTTTTCTTTTTTTTCCAACGGGTGTCACGTATTTGCGAGAACGATCAGGTGAAGATACTATCTTGCCGACACTCAATGAAATCGCCGAGGACACTGAAAAGCAACTCATTGCATACTGTGCTGAGCGATTAGAAGTGAATCTCAATGGATTTACGCGTGATGGAAAAGGATTCAAGTTTCCCGATTACTATTACGATTTCTTTCAAATTCCGCAATTGTTGAAACTTATCGGTGTCGGATGCTTCAGAGTACTCCATGAGAACAAATCGCCCTCTGCTGGAAAGCGACTGCAGAAGATGCTTCAGCTGCAGGAACGCGGTGATATTCCATTTGATATTCCGCTTGATTTTGAAGATGATATGCGCGTTGACCAACTTGCAGAATATCTCTATGAAGTTGAGAAACACGTTGGCGTAGTAACGAATCGTGAAGTAGTATCTACTGAAATCGTCAGGTTTTTGGAAATGCAAGAATATCAAACTGGATTTGATGCGATTCCGCGCGATAATCGCGCAGGCGGGGTTCCGTTACACTGGTACTTTTTGGCAGGAAAATACTTGACCAAAAATCGTGGGCTTGATGTGAATCAGATGGAAAATTTGTTTGTAAATATTGCAAACCGAGTTGTAGCAAAATTTGAAGAAGATATTGAATTTCACGAAGCAAAAAGAGAAGGTTTTGGTGTGCTTCGCGAATACGTTCAACAAATCGTTGATATCAATGGACACGGTGAGATTGAACGCAACTTTGAAACCGAGTTGGACAGATACACTAACACAAAAAAGAAAGGGCGTGGATCAAATGCCGGATGTTCCCTCTGTTCATCACCATTTGATACCAATAAGCAACGAGACACATCGGTTATCTTTTCCAATCAGGTTTACAGCAACAAAAATTTACTCAATTCATCGCTGCTCGTTCGCGGCATCTGTGAATTGTGTGAGGTAGAGATGATGCTGCGGCAAATTATGATTCGTTCAAAACTGAATCTGGTTGGCGGTAGATACGACGATGTGAAAATTAAGTGGCTTTATCTTTATCCGGGTTACTTCTTCACGACTGAAACTGCTAAGTTTGTCGGTGATATGTATTATCGCTTGAAAAATCTCAATTTCTTTGAGGTTCGCAAAGCTTTACACAAAGGAATGGCTGTGAGCGATTTCATCAATTTGGATGAAATGATAATTGGTACCGAAATTCCAGACCCTGATGATGATTATCTGCTCAAGATGGAGTTTGACGCAAACGATCTTGCAACCTTCTACTTCTGCGGAATTCCGACGCTCGGTAAGAATCCTACGGGTACGGAGTCGTGGGCGTTACCAACGTTTCTTGGACTACTTATGCCTTTGGTATTCAACGCGAAAGTCGTTGTAACAGAGTCACAAATTCCGCTTTATCACAATAGTGAGGAATGGAAGGAAACAGTTGTCCTTGATGCCCCACATTCTTTTGCGCGCCACATTATTAGGCAGGATAAACTCCGGATTGATGAAATTGAGCCAGCACTGCGGAAGGTCGCCGCAAGTTACGACATCAATATTGACGTTTTCCAAAAGGACCGAAGTCCACAATGGCAGCACCTCAACGAAATTGCACGTAACATTGACACAGACCCACTCTACGTTTTTCATTACTTGGAGGTGTTTCGCCGAAAACAGGGTTGGGATAGTTTCCCAAAACAGCGTGATGGAGAACCATCAATTCCAGAACGATACATCCAAGTTTACCACCATATTGGAGGTGACAAAATGAGTCTTATTGAAGAAGTTGCCAATCGGTGCTTCAAATTCTATAGCCCCGATAATTTTAGACCAAATAGCGTCTTGAAAGTAGTTACGCTTGTTGAAGATGTGATTGTCAATAGCGAACCGAAAATCTGTTCAGAAGACCTGAACTATCAAGCTATCGGCGAAGTCAGTAATCTGATGCAACGGGTGCGGAGCAGTCGTGCCCAGGGTTACGCGAGGCTTCCGGTTGCTGAAGAAGCATCAGCGATTCGCGAATTTGTTGAACATTTTTATCATGCCGTTTTTGTTGAGTATTACGATGGCGAGCGTGGTTTACTTCGTCAAGCAAGAAACCGCTTTAACGCCGGTATCAACGCGTGGTATCAAGTTAACTGGCGGCAATTCCAAACGAAAAAGGCAGAGGAGGATAACAATGCCAATAATTGAAATTCCAAAAGACCTCGTTCCCGAAGATAGTTTTTTAAATCGAATTCCGAAAGCACCAACAGGGCGTTATGCCCACTTGGTTGTCGTGCGTGAAACTGAGTCGTTCCCTATTTTTCAGACAGATGGGACACTCAACATCGCCAAGGTCAGTGCTGGATTGCAAAGTAACAATTCGCTCATCCGCCTTGCAATGTTCAAACGAAAACAGAGTTCGCCAGAACGGCTCACCGGACGTGAGTTACTGCGTCGAGTGAACATTACGCAGAATGAAGATAGCAACGGTGATGACTACTGCGATTATAATGAGCAATTCTGTACAACCTGTCCTGATTGTGTTTATTATGGTTTTGCTATCGGTGATTCAGGTTCCGAAAAATCAAAGGTGTATGTTGATACTTCTTACTCAATTACAGGTTATGACGAGTCACATCAGCAATTTTCATTCAATGCCCTCTATGAAAAAGGAAACATGAGCCAGCACGGTGGAGTTCGCTCAAGTTTTGGCGAGCAAGACCACATCGTGCCACAAGTCTTTTTCGCATCTGTTATTACCATCAAGGATGTAACCGTCAACAGTTTCGCTTACGTTTTGAATAATGTGCTGCGAACGAAGCGTTACGGGGCACAGACGACACGAACAGGGAGGCTCTCCAATCACATTGTCGGAGCGGTATTTGCTGATGGCGAGATTTTTTCAAATCTTAAATTCACGCAAGCTATCCATGATGGATTGGGTGATGTCAAGAACGAAACGCCGTTGAATCGCGCGAAAGTTGTTCAAACGGCTCAAACTGTCACATCTCAACTCTTACAAAATGATGATGTCAACTATCGTTTGCTTGATGGCGAAAGCCTCCAACAACTACTTGGCATTGTCAAGTCTGCAACGACAGATGAAGAAAAACTGCATCATTTCTTGCAGGAGGCAAACGCCGAAACACAGGAATACTCCGAGCGAGTCATCCAAAAGGCATCAAACAAAAAGAAAAAGTAGGAGGAACCGATGCAAGTTACGAAATTTCATCTTACCCTGCACGATTCTCTCTACTATGCAACGCGTGAGATGGGGCGACTCTACGAGACAGAAAGCGTCATCCACAATTGGGCGTTGACCTATGCACTCGGCTTGGTTCAAAAACCGTATAGGTCTTTTGACAGCGTTCCGACTTACAAGGAAGACCTTGCGGTAATCAATGAGGCAGGTGTTTATGTGACACCTGCCAAACCCATTCGCTATGATTATGTCATTAGTACCTTCAAATTTGCTGATAATCGATATCGACCCTTTTCAACTGTCAGCAATGCCCGAAAGAAAGAGTTGGGGATTACTGTGAAAAATAAACCCTCTTTCGGCAGGGCAAAGGAACTGGCACCTGAGAGTGTATTTGAGTTTTACATCGTAGGTAAATTTCCTAATAGACTCCCAAAATGGATCCGGTTAGGGCTATGGATGAGCAAAGCGTGGGTTGAGGTAGAGGCTGTTGAATCACATTTAACTCCGAAACAGGGGACTTTCACTTGTTCTCATCTCCTGAACCCGATAGATCTCCCTATTTTGCCAGAGTTGTATGATCTTATTTCAATGCCACCGGTGAGTCTGTTGCAAAACGCACGATTTAACGGCGAATATGTCGAATTTGGTGATGTCTGTTTGCCAGCATCTATGGCTTACTTTGCCGGTGCAACGTAAGGAGAAACCCGATGCCGATTAGCACACAAATCTCACTTATACCGGAGACCGATGTAACACTGCGTCCGACGATGGGACATCATGCCCATGCTGCGTTCCTCTCTATCCTCAAAGAGAGCAATCCAGAGGTCGCCGAAGCCGTTCATGCCCACGCAGCACAGAAACCGTTTACTGTCTCGCCACTTATTGGAAAGATGGAGAAACGCGGTAATCTCCGTCATATCAGAGCAGGCACCGAGTGCAAACTCCGATTCACGTTCCTTGATGACGAACTGTTTCAGCACTTCGGGAAAGCTTTCTTGACACTCACAATGCCGCCCATTCGTTTGGGAGAGGCAGTCTTTCAGGTGAAACAGATGGTCTCACACGCTACAGAGGAACGCAGCTGGGGCAAAAGCGAAACCTACGCCGAGCTCGTCGAATCCGCAAAAACGGATACCCGGATGAGTTTCCGGTTCTATTCACCGACTGCTTTCCGTATGATGACACCGCGCGGACAGAAAACCCGCAGTGATACTTGTGTAGACCTCCTCCGATCCTATCAGAGCTGGGTCAATAAATGGAACGCCTTCGCACCCCTGAAGTTTGACAAAGCTGAGATTCTCGCTTTCATTGACGAATATGGACAGGTGACCAGCATAAACACGGAATCCCGGAAACTCAACTTCGGAAAACATGTTGAAGTCGGATGGGTTGGGACTTGTGCGTGTGTTTTCTATCCCGAAGGTTCGCTTGATGAATATCTGCTCCGAACAGCGAACTGCTTAGCGGCCTTTGCCTTCTATTGCGGCACTGGCTATAAAACGACGATGGGGATGGGACAGACGCGGCGCATTGATTAAAGGAGGTTTCAGATGTCTGAGACTTATATCCCGCTCTCGCAAGTAAACACCTACGTCTTCTGTCCTCGGCGGTTCTATTATGAATCTGTTGAAGGACATCAGGTGATTAACGATCATGTTGAAGAAGGTAAGATTAAGCATGAGACTGTTCACACAGCAGTGACAGATCGGAAAAAAGGAGACAAGACGCTCTCGCGACGGCAATATCTCGCCTCTGATGCCCTGGGTGTCTCCGGTTATACCGATCTCGTTGAGGAGAAAGACGGTATCCCATATCCGGTCGAATTCAAGAAGGCAGGCACAGGCAACTGGTTGAACGATCAGGTCCAGCTCTGCTTGCAAGGACTTTTGTTAGAGGAAAAAACGGGGGTGTCGATTCCACACGGTTATATCTTTTATATCGGTTCTAAACGCCGGCGGAAGGTGCCATTTGATGCCGAACTCCGAGAGACAACACTTCGCTACGTCTCAGAAGCACGTGCCCTATTGGGTACCAAAAAGATTCCGGAACCGATACACGATAACCGATGCAACGGTTGCAGCGTCCGACCGATTTGCCTACCGGATGAGGTCGCCTATCTGAACGAGTTAGATGAGCGTCCGAAACGCATCAAACCCGCACTCGGTATTGACAATGTGCTGTATGTTGATGAACAAGGATGTGCCATCAAGAAGACTGGCGAACGCCTCCTCGTTGTTAAAGAGAACGAGACGATCCGAGACATTCCACTCATCCATCTGGGACAGGTTGTTATCTCTGGCAACGTTAGCCTCACGACACCGGCGATGCAAACGCTCCTACATGAAGGAATCCCTGTTGTCTTTCTGTCCGCTTATGGACGATACCACGGGGCATTGACCCCGCAGGTCTCTCGAAATTCGCTTTTACGATGCGCACAGCATCAGGTCGCAAATAATCCTGATGCCTGCCTTGATCTCTCTAAAGCGTATGTACGCGGAAAAGTGGCGAACATGCGGTTGATGCTCCAACGCCGAAAGTGGCAATCCGCAGACACCACAGATCCAGCAATGGAACCGCTACTCGCTAATATTAAAGCGATACAAGCAATGGAAAAGCGGATCCAGAAAGCGACAGAATTGCCGGAATTGTTGGGTGTAGAAGGCAACGCTTCCGCCGCTTACTTTCAAGCCTTCAACTTTATGCTGAAATCAGAGATGGGTTTCGACTTCCAACGTCGAAGTCGTCGTCCACCAGCAGACCCGACCAATGCGCTATTGAGTTTCGCCTATTCGTTGCTAACGGCTGATCTTATCTCAGCGATTCAGACGGTCGGGTTAGACCCTTATATCGGTTTCTTTCACCAACTTAAATACGGAAAACCGTGCCTTGCACTCGATTTGATGGAGGAATTCCGCCCCATTATTGCAGACTCTGTCGCGATTACACTGATTAACAACCGGCGTATCAAGATTGAGGATTTCAGAGAATCGCACGGTGGATGGTACCTCAAAGATCATAAGCGGAAAGTGTTCTATGCAGCGTACGAAACCCGGAAAAATGAGACCATTACCCATCCTGTCTTCAAATATAAACTTACATTTCGTAGGGCAATGGAATTACAAGTCCGTCTGCTCGCGAAGTATCTGACAGGCGAAATCGAGCAGTATACGCCACTGACGGTTCGATAGAAGAGGGGATGGAAGAGGGAAGATTAGAGAGAATGGATTTTGTGGAAGTTGTAAACTTGATGAGGCGTTTTCAATGTATTACACAGTTGCTTACGATATTACTGACGACAAACGTCGGAACAAAGTCGCTAAAATACTCAAAGATTTTGGGAGTCGTATCCAATTTAGCGTATTCGAGTGCAACACTGATCGGCGTGCCCTGCTGCGTCTCCAAAATCGTTTGGAAAAGGTAATTGATTTGCAGGAAGATACTGTCACCTTTTACCATCTCTGTGCGTCTTGTGAGAAACAGATTGATCGAATCGGTGTGAAAAAAGGTCTTGACAATCAATCCTATATTGTGTAAAATTAACGTAGGAAGTTAATTCTGTGGGCGGCAGGAGACCCAAAAACCCTGTCCCCTCACAGAACGGTTAGAATCCTTATGAACCTTGCTTTTATCCGTTTACTCGAATATATCTGGCATCTGTGGTTGAGCAGAAAATCGGCGGTCACAGAAACGCCTATCGTCAAGGCACGTGGGGCAAGGGTTCTGATGGACGGCACTTGAAAAGAAAAGTATCTCGATTACGAGATTGAAACCTCAAGGATTCTGCCGTGCGTGGTGCAGCGGGTGTAGGTGACTTGAAAAGAAAAGTATCTCGATTACGAGATTGAAACGAAATTTATAATACTCTCACAATTTTGTCAATCAATCTTGAAAAGAAAAGTATCTCGATTACGAGATTGAAACGTTGAACATCCGGGGACGGTGCCGGTAGCAATCCTGTTCTTGAAAAGAAAAGTATCTCGATTACGAGATTGAAACTCTTGATATGAATGCTACTTATCCAGAAACAGAAACATTACTTGAAAAGAAAAGTATCTCGATTACGAGATTGAAACAAAGTCATCGTCGAAACGATCATTGAAACCATCATTCTTGAAAAGAAAAGTATCTCGATTACGAGATTGAAACAGCTTAGCGAGTAGTATCTTGACGTTAGCGCGCCCAACGCCTTGAAAAGAAAAGTATCTCGATTACGAGATTGAAACAAAATCGAACCAGCGGGGACGGCTACGGTCGTTCCCATCTTGAAAAGAAAAGTATCTCGATTACGAGATTGAAACAAGGGAGTAACCACCAATATCTTCTAATATTTCCGTCCTTGAAAAGAAAAGTATCTCGATTACGAGATTGAAACGCCGGCATTATCGAGCTGTGTGAACTCCTCGATCAAGAACTTGAAAAGAAAAGTATCTCGATTACGAGATTGAAACTCGGTCTTTTTGAAGTATTTCGGGATATAAAATAGCCGGCACTTGAAAAGAAAAGTATCTCGATTACGAGATTGAAACATTTTCTTATTCTTTATATGGAGCTCGGCATACCCGGCTTGAAAAGAAAAGTATCTCGATTACGAGATTGAAACCAAGAAGCACATAAAGACCTGCAGATATGGGATCACTTTGCTTGAAAAGAAAAGTATCTCGATTACGAGATTGAAACGGTCCAGATCAATTAGATGCTGACACACCACAAAAGAAACGCTTGAAAAGAAAAGTATCTCGATTACGAGATTGAAACTCTCTGCTTTATTAATCAGCAGCGGTACGTTTTTCACCTTGAAAAGAAAAGTATCTCGATTACGAGATTGAAACCATAAGTTCCGTGACCGCATCTCCGATTCTTTCCTCCACTTGAAAAGAAAAGTATCTCGATTACGAGATTGAAACGGGAAAATGAGCAGATCAAAGAAGCAAGGGCAAAATCACTTGAAAAGAAAAGTATCTCGATTACGAGATTGAAACAGTAGGAACATCTAAACAACCGATATACAATCTATATCCTTGAAAAGAAAAGTATCTCGATTACGAGATTGAAACAGATGAAAGCTGCGGTTATTTCAGATAACCTCTTTGATACTTGAAAAGAAAAGTATCTCGATTACGAGATTGAAACAGCACCGTGTGGCGTTTCTATATCAATATCATCTGGCTTGAAAAGAAAAGTATCTCGATTACGAGATTGAAACAGACGCTCACCATTCTGCGCATCGGAGTTCTCACGGCATGCCACTTGAAAAGAAAAGTATCTCGATTACGAGATTGAAACGATACCATCGCCCGGAAATACACCGTGCGGGATACCACTTGAAAAGAAAAGTATCTCGATTACGAGATTGAAACTTGCTTGCTGTATTCCATCTACACACCTATCAGAACACTCTGCTTGAAAAGAAAAGTATCTCGATTACGAGATTGAAACAGCAGAAAACCTAAGAGAGTTCGCAACAAACAATCCTCTTGAAAAGAAAAGTATCTCGATTACGAGATTGAAACATTTAGCAAGGCGACCTTGAATGTTGTGCGTGACATTCTTGAAAAGAAAAGTATCTCGATTACGAGATTGAAACTCAAAGAGGCTTGCCAACCCGCGCGCCGTAGAAGCCTTGAAAAGAAAAGTATCTCGATTACGAGATTGAAACCGAACTGTTCCAGTTGCTCGCTGTGCCGTCTGGACTTGAAAAGAAAAGTATCTCGATTACGAGATTGAAACTGCCATCCCTACACCTTCATAGCGAGCTGGGACCCCCTTGAAAAGAAAAGTATCTCGATTACGAGATTGAAACTGGCAGCGATCGGGGACTGGAACACAACAGGGAAAATTTTAGACTTGAAAAGAAAAGTATCTCGATTACGAGATTGAAACCAGATACGCGTGCCGTGAGTTCGTCCCACGCGTCGAA
>JAJEET010000076.1 GCA_022820835.1 Candidatus Poribacteria bacterium
AAAGTCTGATAACATGTCTTCTAAGCGGGAAAGAGGATTCATCAAAAACATCCTTTCAATAAATGTCAGGTTTATTATGAAAGGATACCCTCTTTTCTGCTATTTGTCTGTAAAAAAGTTAAAATTGTCCAAACTATAGGAAAATTTATAGTGAATCCAAAAAAATAAGGAGACACTTTCCCTCCGTGGTAGGTTCGGTTTCCCAACCGAACCTACATAGAGTGTCCTATTAATTCTAAACTTTACTATAAAAGACGAATCTTGTATGCCCCGTTGTGCGAGCACGTAAGTCCAAGCATCGCGCCGGGCTAGATATACGGAAAGAACCGTTTTTCCACACAGGACCCCCGAAAGAACCGCAAGGAAAATTTAAAATATGGCAACGATTTATTACGATAGTGATGCTAATTTTGATTTACTGAAAGAACGCACCGTCGCCGTCGTCGGCTACGGGGCACAAGGACGCGCACAGTCGCTGAACCTCAAAGACAGCGGCGCAAACGTGATCGTCGCACTATACGAGGGCAGCCGATCAAAGGCACGCGCAGAAGCCGAAGGCTTGACCGTCAAAAACGTCGAAGAAGCCGCAGCGATGGCAGACATCGTTCAGGTACTCATCCCAGATGAACGCCACGCAGCCGTCTATCGCGACCAGATTGCACCGAACATGACGGCAGGAAATATGCTCCTCGTCTCACACGGGTTCAGCGTCCATTTCGGACAGATCGTACCTGCCAACGATATTGATGTCGCAATGATCGCCCCTAAAGGACCGGGTTCGCTCGTCCGCGAGGTGTTTGAAGGCGGCGGCGGCGTACCCTGTCTCATCGCTATCCATCAAGACACCACAGGACTCGCCCGCGATGTCGCACTCGCGTACGCAAGAGGTATCGGCGGCACGCGCGCAGGCGTCATTGAGACCACTTTCCGTGAGGAAACCGAAACCGATCTCTTCGGTGAACAGGCTGTGTTGTGCGGCGGAACCGCTGCGCTCATCAAAGCCGCTTTCGATACACTTGTTGAAGCCGGTTATCAACCAGAGATGGCTTATTTTGAGTGCCTCCACGAATTGAAACTGATTGTTGACCTCATCTATACCGGTGGGTTAAGTAAGATGCGGAACGATGTTAGCAATACTGCTGAATACGGCGACCTCACACGCGGTCCGCAACTTATCGACGACAGCGTCCGAGAAAAGATGCGCCAAATCTTGAAAGATGTTCAGGGGGGTGTCTTCGCACGTGAGTGGGTACTCGAAAACGAGGCGAACCAACCTGTTCTCGGTGCACTCCGTCGGCAGGAAGAGGAACATCAGATCGAAGAAGTCGGGAAAAATCTGCGCAGTATGATGAGCTGGCTCGACGAGTAGGTTTTCCCGTCCTTCCTAAATAGTAGCAAGCACGCGTCGTGTCCGTTACATGAGGAGGTCAGCCGTGAATTTCAGAGGACACCTACTTGACGATACCGTCAAAAGTGTTTACGGATTGGCTGTCGCTGATATAAACGGCGACGGTCAACTTGACATTATCGCAGGTTCCACAGGCGAACCCATCATCGCGTGGTACGAAGCACCGCACTGGAAAAGACACCTCGTGACCGACCAGGGCAGCGGACACATTACCATTGCCCCTTACGATCTCACTGGTACTGGCACTCCCGATCTCATCGTCGGCAGCGGTTTTAACCGTGGTGTAAACGCTGCCGGTGGCTACCTCCACTGGCTCGAAGCACCCGCACAAAACGGACAGAACTGGAAGAGCCATCATATCGCCGATGTCCCGTTTATTCACCGCATCGCACTCGCCGATTTGTCAGGAGAAACGTCAACCGCAGCTCCCTTCCTCATTGTCGCCTCCATCCGCGGTGAAGATGGCAAACCCGGAGAATGGCACAGCCCCGGCTCCCTCTGGTGCTATGAACTCTCGGATACCCCGCAAGACACAGCCTCTTGGCAATTCCAACTCCTTGACGATTCTCTCCATATCAACCACGGCTTGAGTATCAACGATGTTGACCAAGATGGACGTGATGACGTGTTAATTAGCTGCACGGAAGGGTTAATCTGGTATGAACCGCCGGCAGCACCAATAAAGGACGACTGGGGTAAATGGGTTATCAGTGATCGTGAGTGTAGCGATACTTATGCTGCAGACATTGATGGCGACGGTGTCAACGAGATTTTAGCGATTGAGCCGTGGCACGGCAACAATCTCGTCTGGTACAAAGCGACCGGCGATCTACGGACCGATCCGTGGGAGCGGCACCTCATCGACGACACGCTCAATCGCGGACATTCCCTCGCCGCCGTTGACGTTGATAATGACGGTATACTTGAGGTGATCTGTGGTTACAACGGTGAAGGTACAAGTTTGCTTCTCTACCGTCCGGGGGATTTGGCGCATAACCACTGGCACAAAGAGACCATTGACGATGGTGGCTTAGGTGTCGGACAGATGCACGTCGTTGACATGAACGGAAATGGCAGGTTAGACATCGTCGCGAGCGGCCTCAGCACTGGCAATGTGAAGTGGTATGAAAACCAACTTGGTAAGAACTAAAGGGGTTCGGATTCCAGCGCAGCTGCAAGCGTATCAGTCACCCATTGATTAAGATTCTTACCGCTGGCTTCGGCTGCCATGGCAATACTTGTGTGTATTTCAGGCGAAATGTTCAGTATCAAATTACCAGAATAAGGTTTCTGCGGTGGCCTCCCCGATTCTTCACACATTTCGAGGTAATCTTCAACTGCTTCTTCAAAAGCGGCTTGCAATTCGGCAACGGAGTCGCCGTGAAAACCGACAATATCTCTGATTCCGGCAATCTCTCCGATCAAGCAACCGTCCTCAGTGCTATATTCAATCCGGGCTGTATAGCCTTTGTATATCATTGTATTCACGGTGTTATTCCCATTTATCAGCGGGGTTAACCTCTTTCTATTGCTTCAACGTTCGCGCGGGGTAGCGTCGTCTGTTGACCGTCTGCGAGTTCAACGCGCAGCACCCGTACCTGTGCCTCTGTCTCCAAGTTTTGAAGTTCTACGGGCAATTCTGTGACACGCCCCAATTGCCCGAAATACGGCTCCCGAATGATCCGTACTAAGCTGCCAACTTCCAAAACGCCTTCCGTGCTTCCATCCTTCCCCTCTTCCGCCGTTTCTGCACCGTCTGATACCCAGGGAATCAATATCTCCGGGCGCACAACGCCAGCCCGAATCTGCGTCGCACCGTTGATGGAGGTTTGCATTCCTTCGCGTGCTTTCAGGAGCGTGAACGTCTGTTCCGCCATCGCGATACTCCCGAACCCTTCTGTAATTACCAATGTAATTCCGATCTGCTCAGAACCGGTAATCGCTACACCGAGTTCATAACCGAGCAATTCGCGCAGATCCGCGTCATCAATCCCACCGGCGATGACACCCTTAACGCCGTTTTGGATCGCTTTCTGAATTGCCTCAGTCGTAACCAGCGAACCGCCAACCAAAATGTTATCCCGATGTTCAGGCTGTATCTGTTCAGCGGTCAACGCATCGCTCGACGATGCCGCAACAACGACTAAGTCCCCAATCGTCTCGCCACCGATCCCGAAGATTCCTTGAATATAAGTGCCATAAGTCTCCACTGTGACACCTTCATCCGGCAGCACCTCCGTTACCGTTCCATCGGTATAGGCTTTAACTTCAACAGGGATAGGCGGTTCACGTAGGATCACCTGACCCGTGACATCCGATATCGTCTCAATTGTGCCGTCAATCGGTGAACGTGCCTGCGATTTGAAAAGTCCAAAGAGTCCTTTTGTCGTCGCAATAATCTCGTCTTCCGAAACGACTTCACCGACAGGTTTAAGCATGTGTTCCGCAACCTCTTCGGGTGGGACACTCAGCAAGTTAGCAACATTCAACAATTGAACATTGCCCGGCAGATCCGCCTTCGCGACGACATCCTCCGCTTTGACAGTTGCCCCAGCTTCGACGAGGACCTCGCCTTCAAGCGGGAGCCGACGTTCTTTCTGAATAGTCATTCCCTCGGTAACTTTAAGACCGGGGGTATATGCATGCGCCATTAATTAGCCCCAATTTGAAAATATAATCCGTAATACAATTCTTAGAAAATTAGATAATCGGTTTGTTTACAGAAGAATTTCCGGTAACTGATTACTGGTAACCGATAACTGACAACTGAATACTAATATATTATACCATTTTCATTATATTTGTGGTAGAACGAAATCAGAATTTAGACAAGGTGGAACGACTTTATTTAACATCACTCCTCATAAACGCTAAGACAGTCGCCATAAACAGAAATAGTGAGAGTAAGACTAACAACGTTAAATCCAACAATGCCCCTTTAAAGGTGATACTTAAGGTTAGTTTTTCTGAAAATTTGGGAATGCTGTTGAAAGCAACCGGTTTTTGGGATAACCCTTCCTTTACAAAATAAACATGGTAGCTTTCTTTGTCCGCGCTGTCCTCTGATTTGATGAAGTCGATGAACTGTTGCCTGTAACGCCGCGCGTGTTGGACGAACCTTTTATGTCTGGCGAATCCTGTGCCAGAAAGAGATTCTACGGCGTATTTGTAGATGGCTGCAGGGGATAGCCGTGTAATTTGTTGTGTGAACGCAACCTGTGCAAACTGTTTGTTCAGATGCTCATCATCAAACCGACTTTTCACGTCAGCGCGTTCGGTTAGATAACCAGCCCACACCTGCAGTGCCTCAATTTTAGGCGGATCGTCGGAAGGGGAACCGAATTGGAAAAGTCTTCTATCTGTTTCAAAATATCTTTGATCAATTTCATCGAGTTTTGCCTGCTTTCGTCGAGAGACTTCGCTGCTGGAAGGCACCTGTTGGAAACTGCTTGCCAACACACCCACTGTATTCGGAATAAGCACGACAAACACAACCCAAATTAGAAGTAGCACCAGCAAGCTGCTTGACGAATTGGAAAATTGACTTGAAATAAACAACCCAAGCCATAAGAATATTGAGATATAGACAGCAGAAATGACAAAAATTATTCCGATCCGCGTCCATTCGCTTCCATCAAGCGACACCAATTCCGACACGTTGATGATCATTAAATTGAGCAATATCCCAATTAATAGAGGGACCATGAGGGTAAGAAACGCCCCAATGAATTTCGCCAGAAGCACAGTCGCACGGGACACGGAATGAGACATGAGCAGGCTTAGTGTCCCTGTTTCACGTTCTCCAGAGATTGCATCATAAGTGAACAGCACCGCCATAAAACTCATTACCAACCCGATGACGAACGTCCAATCTAATTCCGTGAAATTTGGTAACGTATCATTTTTACGGAACGGGTCTTGTGGATATGCAAGCGACCAAACGTTTGAACTTGAGTAGTGAAAATTAGGTGCCCTCCAATTTCCACCGAATTCGGCATTCCCAACGACCCGTTTTGGCAAGCTGGCATCTGCCCCCGTGGCGATGAACCCTAATTGGCTTGGCTGTTTATAGAGGCTCCCTGGTCCCTTTACACCTAACTCGCTTAAGTTGGTGCTTCGCCCTTTCATTGATGCTATGGCATCTGTCGTGTCTTGGGAATACGCTGATATTCTTCGCTGATAGCTGCTGCTCACAAATATGATGGCATTCATCACCATCAGTGCCATTACCAATATCACCGTGAATGCAAACCGAAAACGGGTCAGATTGTCAAGGATTTCACGCTTTGCTATTTGCCAGATCATGTTGTCTCCTTTACAGTCAATCCAGAACCATCCACTATATGTCATAGCGCAGGAACGAGACGAACGCTCCCATAAAGAATAGGATATTTAACACCGCGAGTATCATAATATCTGGTACGGCACGTTGCAGGCTGCTGCCCATACTTTCGCTCCGCTCTTTAAATCTGGGCATTCCGCTTAAGTCGAGCGGCTCTTGGGAATCTTTTCCGGTGAACCATCTACGTGAAGAAAATATTTTTTCATCTCTCAGATATTCGACCCATTCACGTCGATATTGTCGGGTCTGTTCCATGAATTGCTGGAAACTCCCTAAGTCGGTTTCAGCGAGGATTGCAGCGGCGTTGTAGTAAACAGCTGTTGGCGATATACGGGATATGTTCAACGCCAATAAAGATTGTCGGTTCGGGTTTTCATCAAGATACGCTTTCCGGATTTGCCACACTTTGTCGGCATATTGGGCCCGGAGGTTTTCCTTGAACCCGTAATACCCTTGGACAAACGGTACGCCATCTTCGTTCCTAAAACGGCTCAGGCTAACTGTTTCTCCGCTTCCGTACGCTGTTCTCGATTCAAGGACACCTAAGCCGCCCGGATTCGCAGGCTCCCAAGGCAAATCAACGGCTCGTTCTTTCAAATAATCTCCGGCTTTGGCTCCAAATTCGCCCCACAATTCATCCGCCTGCTCTTTATACGGATTTTCCGATTGTATCGGACTTGCATGTTCCACCAATAAAACCGTTAGATTCGGAATGATGAGGACAAAAATTACCCAGACGCACATTGCAAACATCAAGGTGATAGAGGATCGGTGGGTCCGAGCGGAAAGGAAAAGTCCGATAAGGAAAAAGAGAGATACATAAAGCATGGATACAAGGAAAATGAGTGATATTCGTATCCAATCTGAACTGTCAAAAGAGACATAAGGTGAAGATTGTATCATCAATAAGCCTGCAACAAAACTCGCGACAAGCGGAAGAGAAATAGATACCATCCCAGCAATGTATTTTCCCAAAAGCAGTGTCGGTCTCGAAACTGTGCCTGAAAGTGCTAATCGCAAGGTACCTGCTTCCTTCTCCCGCGATATAGCGTCGTAAGCGAAGAGTAGTGCCAGCAGACTCATCACCACTTGGAAAATTACAGTGAAATCAATAGAGGAAAAGATGTTCAGATATGGATTATCGGAACCGTGGTGTTCGGCAACAGCAGGCACATATCCGTGCGCCACTGTCACCGTATTCCCTTTCCTTTTCTCCATTCCTTCGTTGAAGATACTCAGCAGTTTCGGTTTTCTATCAAGCTTCAGTTTGCGACTATGTCCGAATTCGGAGTATATCTTCACCTGTTTCACTTCATCTTCATTCTCTCGGACAGCCGTTTGGTAGCTTTGCAGCCTATCCTCATAATCTCTGGTCAAAACGAAGAGATTTGTGACAATCAGCGAAAAATAGATGAGTAATCCCATCAGGAATCTGAAACTCAGGATATTTGCTGTAATTTCTCTTCTAACAATCACCCAAAGCATGATGCTGCCCCCAGTTACGGCGGATATAGATAGGTTTCGCTTCTACGTCTGATCTCTCCAAACAAGGTCGGTTAGATTCAAAAATTTTCCGTGACGCGCCACTTCTCAAACACTGTTTCATGAAGAAAAACACTGTGATACTTGTAGGTATACGTAGAGCCAATCTGTAAAGGGTGATATTCTTCTATCTTGCCGGGAACGCTGTATTCCATTAATTCTGCCTCCGTTGTGAGACCGTTGGCATGTTCATAGCGCATTTTCAC
>JAJEET010000121.1 GCA_022820835.1 Candidatus Poribacteria bacterium
CGCATCGGAGATTTTATCACAAACGTCTATAATCTGAAACGCCCACATTCGGCGTTAGGGTATTTGACACCTATGGAATTTCAACGACAAAACTTGTCTTAACTTTGCGAAATTGTGGCCTAAATAAGCGTATGCACTTCACTCGATTGTAATAGGCTTCGGCGAAATTAGGGTTCAGTTCTATAGCAGTGTTATAGTCTTGTATAGCGGGATCAAAATCGCCCTTATCAGCGTAAGCAACGCCCCGATTGTAATAGGTTTCGGCAAAATTAGGGTTCAGTTCTATAGCAGTGTTATAGTCTTGTATAGCGGGATCAAAATCGCCCTTATCAGCATAAGCATTGCCTCGATTGTTATAAGCAATGGCAAACTCAGGATTTAAATTTATGGTTTCGGTATAATGATCAATCGCTTTATCATACCACTCTTGTTTTTCTGCCGGATCCCCGGCTGAATCCGCACGATCTTGGCAGGTGAAACCTTTAGAAAACTCCGTGTAAGCACTTTTATGGATCCTCCGGTTTTCAATGAATCCTTGGAGGTCGTTATAGATGGTTTTGGTCGAGATGTCATGGTGCTTTCGGAGATAGTCCAACATGGCCCCTTTTAGGTCTGCTGGGATACGGACGACAGCATCTGGGGCAACAACATCACTTGGGGCTTGAACAAAGATGCTCTTCTGAATTCCAGCACGCGCGACCGTTCTCGAAGGCTTTACGACTTCGTAAGTTTCAGACCGGTTTTGGAGCAATATAACCCTCCCGGGCGCGTCGCGGTTGCCGTCGCAGGCGAAAAAGAGGGCAACGAGGTAGTCGGTCGTAAAGTCAATGAGATTCGTCTTTCCGCCGTGGTGCTGGAGCTCCGTAAGGATTTCAAACTCGTCGGTCTTGTGGGTATATTCCTTTGCTTCCTTCAGGATTTCCTTCTGGACAACCTCTATATCAAAGTATTCTGTTTCAATATCAGCCTCGTATTCGCGGTAGAGGTTTGAGGAGATTTTATCATGAATTTCAGACTCACCGCGGTAGATATAGTTGCCGTTGGCAGATGCATTCGCTATCTCGGTGATCTTTTCCAGAGCTCGGCTAAGGTCGGTTTGTGTATCAGATATGTTTGGTGTATTCATGTGCGCTTTTCCTTAAAATATTTCTGAATCGTGGATTTATCGGCAGAAGAGTTAGCGGTTATAGTAGAATCCGAAAATATGTGGACAGTTCGTCAGTGAACAAAAACCCCACCGTTGCTGGCGAGGATTGTATCCTCGCCTTCCTATAATGTTAAAATAATTGTGAACTCTACCTAAGTCTCCAGCGGTCGATGGGTGTATAGTAGGAAATGTGTCAGGTTTCACTTGCATTTAGGAGATTTTAGGTTTCTCAATGCCCAAAAGTGATTTTTCCGGATGCGGTTTTGTTAGATCCCGTTCAACCCAACCTACGCGCTGCATTAGTAGTTTTGGGATTAGTTAAATTGAGTTTCACAATTAGCAGTTTCAAGTTTCTTATAGAATTCAATATCGCCTTCCGTATTGGATATATCTCATGCCCATATCATATTTCTCAGGGTTGTCATTTTTATGGGGCATGTGGACAAATGAACCATGAAGTCTTGATTTGAGTATCTCTGATTCATTGATGTATGTTTCGTGTAGTTTATCCATGGAAACGAATAGAACGTTAGAAAAATAAGTGTAAAATAAATACTCAAAATCTCTTAAGCTAACTTTTGATCTAATTTTACTGTTACGGCTGTTTTCTTTTTGGTATATTATGAAGGCAATCTCAAGGTACAGAGCATACGAAGTATATGGAAAACGGGAAGAATATGATTTGGGATTTGATAGTAAATAGTCTCGATTATTTTCCCAATGTCTATTATCAAATTCTAACATCTCTCTTTTAGATTCTGTCCCCTCTCTTTCAGATTCTGTTCTGACCCTTTCAAATTCAGAGATTAGCATAAGATTACAAACATCTATGAAGTTATCTTCCAATATAGATTGCGACATTTTACATGCTTTTTTAAAGGTATTTATAGGATACCGTTCTCTGCATTGATCGAATACACCCTCAAGTGCTGTTCTGGCTATCTTTTTATTTGGCTGTTGGTCTATAACGGCGACAAGTTCTTCAAAACCAGATTCACGACTGGATTCTTTGAACTTCTCAAAAAATTGACTCCATGTGAGATTTTGATGCGGGGCATTCCCAAAATCTCCGAGATAGTCTAAATGTTTTAGTGATGCTTTTCCTGATTCAAATCTCTGCTGGTCACTTTTGTCAAACGTTTTTATTATGTTTTTAGCATCTTGCGTCATCTTTTTTTCTTCACTATTCATATCCGGTTCTGTTTTTAGGTCAAATGGAATAATACTATCATGAAGAATCTCTTTTCCTTCCAGTTCATTTTTAGCTAATAGTTGCCATGGTAAAACACCAATAACTTCATAGGGTGTTTTAAACCTCTTATTAGCAGCTTTAATATCATGATAATTTTCAGCGTAAAAAATAGTGGGGCATAGAAGTTTATAGTTTTGATATATTTCAGGCGGAGAGTTTTTTATCATAGTCCACCACGACATATCTGCTAAAAGGACTTCAGGTTTGGTCTTACTGGCAATAATCATATTATCTTTCCTAATAGGTTGTTTTGGGCTTGAAATTTTTGGTGAAGTTATGAATATATTATCGCAATTATGGTAAATTATAAAAATATATTGACATCTACAAATGATCCAATTCCCCCCTGATAAGGGGGATTAGGGGGGTGTACTTGCAGAAAATGATTAATTCTAAGGTTTACCATAGTGGTTTCGGACATAGAAAATTTGACAAATTTTAGGGGTGTGTAAAGTTTTTGGCAGCGTACTTATGCTGCATTCTGCATAACTTGTTTGTCTCAATAAGTCTCCGATGCGTCATTCTTTAGCAAAGATCGCCAAAAGAGTATAGCATTTATCCCGGGGGGTCCCCATCGCATGCCTGCTTGTTTACAGCGTTCATTGACCACATACCTACAAGCCGACTCAATGACCCCACTGCCGATCTGATATCCTTTTTCATTCAACGTCCAATATTGCATGTGGTGGTGATGTTTCTGAAAATAACCGACTTCCGTTTCTATACGATCTTCTATCGCTGGATTTTGTTTTTCCAAATCTCGTATCCGTACGATGACTTTTTCGGTTTCTCCATTGTGCTGTTCGTAGTATGCGGCGCGTGCGCGTTTCTTTTCGATAACGGCTTCGGTACGCGATAGAAAGACGCGTTCGGCTGCTGTGGTTTTTGTCATAAAGGCACTTTAATTTTTTTTGTACGCAAAAATCTGCGTCATATTTTTTCTGCGATGGGTTAGGGTCTATCGGTTCAGGTTCGGGGTGCGATCACAGGTGTCAGCTTATCAGGGACTTTAAGAGGCAGTGCGTCTGTCCTTAAAATGTTACACTTGTGTAACAGTGGGTATGGATGTGCCATTGCGATAAACTTAGTTGCCGTAAGGGTTCAGAGGCAATTGTGTTATGGGTTCGTATTTGAAAAAAAGGCGAAAAGTGTAACATTTGCGATTTGCGTTTGCGGCGACTCTGAGTCGTTCTGAGTCGTTAGGCAAAAGAGGTTTCGTTTTAACCGAGTTTACGTTTTGTACTCCTTATGTCTGGGGGAAGGGTTATTTTTATCTTTTTGCTTGATTAATATAATTCAATTAGTATGTATATGATAACATATATAATGTGGAGAGGCAAATCTATTTTTTCTTTATAGTGGATCACATAATTAGTGAGACATTCTGTGCCCAGGAAACCAACGATCTCCTATGGTAGAAAGAAAACACCAGACAGGGCTCGTGTTACGGTTTGTTTAGGACTTGAAATGTTTCTTTAATTCTAAACTTTACTATAGACAGTGGCCCGAATTTCTGAGGCAATACACAGAGTACACAGAGTGGTGTTGCACTCTATGGTAGACTGATCCTATAGGAGCCGCTGCCAAAATATTTACACACCCACATTTTACTTGAGAAGAAAAAATAAAATGCTATAATAGTTACTGAAGTTTGGACAATTTGTTTTGGCTTCATGCGGCGTTATCAAGTGTGTGTTGAATTATGTTCATCAACTTTTTTCCAAAGGAGGTCGTGATGGCAAAGGTAGAAATCACACAAGAAGAAGCTAACCAAGCATACGTAGATGGCTATAACGAAGGAAGAGGGTCATCCGATTTTTTTGAAGATATGGCTAAAGTTGTAATGGATGATATCGAAGAAATAGTTGAAGGTGTTGTTGATGAAATTATAGATGTATTACTCTTTGGACTATTGAATGGAGAAAACGAAAAAGAGCAAAAGTTACAAGAGATTTATGACGCAGGCTATCAAAAGGGACAAGAAGATAAAGAGGAGTATGGAGAACGTGATTAAAAGACTTTTCAAGCCTGAGGTGCCAACGTTTATTAAGACCGAAAAATAGAAAAATTAACGACCCGTACTAATTCACCCATTGTTTTTTGTCTTCACAGATAGTTAGTTTTGAAAAATAAACATATCGTCCCTACGGGACTAAAAGAGGGGGCATGCCTTTTTCTATAAACATATCGTCCCTACGGGACTGAAGAGGGTCGCAACCTGTGAGAAATTGGTGTAAAAAGGGTGCTTCTGTGAAATTATGATTTACAAATAGTTATTTAGCGCAAGCCGGTAATCTTCATGCGGGATGAGGAAAGTACCTAAAAAACTTTGTTGAACATTCAAAACTTGTCAGTAACAACTTGGGGTAATTAAACCATATTTTTACTGATCATGCAAAGAAAACAGTAAACTTATTCGATTCTCGAAGTTATCTCCGAAGGCAATCTCTCAATAATCCGAGCAGATTCTACGCTGACATAGACAATCCGTTCAACCGCCGCAATGAGGGCACGAGGATCCGCAAACCAGCCGTTAGGGTCGTTGATGATGCCGCTGTCTTTGTCTTGTGTGATTTTGTAACGATCAATGAACCACTCTAAAGGTGTCCTGCCGTTGACGACATACCGATGCGCGCTTTCGGGAATGCCGGATAGATGGACATGCTCGTTGATAATAAGCGTGGTTTTTGCTTGCTTATCCGTGAACCGCATTGCGCGGGTGCCGAGGTAAAAATGATGAGGTTGCGGGTCTCTGTCGTGAGCGTATACGAGTTCTAAAGGGTATTGTTCGCACGTCTCATAATTGAGATGGAGGGCTGCGAGTGCTGCACCCGCCGCCGCGAAGGTATGAAAATCCGGTGCAAACGGGATACGCGGTATCATTTTGGATAAATCGTTTGCAAATGCCTCTCGGTAACTGGGTGCATGCAAAACGCCGTAGACATAATCGAAAATCGTATCTTTGGTGATTGTGTCATCATTGTAGTGTTTACGGAAAGCGTGCAGTGCTGTGTCTGAGATGTTATCAATGCGATCGGGTGGTTTGTCAATACCGTCAAAAGTGAGTGTTGTGTCAGGTGCATCTGTAGATTTCGGATATTGGTACCGCGGGAAACACTGTGAAGCTTCATTGAAACCGAGATCGGGCATTGTATCCGTGATAAGCGCAGAAAATGCTTTTTTAGAGCCAATACCTGGGACGCAGATCGCGCGATTTTCACTGGAACTGTTTGGAAAAATTAAGTCCTGCTGGTACTTTCTCTGCGCGAAAATATAGTTAGCATAACAATTCGTGGCGACAAATGGTCGGTACACAACTTTTTGAATATATTCTCCATCAAATTCAGTTGCTTTCTTTCGTTTCAGATTCTCCTTGAGATTAAAATCCCACTTAAGATTTGATGAATGGCGGAGGGCTGCCTCATCTACTGAGAGTTCAGAGATTGTCTCAAGGTCAGAAAGTGCATTAATGTAATCTTGCGTCATTTGCTGCGCGCTCTTGACGCAAGTATCGTGTGAGAAATTATAGATGTATGCGTCTCTACCTGTTGCGTACCCTCGTGAATACAACACGAATATTGCGTCATCCGCCTTACCTGCCTTTGTGGCCTCGGATCCGAGCGCATAGAAATCGGAAAAAGCATCATTGCGTTGTTCTATCCAATCGTGATGTTCATCAGGTATGATCGTCTGCCAGTCACTAAATCCTTTTATAGATTTTGCCTTACTGAGTGCCTCCAATTTCTTCTCGCGTGTGAGATAGTCACCAATATCGCGATATTGAATTTTACAACCCTCGTGCGTAGCATTCGGATTCTTGACGAGGAGTGTAATAGCGACCGGTGCTCGTGATCCTGAACCGAAGACTTTACCACCTTCTCGACGGGACACCTCCCCTTGGGTTCGTTGATTTCCGCGCAGGTGCAGGACATAGATAGAACTGAACTCCTCTACTAAACAAGCTCTAACCCCTGAGTCAACATGCCCGTCAATCCATGAACCATTGGTGACGAAGGCAATGATTCCTTGTGCATCAAGTCTGTCGGATGCCCATCGGATCGCCATCTTATAGGTGTCATAAAGGCTCCTCTTTAACGTCGCTGTAGAGTGTTCAGCATAAGTTGCTCTGATCCGATCTTTAAGTTCAGGATATTCCACATTAGGATTGTCGTCCGACGCGCTCCGCTGTCCTGCTGACCATGGCGGATTGCCAACGATAACCCCGATCGGGAGCTGCTGTTGACGTTCAACGCGCTCGTTATTGTCCGGTAGCCACTCTTTCGGGAAAAGGGTTTTGTTTTTGTTCAGGTTGAACGTATCTGTTAAGACTATGCCGTTAAATGGCTCGTAGGTTTTATCTTCACCGCGCTTTCCGTGAAATGCCTCTTCAATATTGACAGCGGCGATGTAGTAGGCGAGGAGGACAATCTCATTGGCGTGGAGTTCCTCGCGATATTTCCTTTCGAGGTCATCGGAGTGGATGAGTCCAGATTGGAGCAGACGAGCGAGAAAGATACCTGCACCTGTGAACGGATCCAGGATATGAACGCCTTCGTCACTAAGACTGCGGCCAAACTCGTCTTGTAAAACCTCGTTTGCACTGTGTAAAATGAAGTCCACGAGCTCAACAGGGGTATAGACGATGCCGAGCCGTTCAGCGTCTTTCTTCAACGCTTTCTGAAAAAACTTTTCATAGAGTTCAAGAAGTACGCGTTGCCTACCTTCACTGTTATCGATGCCGCGGGCGCGCATTCGGACGCTTTCATAGAACCCCGCTAAATCGCGGGTTTCGTCCTCAAGTCCGAATTCTGCGAAATCGTTGCGGAGTTTGTCGAGGGCGATAGAGACCGGATTCCCAGAAGCGAAGTCGTAATTCTCAAAGAGTGCGTCGAAAACTGGGCGGGTCAAGATATGTTGTGCCATCATATCAATGGCGTGTTTTCGCGTAATAGAAGCGTTGATTGAACTCTTTAGTTCGGTGTGGAAATCTGCAAACCATTCCTGTAGTGCGTCGTTTTCGGGGGTATCCAATAGGTTTTCAACACGCCCGACGATGCGCGAGAAAATATCGGCGACATCGGCTGCCCAACTCTCCCAATACTTTCTGTCACCGCACCGCTCCACGATCTTCGCAAATATGGCACCCGGGGGAAGGTCAATGGGGAGGAACAGCTGCTCCTCGTTTAAACTACCAGTGCTTTCACCATCGCTGTCAAATCCACTAAAGATAATTCGATCTGTCTGTTGATTATTGAGGTCGATTCTATTGATTTCGGCGTTGAGTCTGTCATCGTGGGAACGGAGTGCGCGTAGCACATTCCAAACAGAGGCGAACCGCTTGTTGTCGTTGAGGACATCAGCAGGGTCAGCACCCGCGGGGATCGCAACGGGTAGCACGATATAGCCGTAGATCTTACCTTCTGCTTTCCGCATGACGCGCCCGACTGCCTGCACAATGTCAATGTGTGAGTTTCGCGGTGTCATGAAAAGCACAGCGTCCAGTGCTGGAACGTCAATTCCTTCGGAGAGGCACCGGGCATTGGAAAGGATTCGGCAGACACCATCAGCATCCCGTTTCAACCACTCAATTCGCTTTTTTCGATTGAGTGCATTCGTTTTTCCATCTACATGATCGGTTTCGCATTTGAAGTTGCTCGGACGCTGATCTTCAGGCAATCGTTCAATCGCACTTTCAATAATCCCATCCCAATGCTTTACAAGGCTCTTTGAAGCGGCGATGGTGTTCGTGAATGCGATTGCGCGAGTCAGTGGTCTGATTTCTGGGTCGTCGGTTGACTTCCGTTCTGGGTTTTGGAGTGCCCGCCAGCATCCCACAATTTTGGTTGCGTCGTTAATGTTAATTTCACTCCCGCCTGAAGCGCGGTATGTCTGTAGGGCAGCGTCCGCGTCTTGCTCGGACATCGCCAGCACGACGACTTTATAATCGGAGAGGAGGTCTTGCTCGACAGCTCTGGAAAAAGGGAGGCGGTGAAATTCGGGTCCGTAGGTCTCGGAGTCATCCATAGAGAAGACTTCAATATCGTGGCGTGCTGCTTTTGCCTTTGCACTTTCGGTATAAAGTCGTGAGGTTGCTGTCATATAGAGGCGTTTCTTGGCACGGATCCGATCCGTATCGTGAACAAGAACGAATGGGGATGTCTTGTCGCCGCCATCCTCAATGCCGGTGGTTCTGTGTGCCTCATCACAGAGCACCATATCAAAGGTGGGCGCACCTGCATCCTGTGCTGCTTCAACAATCGGGAGCGAATGATAGGTGCAGAAAACGACCTTCATAGCGGCTTTGTCATCTTTTTCAAGGGCTTCAGAGATAGCGGTGGGGTCCGTGGTGACCGGAATTTCCAGTTCAAGGATCGATGCATCCTCTGCAGTTTTGCCTGCTTTTGTGTCGGAGCAGATACCGATGTAGCGGTGCGGAATGGTTTGTTGTTCTGCCCATTCCCGCATCGCTTGTGAAAATAGCCCGATAGAGGGGACGAGGTACAATACCCTGCCACCGATGCCAGCGATATGCTCAGCGATTCGGAGTGCTGTAAAAGTTTTGCCCGTGCCGCACGCCATGATGAGTTTACCGCGATCAGACGCTTTGAAACCGCTGAGAACGTCATCAAACGCCGTTTTCTGATGTTCTCTTAAGTTGAACGTCTCTTGCTGATAGTTGAGTTGTTCGGGTGCCTCATGGCTGAGATCGGGCCAGTCAACCGGTCGGCTTGCGAGGTCCGCCGCGCTAACCCGTTGGCAGGGGGGTTGCAGTCCGTCGAGCGTTCTGTAGAGGTTGGCACTCCAATCGCTGCCGGTATCCACGAACATTCGGGCGGTAAAGGGTTCGCGTGCTGAAGCGGAGATGAAGGTATCCAGATCGCCCTTTGAAATCCGTGTGTTTTCGGCATAGCATTTACACTGAATAGCACAGTATCCGCCATCGCGTTCTTCTGCGACGAGGTCAACACCTATATCAACACCGTCGAATTCTGGACAGAGTTCTGCCCATTCCGACCAGAGATAGACTTCGGAAAACCGTTTTTGGTAGAAGGGGTCTTCAAGGAGATAGGTACGTATCAGTCGTTCAAAAAGTTTGCCTTTTCCATATTGGGTATTGGCATTCTCGCGGATGTAATCGAGTGTACTGTAGAATCCGTTATCTGTTTCTTCACTTCCACTTCCGAGGGTGAGGTAGGTTTGCGTTGCTTCTGACATAAAGGTTTTTCTGCGCTTTGCGTAAGAAGAAAAATGAAAGAGAGTCCCTGAGTATGGAAGTTGGTGACTCTCTAAAGTTAGTCTGCTATTCAGAACCGTTTTGTGTCACACCGGGAGGTGGCTCAGAGAATTCTTCGCCGCGCGCGGCTGCTTCCCTTCTGCGTCTATCCCAGTCCGCGATCTCTCTATAAACTTGCGCTTGACCTTCCGCAATGCCTTCGGCTTTACCCTCAGCAATGCCTTCGGCTTTACCTTTCGCTTCGGCTGCCTGAATACGTTTTTCTCGTCTATCATAATACCAATCTGACAATAACATGATAAAATCAATGCCTCCCACTATCATAGCGACCAGAGCCGCACCAACCGGAATGAAATTTGAAATATCGTCAAGGACATTTTGAACGGATTCATGCCCTTTCCAGCCTTTCGCTGTTTCATAATCCAAGGCGATGGAACCGTAGATAATAACAAAGAGGGACATTAGGAAAAGGGCGAAGCCTGTTTTCCCTACTCTCCAAAAGTCTCTCATGCCTCGCCAGAGTTCTTGCAGTTTTATCAAAACACGCTCCGTGAAATTAAAAATAGAGTACCATATCCTGCATAGATTGTCAACGAAAAAGTATGTCGGGGGCAGGGGTGTTTAGTTCTCGGTTTTTTCGTCCGATATAAAATAGGGCAAAGGACTACTTATCCTTTACCCTATTTGCTGGATACGTTATTTTAGCTGTGATGTCGTGCAGTGCTTCACAGGTTACTATCGAGAACGTCCTTTCGGGAGGCGTGGCGAGGAGCGTCGGTCACGGTACTCGCGATTATCACGTTGGTCATACCGGTTTCCACCCCGCCGGTCGCGCGAGTCGTTCCCTCTTCTGTTGTCCCTGTAATCGCGTGAGTCTCGATTGTCCCTGTAATTAGAACGACCGCCATCGCGGGGTTCTCTGGGTGAGAATTCGCGGTCATCGCTTGATTCGATATTCAGTTCTTCAACAGGTACACCATTAGCAGCGACGAGTGCTAAGTCAACACGATCTTGGTCGTCAATCGTGAGGATTCGGACAGTGACTTCATCACCGACTTGCATGACATCTTCGGCACGCCGGACGTAACCGTCTCCCATCTGTGAGATATGAACGAGTCCGTCTTTACCGGGTAAAATCTCGACAAATGCGCCAAATGATGCGGTTCGTACGACTTTACCGGTGTACTCTTTACCGATTTCAGGCATAGCGGTGATTGCACGAATTTTTTCCTCTGCGTTTTTGACATCTTCTGCGCTTGTTGCTGCAATCTCGACAGTTCCATCATCTTCGATATTGATGGTAGTGTTTGTCTCTTCTTGGAGGCCCTGTACAGTTTTACCGCGGGGTCCGATGAGGTCCTTAATTTTCTGCTGTGCGATTTGTATGGAGTGGATTCGTGGTGCGTACGGTGAAAGTTCAGCTCGCGGTTGGGCGATAACAGCGTTCATCTGTTCAATGACAGCGAGCCGTGCCTCTTTTGCCTGATGGATTGCGCGTCGCATCAATTCAGGTGTAACACCCTCAATCTTGATGTCCATTTGTACAGCGGTAACACCTTCAGTTGTTCCGGCTACTTTAAAGTCCATATCGCCGAGAAAATCTTCGGTACCGAGCATATCGGTGAGTATCGCTTCCTGTTCACCTTCCTTAATCAACCCGACTCCTATTCCTGCAACGGCTCTTTTGAGCGGTACGCCTGCATCTAATAGTGCGAGTGTCGCGCCACAAACTGTTGCCATAGAAGATGACGCGTTAGATTCCAATATCTCCGAAACAACGCGGATGGTATAGTGAAATTCTTCCTTATCAGGTATGACGGGTTCGAGTGCTTTTTCAGCGAGGGCACCGTGTCCGATTTCACGCCGTCCGGGTCCCATCATCCGTTTGACTTCACCGGTGCTAAAAGGCGGGAAATTGTAATGTAAAAAGAAAGAACGTCTTGCTTCGCCATCGAGTCCGCGTTGGACATCCTCATCTCCAGAAGTCCCGAGTGTCGTAACACAGAGGGCTTGGGTCTGTCCTCTGCTAAATAGAGCGGAACCGTGCGTATATGGGAGGAGAGAGACTTCACCAGAGATGTTTCGAATATCGGTTACGCCGCGTCCGTCTACACGTTTACCTTCCGTCAAGATCGCTTGTCGCATCTCTTCTTTTTCGATTTCACTTAGAATAGAGATGGTGTCTTTTGTTGCATTCGGATCAACATCTTCTGGTACTTCTTCAAGGATTTCGGAAAGTACCTCTTCTTGGACTTGCTCGAGGTAATCCTCACGTGACTTCTTGTCAGCCATACCGATAGATTCGCGAATACGTGAAGTGGCGAGATTCCGGACTCGGGTGCTGAGGTCAGATTCAACACTTTTAGCGGCATAGTCGCGTTTCGTGTTACTACATCCTGCTGCGAGTCCTTCCTGAAGTTTAATAATTTCTTTTATCTCTGCGTGTGCTGTGATAATCGTATCAATGACTTCATCTTCAGGGATTTCGTGTCCACCGCCTTCAACAGACATAACGGCATCTGCTTTCCCACTAACGAATATTTCCATATCAGAGGCGTTTAATTCCTCATAAGTTGGGTTGATGATCAATCGGTCTTCAATTTTTCCGACAGTGACGGCTGCGACGGGTCCATTAAAAGGGATATCGGAAATAGCTAATGCTGCGGAGGTCCCGATAAGAGCGGGTACATCCGCTGGATGGACACCATCCGATGAATAGACGTTACATAATATTTGGACTTCAGCCTTAAAGTCTTTTGGAAAAAGTGGACGGATGCAATGGTCTATGAGCCGAGCGACGAGTTGTTCAGAAGTTCCGGGTCGTGGTTCTCGTCTCCCATATACTGTCGGTATGCGTCCATTGGCATAAGCCCTTTCACGGTAATCTACTGTTAATGGAAAGAAATCAAGGTCGTGTTCGCTATCATCTGCTACCACTGTGACCAAGACCACCGTCCCACCATATTGTACCCAGACAGCACCATCTGCCTGTTTCGCAACTTTTCCGGTTTCAATGGATAACTTCTCGCTTCCAAGTTGCATTTCAACTTTCATTTATATACTACTCCTGTATTCCAATTTTTCCGTCGTGCCACCCTATATGAACAATAAAGAGGCGATGCAATCACTATCTCGTCTTGAGAGACATATTGCCGATTTGACGATGCTAACTATATTTTTTGAGATGAAATCGTGCTGTGGTGTTGTAATGAAACTCACTCGGCACTTGTTAGCACAAGGTCGCAAACGTTGCGTTCTGCTTATGCTGTTAAAACAATATACTTAGCACCTTTACAATAACCTAATTTACCTTAATCCGATGGTGTCACGAATTCCGAGTTCATTAATTAAACGATAATAGCGCGTAACGTCTTTCTTATATAGATACCGTAACAAGCGACGCTGTTTACCAACCAATCGGTAAAGTCCGTGGCGTGAATGATGATCCTTGCGATGTGTCCGAAAATGTTCAGTGAGTTGTCGAATACGCGTAGTCAAAATTGCCACTTGTGCCTCTGGAGAACCGGTGTCTTGTTGATGTATCTGATACTTTTGGATTAATTCTTTTTTCTCTGCAGCACCAATTGCCAATTACTTTCACCTCCTTCATAATAATTTAGGAGTTTGCAACTTTATCGATCACATAAGGAGAGCCGTGTAAAGCACCGATGCGTTTCCAGTACTATATGAAATAGCGATTTAGCTGCTTTCGGGAAGTCGTTCCCATCGTTATTTATTTCGTACGTATATAATACCACAAATCAGTCGTAATTTCAAATTAAACTCATATCTCAAGTATTTTGGATACCTAACGCAGTCTATCAGGTTGCTGGTTAGTTTCTGTGAGAATCTTCTTTGCTGAGTTGATATCGCGTTGTATTTGTTGAATAAGGGCTTCAGGATTTGGGAACTTCTGTTCACTCCGAATTTTTTCTATCAGAAAGATTTCTACAGATTTACCGTAGATTGTTTCATCAAAATCAAAAAAATGGCATTCTATCTGAACGGTTGTGCCGTCAAACGTAGGACGGATGCCAATGTTCAACACACCGTCCAGGTGTTGTCCATCTAACTTTGCGCGTATGGCGTAAACGCCATTCGGAGGACAGACCTGTCCGTGTGTGTCTATGTTGGCTGTAGGGAATCCGATTTGTCTGCCGCGACCCTCTCCGGGAATGACGTTCCCAATCAAGGCATAATAACGCCCCAACAGTTGCGAAGCACATCGTAGGTCGCCCCGCGTTAGTGCCTCTCGTATCCGGGTGCTATGGATAGGTGTCCCGTTTATCTCTGTTGGTGGGACAATGGTAACGCCAAAGGGATATACTTTGGCGAGTTCTACCAGTTTTTCTGCGTTGCCGGCGCGATCTTTTCCGAACTGACAGGCGTATCCAACAACGATCTGCCTGGCACTGCATTTTTTTAAGAGTACATGTTCCACAAAGTGTTCGGGTGACATTGTTGCTATCTGAGCGTCAAAACTGAGCATAATAATTTTGTCAATACCGAGTTGCTGCAGGATTTCGATGCGCTTAGAGAGTGGGGTTAGGAGAGGGGGGCAGCGTTCGGGTGCAAGAAATGCAAGAGGATGTGGATAAAAACTGATCAAGACGCTCATTAACTGATGGTGTGCGGCACGTTTGAGAAGTGTATCAATAACGGTTTGGTGTCCAATGTGAAGCCCGTCAAACACACCAAAAGTGACGGCTGTGTTTCTCTTGAATTCGGCTATATCATCCAACCGACAAGTTGTAGGAGCGACTTGTCGACCACTCCTATTACTGGCGTTTTCCACGTGGTTCAATCCTTCCGGCAATCCTTATATTTCGAGGGACTTTGATCCATATAGCGTTGTGCAGTTTGAACAAGAGTTGTGAGTGCTGTGAGATAGTGCATAACGAGCCTACAGCCTGCGGCACGTGCGTGTCCACCACCTTCAAATTCAGCTGCAAGTTGACTGACATCAACGCGTCCTTGACTTCTCAGACTTACTTTCGTGCTTCGATCTGTCATTTCAGATGCACAGAGTGCGACCTCAACACCGGCGATGGCTTGAATTTGGTTCACGATACCTTCTAGGGCATCGGTGTTTGTTCCCGTTTTCCTGAACATTTCTTGTGTTGCGTATACGGAAGCGATTTTTCCGTTATCAGTTACTTGTAAGGTACTGAGAACTTCGCTTAACAGTCGAAGTTTAGCGACAGGGAGTTGTTCATAAACGTTCCGATAGATTTCATCTGGTGCGAATTTGCCGATCTCAATCAATTCTGCTGCAATGCGATGCGTTTCATCTGTCGTATTGCTATAGCGAAAACAACCGGTATCAAACATAAGCCCCGTATAAAGACAGAGTGCACACGCTTGGTTTATTGATGTCTGATAGTGTTTAATAAGTTTATAGACGATTTCGGAGGTGGAAGAGGCAGCAGGCATAATAAGATTGATGTCGCCGAATGCCTCCGCAGTGGCGTGATGGTCGATATTAACGAGTTTGTGTATTGGTAGTAAGGTTTTAGAGAGGCGTTTTCCGATTCGCTCAAGTGTGCTTGCGTCTAATACAACGAGTACTTCTGGTCGATATGTATCAACAGCATTGACTCCCTCAATGACATCCCAACACGGAAGGAATTTGTAGTTTTTCGGTACTGCGTCAGTATTAAATACTTTAACAGATTTCCCAATTTCTGTGAGGAAGGCGTATAGCGCGAGTTCCGACCCGATTGCGTCGCCATCTGGGTTAATATGCGTTGAAAGTGCGAAGGTGTGATACCGATCAAATACAGAGAGAAGTGTGCTATAGTTTGACATACCAGTAATTTGTAGTGAGTTCATGTCAGGTCTGCTGTCTGGTTATCGGGAGCCTCATCTTCAGTTCTAACGGACTTCAGAAGTCCATCTATTCTTAATAGGTAGTCGGCGGATTCGTCGAGGGCGAATCGTAGTTCTGGGGAATAGCGGAGCGTGAGTCGTTTTCCGATTTCTCTGCGTAGGAAACCGGCAGCACTTTTCAGGCCGGCAAGTGTTTTCTCCTTTTGTGCTGCGTCGCCAATAACACTCACTTTGACGTCAACATATTTCAGGTCCGGTGACACTTCTGCCTGTGAGACAGTACAAAACGCAACACGTGGGTCTTTAACGGAACGTTGTATAATCTCGCTGAGTTCGCGTTGAATGAGGGCTGCTACGCGATCTTGCCTTCTGCTATCTGCCATGTGTTTCTACCTCAACAGCAAGTTTCGGTTTGCTATTTTTATTTTTTGGAATTGACATACACAATTTTCTACGTATTCCCTTCGATTGACGGGTATCCAAACCTCGTCAGCATGGGAGTGTCCGTAAGTCCTGTCAAAAAAAGAATTCCGTTTCATAATCCATTAACTCAGCATTGACATTTGTCTCAACAAAGTTAACGACATGCGAAATAAGTTTGTTCAGATGTGCGCTATCGTTGGAGACGGATACCGCTGCTAGCACTGCGAACTGGTGCGCGTCTAACGCCTCAACCTCTGCAATAGCGATATTGAAACGGTTTTTAAGTTTCGCAATAAGACTTTTGACGACCCGGCGTTTCGCTTTCAACGATTGGCTGTCGGGGATGCGTAGCCGGATTTTACAAACACCGATGTGCATATATACGTGTTAATTAATTGCAATAGTAGGCGCGGTTTTCGACCGCGCTGTTTCAAGGAATAGGCTATCGTAGGAACAGAGCCGGTTATCAAAGTGTACGTGCTATCTCTTCGTGGACATAACACTCAAGAACATCTCCTACTTTAAGGTCATCAAAATCCTCGATGCCGATACCACATTCATAGTTTGCTTGGACTTCGTTTACACTTTCCTTAAATCGTCGAAGCGAAATGACTTTTCCCTCGAAAATCAAGCGATTGTCGCGAAGGACACGAAGCGGTTGATTGTAAGAGATGCGTCCCCAATTGACGTAGCTGCCAGCGACTAAACCGAGTCGTGGCACTTTAAAGAGTTCCCGTACCTCTGCGCGTCCGATGACGACCTCTCGTACTTCTGGTTCGAGCAAGCCTTCCATGGCTGACCGAATATAGGAGATGAGGTTATAGATCACGTTGTAGGTACGGACATCAATCCCTTCCATTTCCTTTGCTTGGACTGCTTCAGTTGTCGGGTGAACGTTGAAACCGACAACAATAGCGTCAGATGCGGATGCAAGCAAAATATCTGTTTCGGTGATCCCGCCGACTGCTTGGTGGATAATGTTAATTTTAACTTCATCAGTCGCCAATTCAAGTAGTGATGAGGCGACTGCTTGTACGGAACCTTGTACATCGCCTTTAAGGACGACATTCAATTCTTTGATTTCACCTTCTTGAATTTGTTGGTATAAATTTTCCAAGCTGACGTGGCTATTTGTGCCGAGTTTCTCTGTTCGGTACTGATCCAGCCGAGTTTCACTAATCGTGCGTGCGTTCTTTTCAGACTCAACGACGTAGAATTTATCACCTGCTTCAGGTACGCCGGTAAATCCGAGGACTTCGACAGGTGTAGAAGGTCCTACTTTCTTCATCCGTTTTCCAAGATCGTCAATCATGGCTCGAACTTTACCGGAATACCTACCGGAGACAAAAAAGTCGCCAACCTTTAGCGTTCCGGTTTGTACGAGTACAGTTGCGACGGTCCCGCGTCCTTTATCAACCTCAGCTTCGATGACAACTCCGCGTGCGGATTTATCTGGGTTTGCCTTGAGTTCAAGGAGTGCTGCCTCCAAGAGTAGCATTTCGAGCAGGAAATCGATGCCTGTTCCCTCTGTGGCGGAGGTTTCGACACAAATAGTTTGGCCACCCCATTCTTCAGGAATGAGTTCGTGTTCAGTTAATTGTTGTTTTATATAGTCTGGTCGTGCGCCGGGTACATCAATTTTGTTAATTGCGACGACGATAGGTACTTTAGCGGCTTTTGCGTGGTTAATGGCCTCAATAGTTTGGGGCATTACGCCGTCGTCTGCTGCAACGATAAGGACAACGATATCGGTTGCTTGTGCGCCGCGTGCGCGCATAGCGGTGAAAGCGGCGTGTCCGGGTGTATCCAAGAAAACGACGCTTCCACTTTCTAAAGTTACGTGATATGCTCCAATGTGTTGTGTGATATTTCCTGCTTCAGATTCACTGATGTTTGATTGTCGTATAGCGTCTAAGAGAGAAGTTTTACCGTGATCAACGTGTCCCATAATTGTGACGACTGGTGCCCGGGGTTGTAAAGATTCAGGTGGGTCTTCTTCCTCAACTAAGAGTTCTTCCTCAAGTGTTTTCGCTTTGATGGCTTCAAAACCGAGATGCTCTCCAAGTATTACAAGTGTATTGTAATCGAGTCTCTGGTTTATATTCGCCATTACTTTTAATTTCATGAGTTGCATAATCAGCACCGATGGTTGTAAGTCGAGTGATGCGGCGAGATCAGCAACGGTTGAGCCTTCCTCGATTTGCAAACCGTTGGAGGCGTTATTGAGGGGTTCTTCATTTGTGGATACAGCGTCGTCCCTGGTATCGAGTGTTAATTCAGATTCGATTAACGCGACTGTATCTGAATCAAGCGATGTCATATCATTTTTAACGCGGACCCCAAGATCCTTCAAGAATGCCATAAGTTCTTGGGTTGTTAGGTCGTATTGTTCTGCTAATTCATATACCCGCGTGCCTTGTTCGTGATTTTCCTCACGTTTATCTTTAGCGGATCTTCGCCGCTGCCGTGGGGCTCTACTCATAGGAGTACCTCCTTTTTAGTTGTTGTGCTATCGGATTCATTTGTCCATCGAAGAAGGGATTTCTCAAATCGTTCTATATCTGCGTGTGCAAGTTGCCTTCGCAGCATTGAATTAATGCGTCTTGGCGACTTAAACGCTTTCAGGATGCAGGATTGGGATCGGCAAACATAAGCCCCGCGCCCGTGTAACTTTTTTTCGTTGTCAATATGTAGTGTTCCGTCTTTTTGACCGACGAACCGTATCAGTATCGGTTGTGGAAATTTCCCACGACATCCGATACAAGTCCGAATGACATTCCGCAATAATTTCACCCACTTTCAGATTCGATATCAAAATCGTCTTCAACATCAAAGTCGTCTTCAACATCAAAATCGTCTGTATCGCGGGTCGCTTCAAGCGGATCAGCGTTATCTTTTTCGGTTTCGGTTTCAAGGGTATCTGTATCTACCTCGCTATCATCTACAAGTTCAACATCTGTTGAATCTGTCGCATCGGTAGCCGGTTGTGCTTGTTGATTTTCGTTAGGTTGTTCATTAGGAGTGTCCGTTGTCTGTTCCGTATCATCCGATTTGAAGAGTCCATCAATTGAAACAGTGTCTTCGGATTCACCTTTTATGTCAACCTTCCATCCGGTTAATTTTGCGGCGAGTCGTGCGTTCTGTCCACGTTGTCCGATGGCTAATGAGAGTTGGTTGTCTGGCACAATGACGCGTGCGCTTCTATTTTCTTCGTCGAGTTCAACCTTTTTGACGAGGACGCGTCCGAGTGCTTTTGCGATAAAAACGCTTGGATCTTCACTCCATTCAACGAGATCGATTCTTTCGTCATCCAGTTCACTGACGATAGCGCGAACGCGAATTCCTTTGACTCCGACACAGGTGCCGACAGGATCTATTCCTTCCTCCATGGCTCTGACAGCGACTTTTGCGCGATTGCCCGGATCCCGGACGACTGCCATAATTTGGACTTGTCCATCATAGATTTCAGGGACTTCTTGTTCAAATAACATTGCGACGAGGTCTCGGTGTGTTCGGGATACGATGATGGGAGCCCCGCGCATCTCATTTTTCACGTTTAAGATTATACATTGCAAGCGTTTCCCGCGTTCGTAGTTGTGGGAGCGCGGCATCTCTCGTGGTGGTAAAAAGGCTTCTGTCTGCTCAAGGTCCAAGATGATCCCGCCGCGTTCAAATCGTTGAACATAACCGGTGACGACCTCGCCCTCTCGCCCTGCGAATTCCTGATAGATTTTTTCGCGTTCAGCCTGCTTGATTTTTTGGAAAAGGATTTGTTTTGCCAACTGTGCTGGGATCCGTCCAAATTCGCTCGGATCGATTTCGACGTTCAGTACCTGTCCGATTTCAATGTCCTCTTGAAGTAGCACGGCTTGCTCAATCGGGATTTCTGTGGAGAAATCACGCATAATATTAACGACCTTCTTGGGGACGTAGCATCGTATGTCGCTAGCTTCCAAATTAATCTCAACAGAAACGTCGGCATCAGCACCATAAACTCGGCGTGCTGCGGCGCGAAGTGCTTCTTCTATCGCCTCAACAAAAACCTGTTCAGGTAAATCTGTTTGTGCTGTATTCTGACGAATAGCGTTCTGGAGGTCCTTTAACATAAGTAACGTTCGCGGTTTCCTGTATCACGTTTTTATAGGTTTGCAAACAACATCCTATACCGGTTCAGACCGCGTGCTCCTTTCCAAATTCTATTATAATCGACCTTGACAAGGCTTACGCAAATGCTATGTTAGCGAAGTATCCAATCTGTTAATTAGCGGATCTTGAAATTCTCGTCAACAATATTTTGAACGAGAAATTTATGGAAAATCGCGTAAGTCAAATCTTAAATAGGCTTGTGATATGTGTGCTTTACCTCTACCCATTACCATTGCAAATGTATATGTGCCGTGCGAATCTGTGAAATCTCGACAGAGATGTTCTTTCCACCAGTTTGTGTTAATACAACCGTTTCGGGTTGGACTTCTACGACGACACCTTGGACGTAGTGTCCTTGTTCGTTTTCCGATTCGGAGTTAACTTTGATGCGGACAGTTCGCCCGCAATTTCGCTGAAAGTCTCTGGCGGTTTGTAAAGGTCTGTCTACTCCTGGTGAGGCGACTTCTAACTGTGTATAACCTGCGAAGAGCTCATGGACTTCTAAAATCGGTTGTACGATATGATTCACGGCTTGGCAATCTTTCACCGAGAGTCCATCTGGTTTGTAGATGAGGAGTCGCAAAGTTTGTCGGTCTGTTTCGACATCCACGAGTTCGATACCATCGCTATCAAGTATCGGTGTCAATATCTCAATAATAGCGTTTTTCTCGGTTGTTGTCATATCCACCTATGTAAAATCCTATATGAAATTATAAAAAAACGCGAATTATCCCAATAATAGAGGTCCCTCGCGGTTGGTTCTGTGTTGTGTGGTGCAGTTGAGAGGAGTCGCACTGAGGACACGTGTCTCCATCTAATTTCGCGATGACTGCTTAACACAACTTCTATCAATTGCCAATTAACGGCGTATTAGGGGCATCGATCAATTATCTGGTCACATAATACGCGTTTTTCCTTTTGATTCAAGCCAAAACGTTGCTATAAGTCATATCCACTGAAAGATTATGACATAATTGTATCATATTGGATGCTATAAGTCAAATTAAAAAGCTGCCTCTGCCCCACAAGTCGGATTGTCAAAGACCTATGATCGTTAGTAATACGCTAAAGGGTGTATCGCGATTTTCACAGTTTTCATAGTAAAACGCGAAAACTGATAAGTTTCATACCCGTTGAAAACAGAGTCTGTGTCTGTGTTTATGACTATTTTTGAAGATACCTCGTTAGAAGGTACTATGAAATTTTATCCAGTCGTCGATTATCTGGATCAAACTTCAGTGGAAAGGAATTTTATTTTTTGGAAAAGTACGTTATAATATTGAGCATGAGCATGTTTCGTGAACACTGGATCGGCGGGTTAGTGGTTTACAGCACCTTCTTCATCACTTCGCTTATTGCGACTCTTGCTGTTCCAATCTTTTTTGATACTGTACCAGATACGTGGAATCCGACGATTCCACCGGTATTGGAGTTTCTACAGATTATCGGTTGTTTTGTGATTGCTGTGCTGTTCGGCCTCTGGCCGGATGTTGACATCAAAAGCAAGAGTCAAAAGATATTTTATAGTGTCCTGTTTGTACTCAACGTTGTGTTAATTGTTTTTTTACAAAAGTACTTAGAATCGGCGTTATTAGGTCTGTTTGCGATGCTCCCGATTATGAGTAAACACCGCGGCTGGACGCACGCGAAGATTACAATGATTTTGCTGCCCGGTGTGTTCCTATTAATCCCGATCTATGCTAACTATTCGGAATGGACATCGGGTGATAATCTTGTGTCAAATTTCTATGGATTACGAGATTGGGATTACCTACCGGATGCTCTCCGTAGCGGTCTTCCGTTTTATATTGCAAGTTTTATCGGGTATGCGTCGCACTTGCATCTGGACGGTATTCTTTTTCGTTCACGGAAAGCGCAGCGCCAGAAGGCACGGGCAAGCCAATGAACCGAGCATCCCACACATTTCGAGAACTGTTTGACCATAAGGTTGTGCAAATCCTCGGCAATTTCGCCAAGAAACGAGACGTGGAACTCTATCTTGTCGGTGGCAGCGTCAGGGATATGTTGCTCGAACGTCCAACGACGGATGTTGATTTTGTCTTAGCATCGGATGCGATTGCGTTTGCGAAGGCGTTTGCAGCAAGTATCGGAGCGACATGCATTGTGCTTGAAGAAAACCCAGCCACTGCCCGTGTGATTGTTAAACGCTCGGGCGTTTCGGGAACATCATGGCTCAGCATGGATTTCGCACAATTCCGCGCGGCATCGCTCATCGAGGACTTACGTCTCCGAGACCTGACGATTAATGCGATGGCAATTGCGTTTGAAAATGCGGAGACGTTCGCGAAGCAGGCGTGTGAGGAGAACGACTTTCACGTAATTGATCCCTGTAATGGTATGAACGATTTAGAGGCAGGTCTGCTCCGATTTCCGAGTGAAAAGGTGGTTCAAGCGGATCCGTTACGCCTGCTACGAATTTATAGGTTCGCAGCGCAGTTGGATTTTGAGATTTCCGAGCGTGCGAGTGCTTTGGTTATAAAGCATCGGTCATCGCTGTCTAACGTAGCGGCGGAAAGATGTCGTGATGAATTGGTCAAGATTTTTAAGGTTAAAAAAGCGTATCCGCACCTAAGACAATTGGAGAGAGTGGGATTACTTGAACAGGTTGTTCCCTCAGTTAGAGGGACGGATAGTGCTTGGTGCTCACTTGAGGATTTTGAAAAAAGTCCGATGCCTACAAGACTTGATGCTTATCGGAATCAGATTAACGACTATCTGCGAGAGGAATTGGGAGTGGAGGCGGATCGGCGGGCTTTCATCAAACTTGCTTTTCTCTGTGGAGACGATCCGAGCAGTATCGGCAAACACCTACGGTTGAGCCGAAAAACGGTGCAGTTTATGGCAAGTCTCATCTCTGGAAGTACGGAATTTAAACGGATAATGCCAGAGCTGACGCATAAACAGATAGTAGACTTTCTCAGAAAGTATGTGTCCGATTGGTGCGGCGTGCTACTGTATGCCGCTGCGTTATATACGATTGACTCGGCAATTCTTAAACAGGTTGCTGATACTTACTATAAATATATCTTGCCTATTTTTAAGCAGGGGAAACTTATCACAGGAAACGATCTGATTCAGACCTTTTGCTTGAAAGAAGGGAAGCAGATTGGGAACCTGCTGAAAGAAATTGAGGATCGCCAATTTGCGGGTGAAATCCGTACGCGTGAAGAGGCATTCGCTGCAGTTGCGGCGTTAATTCGACAGCAGTCGTAAGTAAAAAGCGTTGGGTTTCACAGTCATTACAATCTCGTTTTGCCCTTCTGTAGGAACTTCGGAAGCAACGAGAGCAACAGCAGAAGCACGCCAGCGGCTCCGAGGTAGAGAAGCGTCTTCCAGATATTACCCTCACCACTGACAAATGCCCCTCCGAGTTGGACAAACACCGCCGTCCCCGGTAACATAAAAATAGCAGAGACGATAACATAAGTGGTAAACCGAATGCTGGTGAGTCCATAGGCGTAATTTTGGAGGTTAAACGGAAAAATGGGGACTAAGCGTGTAAGCATCACGATCCGCCATCCCTGTTCTTCTACCTGTTCGTCTATTCTTTGGAATTGTGCGTTCCCTTTGACCCAGTTTTCAACGAGGTCCCGAGCCACGTATCTGGCGATAAGAAATGCGGCAGATACGGAAATAATAGAGGCTATAGAGGCGTATAGGACACCCCACAGTGGGCCGAACACGAAACCTGATAGCACGGTTACAGGGGTGCCGGGTAGAAAGAAGACGGTAGACACAAGGTAGAGTCCGATATAGACCAATGGTGCGGTTGCCCCAAAACTTGCTACCCACGTTTTGATCTTCGGAACATTTTCCAGACGGATATTGTCTGTCACGCCATAGGATTTCAATACGAAATAAACGACAGCAACGATGCCGACAGCAATCGCTATTTTAATGATGTTTTTTTTCATTTTCTTCTCGAAATTGCCTCCAAGTAGGCTTTAATCTCTGCTTGATACCTAACAGGGATGCGTTTATTATCTATAGCCTCGGCGTACGCTCGCGACGCATTGAGGGTTGCATCGCTGAAAGGTAGGTAAACGGGTGCCCCGTCACGTACCTCCCCCGTAAAGACATCGGAGAAACCTTGTGCATCGCCAGAAGCGGCTGTTGTAAGCGTCAACGGGTTTCCATTGGTTTGCAAAATCGGTGTTTCCTCACCAACGAGAGGAGATGTCACGTTTTCACTATCTGTTCTGCTCTGCGTTGTGTCTGCCTCAGTCGTCTGTAATTCTGCTTGTGGATCGGAATTGGATATACTTTCTGCAGTGCCCTGTACCTCGGTCGTACCAGCGTCTTGCCCGGGGGCACCATCGCTATTGGCAGTACCGCCACTTGGCGTTTCAGTTTCGATTGCTGCCAATGCTAATTCCTTCTGACTTGCTGTGAGTTGTGCCTCCAGTTGTGTGAGATCGTCTGATTTATCTACCTTTTCAAGTGCAGCGATGATGTCCTGCAACGTCTCCGGTGTAACCGCCTTGCCCTGAACTTGATTCAACGCATCGCTGAGTGCTCCCTTCGGTAGACCTTCAGCCAAACGCTCAAAGAGATTCTTCAGTTCCGCTTGGAGTTCAGGTGGTATCTCAGTCTGTTCAGTGAGACGCTCAAGTTCTTCAGTGAGTTGGGCGGCGTTCATTCCTTGAAAACTTAGACTCGCTTTTGTGGCTTCAACGATAGCATCGGCTTGCTCGGATTGCTGTTTGCGTACCTCTTTTTTTAAGTCGCTGAGATGTTTCTGTGCCGTATCAAAATCGGTTGCGGTTTTCAACTTCTGGACGGTGTCGTTGATCTGCTTCTGTAGGTCTGAATTTTTCACCTGTTTTTCAGTAAGTTCTTGAGCGGTTCTATCCAATATTTCCTGCTGTTGAGGGGTAAGTGGCTGGGGCACATCATAGAACGGTGGGACGCTAAAAGAGATACCGATGAATAAAAGGGGAATTGGAAATAGTTTTAGAAACTTTGGTACACGATACGGACTTATTTCTGCGATGTCCAAAGTGGATGCAGTTTCTGTGGCATCCTGGATCTGGCGTTGTGCGAATTCATTTTGGGGTGTTGTTATCTGTATCAACTCGGCTGCTGTGCTGAGACGCTCCTTGAGTCCCATTTTTTCGTCAGTAAAACGCGCGACAGACAGCAAATCCTTGCGCTGTTTGCGGCTGAGGTAGATGCCTATTGCTATCGCTGCGAGTATCACAATTGAACTGATGAGCGACATCTGTAGCGGTAGGAGAATCCATCGGTTTAGGAGGAACAGCGCAGCAAGCAGGACAAGTCCACAGAAAAGCGCGGCTGCGGTTGTCTGTAGGAGGGTCTGCCGATACATCCTGGAACGGATATCGGTTAGACATTTATGAATGCGTTGGGCATCTAATCTGTTTGTCTGGTTATGTTCAGTGTTCATCGTATGTGTTTCTCCACTGTTGCCATAACTATATCTGGGGTAATCGCTTCAAGGTTCTCGCGAGCGCGATCTGGGTGTGCGTCCCACTCTTTAGATGATAGCGTTTTCATAAATTCACACGCTTTGCGAGCGATCACGGCATGTTTTTCCCATGGAGGTGCCCACTGGATGAGATTTGACGCACCGAATAAGGCAATCGTCGGTGTTTTTACGGCGGTGCTGAGATGCATCGGTCCCGTGTCGTTACTGATATAGAGGTTGCACTGTTGTAGAAGTGCCGCAAGTTGCATTGGGGTCACCTGATTGACAATAACAGGCGAATGTGCCATCTGTGCTACGATTTGATCGGCTAATTCACCCTCGCGGGGTCCGGTCGTGATAATAATATGGGCGCGGTATGCTTCGTGAAGCAGATCTCCGAGGACAGCAAAATTCGCTGCATCCCAACGCCGATAAACGGTAGCGGCTCCGGGGTTGATGCCGATAATAGGCTTGCCATCATCAAGTTTCTCTATTTTCAGAAAATTATCTATCCACGCTTTACCTTCGCTATTGACAAATACCTCTGGTTCATCATCTGTTATCTCGATATCCAATGCACGAACAACATCAAGGTAGCGTTGCGTTTCATGTTGTGCGGTATTATTCGGGACTGCGATGTTTAGCAACTTTTTTCCTGCTGCGTTCGTTTCAAATCCGACGCGAAGCGGGATTCGAGAAAGGAATGTATGAAGCACCAATCGGAAGGTCGGTTGTAATATAACTGCCATCTGAAATTTTCGCCGTGCCATTTGGTAAATGAGTTTCGGCACGGAAGGCTGATAGGTTAGCACTTCGTTAAGATGCGGATTTGCGGATACCAGGTCCTCTCGTGTCGGTGCTACCATGTAGGCGATATAAGCGTCTCGAAAGTGCTGACGTAAAGCACGGATGACGGGTGTTGTTAAGACTGTTTCGCCGAGAGGTGCGAGTCTGATGATTAAGATGCGGTTGATCTGCTCAGGTTTTAGCATAGAACTCATAGCGAGTACGCGCTAAGAATGGTTGAAAGTTATACGAAAGTTAATCATAGAATATGCGAGATACCGAAACCCTAAACGCGTTTCTTTGAGTTTATCATAACTCAGGGCGAGCCTCCGATAAGTGTCTTGCCAC
>JAJEET010000101.1 GCA_022820835.1 Candidatus Poribacteria bacterium
TAACGTGAACTTGAAAATAAATCTGTAGGTTGGGTTGAGCGGTAAATACACACTAAAAACCGTATAATTTAGACAAATATGCCGCTTTTCAAGGCACTTTCTGCCTAAATAGCGGTAGCGAAACCCAACATCCCACTTTTATCAAACTCACGTTTTTATTTCAATTTTTCTCTGTTTTATAAGTTTCTTGAAGAAAATCCACCAGTTCTTCGTAAGTGTCAAAGATTCGGTCGCACAGGTTCTCGAAGAAGATGCTCCGTGTTCCGGTATAGACTGCATACACCGGTTTGTTATGACGGGTGGCGTAGTTCATTTCGCTGAGAACACCCGGAGATAATTTGTCCGTCGGATAGATAACGACGACAAAATCGCTCTGGTGGACAAACTGATAATCCCGCGAGATTGTTCGCGTCTTGATCTGTTCAATCACGCCGTCATCCATCTCACCCATCGTCGCAGGCACATTTCCATCTCCGCCAGCCGTCACCAGTGCCATATCTTTAATCGTGAGCGGGTCAAAAACGATAAATGAACGGCTCAATTTTTCGCCGATTTCTCGGATCTTTTCAATTTCTTTCGGTGTATCTCTCAGAAGTGTAATCGGATAACTGAGATAAAATTTCGGCTTCGGTGAGAAGAGCAGTTCATAGAAATTCTCAAGATCGTGTTGTCGCGCGACGGTATAGTGCGGTTTCTCTGTGAAGTGTGCGATCTGCCGCGTTAAGAATTCTTCCTCGTCTAACCAGACATTAAGTGTCGTGTTATCCATACTCGACCATTGCGCGCTTTCCCGCATCCGTGCGGATATATCGGTGATATTATCGACGACGTTAATCAAGAGGTCCGGTAGCAGAATTTCAATATCTTTAAATGAGAACCCTTCGAGGAGGCTTCCGCGCCACCGGAAGCAGGCATGTAACCCGATGATAACATGCTCATAGGATTCTGCACGGCGCGCAATCTCATAGAAAGCCGTACGGCGTGCCAATGACAACACTGCCGGATCAGAGTCGAGCACCTTTTCCGTAAAATGGACACGGGACTCAGCGGCGGCGCGGTGCATAACGTCCCCGATGTTGAAAAAGCCGATGTTCAACTTCTTCTTCATGCAGAGTATTTTAAAATTCGCCATCAACTCTTTGCGCCCAGAACAACTGATTCCCGTGCAGATGATCTTCATATTTTTACTTTTCCTTGCGGTTCGGTTAGGTGGATTAATGGTTCGATGTTCCTTTCCGTAGATCCGCTTTTCACTTCGTTTCAAGCTGCGCACTTTTACTGACAAGAAAACACCATTTCCAAGCAGCATCAAGAGCTTGCCGCTAACGATTTCAGTTTCGCGAGTGCTTCCTGCTCTTCCTTTTGCCATGGACGGTCTTCCGGTATATCCAACCTTTTCGCAGGACCGCTAAAGACAAGAATATATGCCCTACGGACTTCCGCTGTGCTATTCGGAGCGGAGTAGTGCAGCGTCCGACAGTGATGGAACGTCGCACCACCGGCAGGTATCGGGCAAGCGACGGCTTCTGATACGTCAACATCATCCGTTACCAATCCGTGGACAAGTGGATCGTCGTTGATGTGCCGATGCCAACGGACTTCTCCCTTGTGTGATTTCGGAATAAATTGGAGACACCCACTCTCAAGTGTCGCCTTATCAAGCGGCAGCCAGACGCTTAAGCTATGCGGACGGATTTCGGGATTCCAATACGCCTCGTCTTGGTGCCACGGCGTTTCATTGCCGTAGTGCGCCGGTTTCAAGATCATGTGTCCGCCACCACCGACCTTTTCGGATTCTACATCAAGCAACTGCGCGGCGAGTCGATGTGCGTTCCGAAAATAGAGGGTCTCGCGGAGTTCAGGGAATTGCGCCTCTGGACCCAACACCTGTGGCAATGTCTCTTTGCCGGTGTGTTCTCGGGGACCGGCAAGATCGAAATAGCGTCCCTCCGCTTCGCCCGTCCGTTCGGTGAAGAGTTCATCGTAAATCCCTTTGAGCCATTCTACCTCTTCATCCGTTGTGATGCGTGGAATGCTCAGGTATCCGTTCTCTTGAAAGAAAGCAACCTGCTCGTCAGTCAGGTCCATACGAAAATCATTCTTGGAGTTCATAAAGTCACCGAATTAAAATATTGTAAGGTAAGATTGTTACAACTTGTGTGCCATCTTCAAAACCGAATAGACTTAGCCAAGCAAGGAGATGTTGCGACTGCTTTCCTAATATAGACAGCATCGGATGACTGGAAGTCAATTGTAGAGGTTGGGTTCCCCAGCCCCCACGGATTGAACCTTCCGTATCCTCTATCATCTGCTCAAGGATCTGTTCAAAAAAGGGGCGCTGCTTCGGTAGTACGATGAGGTTAACTTTGTCGTCTTCGACGAATCCTGCCTGTTTTTTGGCAATAGAGAGAGCATCATCAAGTCCACCGAGTTCATCAACGAGTCCGAGTTCTTGTGCCTGTCTGCCTGTCCAGACGCGTCCTTGTGCGATCTCGTCGATGTCGTCAAAGGATTTACTTCTGCCAGATGCGGCTTTGTTCACGAAATCTTCATAAACAGTTTTCATCATCTTTTCGACGCGTTCACGTTCAGTCGGTGTAAACCCGCCGTAGTCCGAATAGAGGGTAGCGTTCTGACCGTGTGCGATAATCTCTTTCGTCAGACCGGCTTTGTTATAAAGCCCTTTCATATTGAGTTTACCGCCAAATACACCGATCGATCCGGTCAAGGTGCTGGGTTGTGCGACGATTGTCCCGGCTGCCATCGCTATATAGTAGCCACCAGACGCAGCAACATTCCCCATAGAGACAACGACCGGTTTCTCGCGTTGTGTGAGCATCACCTCTCGCCATATTAAATCCGAAGCGAGTGCGGAGCCACCCGGACTGTCTATACGCAACACAACTGCGCGAACGGAATCGTCGGTGCGCGCTTTCTCAAACGCCTTCTTTAATGTTTTCGGTGTAATCACCAACATTGGCATGAAGATGGTGCCAATGTCGGGTAAAATGGCACCACTGGCATAGATCAGCGCGATCTGATTTTCCGCTGCAGCCTGCGCACGCTGCGGTGGACTTAATATACTGAGGAGCTGCATCAACCCAGCGAAACTGTTCATATCCGGTACTTTCCGCTTACCTTCCGATCCGGGTTTGCCGACCTGAACCTCTTCGTCTTCAGATGCTGATTTTATTGCTTCAACTAACTCGTCGTAGTATTGTAGGGCATCGACCAATTTCGCCTGCTTCGCTTCTTCAGCAGTGAACGGACCGCGATCGATTAAATCCGCTGCCGCTTCTGTAGAAATATCATCTCGGTTCTCAGCGATGTGGTTTAGCAGTTGCGCATACAGATCGTCCAGCAGTACAGTCATCGACTCCCGGAACGCATCCGACATACCGTCCCGCATATAGGGTTCGACACCGGATTTGTATTTCCCCATCGCTAACATATCTGCCTCAATATCTAATTTGTCCAACAGTCCTTTGTAGAAGAGGACTTCAGCGCGTAATCCTGTTAAGTTGAGCATCCCGGCCGGCATCAGGACAACGCGATCCATCGTAGCAGCGAGAAGATATTCGGCATTCCCACCGCTTTCGAGATAGCCGATTGTCTCTTTTCCTGCTGCCCGGAATTCGTTTAGTTTGTTTCGGATTTCTTGAAGTGTTGCCCACCCTAAACTGACACCGTCTATTTTGAAGATAACCCCGGCGAGGTCATCGTCTGTCCTGAGTGCATCTAATTTCTTAAAGAGTCCACGGAGTGTCTTTGTCGAGGAGGTGCCAAAGGTGCTGACAACTTTGGTATCGGTGTAGGTGCCGCTGAGTGTGAATTCAGCATATTTTTTCATAGGCGGCTGCGTTTCTTCCGCTGCATGTTCCTCAGCGAATATAGGAGAAATGCAGATGAGTAATAGCAGCAGAGATGTGTATGTTTTTAATTTCATTGATCTACCCCTCTTTTTGGTATCTGATTTAGCACTGCTATTTTATCACAAGAAGGGGATCGTGTCAAGGGGCAAATTTTTTCGCTGATTGGGTATGTAAATATTTTGTCGGTTGTTGTCTGCGTTTCTATAGAAGTTATGAAATTTCATAGAAAGGGTTTTAGAAATCTGTGTAAGGACCGCTACAGAGTCAGGTGTGGTATAAGTTTTCACGGTGTTGTAAACCCTGTCAATTTTTTCATATTCATAACGACTTGTGCTAAATAACTATATGTAAAATATAATTTCACATAAGTATGATGTTTTGTCAGGGAACCATGGATTCGGACACTCTTCAGTCCCGTAGGGTTTATTTCCTTGGGTGTTTCTTCAATATGTTTATAGAAAAACGTCCTACACACTTTCTTTAGTCCCGTAGGGACGATATGTTTATCGTCCAAAATCCAATAAATGTGAAAAAAACAAAAACAATGAGTTAACTAACACAAGTCGTTTTTATCGTTGACTCTTTTCCGATCCCGATCTGCGATTTCAAACGTGCGAATGCTTCAAAGTCTGATTTCAAGTGGGCGGACAGCACCGGAACGCTTGCGACTTATGGCAAGTGTGCGACGAAAGGTCTGGGGACATTTCTCGGTTTTCGCGGCACCCTGATAACGACGGAGACCAACGGCGTTCCTGTTGACTTCGGCATTACCTCTGCTGATAGAGATGATCGAGACATCTTACCGTTGCTTGTTGAACGCGGTGAGTATCCGATCCTTCTTGGCGATAAAGGTTACATCTCTGAACACCTTCAGGCAGAACTCATGGCAACCGAAGCAACCGTTTTATTACCGACGCTGAGAAGCAATCAAAAGCGACAGTATCCTCAGGACTTTCGCAAACTTCAGGTGCGGATGCGTCGCCGTATCGAGACGACGATTGGACAACTGACACAACAGTTTCATATTTCTCGGGTGCGTGCGTTGAAACATTGGGGTTTGCTAACGCGTATGAGCAATAAGTTGGGAGTTGTCTCCTCGGTGCTTTCATAAATCAATGCCTCGGACGCCCTTTGATGAAACTCAAAGATCTCGTTCTCGCATAAGGAAATATCTATGTTTACAACATTAATTAGCACAAGTCGTTAAGTGACGCAACGCGTTCTTAAATCGTTATAATGTCTTAATGTTAACAAGCCACTTCAAAACTTCCTTTTGGCAGAAAATTTCACACGTTCTGCCTTTATTGCATAGACTCGTCTGTGGCACCACGGGCTATCCATTGTTGACGGAAGATTCCCTTCCAATCGTCTGTGAAATCTACTGACAAATCATCGCCTAAGTCTACTGCCTTAATCAGAAGATAATATTTCTGTATAAGTTCCGCGAGGCAGTTTATACAATCATCTAAATCATTGAACGGAGGAGATCCCTTGAGCCCTTTCTTGATGATCTTTTCGTCGAGATGGGAAACCCGAGTGTCAGCGAATTTCTCTACTGTTATAGATCGGACTTTTAACTGGCATAGGTCTTCGCGAACAATAATGGGATCAATATGGTCTGCACATTCTCCCGCAAACTTTTCGTCAAAAAGGTCATTCGCGCGCTTTTCACCTGCCGGATGTAGATACACGAAACGCTCCACAAACCGCTCTCGCGAAAGCACAGAAGGGGTTTGTATTATCTTCTCTAACAGTCTAAGGAGTGAAGTACTACTCCTGTGATGCTTGACTTGCCGACGAATTGCACTTACAGCGTAATCAAAATAAGTCTGCCCTAAAAACACATTAAACCAGTTGGGTTTGTAATTCTCAAGATTTGGATTGTTTTTGATTATCGCTTGGATTTCCCAGAAGATGTGTCTATTAAAGAAAACTTCCGCAAAATCTTTGTAGATGGTCCCAAGCCATTTCTCCCATTTTTCAAACTGCTGATCCATATCAATTCCTTCCTTTCAAGTTGTTCGCATTTCGGATACCTGCGTTTGGTTTTGGTATCCGGGCAACTTAACCTGCGTGCTTAAGTCGAACTCACGTTTAAGTAGTATCACGTTGTCACTGAATTGTCAAGAGAAACATTTTGAAAACCAAAACCCCTTAACTTTGAGACAAAGTTCTCGAGATGGCGATCAAATCTAACGAAATTTGGTTGATATCCTTACCCGGAATATGCTATCATTTTCACACTAACAGGCAATCCGTATTTTGGAGAAAAGCAATGATCACAGTACCAGTTCCACAGGAGCACGTTTTCTATAACAATCGCGGGATCGCTTATGGTGAAAAGGGTGATGTTGATCTTGCTATCAAAGATTTTGACAAAGCAATTGATCTTAAACCAGACTATGCCTTCGCCTATAACAATCGTTGTGCTGTCTAAAGTCCAGATGGAAGGGCTCCAGACACATCTGAATCAACTATCAAAGGACTAAGTACTTTTAATCACGTTGAGAGGCGGTGCGACAGCACCGCCTTCTACCTTTGAAATTTTGTCGGGATAATTAAACTTCATGAGTAAAATTTATTGTTATGTTGATGAATCTGGACAGCATACACAAGGTGATTTCTTTAGTGTTTCTGTTGTTATTGTGAAAACTGTTGAGATGCGTGATGAAGGGGAGCGTATGTTATTAGAGGCAGAAAGAACAACCGAAAAAGGATCTACGAAATGGACAAAAACGCACCATCGTAAAAAAGCCAGGTACCTCCGAACCATAGCAACCGTAGCAGAATTGAAAAATTGTCTCTTCTATTCAATCTACACTGATACTCGAGACTATGTTGGTGCAACTGTGGATGCAATTGCGCGGGTGCTTCAACAGCATGTGCCAGATACAGAAATACACGGGCTAATAGTTGTGGTTAATGGACTGGATAAGCGAGAAAAACAACAGGTTGCTAAACGATTAAAGCAGGCAAGGGTGGTGTATAAGAAGGTACGTGGAGCCAAAGATGAAGGGAGCGCGTGGATAAGATTAGCCGATGCCATTGCGGGATTTAGTTGGGATGTTTACAAAAACAAACCATATACGCAAAGCCTACCTTCTGATCTGCCACCGGAGTTTTTTATTCGATTATAAAAAAAAAAGCTAGAGTGTCTGGCTCTAGCAACCCAACATAGACATACCATAGCGGCAGAGGTCACGGTTGGCTGTCCCTAGTTTTCCCAGGAGGGAAACACCGTCCATACGGCACGTATTCGGGCAAAGTACGCATTCGACATATATTCTAACAAAAAATACGCACATTGTCAAGTTTTTTGTATAATTTTCAATTTCCATCTTTCCGATCCACTGTTGATGAAATATGAACACACGCTGAAAAACATAATCCTTTGCAATTAACACCCGTATACGCTATAATTCAATTTTATAAGGAGGACGCAACATAATGGATGTTAAAGACGCAATTCTTACACGACGCACTATTTTCAAATTCAAACCGGAACCGATACCAAACGATGTCATCGAACAGGTTTTTAGTTACGGGATATGGGCACCGAATCATCATGTCACGGAACCGTGGCGTTTTACTGTGATTGGCAAGGAAACAAAATTGATCCTTGCAGACCGATACCGCGAAATCAAGATGGAGGATACACCCGACCACGTGGATGCCGAGAACCTCGCCAAAATCGGTGAACTCGCTTACGAGAAGTTTATGTCCAAACCGACGATTATTGCGGTGTCGTGCCTACAAGAAGGCGACGAACAACGCCGACGCGAAGACTATGCCGCTGCGTGTTGTGCAATGCAGAACGTCCAACTCGCTGCATGGGATGCCGGGGTCGGGATGCAATGGAGCACCGGCAGAATCACACTGGAAGAACAGACCTATCAACTCTTAGGGATTGATTCATCACAAGAGTACATCATCGGCTTCTTCTACACGGGTTACCCCGCCGACATCGGGCAACCGAAACGGCAACCTGCAGGTGAGTTTATTCGCTGGGTAGCTTAGTAGTTATCAGTACGTTCGCTGCGCTCACTTTCAGTTATCAGTTGTCAGTAAAAGAGCTGTTTGTGGAATTCATGTAACACGCTACTGCCAGAAGGTTAACTGACGACTGACAACCGATAACTGACAACTATTGAAGTTTATACGCTGCCTTGGCGTTTTGCCAGAAGTACTTCGCCTTGACAGCATCGCCTTTCGCACTGAAATAGTCGTCCACGATCTGTTGCACGACTTTATACGGGGCAAAACGTTCCGAGACGGGCCAGTTACTCCCGTAGATAAGCCGATCCTCGCCAAACGCATCCCACAAGACATCAATCGTTGGCGTGTAGTAGGCGACATGCGTCGGTGCAGGCGTTTGCCCAGTGTGTTCCGCCAATCCGGAAACCTTACAGTAGATGTTCGGATAGCGTGCCACTTCGTTAATAGCAGAAACCCACCCTGAATCCGGTGCCTCTTCTGATATACGAACACCGGCAATATGGTTGATGACGATACGCATCTCCGGCGTATGTTCAACCAGTGTCGGTAAAAGTGATAAGGCTTCAGGGTTAATCAACAGATCTAAGGTGAGATTTTTTGATGCTAATTTCTCGATATTCGCCATGAAAGTCGTGTCGCCAATGGCGCGTAAGTGTCCGCTCCCGAGGCGTATCCCCCGAAAAATCGGATTCGCAGCAAAGCGGTTCAAGTGTTTTTCAAAATCAGCGTCGTTGGGTTCTAAATGTCCAACGAACCCGACAATAAACGGTTCGTCTGCGGCGAGATCCAGAATCCATTGGTTATCTTCAAGCCACTTGCTCGCCTCAACGACAACTGTACCTGTCGCGCCTTCAGGGACTGCAAGTGCTTTGTAGTCGTCCGGCATAACCCGTCGGTAGAGCACCTCGTCATTAGGGTTCGGCCACGGGACACCTTCAGGGCGCGTTGGATCGTAGAAATGTGTATGTGTATCAATAATCATTTTTTTAACTATTGCCTCTTGCGATGCTCAGAACGTTGTGCTGAGCATCGGTTTCTGATTATAGTGAAACCAGCAATTAAAGAGACACTTTCCCTTTAGCAAAAAACGGTTCGTAGGGGCGAGGTCCCCTCGTCCGTCTTTCAAAATGTGTCCTATTATTTTTACAGGTCACTATAAGTTAGGATGTATCCGTGAATAAGTACGTTCTCTCTCTTTTTAAATTCAGGCATCTTACCATAATGCTAACAGTCCTTTTAACAAGCAGTCTGTTTGGATGTCCATCGTCTGATCCAGTACAACAGCAGAAGCGTGAGCTGCAACGGGATGCCTTAAAACTAAGAATGGGACAGGCACTCAACCCGACCGACGCGGAAGGACATCTTCAACTCGGAAAAATCTATCGTGAATTGGGTGAATATGAGAAAGCAATAGAATCTTTCCAAAACGCCATCGCACTTGATACGGAACATGAGCACGCCTATAACAATCTCGGTCTCGTCTATATGGACACCCGTTTATTTGTCCTCGCGATTGAGATGTTCCAAGTTGCGTTGGAATTGTCACCCGAAAACCCAGCGTTCCTGAACAATCTCGGTTACGCGTACAATATGACCGACCAGTTTGAAGAGGCACTCGCCGCTTACCGCAGTGCCATTGAAGCGGATCCGACTTTTATTGATGCCTACTACAACCTCGCCGATACCTACCTCAACAGCGAAATGTATCCGGAGGCTATCCAGTATTATGAAGCAGCACTCGAAATAGAAGACGGCGATGCCGATGTTGATGTCTATTTTAACGCCGGGCTCGCTTATGAGAAAAACGGGCAATTCCTGCCTGCGATCCAAGCCTACGAAAAAGGGTTATCGCTTGACGACAGCGATGCAGAGGCATATTACCGTCTCGCACAGACGTATAAGAAAAACGGCGATCCACTTATGATGCGACGCTATCTGGAGACGTTTTTGGATCGGGCGCGCGGGCTTCCGCATCTTGAAGAACAGATCCGCGAGGCAGAACAGCTGTTTGACAAGTAGCGCGCTTTCTTAGGATGAGTAGAAATTCTGATTTCATCCCGTCCGGGTTCTTATTCTTCCGCGCACCGAACAACTTCCGCGTCTTGATCCTATCCTCATAGACCTTTTCAAACGTCCATCCGCGTTCCATGAAATACTCCGCCAGTATCCGCCACAATTCAACCGTTATGCCGTCAATCCGAGGGTTACCGACGAAGATACACGCTGCAGCATTCGGTTTCAGTTGATCCATCGCGTTTTCAAGGGCGTTAACCGTATGACAAAAATAGGAGTCAAGCCGTTTTTGAAGGTCATCCCGCGTGAGCATCTCCCGGACATTATCCAACGTTTCGGTCTGAACGATCCGATCCGCCTTCCGATACGGGATTTCAAGCCGCGATAATTCCCGAACTTCTTCTTCCGTATGTCCTAACCAGAACAGTTCCATCTTCGTGGAACGGATATACTCCTGCGCTTGGAGATATGGCGGCGATGTTATCAGCGCGTCGCATTCTCTCGGCACAGTGATATAAGACGAATCCACACCCCCTTGCCACTGGATTTCAGGCGTATTCTCATTGTGATGCTGTTGCGTGTACATCACGAAGTCGTTGAGACTTCTTAACGTCTTTAGCGAGAGGTTGTCAACCATTTCATCTAACTGTTCTCTCCAATTCTCTTTAAGCAGCTCTTCTATGGCATTCAACTTACGTTTGGATCTCGCAAGTTTGGGTGTCCTATCTTCTGTGTTGGAGAAGCGTTTACTCGCCTTCAAGAGTGCAGCCTTAATAATAGAAGAAAAAACATCGTCGTCCGTTTTATGGATGAATCCCCAGTATTGGGAGAATACAGCTAACATTTCAGGCGCGTACCAGTAATCGACGTTTGACCAATCCGGCATGAACCGGTGGTTGTTTTCTCGCATCGCTGCTAAACGTTTGAACAGTTCTGCTTCGGGCAACGGCTTTTTGCCACTATAAACTTTTAGCGGCATAATATGATTCAGGAGCAGATTGAGATCAAAAAGAACGGCATTGCGTTTGCATAGGTAAGCCTCGACACCTACTGTCCCTGACCCCGCAAACGGATCAACAATCCAATCCCCTTCCTTTGTATAAGTTTTAAGCGCATAACGGACAATCTGCGGGATAAATTTCGCAGGATAGGCGTAGATCGCGTGTGTCAGGTAGCCGGTATCGTCGATTTCAGGAACGAGGTCGCGAAAGGAGACCAATTCGACACTATCAGAGGTCATTTCCTCTGCTGGCGTTTCAAATTCCGTGTCTATAGGAAAAAGCGTAAATTGTGCTTCCTGATTTCGGTTTGGCATAGGTCTCTACGGGATATGTAGAGCAAGTTTGGCATGTAAGGCATCCAAAGGCTATTGTTGTCCTTCTTCCACTTCTACTGCCCCCTCAATCTCTTCCTCTGTGAGTTGGAAGTCAAACACCGCTTCTCCTTCATCGACAGTTTCTGCATCTGTATCCGGTGTCGCGGCTCCTTGAACCTGCTCTGTGGGTTGTGTGGTCTCCTGTATAGCGGCTTCTGTCGTTTCAAGTTTCTTTGAAGTGCCACCGAGGATCGTCAAGACCACAATCCCAACGACACAGACACTCGTGACCGTCAGCGCAATCGGACGTTTCCAGAGGACAGCGCGTTCGCTTCTGTCTAAGAACGGTAGAAATAAAAGTAGCAACATGCCGACCGTCGGGATCACAAACGTCCCGAGAATTTCAAAGGGACCTTGGAAATATTTCAGCAGTTGGAACAGGAACAGGAAATACCATTCCGGACGCGGATCGTAATCGGCGTTCGTCGGATCAGCGACATCTTCGAGCGGAACAGGAACGAACAGTGCAACCGCAGCGAGGGCAACGAACAGGATTAACATACCAACGACATCTTCAAAGACCTGATCCGGATAAAACGGTTTACCGGTTTTCATCTCCTCTGGTGTGTTCTCCGGTTTACCTGAAGACCCGTAATATCGGACGAAAAAAAGGTGTACACCGACCAGTCCGAAGGCTAACCACGGCAACCAGATAGTGTGGAGCGCGTAAAACCGAGACAGCGTCACCGCACCGATCTCTGTGCCACCACGCATCACCTTCGCCACAAAATCGCCTAATCCGGGGGCAGTACTCGCTATTTCCACTCCGACGACCGTTGCCCAATACGCTTTCTCATCCCATGGCAGCAGGTAACCTGTGAACCCGAAACCGAGTACGACCAATAGCAAGAGAACACCGAAAATCCATGTCAGTTCGCGCGGTGCTTTGTATGAACTGTAGAGGACGACGCGAAGCAGGTGCAGGACAACAACGATGACCATCGCACTCGCACCCCAATGGTGTAAACCGCGCACGAACGCGCCGAAAGGTACCTCTGTGCTGATGTAGGTTACGGCGTTGTGTGCGTGTTCAGGCGAAGGCGAGTAGTAGAACGCAAGAAACGCACCGGTCACTGCTTGCAATATAAGCAGGAACATCGCTAAGCTGCCGAGTGAGAAAAGCAGATTGATGTGTTTCGGTAACGGTTTGCGCAAATGCGCGGAGAACGCCTCTAATGGAAGGCGTTCGTTGAGAAATTGCCGCATCTACGTCTCCTTTACATATAGAATACCCGCTTCAACTTTGGTTTCGAGTTTCTGCAGCGGTTCCGGCGGTGGACCAGCAACAACGGCACCCGTCTTATCAAATATCGCACCGTGGCACGGGCAGAGGAAAGATTCCTGATTTTCGTCCCAACGGACGAGGCAACCGAGATGCGAGCAAGTCCGAGAAAAGACGCTCCATTCCCCGTTGCCGACATCGGTTACGTAGACAGAGCGTTTTTTCGTCGCCTGAACCCAACCGTCTTTCGCTGTGAAGGTATAGTCCACCTTTTTAAATCGACTATTTTTTAGTCGGTCTGCAAGCCCCAAATCGACCCATTTCGATTCCGCTTTTTTGAAAGCTGGTGAAATCGCGAAGCCGATCAACGGAATACCAGCAGCGAGGCTTATGATCCCACCGATAAACGCTGTAGCCCAATTTTTAGAGAAGACTAAAAATGAGCGTCTACCTCTCTTTTCCATCCGTTCTCTCCTTTTTCAGTTATCAGCGAAAAAGTCGCCAGCTGCCGCATCATACACCACCTGCTAATCCTACTGATAACTGAAAACCGATAACTGAAAACTATAAATTATCGCTTCCGCGTTTGCCCTTCAAACGGTGCCCGGAGGTCGTAACGCCCCTCTTCAAGGACTGGTAGCGTGCCATCGTCGACCATGAGTTCGAGCGGTAATTCTTTGGTTTCCATCGGCATCGTAACGACATTCTTGATGCGCAATGATTCATAAATAGCCATCATGATTTCGATTGTATACCGGGCTTGAACACCGCTGCCGCGATGATCAGAGATGTCACCCTCGATCCACTCAAGGAGTTCATCGTATTGATTCTTAGGTTCTGGTGGCGGTGTGATGGTCTGCCAGCCTTGTGCATCTCCGTTTTGGAGTAAAAGTGTCCCGTCGGGCCCGTTGCGAATCTGACCTTCTGTGCCAGCGATTTTCGGCATTGAGACAGACGGTTCAGGAAGGTCGCCTTCGTAGATGCCGCGGGCACCACCTTCAAAGCAGACTAACCCCATACACAGGTCTTCGCAGATCGTACGGCGTTCCCATCGGTCAGTTGTCCGCGATGTCTGACCAATCACCCACAAAGTTTCGGGATCAGACAAAATGAAACGCCACCCGTCAATCGCGTGCGTACCTGTATTCAACAGACCAGCGTGCCTTTTAGCACTGTGATGCACAGTTGTTGGCTCACCAATCGCACCCGCAGCGACGAGCCTGCGGGTCTCTATATTTGCTGCAGAATATCTACCTTGGTGACCAATAATAAGTTTGACATCGTTCGCTTCACACGCTTCAAGCATAGCGTCGGCTTGACCAAGTGAGGCAGCCATCGGTTTCTCACCGATAATCCCTTTTACGCCTGCTTTCGCTGCTGCAACCGTAGCTTCTGAACGCGGTCCCTGCCATGTTGTGATACTAACAATATCCAAATCCTCTTTTGCTAACATTTCATCAACGTCGGTATAAATGGCGGGAACGTCGTATTCGTCCGAGACGCGTTGCGCTGCTTCTTCAAAGATGTCCATCGCCGCGACGACCTCCGCCCTGGGGTGCTTACTCCATGCTCTGGAATGAGACCTGCCCATCCCACCACAACCGATGATTCCGACGCGATATGTTTGATCTGCCATCTGTGTGCCTCCTTGTTTTGACATTCAAGCAAACTCCTAAAACAGCGTTGACTATTCTATCATCTTGCCCTATTTTTGTCAAATTTTCCGGCAATGCTCTGCATCGTTTTCCTTGACAAACCCGTAAATACGTTGCAAACTATAGAAAACGATATAGACTTATGGACTATGTTAGTTAAAAGAGAGGTGTTTTAAGATGGCTGGTTATGAAGATAAAGGTTCCGAAATTCGGGTGACGAACCTTGAAGCGTATCCGATGGGTGTGAAGGCTTATGTCAAGATTGAGACCAATATGGACGTTACAGGTTGGGGTGAGATCAACAACATGGAGACCACTGTCACCTGTGCGTTGGCGCGCTCCTTATCCGAGATGATCATCGGTGAAAACCCGACACGGATTGAGCATCACTGGCAGCGACTGTTCCGGGCACATCGCAATATCCGAGGCGGCGGATTGATGGTGCACACCATCTCCGCTATTGATATGGCACTCTGGGATATTACCGGAAAACTTTGGGGGGTACCGGTGTATCGCCTTCTCGGAGGTCCCTGTCGCGACAAAATTTGGAAATACCCGAGCCCAAAGGCGATCAAAACCGGACCGGGAGGGTCTAAACCGTTTGCCGGTACCCCTGATGAGATTGCTGACATGGTAAAACGTGTGCATGATGCGCGAGAGAAGGTCGGTTCTGACGGTGCCGTAATGTTTGACGCACATAGTTGTTTACCACCACCGATCCTTAAGCAGTTTGCCGGTTACCTTCAACCCGACGATCTACTCTTTTTAGAGGAGGCGTGGGTGCCGGGCAATATTGAGGTGATGCGAAAGATCCGGGAATCCGTTCCTGTGCCACTGGCAACTGGCGAACGCGATCGCACAATATGGGAAGTCCGAGAAATCCTTGAGGCGCAAGTGATTGACATCCTTCAACCCGATGTTGGACATGGCGGTGGTATTACGCAGGTCAAGAAAGTCGCAGCACTCGCCGAAGCGCATCACGTGCCGATCGCACCGCACTGTACGATGTCTTATCTCGGTCTCACGGCGAGTTTTCATCTATCGGCTGCAGTACCGTTTTTCCTTATCCACGAAGGCTACGAGAACGTACTCCCAGATGGCGTTGCACGCAAGGCATGGGAGATGGATGAAGATGGCTACGTTTCGCTACCGGAGGGACCCGGGTTAGGTGTTGAGGTGGACGAGGCGAAAGTTATTGAAGTCGGACAGGATGAGCGGAGACGCTTCACCTGGCCGAATAGCCGATTGCCAGACGGCTCCATCGCTGATTATTAGTCCAATACATCAATACGGTCATTATAATTGTAGGCGCGCCTTAGCAGCGCGCCTAAATCTGAAGTTAGACCTGATCTCGTTAGCGGTGCTGTAATAAGGCACTAACGGCAGCGTCTTCACTTTTAAAGCATCTAAGAACCGCGATTAATCGCGTTCTGATAATAATATTTCTGATATGCTTGTTCATATTTATGACCGCAATTTTCCCACCACACGGTCGGATCTTGGCATAGATTTCCATAAGTGTACCGAGTCCAGCACCATCAATTTGAGATACTTCTCTAAAGTCAAACACCAGTCTCGGAGATGAGGCATGTCGAATGAGTGTCTCCTCCACAGTTTCCAAAACGCTTTCGGTACTCGGAGCGATCACTCTCCCTTTCAACCTAAAAATAACGACTTCTTCTTTTTTAGATACGGTGATTTTCACAGTATGTCCCACCCATGCCGCTGATCGTGTGCATTACTAAAGTGATTCAAGGAAAGCAATAACGGCTTGTTGTTTCTCTACAGACAAGTTGAAGAACGCTTCCTTGGCATTCTGTTTGACTTCCTCGGTTATCTCACCACGTGGCGGGGACGAAAGTAACCGCCTAAACCTTCACCCTATAACTTCAATTATCAAGGAGTAGGGGATTAACCCCTAAATCCCCTACTCCCAATCCCCAACGTCCCATCCCCTTTCAAGGGTTAGGGAACTTGGAGGCTTCACGAAGAGACTGAACTACTGGTAAGTGGCTGTTTATAGTAGATTTTGGAATTAATTATACGCTTCTTCCTTACCAGAGCAGCATTCGTAGTAGGGCAATTCTGCAGCGTACTCGCCCAAATGCGAAGTGCATTATTGCCCGTCTCTTCAAAATATGTGCAAATAATTACGGGACCCACTATCGAGTGCCTAATTTCTACAATAAATCGAAAATTTTGGCTTCATTTGTCATCGACATTCAGCGGTATCCGATCCGGTTGTTTGGGTTGAAATCAGATACCCTGTATAACGTGAACTTGAAAATAAATCTGTAGGTTGGGTTGAGCGGTAAATACACACTAAAAACCTTATAACCTCGACAAGTATGCCGCTTTTCAAGGCACTTTCTGCCTAAATAGCGGTAGCGAAACCCAACATCCCACTTTTATCAAACTCACGTTGTATATACTTATTTCCTTTGTTCAGACAATTTATTCTTGAACACTGGGTGTCGTTTAAAAATGGATATAGCAGTTTTATGATGCGATAAATAGAGGATATCTATCACAGCAAAAGAACACAACTCAGCTAATTTGAATGATGTTAGGACAATTTCAAAGATTTATGTATTTTATAATCAATTGTCCCAACATCAGTAAATTATACTCTGCTTCAATTGAGAAGTCAAATTAAATTTTCGGAAAATTACTTAAGAAACGTCCATTAAATTCAGAAGGTCATATCAGACATTACAACAAAAAATTCCTACCAGAAGGTATACGTCTTTACGTTTCTACGAAAAACTTGAATTAGAGAGAGATTTTTGATATAATAATAAATTAACAGGAGTCGTGTTCGTTCGTATAAGAATAGATTCTACAATTCAGTTTAGGAGGCTCCCAATGGCGATGGATTCTCTGAAAAGTCTTATTCAACGCTGTCATGAACGGCATGAAAAGCCTCTTCGACAACGCAAGACGGTGTCAACACCTGCGATGTATACAAAGGATCACCCACGCCAGTACGCGGTTTACTGTGCACACCGCTTCCCTGTCATGCTTCATGATTTAGAGCAAGCGGATATCTCTTTCATGCCTATGGGACGCGCACCTTGGCATGATCGGGGTCCCGGGAATTTTAGGGGTAAGCGGTTCTTGAAACGCCAAGGTATAACGGATTGGAGCACGAAACGATGGGATGCCTCGTGGGGTATTCAGTTGTATACGGGGATTCCTTCGGAACGTAATGGCGCGAAATGGCACGATCTACACTTCAAGTATGAGGCGATCTGTGCTGCACCAGAGGCAGTTGTTGCTTGTATTGAGGCACTTGTTAATATTGTTAATAACCCGCTTTTAACATTAGGGAAGTCCGGCGGGCTCCGATTCTCCTGCAGAGTTCAAGGTTATCTCCATCCCAATACTGAAGCAGCAAAATTATATATCTATAAAGACACCCCAATACCGGAAAATCTCTATCAACGCGATGTATATCTCGAAATATTTGGACAAGAAGGACACACACGCTGGGATGCACGCTATGAGATACTCATCGGAAATCTACTAACGCCACCGGTCATCGCCAAAGAAGTACTATTCGCGCCTATTGATGCGCTCCGTGTGAAACTTCATGAACCTGCGCTTGATGGCACAGAAGCGAAGCAGATTGTCACCCGTGTACCGTTATCGCTCGGTTCAGAGAGCCTTGATCTCGCAAGAGAGGCGTTCTTACAACGTGGATTCTCTTATGTCAGACAAGAGGACGGCCTTCACTACTGGACGCTACCTGAAGGCACTATTGGCAGCGAGGATGTCCTACTCTCGGAAAGCGATGGGGTGGTCTGGGTCAGCGCAGCTACACCTGACATGGGGATGCCAACGCAATCCACGCCAATCACAAAGGTTTGGGGCGATACGGGTATTCTGTCCCCACTATCTGCAACCACGGCTTCTACGCCTGTGAAACTCAAACAGGTACGAAAAGATGAACTCAGCCCGTTGGCGATAAAACGCCCACCACCGGTATTAGGACAACACGATAACACCGAAGCGGATGAAATACTCCAAAGGGATGTGTTTCAGATAGAAAGCATCTTTGACCAAGGCGTACGTATTTTGGGTGTTATTACAGGAATAGGACCTTGGGATAAAGAGTCAGAAGACTCCTATTTCCTTAGGGGCGGTATGATTTCCGTAAATACGCCGGAAATCAAATTCGCTGAAAGTGCTGAAGAACACTTTCGAGAGCAGAATATACCATCGGTGGTTTACTGGAAGCCTCGAACACACCGATGGGAACACGTGAAAGACATACCCACTAATGTCCGGATGAAAACACCTTTTCAACATGGAAATGTCTGTGAAGACCCAGAACGATGTTCAGCACTTGAGGAAAAAGGTGGAAATCCGAATGAAAGTATCTGTCCGCAGTGCCCCGTCTATTCAGAGTGTCAGCAGCGTGGATACTTATCCCAATTTGCCGCATTACGACAGGCAAAAGTCCAAATGTTGACGATTCCGCAACTGTTTTTTGATCCCCAATATACTGAATTGGTGGAACAGATCCTCCAAAGAGACGATGAAACTGAACGACTTTGTGTGCTCAACCAACAGCGCACACATAAACTATTCCTCGAATGTAAACTCTCAAAAGACATTATGGAGGAATGGGCTGCGAACTGGCAGAACTGTGCTTTGGGAAACTTCGCAAAAACATTGCTGAGTGCTTTGGAAATTGAAGGCAAATCTTACGACGATGCCGTCAAAGGCGTACGCGCAGTGATGCAGACTTTTGAATGGCAAGAGGACACACTTATCCAGCAGATGGGTCAAGTTAGAGTGCCAGGTAGGGCGGGGGCGCGCGAGATCGTTGACGCTGATACCGGAAAAACATTGGCACGCTTTAACATCGAATTTCAAGGCGGTGCCTCCGCTTACATTCCCTTAGACAAAAACGCCGCGGATAAACTCAGCGCAAAAGGACTCCCTGTCTTTCTGCAATCCGTTCCGCTTAATGAAGACATAAAAGTTGTAATGCCGATGGCGCAAGCGATTTCATTAGGAATCTTGGATACAAAATCTGTAGAAAGCATTCAAGCGTTTCCAACCGTCTGTCGCGAGAAAAGTTGGACATTTTGGCATCAACTTAAGCGGTTCTTTGCACATTACAAGCGAGACGCAGACGCACCTATTCGATGGGATGGTGAAGTCCTGCGGTTTTGGGTGCCTCCTGTGCTCCATACAAGCGTCAAACGCCTTTTGTTGGTATCGTCAGTATTCTCAGAGCAACATCTTCACAGAGTGTTCCCCGATGAAAACCTTGAGACCTATTGGACCGAACCCATACCGTGGAGTCAGGGAAACCGCGTCTTTCAGGTGCGCACAGGCGTCTATCCATCAGAAGCTATTCTCGACTACCACAACTGGAGTAATGTAAGTATCTCTGAAATAGGGCAACGCTTTCTTAACGGGATCCACGACGAACTTGAAGCAGATGTGGGCGTTAAACATGGCATCGTAACCAATAAAAATGTTGCCAGACGTTTGGACGACATCGCAAAGGAAAGGAATGTCTGCTTTGTAGATGATTTCCAGAAAATCAGCACGTCAGACACGCTTTCTGAAGCCGCAGATGTCGTTTGGATCCTTGGAACACCACAACTAACAACGGCTGCTATTTGGCAACGCGCACAGATATTATTTGGCAACGATGAAAAACCGATCTCTTACGATGGTGAAATTGAGACCGGAACCTACAAAGACCCACGGCTCCATAGCATATATGAAGAAGAAGCCGTTTATACCCTCACAGAGGTAATTGTACAGGCTGAGTTGGACCGATTGACAGATAGGCGGATCGTGTTGATTACGGGAGTACCGCTTCCGAACATTACCGATAGACCTGAAACTTCCATCTTTGATTGGGAAGATTTTGAGATTGCCGGTGGACTGGATAAACTCCCTGAGGCAATAGCGATACGCGAACGCTTTGAACAGGAACGTGAAAATCTAACGGCTGAGTCCAGCAGAGAAGAAGTTCAGCGTATCTTGGGGTGCTCCGAAAGACAGGCGAACCGCGTGCTGCAAAGACTTAGAGGCGGGAATATCCAGCGTATACCTTTCCGTGAGCAAATTCTTTCCCTACTTACCGATGGTGAGAAAAAAACAGCCGAACTGACTTCAGCCATTGACGGACATCCAGAAGCGGTACAACATGAACTCACACGGCTTGTAGGGACTGGTGAGATTGTCAGGGTTCAACGCGGGGTCTATGCTTTGCCGGTCGAAGACGGCAAACAATAAGTAGGAGATAGCCATTGTAGATAGTGTAGAGTGGAAAATAAGAACACAAACCTATCCACCTCAAGAACTCCAAAATTCCCAAAATATTTGACCTTCCAAACCACAGCGAAATCCAACGCCCCAATGCGTTTTCGGTAAATGCACGCCTCTCTGCGATAAATACCCAATTACGCCAACAACGAAAAATTTTCTTATAAATATGCATTTTATGCAACCTTTCGCGCCTCAAAATACGACTTAACGCCATGAGGCAATTTCAGCGAAGCTTGCAGGTTTCCTAAACTTGTTATCAGATGGCTTTGGAGGACAGTCATGAAAAACGATGATGTTAATCTGATTCAGCGTATCCTGTCGGGTGATGAGGACGCGTGCACTGCACTGGTGGAAAGGCATCGGAAATGGATTCATTCGCTCGCATGGCGAGAAATCGGTGACTTCCACGCCGCACAAGAAATTACGCAAGATACCTTTATCCAAGCGTTTAAATCGCTGCCTACTTTAACGGATCATCGCCGTTTTTTAGGCTGGTTGCATGTGATCGCGAAGCGTCAGTGCATTGAATGGTTACGACGAAAGCCGGTGACGATGCAGTCCTTAGAGGCAATGCCGAAGGCGGACGTAGAGCAATTGTTCTATACGCAATATCTTGAGACGAAGCAGGCACAAGCGTCAACAGATACGTTGCGTGAAGTCGTGGAACAGCTCCTCCAAAAGTTACCAGAGACAGAACGTTCGGTGATGATATTGCACTATTTCAACGGTTTAACCTGCGAAGAAGTGAGCACGCGGTTGGACGTGTCCCTGAACACCGTGAAAAGCCGACTCTATCGGGCACGGAAGCGATTGGAACAGGAGGAATCGATGCTTCGAGAAAACTTGAGTCCAAATTTATTGAAAAGTGAACCGCGATACATTAGTGTCCAAGCGACTGCTGCAACAGAAATCGGAGAACACTTGGCGGAAGGCGGTTTTGAACTCAGACAAACCGATAAAATTTTCACGTCTGCCGGTTCGCGCACGATGGGATCCCGTGGCGACTACCCGCTGCCAATGTATATGTTGCTACACTATATTAACCACCGTAGTACTGAGATAGACCTCTTTAAATTTCCTTTGGTTAATGGAAGTCGTTGGGAATCGGAGGGGCCTCATAAATCAAAAGCGATAATAACCTTGGAAGGGTATGAGACAGTCAAGGTCTCAGCGGGGAGTTTCCTGTCGTGCCTGAAACATAAGACTGTTTTCACAGATGCTGACGTAGAAGAACCCGACGCTGAGCGCGGAAACGCATACCTGAACGGTACGCGTTATCTCTGGTTCGCTAAAGGGATCGGACTTGTGAAGATGCGCTATGAGCATTCCAATGGTGTCGTCACGGAAGCCGAATTGCTTAAATATGAAACCCCTCTTGAAAATGAAGAATATTTCCCGTCCCAAATAGGCACACAGTGGACCTACAAGTGGCACAACGATTATAACGACGAGGCGGTTGTTGAAGGTTGGCGCGTCACAAGGAATTTCAGTCACCCCAAAAATCTTGATAACCCCTTGGGGCTTGCCTCTGCAAGATATGAGGTGAAAATAAGTGCCGATGAGCCGCGCATCGCGCATGTCAAGTGTCTGCTAACACCAAAAGCGGTAGGAGCGATCTCCGAATCGCGACACAGGACGACAAAAACTGACCGAAAGCCGTTGCTCTTGTCCATGACCCGTTTTGGAACAGAATGGTTGTACGACGGATATGCCCGCTATCTTCAAGATTTGAGGGTTACCGATGTAAACGGGGAAACATTGCGGATAGAGGAGATTGGTAAAACACAGTGGGTTGTTGAGACACGAAACGCATCACCTTTAACCCTGCAATACAAAGTGTTGATAAATCATGATGAACGGGAGTGGCCCTTTGGTCGGAATGAGGCACCCTACGTCCAAGAGGATTGCATTTTCTTGCCGGGGTATGCGCTGTTTATCGTTGGTGAAGTGAAGGATGTTCAACTAAAAATTGACGTGCCGGACAGCTGGCAGGTCTCAACGCCTTGGGAGCAGATTGCGTCGGATGAACATCATTTCGTGTGTGAAAATCAAGACGACCTGATGTTCGCGTATCTTGTGCTTGGTAAATACAGTAAACGTCTGGCAAAATTGGGAGATGCAGAGGTCGTGATTGCGACCGGCGGACGTTTTAAAGCGTCTATTGATGAGGTCCAACCTACCATCAAGGCACTTCTCCACGGGTATTCGGATGTATTTGATGCGACGCCAATAGGTAAGATACTTTTTGTTGCCAACCCGTATGGCGAAAAAGGGCATCTCGGTGGCGGGGCATCCGGACGCAGCATCAGTGTCCATATCGGTAACGAGTTGGATAAAGCGAGCAGACGTTTTTGGTTACCGCTTGTGGGACACATGGTTTCCTCTCTCTGGGTTGGGGGGCGGGCTATCGATTTTAGAGGACAAGAATATTGGTTTAGCGCGGGGTTCACAGGATATTATTCGGATATTGTCTCTGTCCGTCTTGGACTTACTTCTGAAACCGATTTTCTCAGACGTTTTGAACGCAGGTGGGAATCATATCTATTTCGACAGGGCGAACTTTCTATTCGCGAGGCAGGGGAAGACAAATCAGCGAACCGTGAACTCGTCTATGACGGCGGAAGTTTAGTCGCCGCGGCTTTGGATTTACAGATTCGTAATCTTACGGAAAACCGTAGCAGCTTAGACGATGTGATGAAACAGATGTATCGTGAATTCGGTATCACCGACGACACATTCACGATAGGCGATGTCATTAGGATCGTCAGCCAAATTGCGGGTGAAGATTTTAAACCGTTCTTCCACAAATATGTGACAGGGACAGAACGACTGCCGTTAGAACAATATCTTAAAGCAGCAGGTATGAATGCTGAAATAGCGTTTGGTGAGAGGCTTCCGAGCCTTAACTACATCCTTTTTGAGATGCTTCAGATCAAATCATTTGGGGGGCCAACGGGTGGTGGTATGTTCATCCACCATTCACCACAGTATCAAGATGACGACGAATTGATAGGCGTTAACGGCACACCGGTGAAGTTTTTTGATGACATCCGAAAGGTTGCTAAGGATTGGAGATCCGGTGAGACCGTAGCATTAACCCTTAAAAGGGAGGATAAAGAAATTATCCTACCCATCACACTATCAGGGGACGCGTCTAAAAAACCGCCACTGGAGCCAGGCCCCATTGATGTCACTATCACGAAAAGCATAGATAGCACAGACTTACAAAACGCCATCTGGTCCGGAATGTTAGGAGAGACAAATGAAAAAAACAGATAAATCCGAACGCAACATTGTTTTCAGTGCCAGTACTGCTACAGAAAGCGGCAGCCATCTGGCAGAAGGCTCTTTCACACTTAAGAAAACCGACGCTGTTTTGACCGCTATCGACTTCGGTACTTCAGGGCACGGTGGTGGTGATCCGTCACCGAGGTATATGTTGCTATCTTACATGAGCCACTGTGATACGCACCTCTTCAAATACCCGATCCGTGTTGGAGAAACTTGGACGGAAGAAGGCCACGGGGGTGTGCAGACGAAGAGTCGTTTGGAGGGTTATGAATCTGTAGCTGTCTCAGCAGGCGAGTTCTCGGATTGTCTCAAGCATGAAACTGTCTTCACAGATGCCGATGTAAAGGATACGAAGGCTGAACTGCGAAATGCGCTTTTGAACGGCAACCGTTATCTATGGTTTGCCGAAGGTGTTGGTCTTGTGAAATTGCGTTATGAACATTCTAATGGTGTCGTTACGGAAGCCGAATTGCTTGAATACAAGATTCCTGTTGAAACGCAAGAATACCTCCCCTCACATATCGGCAATATGTGGACCTATAAGTGGCAAAACGATTATCGGAACGAGGCTGCCATTGAAGAGTGGCGCGTTATCCGAAATTTCAGTGAACCTGAAAATCTTGATACCCCGATGGAACTTGCATCGGCGAGGTATGCGGTTAAAATAGATCCCGATGAACGGCGCGTGGCGAATGTTACGTGTGTGCTAACGCCGAAGACAGACAGTACGGACGAGGTTACCTCGCCCCGACAAACGAATCGAAAGCCGTTGTTGTTATCCATGAGCCACTTTGGTACGGAAGGTCTCTATGATGGATATGGTAGATATCTCCGTGATCTAACAGCCATCGATGCTAATGGAAAAAGAATACCGATCACAGAGATTGGTAAAACGCAGTGGATGGTTGAAGTAAAGGATGCATCACCTGTGACGCTACGGTACAAAGTGTTGCTAAATCATGAAGAGAGGGAATGGCCGTGGGGCAGAGATGAGTCTCCGTACATCCAAGAAGATTGCATTTTCTGTCCTGGGTATGCGCTGTTTATCGTCGCTGAGGTGAACGATATTGAACTGCATGTTAATGTTCCTGCTAACTGGCACGTTTCAACGCCTTGGCACCGTATCGGAGACAACGGACACCGCTTCGCTGTTACAGACCAAGATGCTTTGAAGTCCGAATATCTTGTGCTGGGTGAACACAGTGAACGTTTTGTGGAAGTCGGCGATGCCGAGATCGTGCTGGCACTCGGTGGGAGCTTCAAAGCATCTATGGATGAAGTTCAGAAAATTGTTGAATCACTGCTGCACACATATTCGGAAATTTTCGACGGCACGCCGGAAGATCGTATGCTGTTTGTGGCGAACCCTGATGAAAAAAATCGTGGCGGCGGCGTTTCTGGGAGCAGTATCAGTGTTCTGATGAGTGGGTCTTTGGATGAAACCAATAGAAGTTTTTGGGTGCCGCTGGTAGCACATGAAGTTTGCCATATTTGGATCGGCAAAACTATCGGCTCTAAACGGCAGGAATACTGGTTCAGCGAAGGGTTCACCGAGTACTATTCGAGAATTGCCTGTACCCGTCTCGGCTTGACCTCTGAAAATGATTTCCTCAGGGACCTTGAGCGCAAGTTGGAATTGTATCTGTCTAAACAAGGTGATCTCTCCATCCGGGAGGCAGGCGAAAACAAGTCTGCAAATCGCCATCTTGTTTATGAAGGTGGCAGTTTAGTCGCTGCGGCTTTGGACCTACAGATTCGCAATCTCACCGAAAATCGAAGCAGTCTGGATGACGTAATGAAGCAGATGTATCGGGAATTCGGTCTCACGGAAAATAAATACACGATGGCAGATGTCATCAGGGTTGTCAGCCAAATTGCCGGTGAAGATTTTGAACCGTTCTTCAAAAAGTATGTTTCCGGGACAGAACGCTTGCCTCTGGAAAAATATCTCAGCAATGCAGGTATAGATGTTGAAATAGAATTCGGTGAGGATCTTCCAAGTCTTGGCTACATTGTGCATGGGATGCTTCAAATCAGCTCGTTTGGGGGTCCGGCGGGTGGTGGTATGTTCATCCACCAGTCTGAGCAGTATCAAGATGACGACAACTTGATAGGCATCAACGGCACACCGGTGAAGTTTTTTGATGACATCAGGAAAGTCGCCAAGGATTGGAAACCCGGTGATGTAGTAGAGCTAACCCTTGAGCGAGAAGGTGAAAGTGTCAACCTACCCATCACACTATCGGGGGATCCCTCTGAAAGTCCACCATTAGAACCAGGTCCCATTGATGTCAATATCACGAAAAGCGTGGATCGCACCGAATCACAGCGCGCCATCTGGTCGGGCATGTTAGGCAATGGAGTGTAAGTTCCTATCTTTTTACTCTGAAATTTACCCGTGTGTCCGCTAATTCAAAGGTGGAGAAGAGCCTTGAACTAACGCAATACCAAATCAAATCCACTGGTTCCGGCAGCGAATAAACGCTGTAGGTGAGGAAGATTTCCTGAAGATGAAATTCAGGCAACTTTTTTTATTTCAAACGCGTCACAATATTGTAACAGGACTTACGCATGCTGCTCTTTTGTAGCACGATGCACTTCGCATCTGGGCGAGTACGCCGCAAAACTTTCCAGTTTGTGCCACCAGAGGGAAGTTCGGAAAACGATGAAATTATTGAAATCGTTCCGCATCAATATCCATGAAAAAATAAAGTGCAACTTTTTTCATACTCGCTTGTAGTAAAAACAACCTCAAAATGCGCGGACAGGATTGAAGCAATTCATTTCAGGAAGCACGTTTGAAGATTGATCCTATAAGTTAGGTTAAAAAACGAAAAATTCGAGGAATCTATCATGTTGAAAAAGTTTCATGTCGTTTTGAGTTTGTTACTCATTTTTGGCTTTAGTACAACGCTGGTCGGCAAAGAAAAGGCAGACACCTATTTCCCACACGCGATAGGAAGTTACTGGGTTTACGAAGACCAAGATGGAAACGAATTAACACGTCGTGTCATTGAAAATAAAGAGATTGACGGCGAGACGTATCGCGCCTTCAGTTATGAACCCGTCTTGGAGAATTGGGTAGATTATAATTACCACTTCCATCCGAATCTCTATCAAATTGATAAGGGGCAGGTAACGTTCTTGGCTGGTGATGATGTAGAAAAAGCGGTCAAGGCGCGCCTTACCAAAGATGTAGAAGCCTTCGGCAAAATACATGAGGAGAATTTCGATCTCCTCTACGACATTGCCGTAGAGGCACAAGACCCGTTTTATGTGCTGCCAAATTCTGTTACCTTCAACGAAAAGTGGGACGCAGGACAAACAAAAGCCAAAATTACGATGAGACCTGATCCGCCGCAAGACCCTGAAGAAATGATAATTGAATTCACCATTGTTGAGATAGGCAAGGTCTTGGGGACGGAGAACGTTGAGACACCCGCTGGTACTTTTGAAGACTGTTTGAAAATTGAATATCGGACAGCAACGGAAGTCGCAATATTCCCGCAGGACGAGGATGAGGAAGCGAATCCGCCCGGTGAATCCGTTACGACGCTGTGGGTAGCACCCAACGTCGGAATCGTCAAATTTCACCAAAAAGCGGAGGATATCCTTCTGACAGTTATACCGCTCCCGCAAGTTGACGCTTCAACCACGGTTAAAACCTTTAAATTAAAAAAATATGAAGCCAAATCTACTGCTTCAGGGAGCAAATGACGTTTTTCTTGCCTTGAAACTGAAAAGGGAAATTGGAGGCATCTATTATGTTGAAAATATCTCGTTTTAATAGTGTAGTTGGCAAAACTGTCTGCGTTATGATCTTGTTACTCGTTTTCAATGTCAATGTAACGCTGATAGCTAAAGAGCGGTCAAACGACTATTTTCCACATACACCCGGAAGTTTCTGGGTTTACGAGGATCAAGACGGAAACCAGCTAACACGTCGTGTCATTGAAAATAAAGAGATTGACGGCGAGACGTATCAC
>JAJEET010000126.1 GCA_022820835.1 Candidatus Poribacteria bacterium
AGATGGCGAGGTCCAACCCTTACGGATAACGCACCTTCGTGGTAACGTGTCCGCGGCTGGTAAACTCACAACGACATGGGGTGAACTAAAAGCGTTGCAATAATAGCAACAACTCGGTTATTCAGGGATGAAAGTAACCGACGAACTAACCGACCGAAAAGCGGTGGATTCCCTGTCCACCGCTTTTCTCTTTTTAATAGTTGTCAGTTGTCAGTACGGTTTTTCTGCGAAAAACCTTTCAGTTGTCGGTTTTCAGAGATGATCAGCCGTAGGTTGGGTTGAACGGTGTTTAGAAGATATATGGTGGTGTGCCAATCCCGTCAAATCTCACCTATCGTCGTTATACATCCAAAAACGTAGTGAAACCCAACTTGAGACGATCAGGGTTTCCGAAACCGTCAAGGCGTTGGGTTTCTCTTGGTTTTCTGTTTGACGTGCTATCTATGGGTAGGCTGAGTCGTGTGTTGCTTTTCTGCGCTTTGGGAGGTATCCGTTCAACCCAACCTACAGGACTGATAACCGATAACCGAAAGGAATCGTACCCGATTCCGTACTGATAACTATTCCCTCTGATAACTGAAAGCGCAGCGTACTGACAACTGATAACTATATAGAAGACCTCTCAGTTTTCAGCACGTAACGCTTCAAGCTCTGTCCGAAACGTCGGCATATCATCAACCCTCACGGCACCCGTCGCGCGAATTACAGCATCGTAAGCGATTGCACCCGACCCGCCAATAAATACCGCAACATTTTTTGAGAGTCCACGCCGGAGTTTCCGTAGCTCGTTCGCTATATTCGGATCATCTGTCGGATAAATGAGACTTAACCCCACAGCCTTCGCCGAATTTTGCACTGCACACCGTACAATTTCTTCAGCGGGTAGATTGGGACCGAGATACGTAACACGCCAGCCTTGCGAGGCTGCGGTCGTCCCTGCAATTAATGCGCCGATTTCATGGAGCTGCCCCCGCGGTGTCGAGACGACGATGTTCGGCATGGTAGCAGAGACATCAAACCCTTGGTAAATATTGCCCAACAGTGTCCGGACGACTGCCAGCGCGAGGTGTTCGTGTGCAATCTGTAAAGCCCCGGTTTTCCACTGTTCTCCGATTTCCTGCATCAGCGGTGTAATCAACTTTTCGAGGAAAACAGGCTGGCTAAAGGCGACCGATGCAGCGAAAAGTGTTGATTCGAGTGCCTGCGCCTCAAACTGATTAACCGCTGCGATACAGGAAGCGATGTAAAAACGGAGCGATGTTTCTTCCGAGACAGCCGCTTTCGCAATCGCGGGAATCTGTGCAATCATCCCCTCCGTTCCAATGATCTCCAGAAGCTCTTCAGTCGGTAGGTCTGCGATCCGTCCGATGCTATACCCTGCTTCCGTTGCCAGACGGAGCAGCGTGAGTCGCAATATATCCGCGTCCGAATAGAGACGGCGATTCGTTTCGGTACGTAATGGCGTAACCACATCGTACCGCTTTTCCCATGCCCGAATCGTAAATTGTGTTAACCCAGTTTGCGTCGCGACGGTTTTAATACCGTGTTTATGTTCATCCGCCATCAAATCTTTTCCTCGTCTATTTTCTTGCGTCTCAACTCGCGTCCACCCGATTGCAGGCGGGGTTTGAAAACCCGCCCAAACGCCACCCAACCTACACCTGAGCCCTGATAACCCGTACGCTGACAACTATAATATAACACTACGTCTACTGTTTGTCAAGAAATTTTCCAAAAATTACGGTTAATACCAAATAATTTCTATACAAAATCAAAATTTTTAGAGTTTTGTATAGATTTTTGTTGACATAATATAGACAATATGTAATAATATTATACATGTAGCATTGGTACATCATAATTAAGGAAGAAACAAAAATGACACCAGAACATGTCATACTCGTCGATCATAACGGAAAAGACATCGGTACAGCAGAAAAGATACAAGCGCATCGCGATGGTAAACTGCACCGCGCTTTTTCAATCTTCGTGTTCAACGGTTCAGATGAGGTGTTGCTCCAAAAACGCGCAGAAACAAAGTACCATTCCGGTGGTCTCTGGACAAATACGTGCTGTAGTCATCCACGCCCCGGTGAAAACCATCATCACGCAGCGAAGCGACGCCTCTATGAAGAGATGGGTTTCGATTGTGAACTCCTCGAGCTTTTCAGTTTTACCTATCACGTCAAACTCAACGATGACCTATTTGAGCACGAATTAGATAGCGTCTTCGTTGGTCGTTATGACGGTCAGCCCACACCAAATCCAGAGGAAGTCGAGGATTGGAAGTGGATGCGTACGGGTATACTGAAACAGGATATCCAAGCAAACCCACAGAATTATACGTACTGGTTCAAACTGGTGCTGGATCGCGTAATTAAACATTTACGGAAGGTCCCGATAGATTTGGTTTCCTAACTGCCCGATAGGTGTCAATTTATAGTGGATTTCAGAATTAATGAAACACTGCATAGGGGACGAGGGGACCTCGCCCCTACGAATGTTTTTTGGGACTCGGCGCACAGGCTAACGGTCTCCTATGCTACAAAAAGTCCAAACTGAAGAGGTGAAATGGTATTATTTACCACAATGAACCTGCGTCAATTTATCCGTATCAATCTTACAATAGCGATGCTTTTTGCAGTGTGTGTCAGCAGTGTTGCGGATAAAAAACCGATACAAGCGACATTGCAAAGCGCGCGGAAACAATTTTACGCTGCGATTGAAGACAAAAATCAGATTGCCCCGACAATCCGGATGTTTCAGCGAATCGCGCAGTTAGAACCGAGATATACCGGACGGACGCAGGTCTACATCGGCGCACTTATCGCACTCAAGGGGAAGCATGCGTTTTTTCCGCACGCCAAGTTGAAATGGGCAAAACGCGGTCTGGAAATTATGGATGACGGCTTAGCGGAAAACCCAGACGACATCGAATCACTCTTTATCCACGGGACAACCTGCTACTATTTGCCATTCTTCTTCAGACGTAGCGATGACGCACAGCGCGATTTCAAAAAGATTATCAAATTGATGCCACAACAGCGGCATGCCTACGATCCGCAGTTAATCAAAAACGTCACCGCATTCTTACTCGAAAACGCAAAATTAACAGATGATGAGAAAAAATATTTAAATGATTGAAAGACGGACGAGGAGACCTCGCCCCTACGAGCGGAGGGTCTACGCAGTTTCTGAAAGGTTGCGGCACACAAAGACGGACGAGGAGACCTCGCCTCTACGAATGTTTTTCGGTGCTCGGCACACAGGCTAACGGTCTCCTATGCTACAAAGAGGCACAGCCTAACAGGCTATGCTACAAAGATGCACAGCCTAACAGGCTATGCTACAAAAAATGAAACTCGAATATCTCTTGTTCAATTGCATTGTCCTTCTTGGACCCGTCATCTCGCAATTCAACCGCGAGATTAAGCACCTCTCACAGTGGCGATTGAAATTGTGCACGAACGGCATCATCGCGATCCCATTCGTTATCTGGGATGTCATCGTCACAGGTTCGCATTGGCGGTTCAACGAGGCGTATACACTCGATTTCCGGTTGTTAGGGTTGCCGATTGAGGAGTGGCTCTTTTTTATCACAGTCCCTTTCGGGTGTCTATTGGTATGGGAGACGTTACCGCGCGTGAAACTATCAACGCAGTTGAGACCGCTTCGGCACGTCAGAACGGTTTTATACGTAGCACTGCCGATCGGTATCTGGATTTTCAGCACAGGGGTACAATACACCGGGTTGGTGTTATGTTGTCTCGGACTCGTTGCCTTGGCGGATACCTTGTTAAAAACAGGCTTGCTCGGACAACCGAAAACATATCTCTTTCTCGCGATTCTCGCGATTTTGATTTTGGTGTTCAACGGTTATCTCACGGCACGACCGGTTGTGCTATACGGTGAGGCGTTCCAGAGCGGTTACCGGATTCTGAGAATCCCTATTGAGGATTTCGGATACGGGTTCGCGCTGGTACTCTTTAACGCCATGCTCTATGAAAAGCAGGTCGCTTATGGGCGATTACGCCGCAAAATTGAAGGTTGCTCGGTATGGAAAACAGACGCGTAGCAGTTATTGGCGGAGGACTCGGTGCATTAAGCGGCGCAATTCGGCTTGCACAGTTCGGGTTCTCGGTACAACTCTTTGAGAAGAATCCAAAAATCGGCGGCAAAGTCAACGAAGTCATGTTGGACGGGTACCGGTTCGATACGGGTGCATCGCTATTGACGATGCCTTTCGTCATTGACGAGCTGTTCGATGTCGCCGGTTTCAAACGATCGGACTATCTCGACTTCGTACCGATTGACCCGATATGCCGATATTTCTTTCCAGACGGTTCCGTCATGGATGCAAGCGCGGATCAGGAAAAAATGAAAACCGCTATTGCGCAGCTATCGCCGAGTGACGTGGAAGGGTACGAACGGTTCTTGAAATATGCGGAACGTATCCACGAGTTGACCGCCGAAATTTTTATGTTCACGCCGATCCATGAGTTCAGGAAACTCATGCGCCCTCGGTATTTACGGACGCTGTTCAGACTCCATCACATTGATCCGTTTCGGACGGTTCACGAGCGTGTATCCCGTTTTTTCTCGGACCCGCGGCTCGTTCAACTTTTTGACCGATATGCGACCTACAACGGTTCCGATCCGTTTCAGGCACCCGCCACGCTTAACATTATCCCGTATGTCGAGTACGGATTGGGTGGATTTTACATCAAAGGCGGGATATACCGCTTAGTCGATGCGCTGGAAACCGTCGCACGGGAGCGAGGCGTTCAGATTCAGACATCTGCCAAAGTTGAACGTATATGCCACCACAGAAACCGCCGCGTCACTGGTGTCCAGGTCAACGGAGAGACAATTGATGCCGATTATGTGTTATGTGGTGCGGACGCTGTCGTTGCGTACCACAAATTGATCGACGGACATCAGCACCAGCGAAAAAAACTGAACCGATTGGAACCGTCACTCTCAGGAATGGTATTCCTTTGGGGGGTCAAAGGGAAGCATCCGGCGTTAGCACACCACAACATCGTCTTTTCCGGTGACTATAGGACTGAGTTCAGGCAGATTTTTGAGCATCAGCAGGTCCCAGATGATCCGACGATCTATATCGCAATAACCAGTAAAACCGATACGGCGCATGCGCCAACCGGTGCGGAAAATTGGTTTGTGCTGCTAAACATGCCGTATTTGGTACCCGGACAGGTGTGGGAGCAGGAAAAGAATCGGATACGGCGGGTTGTTCTCGATAAATTAAAACGCCTCGGTTTCGACATCGCAGATCGGATTGCCGTAGAGCGGGTCTACACACCGGAGGATTTCTCTGAGCTTTACGCCAGCAACAAGGGGAGCATTTACGGCGTATCGTCTAATAGCAAAACCACAGCGTTCAAGCGTCTACCGAACCGGAGTCGGCTTCTGAAAGGACTCTACTTCGCAGGGGGTTCAGTGCATCCGGGTGGCGGAATTCCGTTGGTTATGTTGTCCGGCAAAATGGCAGCCACATTGATTGCGGAAGATCGCGCATCGAGGAACTTTTATAGTAAAGCCGAAAAATAATGAACGTTATTGATTCAACCGACCTCAACGAACCGCAGGGTAAAATTAAAATATGGAACAGAAAATTGTCATCATCGGTTCAGGATTTGGCGGACTCGCAGCAGCGATCCGACTCCAAGCGAAAGGCGTACAAGTCACGCTCCTGGAAAAGAACACGAAAGTCGGTGGTCACGCGTATCAACTCGTTAAAGACGGCTACACTTTCGATATGGGACCCTCAATTATTACAGCCCCCGACTTGATTCAACGGCTGTTTGAATGTGCTGGTACGCGGATGGAAGCTCACCTCGACATGGTGAAACTCGATCCGTTTTACCGTATCTACTTCCACGATGGTACACACCTCAATTATACAGATGACAGCGAACAGATGAAACAACAGATGAAACAATTCAGCACCGTGGACGCGGAGAACTACGACTGCTTCATGGCACATACGCGTCAACTCTACGATGCCGTTATCACGGACGGGTTGGGCGCGACCGCATTTGATTTACCGACGATGCTCGCATTTCTACCGCGTGCCTTACGGCTTCGGGCATTGATGCCAGCTTATGACTTCGTTAAACGGTATTTCGAGGACCCGCGACACCGTTTCACCTTCTCGTTTCATCCGCTGTTCATCGGTGGCAACCCGTTCCGCGCACCTGCTGTCTACCTGATGATCCCATACCTCGAAAAAACTGGAGGAGTCTGGTTCTGCAGAGGCGGTATGTATAGCCTTGTCCGTGCGTTAGAGGCTCTGTTCAAGCGACTCGGTGGTGTCGTTGAAACCGATACGGAAGTTGAACAGATTGTTGTTGAAAATCGGCGTGCAACCGGTGTGATCGCGAAAGTTAACCCAGAACGCGACTCCGATATAAATGGTGAAGGAAACCCGCGTTCTTGGTTAAAATTTTACGAAGCGGATGCTGTCATCTCCAACGCCGATCTCGTACACACCTACGGTACACTTATTAAGTCCGGGCACCGTAAAAAATGGTCTGACACGCGGCTTAGAAAAACGCAGTATTCGATGAGTGCCTTCCTGCTGTATCTCGGTGTCCGAAAAAAGTATCCACAACTGCAGCACCACACGCTCATCCTCTCTGAACGCTATAGAGGATTGGTAACCGACATTTTTGACAACAAGGTGCTGCCAGACGATTTTTCGATGTATCTCCATATCCCATCGCAAACCGATCCATCAATGGCACCGGAGGGGTGTGAGAGTATGTACGTCCTGATTCCGGTGCCGAATTTGGAGAGCGGCATCAACTATGAGAAAATGAAGGCGACGTATGCGGACAAGGTGCTGAGGTTCTTGGAAAACGATTTCGGACTGACAGACCTAAATCGTTCAATTGAGGTGCTTGAAACGTTTACGCCTTCAGATTTCAAAAAGCAACGGAACAACCATCTCGGTAGTGCGTGGGGTGTCGAACCAAAACTGACACAGACCGCCTATTTTCGACCGCATAACCGAAGTGAAGATATACAGAAACTATACTTTGTCGGTGCAAGCACACATCCCGGTGCCGGTGTACCGGGTGTTTTACTCACAGCAGAGACAACCGTAAAGCTTGTCATTGAGGATTTATAGTAGGGTTTTTGGTACTGTAAAAAACGCAGCCCGAAACGTAGTGGAGGGGTTTTTGCTTAGGTATTTCTTTAAGTCTACGGAGAGGGACTTTTTCGCTACCATTCGCCTCAACAAACCGAGACCGAAAATATCAAGATCGAAAATATCGACAATAATGCCATTTGACAAAGGCACGATATTTTCGGTCTTAATAATGTTATTTCACAAAAGCACGATATTTTCGGTCTCAGGAACATTAAAAACATGAAAATCTGGAAAACAGAAGAAGATCGGGTCGCCTTTGAATATGCCCGCAAGATAACCGCCTACTATTCAAAAAGTTTTTATTTTTCAGCACGGCTGCTGCCCAAGGAACAGCGTTGGGCGACCTTCGCGCTCTACGGTTTCTGCCGACACTGTGATAATCTCATTGATACCCCGCGCCAGCGCACAGAAACAGAAATCCTCAGAGAGATTCAGCTCTTGACAGAGGAACTAAAAGTTGCTTACAATACAGGTGAATCTCAACATCCGGTTATTCGGGCATTCATTATCGTTGCCAAGGCATCCGATATCCCTATTGAATATCCGCGCGATTTGCTCAGAGGGGTCGTCATGGATGTCCAGAAAGCGCGGTATAAAACGTTCGATGAGCTCTCGCTCTTCTGTTATCGCGTCGCTGCTGTTGTCGGGTTGATGATGACATCCGTTCTCGGCTATAAGGACAAGCGTGCCTTTCAATACGCTGAGCGTCTCGGGATCGCTATGCAGCTGACCAACATCCTACGCGATGTGAAAGAGGATAAAGAGATGGGACGGATCTATATACCACAAACAGATTTGGCGGAATTCGGTGTAACAGAAAAGGACATCATCAACGAAAAAATGACGCCCGAATTACGCGCCCTTATGAAATTCCAAATCGAGCGCGCCGAGCAATACTATACCGAAGCGATGCCGGGGATCCCATTACTCAAAACGGAATCGCAGTACGCCATCTATTCAGCCGCTAAAATTTACCGCGGTCTCCTAAGAAAAATCGAAGAACACGACTACAACCCGTTCTTAAGTCGAGTCTTCGTACCATCAACTCAGAAAATCAAAATTTTGCTACACGAGGGCCTCCGTACAAAGGTCCTATCGGCACAAGAGAAACTATTTCCAGTCCACACCGGAATAATCAATAAATGATTCGTGCACAGCACCGCCGCTGGGCGGACATCATCTTCCAACCGTATTTGACGGGGTTGTTCAAACGAAATTTTCATGAGATTCAGTTATTTGGAACAGCCCCCAAAATACCTGACGATCTCCCGCTGCTACTATTGCCAAACCACAGCACATGGTGGGACGGGTTCTTTGTGTATTTGCTCAACAAACGAATTTTCCGCCGTACACCCTACCTGATGATGTTGGAGACGCAGCTGACGAAATACAAATTCTTTGCGAAAGTAGGTGCTTATTCGATTGAACCGGAGAACCGGCGGGGTGTCATCGAATCCCTCGAATATACTGTCGAATTACTGAGCCGAGAGATGTCGCTTGTCGCTGTTTTCCCACAAGGAGAGTTGTTACCGTGGCATACACGTCCGCTCGGTTACAAACGCGGCGTTGAATGGATCTTGCGGGAACACGGGAAACCCGTCACTGTGCTGCCGTTAGCCATACGCAACGAGTTTCTCGGTGAGAAACGCCCAAGCGTATTCTTTCTGTTCGGCGATGCTTATATATTTAATTCAGCAACATTTCAAGGGACAGATTGGCTCGAAAAGACTGAAACCACCTTGTTAGAGGATCTCGCTTCACGGATTCTCCGTCAAGAAGTGGGGCAAAACCTGCTGCGTTGAAAACCAACCGGTCAGGTAGGTTCGGTTTTGCGGCGTACACGCCCAGATGCGATCTGCATCCCTAACCGAACGGGGACTGAATCTTCTATGTTTATTTATCTGCTCATCTCCATAGTGCTTCTGACGATTCTTTTGGCAGTCACGTTGTTTAATGCTTTGACGGCACCGATGCTGAAAAAATCTCCCAGCCTCCAGACCCGTCCGCGCGTCTCCGTGCTGATCCCGGCGCGCAATGAGGAGACCAACATCGGTGCTTGTATCGAAGGGTTCTTGGCTCAAGACTACGATAACTTTGAGATTCACGTTCTTAACGATCAATCGACGGATCGCACGGGTACGATTATTGAAAAGTTTGGTGAACAATACCGGGAAGTTCAGGCGATTCACGGTAAACCGTTGCCAGAGGGGTGGCAGGGAAAAAACTGGGCATGCCATCAACTCAGCCAACACGCAAATGGCGAGATACTGATTTTCACCGATGCCGATAACCGCCCTGCACCCAACGCCATTACGAATACCATCGGCTACATGCAGAAGTTGGAACTTGGATTGCTCTCGGCGTTTCCTGAAAAGGTTACGGTGACGCTATCAGAAAAACTCGTCGTGCCGGTGGTCGATATGTTCGTATACGCCGGGCTGCCGTTATGGTTGACATACTTCAGTCGCTTCCCGTCTCTCGCTGCTGCGAGCGGTCTGTGGATCGTTTTCACCCGCGAAGCCTATCAACACATCGGTGGACATCAAGCGGTATCTAATCAGGTGGTTGAGGACGTTGAACTCAGCCGATTGGCAAAAAAAAGCGGTATCAGAATCTTGACGTCGGCAGGAACGCGCGTGGTATCTTGTCGGATGTATCATTCGTTTGGTGAGGTCTGGAACGGATTCTCCAAAAACCTTTTTGGACTCGTCCGTTACAAGACGCTCCCATTTTTTATTTTAACTCTCAGTCTTTGGACAATGTGTGTGCTACCGTACATCACGGTATGGTTTGCCCCGCTAATGGAACTATCAATCGTTGCGATCGTTATGAACACTGCGATGCGGATGGTGCTGGCACTCAAATATCGGCACCCTTTCTGGACAAGCGTGATTTTACATCCGTTTGGTGTGCTGTTAACCTTACTGATCGGTATCAATTCACTTTTCCAAGTCAAACGCGGTCGTCTCCAATGGAAAGGACGAGAGATTGACATGCAGGTGAATAAATAATTGAAAAAAGTAAAAATAAGCGCGCTTTATCTGCTTTTAGGTGCAGGCGGACTCTGGCATCTGCTCGGTATATTCCAAGACATTATGCGCGTACTCGCTTCGCCGATTATGTTCGGTCTATCCGTATGGCTATTTTATGAATGCTGGCGGATATATCCACCGCATGAACGACAAAAATTTGTCATCGTAAGTATAGGCGTTATCGTCGGTAGTTTCGGCATCGAATGGCTCGGTGTTCGGACAGGCGAGATTTTCGGTGCGTACGTGTATGGACAGACGCTGCGTCCATCGGTCGGTGGCGTTCCGATCAGTATTGGGTGCGCCTGGTTTGTAATGCTCATCGCCTCGACTGCCGTCGCTCAGAAAATCGCACCGAAATCTTTAGCAGGAAACCCTTTTAAACTCGCATTTTTAGTGGCAGCGTTGATGGTCTGCTTCGACCTACTTATGGAACCCGCAGCAGTGAAGTTGGATTATTGGACGTGGCTGGACAACCGAGTTCCTTTGCAGAACTATCTGATGTGGTTCGGATTAAGTTTTATCTTTGCGATAATCGGTTTACAAACCGGTCTGTTTCGCCGACAGTTGCCTAAAATTGTGGTTCACGCCTATTCCGCACAGCTCATCTATTTCGGACTCGTGGTCCTGAAAACTTAAAAACATGAAAACAACAAACAAAGGTTTATTCATTGCCGTAATCATCATCGGGCTGTGGGGGTTGAGTCTCACACTTCTGCTCACGCGTGATGCCGCGCATTTCAACATGGCCCTGACACCTATAGCGATCCTTTGCCAGACGTTCCTCTACACGGGTCTCTTCATCACAGCACACGATGCGATGCACGGATCGGTATGTCCATCGCATCCACGACGCAACAATATAGTCGGGACCATCGCTGTCAGGCTATACGCGCTGTTTTCATATCGCAAATTGTTGCAAAAGCACTGGGTCCACCATCGAACACCGGCAAGCGATGCGGATCCAGATTTTCACGATGGGCAACGGACTGGTTTCTTGGCGTGGTATCTCCGCTTCATGAAAGAATACCTCAGTTGGTGGCAGATTATCGGCATGGCGATCGTATTTCAGGTTATGGAATACGTTTTGATGATTCCGGCTATCAACCTCATTCTGTTTTGGGTTATGCCTGCGTTGCTGAGTACGCTGCAACTATTTTATTTTGGGACCTATCTGCCGCATCGTCTACCGGAGGGTGGATACGATAATCCGCATCGCGCGCAAAGCAATGTATATTCCACATTCTGGTCGTTTATCACCTGTTACCACTTCGGTTATCACTGGGAACATCACGAGTATCCGTCCGTGCCGTGGTGGGAACTGCCGAAGATACGCGGGGCAAAGGGTATTCCGAAATGAGTCTGATAATCACGATCGCGATAGGACTTGGAACAACAGCACTCCTATGGTTTTTCTTTCGACCGCCTTTCGGCAAGAATATCGTTCGTTTGAACACGGATCAACGGATCGTCGCACTCACCTATGACGATGGACCAAATCCGCCTTATACTGAGCGGTTACTTGATGTCCTCGCCAAACACAACGTCAAAGCCACATTTTTCATGATCGGAAATCGGATTGAGAAGCATCCGGAAACGGTCCATCGGGTTATTGCTGAGGGGCACCAGATTGGCAATCATACCTATAGCCATCCGCTGTTGGGTTTCCTGCCGCCGTTCTGCGTCCAACGTCAAATTGAGCGCACGGACGACTTAATTCGGCAATACGGGGTTGTTGAGGAGATCGTATTTCGAGCACCGATGCTAACACGGTTTCTACCCGTCGCTTATGTACTCGCGAAAGGGGACCGAACGCATATCAGTTGCGATGTATGGAGCTGGGATTGGACGACACAGAACCCCGACAAGATCACTGAGACAGTCCTGAAGAAGACCCTTTCATCTACAGGGGCGGGTTCAATCATCGTCTTACACGATGGAAAGGCAGAAAATAAGAATGCAGACCGTTCAGGAACAATCGAAGCGACAGACCGAATCATTACCGCACTTAAACAGGACGGATACCGGTTCGTACGGTTATCGGATGTCAAAAGAACGGCAATCTCGACCCAGGTCCGGTAGGTTCGGTTTCCTAACCGAACCGTGTTTTTTGTAGCGTAGGCTGTTAGCCTGCGTCCTTGTACGAACGACCATTCCTCAATCGGTTTCCGCTTCCACAGAAATTTTCGCGTGAAAAGCGTTTATGTCGCCGATCCCGCCCCATTGATCCCCAGTCGCACACAATTTAAAGCGTTGACCCCGATCAAACTGATACGTAATTTGTCCAGTTTGACCGGGAAATATTCCCCAGACTCTGGTCAGTGCGTCAAGTGCCTTCCTGTATTCGTCGCTTCTCTGACTGTTCCATTTTTCAGGATCAATACCATCAGGTGCTTTTTCCGTGGGGAGTTTTTTGTCTCCATCAAGGAGATGGAAAGTTCCTATTGCATCGTCTCTCCCAACTTGGATGTTGGCAGTGAGTGTCCCACCCTCTTTAAACGCCATGGCATCAATGTAGACAACGGTGTAGTCCTGATGTGCTATCTCCGGGGTACGAAAGGTATCCACTACCTCCTGTGAAGGTTGTCTAGGCGTAAGAACAAGGGTGCCCAATCCGGGGCGTTCACCCTCCAAAGACGCCTTGAGAAAAAACAGATAAGCCCCTACCTCGTCCTCAAACTCGCCTAAACAGTCGGGAAACTCGTTGTAGTCTATGCCACCGAGCGGTTCAAATTCATGCGAGATAACCAAACAGTCCACGGGTGAACCTTTTTTCCAACTTTTCATAATTGCCTGTGCTAAGGGATGCGTTGTGTCAAACGTTTTACCTTCGCGTTCACGTCGCCTTGCGATCGGTTCTCGTAAACTGGGGCTCCGTCCTAATTCCGCATTGGTTACCCAGGTATTGATAAAGTTTTCGTTCAAGAATGCAATGATTCGGTCTTCAGAGAGCTCACCTGCCCTCAGGCATTTGCCAGTCCCTCAGCAAGATTCGTCGAAGAGCGGGCCATCTACGGAGATGACATGGATCGGTTTCTGCTGCGCGGGTGCCGTCTCCAATGCCTCTTCCAACGATACCCAGTTGATTTCCTGAACCTTGTAGAAACACGACATGAGTGCACGTTCGGCTTCTTCTTGCGTGATTGACCTCGCAAATTCGGCATCGTGCGGTGGTGTGCCAGCAGAGAGCTCCACCTGCGGACAATAGCCGATATCGGCATAAGTGCTCCCGTCCTCTTGTGTCCAACCGATATCGAAGTTCAGTGTTGTTTGAGGAACGTGCAGCGTGAAGGCGGTAACCTTCTCTTGGAGCCGGTCGATAAATAGATGTCCAGCAAATTGTGAAGGTGTCAACCAACCGCGATTCATGACGAATTGCCCGTGGATACGGAACAGAATCTCGGCGCATTCGGCATTGTAAGCCCGGAGGCATGCCCACATAGCGCGTTGCGGATCACCTGAATTAATATGCAACTCCAGTTGTGGATGGGGAGAGAGTTGCCGCAGCAATGTTAACGCGGCTTCTTCTTGAATCTGCCAGCAGTCTCCTACCGAAACCGGTTCCGATGGGAGAAACGCTTGAAAAACGGAGGCAGGATACTGTTTTTCAGGTTCAGCGGCCCGAATGTTCACCAATTCGTCCCATGTCTCGTGGAAGTTGGATTGTGTGTATTCAAACGGTGCGATGACACCTTTGACAGACACTTCTACGTCCCGGTCCAGATTAAGTGTGATTTTGTTTCCTAAAGTGTCCATTTCAATCTTCCTCTACAGAAATTTTTAGGTAGAAGGCATTCGTGTTCCCTCTCTCGGCGAACCAATCCCCGGTGGCGCCGAGTTTAAAAACTTCGCCTCGCGCAAAACGATGCTTAATTGTTGTCGCTGTATTCGGTTTAATACCCCACGCCGAGACGAGTGCATCAGGTATCCCTTCTGTCGGAAGTTCCGCGTCGCTGTCAAACAGGTCAAATGAACCGGCAGCGTCTGCACTCCCGACTTGGATATAGATACTAAGCGTGCCACCGGCTTCAAACGCCGTGGTATCAATATTAACGACAGTGTAATCTTGATAACCGTTTCCAGGTGCCCGAAAAACATTTAATACTTCCGGCGACGATTTTGCGCTGTCGAGTACAACACGCAAGCCAGTTGAAGGTGTGACTGAAGTGCTTTCATTTAAATTTTTCTCTACGGAGACTGTTGCGCGAAAAGCGTTGACACACGGTTCCTCTCTATCCCAATATCCGGTAGCGCCCAACTTAAAAAGTTGACCGCGATCGAAACGATGTCTGATCTGCCTTGTGGCACCGGCTTCAATCCATGTCCGAGCAAGCATGTCTTTAGGCGTTTTTTCATCTGTGGAAAGTTCGCTATCACCGTCAAACAGACAGAACATACCTTCCCCTTCATCTCTGCCAACTTTAATGTCAATAGTGAGCGTACCACCGTTTTCAAAGTCCGTGGTATCAATTGTGACAACGGTCCAATCTTGATAACCGACAGTTGGTGTCCGCAAAACGTCCAATACCTCTTCTGAAGCGGATTCTCTGGTAAGAATGAGGTTCCCCAATCCGGGTTGTTTCCCGCCGAGAGATTGCTTGAGGAATGTCAGATAATATTCATAGGATGCGAGTCCTCTCCGATTACTGTCTTCACCGAGTTCATTGACGAGTTGTCTGCCCATCAATTCAGAATCTGGCGAGATAATCAAACAGTCTACTGGCGAATGTTCTTTCCATCCCTTCATGACGGCTTCTGCCAAAGGATGGGTTCTATTAAACAGTGCCCTGGATCCGGCTTCAAATCTCTTTGCTGCATAGGTACGCATTACGGATGTTCGCTCTAATACAACATTCGACACCCAGACATTAATGAAGTTTTCATTCAAGAATTGAATAGTTTCATCATAAGAGAGGACACCTGCCCTCAGGGATTTACCGCTCCCTCAGCACGCCTCATCCGCGAGCGGTCCATCTATTGAGATCACATGAATCGGTTTCTGTTGTGCTTGTGCTATTTCTAACGCTTGCTCCGGTGGGACCCAGTTAATTTGCTCTGATTTATAGAAACGCTGTATCAGGATGCGTTCCGTTTCTTCTTGCGTAATGGAATCGCCTGTGAATTCGGCATCTCGGACGGGATTCTGTGTTCCGACACGGAGTTCCATCTGTGGGCAAAGACCAGAATCAATAATAGAATTCCAATCAACATCAAAGTTTATTGGACCCTCAGGGACGTACATCTCGAAAAAAGCGACTTTCTCTCCGATTCGGTCAACGACAAGATGTCCGGTAAACTGCGACGGCGTAAACCTGCCATCTTCAAACTTAAACTCCGCGTGAATCCGAAAGGCGATGTCGGCGAATAGATCGTTGTACGCCCGCAGGCATGCCCATAACCCGCAGGAATCACTGGCATTGATGCTTATATCTAAATTTGGATTCGGATGCAGTTGCTGGAGCAATTCCGTTACACCATCCTCCTGAATCCGCCAGCATTCACCGACTGAAACCGATTGCGTGGGGAGAAAAGACTGAAAAACCGATGTAGAATGGTACTTTTCGGGTTCAGCGACACGAAGGTTCGCCAATGCGTCCCACTCAACGTGGAAGTTGTTTATTGTATGCTCAATCGGTGCGATGAAGCCTTTGACGTTGACTTCTGCGTTCCCGTCCAGATTAAGCGTAATTTTGTTCGATACTGTTTTCATCTTAATTTTCCTCTACAGAAATTTTTGCTTGAAAGGCATTTGTCCGTCCTTTCTCGCCGTACCAGTCGCCTGTAGCCCCAAATTTGAAGACTTTGCCTCGCGCGAAAAGATGCCTGATTTGTCCTGCTTGATTAGGTCTAACTCCCCACATGGAGGTGAGCGCGGCAGCGGGATAACCCTCTGTCGGCAGTTCGGTGTCGCCATCAAAGAGATCAAACGAACCGGAAATATCAGCACTCCCGACATGAACATCAATAATTAACGTTCCACCGCCTTCAAATGCCGTAGCATCAATATTGACGACAGTGTAATCCTGATAACCTTCTCCAGGTGCCCGAAAAACGTCTAATATCTCCCGCGAGGACTGTGCGCTGTCAAGTAAAACATTCAACGCACTGAGTGGAACGTTCGGGGTGTCCTCGTTCGATTCAGGACGTTTTTCTTTTAGAGGTTCTTTTTCCTTCTCCGTCACAGAAATTTTTGTGCGAAAAGCGTTAATACACGGTTCATCTCTCGCCCAAGGTCCGGTAACACCTAACTTAAAAAGTTGCCCCCGGTCAAAAGTGTGCGTGATCTGACGCGTGTCCCCGGGTTCACCCCACTCCCAAGTCAGCATATCTTTTGGGGCACCCTGTGTTGTGGGGAGTTCCGTATCGTCATCAAACAGATAGAACGCCGCTTCGCCTTCTTCCCTGCCGATTTCAATGTGAATGGTTAGCGTGCCACCTTTTTCAAATGCGGTGGTATCAATTGTGACAACGGTCCAATCTTGGTGGTTTCCTGCCTTTGGTGTGCGAAAAAGGTCCGACATCGCCTGCCAAGGATGCTCACGGGTAAGAACAATGTTTCCCAATCCGGGCTGTTTTCCTTGTAAGGCTTCCTTGAGAAATGTGAGATAATACTCGCGCCTTGAAAGACCTCTACGCTCACAGTCTTTCCGAAGTTCATTGACCATTTGCCGACCCATCAGTTCAAAATCGGGTGATATAACAAAACAATCTACTGGTGACCCTTTTTTCGATCCGGTTTTCTCGCCTTTAATCATTGCCTGTACCAACAGGTTGCTTGTGTCAAACGTCTTCCCTTCGCGTTCGCGTCTTTTCGCGATTGGTTCCCGCAAACTCTGAATACGCCCTAATTCTGAATTGGGAACCCATGTATTGATAAAATTTTCATTCAAGAATTCAATAATCTCGTCTCCGGCGAGGACACCTGCCCTCAGACTTTTTCCGCTCCCTCAGCAGGATTCATCCGCGAGCGGTCCGTCTATTGAGAGCGCGTGAATCGGTTTCTGTTGTGCAGGAGCCATTTCTAACGCTTCTTCAAGCGATACCCAGTTAATGCGCTGTGATTTATAGAAGCAGAGAATCAATTTGTGCTCCACCTCTTTTTGTGTGATGGATTCTGCGAATTCGATATCTGGCATAACATCTTCTATTCCGGCACGAAGTTCCATTTGCGGGCAAAAACCGATGTCCGTAATCCATGTCTCGACCTTAGACGCTTCTGGACCTTTCCAATTAACATCAAAATTCAGAGTGGTTTTAGGAACGTACATCTGAAAAAAGACGACACTTTCTCTGATTCGGTCAATGATGAGGTGTCCAGTGAACTGAGAAGGCGTGAACCAACCGCCTTTTAAAGCAAATTCAGTATGGATACGGAACACGATATCAGCGTATTCATCATTGTACGCGCGCAGGCATGCCCACAATCCCTGAGATTCCTTCATACTACTGCGCGCATCCACACGCATATTAAGCGATGGACTCGGATGAAGTTGCTCCAGCAATCTCAGAACACCAACGTGTTTTATCTCCCAAGGGGTGCCAATAGAAACGGCTTCCTTAGGGAGGAAATCGCAGAAGATTGAGGCGGGATGCTGTTTCTCGGGTTCAGCAACGCGCAGATTTGCCAAGGCATCCCATTTTACATGAAAGTCGTATTGCGTATATTCAATCGGCGCAATGAAACCTTTAACGTTGACTTCTGCATCGCTGCCAAGATTAAGCGTGATTTTGTTTTCTAGGGTCTCCATCTCAGTTCTCCTCTACAGAGATTTTTGCCTTAAAAGCATTGATACTGCCTTTCTCACTCCGACTGTGAACTCCGGTGGCACCCAACTTAAAAAACTGACCTCGGTCAAAACGATACGTGAGTTGTCCTGTCTCATCGGGTTC
>JAJEET010000145.1 GCA_022820835.1 Candidatus Poribacteria bacterium
GCGTTGGAGTGGATAGTAGACCAATATCGCGTCAAAACAGACAAACGCAGCGGGATCGTCAACGACCCCAACCGTGCAGACGACCCAGAATACATTGTCAAACTCATCGGAAAAGTAATTACCGTCAGTCTGGAAACGGTAGAGATTATCAACAAATTACCCGCGCTAACAAAGGAGTAGGAGAATCCTCGCCGGGTGCCGTTTTTTGTCTTTCACTTTGCTTATAGGTTTTCTGATAGAAAAAAGGTGTCCTTAGCCGCAGCGGGGCGGTATGTCTATAGCAGCGCGATCCTCCTAACGCTTTAGCCCAGCCGGGCGAAATGTGCAAACGGAGTAATTGACAGCAATAAGGATCGAAAAGATGAAAATTAACACAGACTATTTCTGGTTCCGGCTCTTTAAAACGCCGGACATAGGGCCTAAGACGCTGGCTGCCGTTGCGAAAATATTAGAGGCAGAAAACCTAAATCCAGAAATGTTGCCAAGCAACCAAAACGATCTCTCGGAGCAGTTTCCAAAATTAGCGAAAATCCTTACCGGAAAAATCCGCGAGGAAGATAGAGAAGATATATCCCCAGCGTATGAGCAACTCAAAGAGCAGGGAATCGGTATTATCTACCCCGGGCACCCAGATTTCCCGCCACAGCTCCTCGAAATTTCACCGATACTGTTTACGAAAGGACAGCAAAAACGCCTCACCTCAGACAGCGTAACGATTGTTGGAGCACGGGATGTATCAGATAAAGGGATTCGCATCACAAGAAACCTATCTGGTGAACTCGTAGGTAACGGCATAAATATCGTCTCTGGATATGCCGAAGGTGTTGACGCAGAGGCACACTTAGGTGCGTTAGAAGCAGGCGGAACAACGACACTCGTCCTATCTGACGGCATCAAGCAGCTGCGTCAAAAAAGTGCCTTTAAGAAATTCAATTGGGATCGGGATGTTCTCGCGGTTTCGCAATTTGACCCAGATACCAAGCGGCACTTATGGTATGCGCTGGCGCGAAATCAACTTGTGTGTGGACTCTCTAAGGCAGTTGTCGTTATTGAATCCGGACCTGAGCAGGATGCTCGCGGTAAAATGAGTGGAACATTCTACACCGCAAAAACGGCACTTGACATGAATCTACCGCTTTTCGTGCTCAATCCAAACTGCCTTGACAACCCACCGAAAGGCAATGCCGATTTGATTGCGTTGGGCGGTTATCGTTTAGATTCGGTTGATGGCGCGAACGAGATTGTGAAATCTATTTAGGACTTACGCAGGCTGCTCTTTTGTAGCATAAACTTTTAGTTTGGGTTTCCCCCAGAATGCTGTGTTTTCCGAAAAATTGCATCTAACAGAAATGGGTCATGTCGTTTGAGAACGAGATAATCCTTGCAGGTCCCTCCTGACCCAGATGCCCGTTGTAACGAGACACTCAAGCGTCAACGGGTTGCTCGCCTAACGCCTCCTGATAGAGTTCAACCGGACTCGGTGTCTCAACAGCGGGCGAATCGTTTCGCGTGCTGCCAATAATCAGAAGTTCCTTGCATTTTAACACCTTCTCCCTTAATATACAAGAAAACATTTATGAGGAGGATCCGAAATGAAAAAAGTCAATATTGCGCTTATCGGAGCCGGTGGAATGGCAAACGGTGTCCACTACCCGTCGCTCAGAGACTGTGAAGATGTGAACCTTGTTGGATTGTGCGATCTGGTGCCAGCGAAACTTCAGGCAACAGCCGAACGATTTGAGATTGATCAGACATTCAGCGACTATCGCGAGATGCTTGAAAAAACATCTCCTGATGCTGTGTATGTTTTGATGCCGCCACAACATCTCTATCCGCTTGTTATCCACTGTTTATCACAGGGATTCCATGTCTTTATTGAGAAACCACCAGGTGTCACGCTCCATCAAACAAAGGAGATGGCACTCGCGGCAGAAAAGAACGGTTGTAAAACGATGGTCGGCTTTAATCGTCGTTTTATTCCGCTCTTACAGAAGGTTAAAGCGATCGTTGAAGAACGCGGTCCGATTATCCAGTGCATGTCAACCTTCCATAAAAACACACCGAATGCACTCTATTACGACGGTGTGATAGATGTTTTAACCTGTGATGCGATTCATGCAGTAGATGCCCTTCGCTGGCTTGGTGGCGGCGAAGTGAAAGCCGTGGCAAGCGACATCAACAGTTTCTATTCCGAACGAGAGAACAGTTTCAATGCACTCGTTAAATTTACGAGCGGTGCTTCGGGGTATCTTTGCACGAATTGGGCAGTCGGCGGACGCATCCATATATTTGAAATGCACGCGCGCGCGATTTCTGCCTATATCAACCCCGATGCAGGCGGGCACGCTGTCCTGCATACACCCGAAGGCATCACCGAAATCACAACTGAGGTGGCAGCCGGTTCCAACGAAACTTACAAAACTTATGGATTTTATGGCGAAAGCCGGCATTTTGTCGATTGTATCCAACAGGATCAGCAGCCGTTAACTTGTTTTGAAGATGCAGTCAAGACAATGGAACTCGTAACCGCTATCTATCAAAACCGGATAGACTCGTCAACTACCCAAGCCTAAAGACTTGGGCTTGTGATCGTCAAACAGAAATAACTGCTCGGCGTGTCTAAAGCCTTTGTCTCGTGCTTCGTTTTTGTTTCTCGCTTCATTGAGGGTGGTAACCCACCGCTCTCCACGAAGGGCAGCAGCTGCCCTATAGAGGATGTTTAGTGCAGCGTTGTGGTCGCGGTCTAAAACCGTGCCACAAGACTGACACTCAAAAGTCCGCACCGATAGCGATAACTTTTTCGGTGATTTCTGACCACAACTTGAGCAAGTTTGCGAAGTATTCTTAGGATCGACTTGATGGAAGTGCAGACCGTCTCTTTCGGCTATGTCGGCACACCACTTGAAGAAGATACCCCAAGACGCATCGGATATGCTCTTGCTAAGGTGTTTATTCTGAACCATGTTTGAAACGCTGAGGGCTTCAGCAATCAGGACGTTGTTTTCTTTATGATGATAGAGTTTGTAAACGAGTTTACCAATAAAATCTTTGCGTTTGTTAGCGGTGCGTTCTTGGTGCAAAGCAGACGCATGCACAGCTTTATACCAACGTTTGCTCCCTTTCTTACGGCGTGCCATCGTCTGATTATGTTTATGAAGCAGTCCTTCAGCTTGGCGATACCATTTTGGGTTATCTTCCTTTTCGCCTTCCGAAGTCGTCAGATAGTGCGTTGTGCCAACGTCAACAGCGATAGCGTCTGTCGGTTCAACTTTCGGGGCATCAGGGAGTTCACAGGTAATATGGGCATACCAACCACTTGCTTTTTTCACGAGTGTGACTTGTGTCGGATCGCCTTGAAGCGGGCGGTGCAGGTAGATTTTCACTTCGCCAAGTTTCGGCACTTTCAAACGGTCATGTTTCCAAGATGTTTCGCGGATCGGGCTTTGGCGAACGCGTTCATATTCACCCGTAGATTTATTCTTGACCTTGTGTTTACGAAGTTTCCACGTCATAGACTTTATCCGTTTCCGATGTCTTGGATACCCTTTTTTTGCCGCACCGTTTTTACAACGTCGATAAAAACCGTCAAACGCTTTATCTGTGCGTTCCAAAGCACACACTTGCATGTCTTGTGGCACTTCGCGAAAGTCGGCATATTTTTCACGAGCAGCCGTCAACTTCTTTTCTTGGGCATTACAAGAAACGCGTTCACCTTCCATCTCCCAAGCAACCTTGCGGTCATGGCGCGCAGAGTTCTGAAGTTCGCAAAGGTGGTCAAGCCACTGAAACAATGTTGTTTCCTGTGTTTTCGTCGGATACACAGGATATTTGAAAGTCCGTTTCATGGTATATCGTATATCGTGCGTTTATCCCCTTAGAAGTGGGAGGCAAGCACGTGGTTTCCGAGAGACTACGCGTTGTATGCTTGCCAACTTGACACTAATAGTATACCACATTTTTATAGCAATGTCAGAGAAAAAATATAGGAGCGGGCATTCCTCCCAAACTTAAAAGTTTGGGAAACCTCCTGCCCGAAGATCAGGTGATGCTAACCATCAACACAAAAAAATAAATTGGCATGATTCTTGCTACAATCTTATTTTGAAAGTATTAGGGCGTACGCAAAAAATGCGCACACAAAAAATTATGGCTATCAACCATACCCCTGTCTTATGTGAAAAAGTCGTTGATTTTCTCAAACCCAAATCGGATGGTGTTTACATAGATGGAACCGTCGGATTAGGTGGACATAGTACCGCCATCCTAAAAGCCTCCGCACCCAATGGACAGGTCATCGGGATTGATCTTGATACCGATGCACTCACCGTTGCGAAGGATAGGTTAAAACCTTTCGGGGAGCGATCCGCTCTAATCAACGGTAATTTTGCTGAGATGAACGTCCTACTCGAAAACCGTGCGGTCCATGCTGTAGACGGTATCCTGCTCGACTTAGGCGTGTCATCTCTGCAGTTAGATACACCACACCGAGGGTTTAGTTTTAACCACACCGCTCCATTGGATATGCGCATGAATACAGGACACGAGAATGCTACACCTGTAGAGACAACGCCGACAGCTAGGCAAGTGGTCAACGACAGCACAGTGGATGTTCTTGTTAATATTTTCAAACGGTACGGCGAAGAACGCTTCGCTAAACGGATCGCACACCGGATTGTTGCGGCGAGGGAACGCGAACCGATAACCACTACAACACAATTAGCAGACATTGTCACGCGATCTGTCCCGAAAGGCAGGTCCAAAATCCATCCAGCCACCCGTGTGTTTCAGGCACTGCGGATTTATGTCAACGCTGAACTCGAAAACCTTATGGCAGGTTTGGATGTCGCAGTCACACTGTTGAACTCCAACGGATGCTTGTGTGTTATCAGTTTTCATTCACTTGAGGATCGGATCGTCAAACGTCACTTTCAGACCTTGGCGCGAACGTGTATTTGTCCACCTAAAACGCCTATCTGTATTTGTGAACACAGTCCATCGGTAGAGATACTCACAAAACGTCCAGTGTTACCGGATGCGACTGAAGCACATCACAACCCGAGATCACGAAGTGCTAAACTCCGTGTCGCTCGCAAATTGTAGCCTTTCAGGGTTATGAAAAAAGTGTATCTTAAATATAATCTTCAACGTTAGAAATTATAGGCGGTTTGCTATCATACAAATCCCGAAAATCAGTCAGGAAACGAAAACATGCAAGCATCAGATTTCCATTCAGCACGTATCACAAAAACAGAGGAAGTGAAGCCGGAAAAGAGGTTTCCGCTGGTCTACGTCGTTTTCGGACTGTCTTTTTGTGTTTTTGCCGGTAGTATCTGGTTTTCGTCTTACGCGAAAGATGTCGCTTTACGACGCCAGCCTGTCTACGAAAGGCAGAAAAATTCTGTTCAGGATGAAATTCATCAACTTGAATTGGAAGAATCAACGTTAACGAGTGTGCAAAACGTTCGGAAAATCGTTTCTGAACTGAGGATGGTTGAACCGACGGAGACCTCACAAGTTATATGGGACAAATAGCTTTGTTTTTTGCAGTTTACTTTTCACGCTGCTCGGAAAGCATTAGGATTCATAACAGTCATAATAATATTGATAGGAAATGATATGAAAAACAAACAGCATTTATCCATTCGCCGCCTCGTTTTTGTGCTTATCGTGATGCAGGTAGGTTTCCTACTGCTGATGGGTAAGTTGTTCAAACTACAGGTCTCTAATGATGCAACGCATGAGCAAATAGCGGAACGTACATGGTTTTCTCCACAGACAGCCACGATAAAACGGGGTAAAATTTTAGACCGAGACGGGAACATTTTAGCGTTGAGCCGTCACAGTCTCTCCGTTTATGCCGATCCGCAATATTTGCGCGACCGCCCCGCAGATGTTGCCCGTAAACTTGCACCCGTTTTAGATGTCCCAGAGTCCGAATTGCTGAACCGACTTACACGTAAAGATAAACAGTTCGTCTGGCTCAAGAGAGATATAGATTATGATCGGCTCGATCAAATTCGTTCAATTCAGAAAGACATCCGCGGTATAGGACACAAGGTTGAACAGAAACGCATTTACCCGAAAGGCGCACTCGCAGCTCAAGTCATTGGACACATCAATGACCAAGATATGGGCGAAGGGATTGAGTTTCAGTACAACAATTACCTTCTGAGTGCGAAAGAACGTCAAGCTGTGCAGCGTGCAGCTGCGGCACGAAATGAACCGATAAACCTCCTACGAACGGATGGGGACTTCACTCACGATTACGGATACAGCGTCGTTTTGACAATTGACGAATACATCCAAGATGTCGCTGAAAAGGAATTGGCAGCCGCTTGTAAAAAGTGGAACGCCCCGCGCGGGACTGTGATCATCATGGCATCACGAACTGCTGAGATACTCGCACTCGCCAGCTACCCAACCTACGATCTGAACGCATATGCCGATAGCAGTGAGGAAGCAAAACGGAACTTCGGTGTCTGGTTCGCTTATGAACCAGGATCAATCTTTAAAATCGTCGCCTCTTCCGCCGTACTAAACGAAGGGATTATGACCCCTGAGTCTATGGTCTTCTGTGAGAATGGACGATATCGACTCTCCAACGGTCGGGTTATCAGCGATGTTTCACCAAAAGGATGGTTGACCGTTGATAAAGTCATCCAAAAATCAAGCAATATCGGCATGATTAAAATCGTGAGCCAGTTAGGGCATCAAGCGTTCGGTAATTACATTGAACAATACGGGTTTGGTAAACCAACCGGTGTGGACTTACCCTATGAACACAGTGGCAGTTTATATGCTGTCAAACGCTGGGATATTCACTCTCTCGGTTCCGTGCCTTTTGGTCAAGGCATTATGGTAACACCTTTACAGATGGTAAATGCCCTAAACGCTATTGCCAACGGTGGAAAACTTCTGCATCCGCATATTGTGTCAGAAATTCGAGACAGTAGCGGACAGGTGATTAAGAAAACACACCCGCTCGAAGTACAGCAAGTCCTGAACCCGCATATCGCCAGGCAGATGACAGAGATCCTTGTCGGTGTCGTTGAGGAAGGTAGCGGACGCCGCGCACGCGTCGAAGGCTATCGTGTCGCTGGGAAAACAGGAACCGCACAAAAAGCCGAAAAGGGCGGCAAAGGATACTTGGGAAGGGAGATTATGTCTTTCATGGGATTCCTACCCGCCGATAACCCGATGATATCTATTATCGTTATGCTCGATGAACCCACAGGCGAACGATTCAGTGGACGCATCGTAGGTCCGGCTTTTCAGAAGATCGCCACCCAAACGATGCAATACTTGAAACAGACGGAATTCTTCGGGCCCGTACAATCTCAACTCTCTCAATCCGTGCCTGTTGCAACAGAACAGTCCCCGGCGCATAACCTCGCGGTGAAAGGAGAGGGATTGTGAAATTTCGTGACCTGATCCATGGATTAAATCCTATCGCAAATACCAGACATCTTGATATTGATGTTACCGGTATTGTCAGTGACAATCGGGAAGTCAAACCTGGTAATGTTTTTGTCTGTTACCAAGGTATCCATGTGGACAGTCACACTTTCATCGCTGATGCCCTTCAGAGGGGAGCCGCCGGTATCATAGGAGAAAAACCTGTGACAGCGTTGGAAATACCGGCGACATCTACGGTCTACTTACAAGTGCCTGACGGGCGGCGTGCGCTCTCTCTGCTTGCCGCTAATTGGCACGGAAATCCCGCAAAACACCTCAAACTCATCGGTATTACAGGCACCAACGGCAAAACATCTACGGCGCATCTGGTCTATGCGATACTCAAAGCATACCGACAAAAAGCCGCACTCATCGGGACAGTCGGACACCGATACACAAACGCACACGGCGATGAAGAAGTCATCTCCACTTCCCTCACAACGCCAGACGCATTCGCACTTCATGCACTTTTTAAACAATTCGTCGCAAAAGGTATAGAATACGTTACGATGGAAACCTCCTCCCAAGGATTAGCCCTACAACGCTTGGCAGGACTCACATTTGACACTGCAGTCTTTACAAACTTCACGCAAGACCATCTCGACTACCATCAAACCATGGATGAATACTTGAAGGCGAAACTGATGCTATTTCAGCAACTCAACGATCACGGGCTGGCAATTTTGAATAGCGACACGCCTGTCACAGAACGGATCGCGGAAGTTTGTACACGGGCACAAGTTTTGATGTATGGTGCTGACGATCGCTCGGACCTGTATGGCGAAGATATAGTGTTCTCATATAACCGATCAGCATTCACCGCGATGACACCGGCAGGACGTTTCCCGGTTAAGTTGCGACTCCTCGGGGAGTATAACATCTATAACGCACTTGCAGCCATCAGTGTTGGACTGCGTTACGATTGCCCTATCTCAGCCATTCAGGACGGACTCGCCAATACGGTCGTCCCCGGTCGATTTGAACTCGTCAATCGTGGACAAGACTTCGCTGTTATTGTTGATTATGCACATACACCTGATGGATTGGAAAATATATTGACTGCTGCGAGACGTATCACCCAACGAAAACTCATTTGCGTTTTCGGATGTGGCGGAGACCGAGATAACGGAAAACGACCGAAAATGGGAAATATTTCCACGCAAATCGCCGATTACTCCGTAATTACCTCTGACAATCCGAGGACTGAAGACCCTGACGCAATTATTACACAAATTGTGTCAGATTTGACACATGATGCAAAATATGTGTGTATTTCAGGGAGACGTGACGCTATCCATCACGCAATTGCAACAGCAAAATCGGGGGATGTCGTCGTTATTGCCGGTAAAGGACATGAGGATTATCAAGAGATCCACGGCAAAAGATTTCCTTTTGATGATAGGGTTGTCGCTGCGGATTTTTTAGAATCGCTCTAACCGGATCGGAAACGCAAAAGAGTTATTGATGCTAAGCACAGAAATCAACAACCTCAATATAGCATATCAGGTTGCCGGAGAGGGCGATGTTGTTATCTTACTACACGGCTGGGGTGGTGAAGCCGCAAGCTTTCAACCCGTTTTCAAATGGCTTTCACAATCACACAAAGTTTACGTACTCGACCTGCCCGGATTCGGTAAAAGTCAAATACCACCGATACCTTGGGACTCCTCCGACTACGCACAGTTGGTCACCATATTTCTCGAGAAGTTCGACATTCCCAAGGCACATCTCATCGGGCACTCCTTTGGTGGAAGAATTTCAATTATCCTTTCTGCGGAACACCCTGAGAAAGTGGATAAACTTATCCTTGTCGACAGTGCTGGACTTAAACCGAAACGGCCTCCTAAATATTATCTACGTGTAGGACTGGCAAAGGTAGGTAAATGGATACGACGGTGTGGATCATCCGGCGAACGGCTCGCGAACGCACTCTCCGCACGGCTGGGTTCCAAAGATTATCAAGAGGCAGGCGAAATGCGTGAAACGCTTGTTAAAGTCGTGAATCAAGACTTACGTTCACTGCTACCTCGGATCTCCGCATCAACGCTCCTTATCTGGGGTGAAAACGATAAGGATACACCCGTATGGTTCGGAAAGGTCATGGAACGCGAGATACCTGATGCCGGACTCGTCATACTGAAAGAGGCGGGACACTTCTCTTATCTCGACCAATTTCCGCAATTTTGCCGTATTGTCGCCAGTTTCTTAAAAATTGCAAACGCATAGGAAGCATTAAAGACACACGCTCAATACAAGGAAGCAAAAGAATAATGACGTTGAGTACAACACTTTTCTACTTCGCCACCTTAACCTGTTTGACACGGGCAATCGTCAGAACCGCAAGTGGACTCCATATACTTCAGCTTGACGGCTACAAAACAGGCAGATACCTGAAATGGATACGCCAACATCCGACGAACTGTTTTGAAGTCAAAGATATCCTTATTATTGGCGGTTTTCTGATCCTCACAGCGTTCTATCCACCCTATCACAATACGTGGATTTTTCCTGTGTTGTGCGTAGGGTGGGGCGTGTTCCAAATCTACCTGAGCACACGACGCAAAAAGACGAAAGCGAAAAAACCACTCGTCTACACAGCACGCGCGAAACGCGTATTCGGACTTTCGATCTGCCTGCTTGTCGCCACTGTAACAGCACTCGTCTTGGCAGCAAAAACAAACCCGTGGCGGGTCGCTATCCTCCTTTTTAGTGAGGTAGCCGTCATTAACCTAACGATCTCAAACCTGATCATCTATCCTCTGGAACGGACGATAAATGAGGCATACCTTTTTTCTGCAAGGAGACGGATTAAGACACTTCAACCCAGAGTCATCGGTATCACCGGAAGTTACGGCAAAACGAGTACGAAATATATTTTGCACCAAATCTTATCACAGAAATTTAACACTCTAATGACCCCTAACAGCTACAATACACCGATGGGGATATGCAAGGTTATCCGCGGCGACCTGACAGCCGAACACGAGATATTTATTGTTGAAATGGGGGCATATAAACGCGGGGACATCCGAGAATTGTGCAATTTAGCGTTCCCTGAAATCGGTATCCTTACGGCTGTCGGTCCGCAACATTTGGAGCGGTTTAAAAGCATAGAAAACATCGCAAAAGGAAAGTACGAACTCATTGAGTCGTTACCAGCGGATGGACTTGCTGTCTTCAATTGCGACAACAAAATTTGTGCCGAGCTTGCTGATAAACGGGAACAAACTGGGAATGCTGTCCGACGCTACGCTACGGAAGAGTCACCAGTGGCTATCGCTGACCTGAGCGCTACGAAGGTTCGATACACTGATAACGGACTCACCTTCACCGTACACGCGAATACTGAGAAATTCGATATTACTAACACCGAAATTCAGACGCGACTTTTAGGTAAACACAATGTTTCTAACATCCTCGCCGCTATGACAGTTGCTATCGAATGTGGAATGGAACTCGAAGAGATTCGGGAAGCCGTCGCTCAGGTCGAACCTGTACCGCATCGATTACAATTGACAACTGGTGCAGGCGGAGTGACCATCATCGATGACAGTTTCAACTCAAACCCTGTCGGCGCGAAGGCGGCACTTGAAGCACTCAACGAAATTGGAGATGGGAAAAAGGTCCTCGTAACGCCGGGTATGGTAGAACTCGGTGAAAAAGAATACGAAGAAAACAGACGGCTCGGAGAAGAGGCCGCGGATGTCTGTGATCTGGTCATCTTAGTTGGCCCCATACAAACCAAACCGATACTTGACGGTTTGAAGGCTGCTGGATACCCGAGCCAACAGATTATTGTCGCTCTCAATTTGGAAGAGGTTAAACAACATTTAGCGACACATGTACAAGCGGGTGATGTTGTCCTCTTCGAGAACGACCTCCCGGACAATTATAACGAGGAACAGTAGTCGGCTATCAGTTTTTAGGTATCGGTTACCAGTTAAGAGACAACCTGTGGCAGTTATAGATGATGCTCCTGTCACAGCAACCCTCTTTAACTGATAACTGAAAGGTTTTTCGCAGAAAAACCGTACTGATAACTGACAACTACTAAAAAATATGTCAAAATACAATGTAGCCCTCATATTTGGCGGGCGCACACCTGAACACGAAGTCTCAATCGTAACTGCACACCAGGTCTGCATCGCTTTGCAAGAGAACCATAACGTTACCCCCATTTACGTCACGAAGAACGGCGAATGGCTGACTGGCGACGCATTTTACAATTTATCCGCCTTCACTGAAGGTTCTTTACCACATCCGTCTGATTTCGACAAAGTTACCGTCGAATTTCATCCGGAACCGAAATTTGTTGTCAATTCCAAACATTGGCTTGGTCAGAACCTCCGCAAGCGGACTGTTCTTCCGGTAGACGTTGTTTTTCCGGCAATACACGGGATGCATGGCGAAGACGGAACCCTCCAAGGGCTGTTAGAACTCATGAATCTACCGTATGTTGGTGCCGGGGTGGTCGGTTCCGCTGTCGGTATGGATAAAATCGTGATGAAGGCGATTTTCAACGAAAATCAACTTCCTATACTTCCTTATGTGTGGTGGGATCAGCAAGAGTGGGAAATCGCACCCGACGCGATCATCGAAGATGTCGAGACGACGCTCTCCTATCCGCTCTTTGTCAAACCTGCGATGGGAGGCTCCAGTATAGGGGTCGCCCATGTCAAAAATCAGGATGAACTGCTCAGTGCTATTGAGCTCGCTGGACACTACTCGCGGAGGATGCTCGCTGAGCAAGCCGTTGAGGATCCGCTTGAAATTAATTGTGCCGTGATGGGAACAGACGAGCCAACGGTCTCCGTATGTGAGCAACCGATAACAGAGGCGAACTTTCTCAGCTTTGATGATAAATATATCCATCAAGAAAATGAGTCTTCAGGGATGGCAGGTGCAGATCGGAAAATTCCTGCACCCATTTCAGAAGAATTAACGTTACATATACAGCAGCTTGCAGAACGCACCTTTCAGGTTTTAGATTGTGCCGGTGTCGCACGTATTGATTTCCTCGTAGATGCTGATGAAAATGTCTACGTCAATGAAATAAATACGATCCCCGGTTCATATAGCTATTATTTGTGGGCACATCAAGGTATCGAATTCCCACAACTTGCATCGGAACTGATTGACTTAGCGTTTGCAACGCACGCACAGAAAAATACATTAACTTATACTTATACGACGAATCTCCTAAGCCAAGCAGATGCAAGCCTTTCCAAATTGAAAAGGGATAACAAACTTGGAGATACGGCGTAAATCAAATTACAAAATCGCTGATGCTTTTCTTGTAGGCTAAAATGTTTTACCAGTTCCTGTACGAGAATCTCGTCGATATCTTTTCGCCATTCAACGTCTTTCGCTATATCAGCTTTCGCGCTATTTATGCAACGGCAACATCGCTTATCATTGCACTCGTCTTGGGTCCATTCATGATCAGACGGCTCAAGCAGCTTCGGATTGGTGAACATATACGCGAAGAGGGACCCAAAGATTACCAAAGCAAAGCCGGAACCCCCACGATGGGCGGTGTCCTCATCATCGTTTCCGTGCTGATATCGGTGATATTTTGGTCACGGTTGGATCAGCACTACATCTACCTGATGATTTTGGCGACCCTCTGGTTTGGTGGACTCGGGTTTCTCGATGATTACAGCAAACTGGTAAAACAGCAGTCCTTAGGGCTGCGCGGATGGCATAAGATCGTACTTCAAACAATAGGCGCACTGGCGATCGCCGGGTATCTTTACCAATGGGGACCGACGCAAGTCGGCGATCCAGCGACACGAACATCCTTGATCCTCCCATTTTTCAAAGATGTCCAGCCAAATTTAGGCATCCTATTTATTCCGTTCGCAACTTTGGTCATTGTCGGTGCCTCTAATGCTGTCAATCTTACAGACGGAATGGATGGACTGGCGATAGGCTGCACGCTATTCGTTGCCGGAACTTTAGGCATAGTCGGCTATATGACGAGTCACAATGAGATCGCAGCATATCTGAATATCTTCCACCTGCCAGTAAGCGGCGAAGTTGCGACGATTTTCTGTGCTTCACTCGTCGGCGCAGGTTTAGGATTCCTATGGTATAACGGGCATCCCGCACAAGTCTTTATGGGAGATACTGGGTCTTTAGCACTCGGAGCCACGCTTGGAACCGTGGCTGTCCTTATAAAACAAGAGTTTCTACTTCTGATTGTCGGTGCTATTTTCGTTGTTGAAACACTGTCGGTTATCATTCAGGTCTGGTCCTACCGCACATTCGGCAAACGCGTATTCAAGATGTCACCGATTCACTATCATTTCCTGCTCTCTGGTTGGAAGGAATCCAAAGTTGTTATCAGGTTTTGGATTGTCGGACTCATCTTAGTTTTGATCGCTTTGAGTACATTGAAACTCCGGTAGATGTCGTTTCGCACCACATGTTGAGGGTTTTTGTGTGGAATTAAAAGGAAAACAGGTCACAGTTTTTGGGATAAATCGAAGTGGAGTCGCCGCTGCAAAATTATTACGTTCCTCTGGTGCCATTGTCACGGTCACTGACACACGCACCGCTGATACTTTATCAAGTGAAATCGCTGAGTTAGGCAACATTCACAAGTCGGATCAAACCGACAGCACATATCGAAAATTTCTGGGTGGACATCCAACGCAGTGCATCGCTGATGCTGATTTTATAGTCGTCTCACCAGGAGTACCCCCTGAGATTCCGATTCTTTGCGAGGCGCGGGAACGCAATCTACCGATTCTCGCTGAATTGGAAGTCGCTGCGAGTGTTTGTCCAGCACCGATTATTGCAATCACTGGCACGAAAGGAAAATCGACTACGACACTCCTTACGGCAGCAATTTTGAAAACCGCTGACAGGTTCCCGAACGTGTGCGTTTCAGGTAACATTGGTGTCCCATTGGCAGCAGAGGTCCAAAACCTTACAGATAGAGACATCGTTGTTGTTGAGGCGAGCAGCTTTCAGTTAGAAAGCACCGTCACCTTTCACCCGATGGTCAGTGTCGTGCTGAATTTATCACGCGACCACTTAGACCGACACAAAACGATGGATGCTTATCAGGCAGCAAAACAAAAAATTACGGATAATCAGACACCTGCCGACTGGATGATCCTCAACGGTTCGGACCCAACTCTCAAGGATTTCGCTTTATCAACGGCGGCGAAAGTTGTCTATTTTTACGACAGTGGTACACCCGAAAATTCGTCGTTTCCGAGCGTGTTTCGAGAAGGAACAGAACTTTTGGCACTCTGGAACGGGACCCGTAAAAGGGTGTGTGATGTCAATGATATCCCACTTCGGGGGGCACACAACGTTCAGAATGTCCTTGCTGCGATTGCCGTTGGACTGATTTTCGGTGTGACGGAATCCCAAATTCAGCAAGCACTACAAACATTTGACCGATCGCATCCTGCATTCTCTCACGCTTTTGAACCCGTGAGAATATTGACAGATGTTGAATTCATAGACGACTCGAAGGCGACAAATGTTGCTGCAGTTAAAGCAGCCCTCGAATCAATAGAGGACTCAAACATTATCCTGATAATGGGTGGCTATGATAAGGGGAATGACTATACACCGCTCCGTCAACTTGTCCGAAGCCGAGTCAAAGTCGCAGTAATGCTCGGAGAATACACCGAGCAGATTGAAAAGACACTCGCCGATACCACAGAGATAATAAAGGCAAAAACAATGGCGCAGGCGGTGCAGCTCGCCTACAAAAAAGCTGCACCCGGAGACATCGTCCTCTTGTCACCCGCAAATGCAAGTTTTGACATGTACACGAATTATAAGGCACGCGGGGCTGACTTTAAAGCGGCTGTTAATGCCCTTCAACCGACTCTCTAAAAAAGCACACAACAAATCAACCTTTTGGACCTAAGCGACACACGGAAGGAAACGCTACGATGTTACGAAGTTATCAGAACTCCTCCCGCGGTAAGAAGAATCTCAAAACGAAACGAAAACTTGGCCCCTGGTGGACAAACACACGCGACTATTTTGATCTGAAAAAAGAGCAGGAACCGATACCCGACACGCTCTCTCAGGAAAAACAGGGGCCAATGGATAAAGTTCTATTAGCAGTAACCCTCTGTCTCGTCGCTATCGGAATTCTGATGGTATACAGTTCAAGCCACCTCCTCTCTTCAAGACACTATGACGGATACAGTTTCCGATATTTGCAAATACATATCATCGCATGCGTAATCGGTTTAGTCGGTATGTACACGGCTTCTTATTTGCCTTATAGGTTTTATGCAAGATATTCAAATCTATTTTTGATACTCTCCTTCGTCCTGTTGTTATTGGTTTTCGTGCCAAATTTAGGTTCAAGTGTGCAAGGTGCCGAAGGTGGCAGATTCAAACGTTGGATCCGCATTGGAAATTTACCGATCAACTTCCAACCCGTCGAATTAGCCAAAATAGCATTGGTCATACACGTCGCGAATTTCACCAGCCGGAACCCCGAACGCATTAAGAGCTTCTTTAACGGAGTGCTGCCGAATATCTTAATCGTTGCCGCCGCTTTCGGACTCGTAGTAATCCAGCCGGATTTTGGATCGGCATCCTTGTTGGCGGTAACCGTATGCGTCGTCCTCTTTGTCGGTGGGATGCGTATCTGGCATGTGCTAACACTTTTTGGTATCGGTGTCGGGGGGCTCAGTTTACTCATAATCCGAGATCCATATAAACTGAAACGACTCATGGACTATGTCGCAATGTTGAAATCACCAGATGCAACCAATTATCAACTAACACGCTCACTTGACGCACTTGAAGGTGGTGGACTCCTCGGATTGGGACTCGATAGTAGCCTACAAAAAATCTCACGGCTGCCCTACCCACACACCGATTTTATCTTCGCTGTATTGGGTGAAGAATTCGGCTTTATCGGTGCCGCAGCCGTAACAATCATTTTCATGCTACTGATCTGGCGAGGACTCCATATCGCCAGATATACGAGCGACCTCTTCGGATCCTTGCTCGCTATCGGCATCACAACCCTTATCGGTTTGCAAACTTTTATCAACATCGGTGTTGTGACAGGATTGCTTCCGACGAAAGGCATTACGTTGCCCTTTATCAGTTACGGCGGTTCGTCAATCGTTCTCAGCTTAGTCAGTGCTGGTATTCTTCTTAATATTTCGAGGTATATCAATCGGAACACGGAATAACAGAAAATTAACCGATTATGTCAAATGACGTTTCGGTAGGTTCAACTATGGTTCCTTCTAAACATTGTAATACAGGATTTACGCACCGTCCCTTGCAGGCGGGGTTCCAAACCCGGTCTATATTGCACATTATGTTGGGATTCGTGAAAAAATGCGTAAGTCTTAACAATACAAATACATCAGAGACAAGTCGTCATGATCCGGCATCACTCCAGCACCTGGAAACGTCCAAGAGCATCGTTATCGCAGGGGGGGGCACAGGTGGTCATATCTATCCGGCGATCGGTATCGCACAAGCCCTTCAACGCTTGGATACCACGGTGGAGATTGTATTCATCGGTGGTGCCGGTAAGTTGGAATCGACACTGGTCCCGAAACACGGTTTTCGTTTCCTACCTATTTCTGTCGCCGGTTTCCCGAGACGCATAACGCTCAAATGGTTCCCTGTCATCTGGAAGGCGTTTCGTGGACTCACGCAATCTTTGCAGTATATGACGCAGCTAAAACCCGACATCGTTATCGGAACAGGTGGATATGTTTCCGGTCCGGTGCTCTTAGCTGCGCTCCTTCGTAGGATCCCGATAGCGATCCAAGAACAGAACGCATCCGTCGGTTTAACGAACGGTATCTTAGCACGCTGGGCGAAGGCAGTCTATCTCGCCATGGCATCCGCTCGCGAGAACAACGCGTTCCGACACACAAAACATATTGAGATAACCGGAAACCCGATCCGTCCAACAATCACCGAATTTCCGAGAAGTAACGAAACGTATAAGAAACTCGGTCTATCGCCAGCCCTAAAAACTGTTTTTGTAATGGGCGGAAGTCAAGGTGCTCGGGCGATTAACGCGGCTGTTGTTGCAGTACTGCCACACCTGCTCAAATTCGCAGGACAACTCCAAATCGTTCATCAAACAGGCGCAGCTGAAGCAGCAACAGTTCAAAGTGAATATGAAAAACACACCGCATTAGACAGCAAATTTTTATACTGCGTGCGTCCTTTCTTTGATACTGTTGAAGAGGTCTACAGCATTGCCGACGTTATGATCTGCAGAGCAGGTGGAATGACTGTCGCTGAAGTCACCGCATGCGGCATTCCAGCAATCTTTATACCTTTACCTTCACAAACCGGAAATGATCAGGTACTAAACGCACACAGTGTCGCTAAAGAAGGTGCGGCCGTCGTCTTAGAACAAGGGAAATTTACGACAGAGACACTTGTTGAAAAACTGACCAGCACCCTACTCGACATAAATACGCACGAACAGATGGTTACCGCGAGTCGCGCACTCGGCAAACCTAACGCCAGCGATGATATTGCTAAATCTATTCTTTCACACGCCTAACCAACTTTTACGAAAGGGAAAAAAATGTTCGGAAAAACACGACACATACATATCATCGGTATCGGCGGCGCGGGTTTAAGTGGAATCACCGAAATCCTGATTGATCTTGGATTTCAGGTGACAGGTTCAGATATTCAAGAGTCATACACAACAGAACATTTGCGTAAACGCGGGGCGACTATCCATTACAAACACGCCGCATCGCACGTAAACGGTGCCGACGTTGTCGTCACCTCACCAGCGATTCCGACCGATAACCCAGAACTCATTGCTGCAAAGACCGCGAATATTCCAATCGTTAGAGGCGCAGAAATGCTCAATGAAATCACACGCATGCGCTATAGTGTAGCAATCAGTGGAACACACGGGAAAACAACTACCACTGCTTTGACTGCAACTGTCCTTAGCAGTCTTGACCCGACAGTCGTCGTTGGTGGGAAACTTGTAGACGGCAGCCACGCCAGAACCGGTGAAGGCGATGTTATGGTGATTGAAGCAGACGAGGCATACGGCTCTATTGAGATGTTCTATCCGACTGTCGCTGTCGTTACGTCCGTTGACGCAGATCACCTCGACTATTACAGCAACGTTGATGAGATCGCCGAAACCTTTCTCAAATTCATCAATAAAGTCCCGTTTTATGGGACAGCGGTACTCTGTCTGGACGCGGAGAATATCCAAAAATTTATCCCACGGATTAAGAAACGTTATATCACCTACGGGCTTGATACTCGCGCGGATCTGATCGCTGAAGGGATTACCGTCGAAGGTCCAACGTCGCGCTATCGTGTCCGAAGAAACGGACATCTATACGGTGAAATCCATCTTAAAATGCCAGGTCGGCATAACATATCTAACTCCTTGGCAGCCATCGCAGTCGGGCTCGAACTTGATGTTCCATTTGAACGTATTCAAGAGAGCCTTGAGTCGTTCCAAGGCGTTCATCGACGTTTTGAAGTCATCGGGGAAGCAAACGATATCATCGTCGTTGACGATTATGCACATAACCCAGCGAAACTGAAAGCAGCACTCAGCGGTGCCCGCGACGGATACAAGCGGCGCATCGTCGCTGTTTTTCAACCACATCGATACCAACGCGTCAGAGATTTAGCAGACGAATTTGCCCGATCTTTCTATCAGGCTGATGTACTTATCGTTACATCAATTTATGGAGCAGGAGAGGCACCCATCGAAAACGTTACTGCCGAAAAACTTGCAAAATCAATACAAGCGCACGGACACAGACAAGTCCTTTATGTCCCCGACGCGGATCAGATTACCGATGTCCTCATGGACCTAACACATCCTGAGGACCTCGTGATTACGTTAGGTGCCGGCGACATTAGTAAAGTCGGACGTAATTTTTTAAATAGGCTTCAGGCATCGAATTAAGACAAACTATCTCCTAAACCATCAGAACAGAAATTGGATATTATAAGAGCAGGGAAGGGGGGTTCATTCTTGCGCAAGAAGCGTGGACAATATACTCGGCAATCTTCAATGCCGCCACGGCAACTCGGTAAGCACCCGAATGCTAAAATATATCGGTTCCGGCGCATCGTTTTCACCGTCGCTGTATTACTAACTTTAGCCTTCATCACTAAAACAGTACTCAGTTTTTTCGGCGCTGAATATGTTTCGCTTGAACTTTCTGGAAACATGCATTATACTGATTTACATATCTATGATGTCTTAGGCAAAAAGTTACAAAATATCGTCACAGATTCTGAAGAACAGACAGCTACCTATCTCAAAGAGAACCTGAGTTATATAAAAGATGCCTACGTTACCAAACATGTAATGAAAAGGATGTTAACGATTGAAGTTACCGAGCGTAACCCGTTCGCTCTTCTGAGAATTGATGCTACGGATGGTAAAAATTATTCATTTTTCTTGGTAGATAATGAAGGACATGTGTTAAAACATATAGATAAGGATGCAGCGAGTCCATCAGTAACTGAACAATTCCGAAATATGGCCGTCCTCAGAGTCATTAACGACACGTCCCCGAAAGTCGGAAAGGCTGTTAAGATATCTGAAGTCGCCATCGGATTAAATATTCTGAAAACCGCCTTGCTTCTGGAACGGAGCCTTGCAAGACAGATCAAGAATATTAACATAGACGATCCACGGAAGATTAAACTCCGTCTGAACAACTTCCCAGGGACCGTTTGGATCGCTGGTGATGCAGTCGAATCAGGACTTCATCATATCGCTCTGTTTTTAAAACAGAAAAACATCTACGGACTTGAACTTACGAGTGTCGGAGCCGAGCCAGAACACCTGTACTTAGATGCAAGATATGAAGATACAGTATACTTAGGCGGGTTGGAAGCACGCGAATAGAACTAATAGTACTGTGCTATAATATAACATAACATACGTAGGACTTACGCATGATGCTCTTTTGTACCACAAACTTCATAGTTTGTGACACAAGAACGCCATGTTTTACGAGAAATCTCATCTAACAGAACAGGCCTCAGTCAAAAGTGCGTAGGTCCTGATACGGTTATATTCCGAGGCTATCGCTCTTCAAGTTTGAGGGAGGAGGTGAAGCATTTAAATGCCAAAACAAAATATTATTGCTGGACTTGATATCGGTTCAAGCAAAATTTCGGTTATCGTTGCAAATACATTGCACGGAAACAGCCAGAAGATAGGGGTCATCGGTGTTGGACATGCCCCCGCCGAAGGCCTTCGAGCAGGTGTCGTCGTTGACATCAACCAGACTGCCGAAGCGATCCGTAAAGCTATTTCTAATGCGGAATTGATGGCAGGTGTAAAGATTGACTCTGTCTGTGTCGGCATTTCCGGCGAACATATCATTGGACAAACTTCACACGGGGTCGTTTCGATTGCCAATAGTGAGATTTCATACGAAGATGTAGACCGAGCAATGATCGCAGCGAAAGCGATTTCTATTCCTGCAGACAGAGAGATACTACACGTTATCCAACAAAGTTTCGTCGTCGATGCTCAAGATCGTATTAGGGAACCCGTCGGCATGTCTGGCGCGCGTCTCGAAGCTTACGCTTACATCATTACAGGTGGCACAACGGCTATTCAGAATTTGCTTAATAGTATTGAAAAGGCTGGCATCCCTATCATAGAGACGCTCGTCGCCGCACCACTGGCAGCGACACAAGCAGTCGTTTCAAGAGATGAACGTGAAGTCGGTATCGCTCTCGTTGACATCGGAGACGGCACAACTGAAATCGTCGTCTATAAAGAGGATTCTATTCAACATACAGCAATCATTCCAGTCGGCGGGCAGCACGTTACCAACGATATCGCACAGTACTTAAAAGTTACGCTACCGGAAGCAGAGGAACTCAAACTACATCGCGGTTGCGCTTGGACGGAACTCGTCGATCCTGCTGATGATAGATCCATCCCTGTTACAAGTGATGCTAACCCACCACGTTTCATTGACCGGATTGAACTGGCAGAAATTATTGAATACCGAATGGCAGAAATCTTAGAAGTGGTCGGCGAGGAATTAGGCGATATACCGCTTCCAGGTGGGCTGATACTTACCGGAGGCACCGCCCTTATGGATGGGCTTCAAGAACTTGCTGAAGCAATGCTACAACTTCGCGTACAAATCGGACACCCCCAAGGATTGCAAGGTCTAACGGATCGCGTAAATCACCCGATGTATGCTGCCAGTATAGGACTCGCACTTTACGGTGAATCTATGCGCCGTCAAGAACAGGAACACAATGCTCGGCATCGTGAAAAAGGGGTCGGTAGCTTCCTGAAACGCATTAAAGAATGGTTCGGATATTAAACCTTTTCCTCTTACCATTATCTCCCATCCAAAATGAGATGGGCAGGATGATTTAGTTTTCGGTTCCGATCTTGGTTTTGGTTGACAGAAACTAACGTTTAGACGCAAGATCGCGAGCACAACTCGCTCCTACAGCGGAGGTGTATTTACATAGATAAAGTAAATATGGAAAGCTAAATAGCCCTGATAAGATGGGCAGGGTCATTCAATTGTAGGGTTTCTCATTTTATGATGTTAACTGCGAGTTTAGGTTTCGCTGCGAAATATTGGAGTGCGTCCGTGATTTTTGTATGTCCAGTGAATCGCAAAACAGAGAGTGCCGTGTTTCGCATCG
>JAJEET010000090.1 GCA_022820835.1 Candidatus Poribacteria bacterium
GAGGTATTTTATGAAATGTGGATATACCCCAAAATGGGTCCATCCAAAGAAAATGATAACACAGTTTTCAGAAACTTTCAAGGCTGTTGACGTGAAAAAAACGAGTCTCCGAAATCTACTGCTCGTTATCTTGGCAGTCGCTGCTGCGAAAACCTTTCGTATCAACATGATCGCAGCGCGTTTACCCATCATCGTCAAAAAAGAGAAGTCAAAACAAAAACGGTTGCTCCGGTTTCTTGAAACCCCCTTGCCACTTGATGCCCTCATGGAGGCATGGTGCCTTTCCGTCTGTCGCTGGGTCTGGCGAAGGACACAAGATTATTTCTATGTCATCATTGATGAGACCGACCTCCCTAATGGATGGAAAGCAATCGTCGCAGCCATCCCTTTTCGCAACCGCGCAATACCCATCTTCTGGTGCGTCTATGAAGATGAAGAAATTCAAAATATGACCTATAAAAGTCATAATACCATCATTCAGGACTTCTGCCTGAAAGTCAATGAGCTAACACTCAGCGTTCTCCGAAATAAGAAACAGAAACCCTTGTTCGTCTTTGACCGAGGGTTCGCACGGGCACAATACGTCATTGACTTTCTCAAGAAAAAGGATATCGCCTTCGTCATGCGGATCTGTCGCAACGTCGGTATCACACACCAAGGAAATACGAAGAAACTTGATGACATGGACGCAGGTGGATATTCAAATGTGCTTTATCATAAACAACACCAGATACCACTGAACCTTTATATCTACAGAAACCAAGATTTCAAAGACCCGATGTATCTCATCTCTAATGTTTATCAAGGCACTGAAATCCATGACTGCTACAAACGCAGAATGCAGATTGAACACGGATTCCGAGATATCAAGACGCGCTTCGGATTCCGCCACATCGTTTTGAAAAAGCCTGAGAAAGCACGCATCCGGCTTTTGTGGTTCATTGCCTGTCTGACTTATGGATTCTCCTTTCTCTGTTATGAGAAAACCATACAACCCGTGGCAGAGCATCGCAATACAGGACGGAAACTTCATGCTGTTATTACCCTGATAAAGGATGTTTTGATGGAGACTTGGACATCTCAAGCACTCCTGAATTCTCTTGAGGACTGTCGATGCAGGGGCGATACATGTTTCGCAACCTATTGACTTTCTCACACACACGGCAACCTGTAACAACTATAGTCTATACTTACAGAAAAATGGGGGTAAATGAATTTTTATTTGACAAATCGCACGGCATAAGTTATGCTAATCATAGAGATCGGAGAAATCTTTAATACGTAATACACATCGACGAGAAATAGAAACTTACCATACGCAAAACGGACGTGAACCTTCCACGGAATGGTTTAACGCAATTCGAGATACAAGCACACAAACGAGAATTCGAGGACGACTTGACCGGCTTGAAGCTGGCAATTTTGGTGATTGCCAATCAGTTGGTAGTGGTGTCTTTGAGCTACGTCTCCATTTTGGTCCAGGCTATCGTATCTATTTTGGTGAAGTGGATAGAACAATTGTCCTTTTACTTTGTGGCGAGGATAAGTCAACACAAACACGGGACATCCGACGCGCAAAAACCTATTGGTTAGAATATAAGGAGGAACGGCAATGAGAAAGTACCGAAAATGGCGAGACATCGTAATAGAACAACTTGCTGAGGACTGGGATGCAGCACTTGACTATATCCAATTCGCAATGGAAGAATACCAAGTTGATGGGGACACTGAAGTATTTCTATTAGCACTCTACACCTTTGTAGAATCGCAAGGTGGAGCTGCCGAGGTGGCTAAGCGAGCCGCCATAGCACCAGAGACCCTGTCGAAAATCCTTTCAAGCAACGAGGCTCCTTATCTTGATACCTTTGTAACCATTCTCAAGGCACTTGGATGCAGGCTTTCAATCGAACCTCTAAAAGCCGAGGACTGTAGTCCAGATCGCGCGGACGTGGATACCTCGGTTACACCGATAAAGGACACCAAACCTGAGATAGCACTCGCTACGGATAATAAATAGAAACTCTTTCGCTACTACACGAATCAATAATGCACAACATACATCCTCAAGAATTGCAATTTTATCAGACTCCGAGCGGAAATGTCCCGTTTATTCAATGGTTTAATGGGTTTCAAGATCAGAGAACACAGACAAGAATCCAGAAACGACTGCAGCATCTTGAACACGGCAATTTTGGGGATTGTCAATCTGTGGGAGACGGTGTCTTTGAGCTGCGTCTCCATTTTGGACAGGGTTATCGTATCTATTTTGGTAAAATTGACAACACAATCGTTCTTCTGCTCTGCGGTGGCGATAAATCATCACAGACGCGAGATATTGCACGCGCAAAAACCTATTGGTTGGAACATAAGGAGACAACATGATAAAAAAATATCCAAAATGGCGTAATTTTTTACTGCGGAAACTTGCCAGACGTGAGGCGGCGATTGATTATCTCCACATCACATTAGAAGAATACCAAGCTGATGGCGATACATCTTTCTTTCTAAAAGAAATCCAAACAGTTGTAGAAGCACAAGGTGGAACTGCCGCGATCGCCAAACGAGCCGCGATGTCGCCAGAAACGCTGTCGAAAATCCTTTCAAGCGAAGAAGCTCCGCACCTTGACACCTTCGCGACTATTCTAAAGGCACTTGGATGCAGGCTTTCAATCGAACCCCTCAAAGCCGAGGACTGTAGTCCAGATCGCGCGGACGTGGATACCTCGGTTACCCCGATAAAGGACACCAAACCTGAGATAGCACTCGCTACAGATAATAAATAACGTGAACTTGAAAATAAATCTGTAGGTTGGGTTGAGCGGTAAATACACACTAAAAAACCGTATAATTTCGACAAATATGCCGCTTTTCAAGGCACTTTCTGCATAAATAGCGGTAGCGAAACCCAACATCCCACTTTTATCAAACTCACGTTAAATAGGAGCAGCACATAAGAACAGTCCAAAATTTGGCTTAGGACACATTGACAGAGGTATGGCTCAATTGGGAAAAAGCCTCCAAACCCGAACAAGAAATCTTCGGATGTTACACCGTCAATGATAGCTGGGTATTCATACGCGGTGTCGTCAGCGATATTGAGACCGATAAACCGACGTTCACACTTGAATTTTCGCCGGTATACAACGGAATATGGGACGCAGAACAGATCGTCCAACTTCTGAAGTTTATCGTTGCCAAACACTTAGAGGAGATAAATAATGGCTGAACAACATCACGAACTCGCGCATGTTTTTAGTGAACCCTCTGGAAGGGTGAAAGACGCGCGCGCCGGCGGCCTACGCGATGTCAACACCCCATACACTTTTCCGGGTTATACCAAAGCAGAATGGCTCGAAAAAGCCGATGCTTTACGCCAACAGATTCGCGTCGCTAACGGCCTGATACCGGCACACGAACCAACGCCACTGAACGCCGAGATTTTCGGCAAGATCGAACGCGAAGATTACAGCGTGGAGAAGGTCTATTTTGAACCGTTTCCGGGATTCTTCACAACCGGAAACCTCTACCGCCCACTTGGAAAGTCGGGACCCTTCCCCGGAATCGTGAGTCCCCACGGACACTGGGGCCGCGGCAGACTTGAGAATATTGAGCGAGGTTCAATCCCCGGACGTTGTATCAACTTCGCGAAACAGGGGCATGTCATCTTTGCCTATGACATGCTCGGTTATAACGATAGTGGTAAACAGATTGAACATCGTTACGGCGGCGCGCGAGAAGGTCTCTGGGGCCTGAGTGCAATGGGGCTCCAACTCCAAAACAGTATCCGTGCGATCGACTTTTTACAGAGCCTGCCGGACGTAGATGCAGAGCGTATCGGTTGTACAGGCGCGTCTGGTGGCGGCACGCAGACCTTTATACTGACAGCAGTAGATGAACGCGTGAAGGTCTCTGCGCCAGTCAATATGATCTCTGCGACAATGCAAGGCGGCTGCCTCTGTGAAAACGCACCGAACCTCCGCTTGGATGTTAGCAACCTCGAAATCGGCGCGTTGATGGCACCGCGTCCGCTCTTACTTGTTTCAGCAACTGGGGATTGGACAGTGAAAACGCCGACGGTTGAATATCCTGCTATCCGAAGTATCTATGAACACTTCAACGCAGCGGATAAAGTCCATCAGGTTCAGGTAGATGCGGAACACAACTATAACCGAGAGAGTCGTGAAGCGGTATATGCGTGGTTCGCGAAATGGTTCTTGGGCGCAGAGGACGCTTCGCTGTCTAAAGAGGTCGAATTTCAGGTTGAACCGGATGATGACCTATTAGTATTCTCAGAACGTGAGTTGCCAGCACACGCGTTGAAACAGGAAGATTTTCTGCCGACTTGGGTATCCCGTTCCGAACAAGCCATCGAAAATCGGAAACCGACGAACGAAACAGAACTTCAGACGTTCCGAGAAGAGATGGAAAGCGGATTGCAACACGCCCTCGGGTTGCAGGTTCCAAAAATCACGGATGTAACGCTTGTTGAACCGGAAGGAGCATTTCCGACAACCTACCAAACGAACCTCTCCGCCAGACATCTTGTTATCGGCAGAAAAGGGGTTGGCGATACGATCCCTGCCATTTTGTTTAGTCCGGAGCCACAGGTCGGACACGATCCCGTCGTGTTGATCGTTCATCCGGAAGGTAAGGAGAAGTTGATTGATGCGGAGACGGGTGATCCGTCGAGCCTCATCACTGACTTACTCAGTGCGGACCGAAAGGTGCTGCTCATTGATGTCTTTGGTGTGGGTGAACATGAGGATTATGAGAGACCAGAAGATACGTCCTTTTTCACGACCTATAACCGTACCGCTGCAGCACTCCGCGTGCAGGACATTGTAACGGCACTCCGTTGTTTCACAAGCAGAGGCGATGTCTCAGAGGTGAACCTGATTGGAATCGGCGAAGCAGGATTGTGGGGTCTACTCGCGGCTGGATTTACCGATGTCAAGAACGTTGTTATAGATACGGATGGATTTGATAACAGCAGCGACGACGCATTTTTGAAGACCTTGCCGATACCAAGTATTCGTCGAACTGGCGATTTTAGAACTGCTGGAACACTCGTTGCACCTCGAAACTTAATCATCCACAACACGGGTAATGTCTTTGAGACGACTTGGATACGCGATGTGTATAGAAATATCGGTGCAAGCGACGAGCTGCTTGTCGCGGAAGATCGGTTGTCTGATGAAGAAATTGTCGGTCGGGTAGCGTCGGCGTAGGATAGGACCTACGCCCCACCTCGCAGGGTTTTGCTTGGGTTGTTTCTTCAAGTTCCCTCGTCCGCTGTAAAGTGTCTCATTGTAGCATAGGCTGTTAGCCTGTGCCTCCGTGAGACATATATTCACAAGTTCACATATATAATCTTGAAATCCACTATAAAAATAGGGCGGACCTTATGAGGGTCCGCCCTGATATTTGCAGGCACGATTATTGTAACATCGTGCTGAACCGGAAAATGGATTACCTATGAGAGGTTGTATCCACGTTCGTTGTGTTGTGAGAGGTCGAGTCCCATCCGTTCCTCATCCTCTTCAACGCGTAAGCCAACTGTGGCATCAACGATCTTGAGAATGATAAACGAGAGTACGCCACTCCAAATGAGTGTAATAACGATGCTAAGGAACTGCGCCCAGACCTGTGTCCCGATTGTCATACCTTCAGCTAATCCGCTACCGCCTAAGCCTTCAGCGACAAAAACGCCAGTCAACAGCGCGCCGACAATTCCACCGATACCGTGAACGCCGAATGCGTCAAGCGAATCGTCATAGCCGAGTTTCGACTTCAGACTCGTAGCACCCCAATAGCAGACAACTCCAGAAACAGCACCGATAACGAGTGCACCCATAGGTCCGACGGAACCGGAAGCAGGTGTGATAGCAACCAATCCAGCGACGGCACCCGTCACAATACCCAATGCACTCGGTTTACGGTGTACCGCCCATTCAACAAACATCCATGTAATCGCAGCGGTAGCAGTTGAGATTTGCGTAACGAGCATTGCCATCCCAGCAGTTCCATCCGCGGCAACGGCACTGCCAGCATTGAAACCGAACCAACCGACCCAGAGCATTGAAGCACCGACGACAGTAAGCGTCAAACTATGCGGTGGCATAGCAGAGGTACCGTATCCAATCCGTTTGCCGACCAAGATCGCAGCGACAAGGGCGGCGATTCCGGCGTTGATATGCACGACGTTTCCACCTGCGAAGTCGAGTGCGCCGATAATATCACCAAATAGCGAACCGTCGCCAGACCATGCCATGTGGCAGAGCGGTGCGTATACGACTATCGACCATAGGACGGAAAAGATTAACATCGCCGAAAATTTCATCCGTTCAGCGAATGCCCCAGCGATCAATGCCGGTGTGATAATTGCGAACGTCATCTGGAAGGTAATAAAAACCGTTTCAGGAATGTTGTCGTCATAGAGGCTATTTACGTCAACACCCTGCAGGAACATCGTGCCGAGTCCACCAACAAAGGAGCCGAGTGTGATTTTCCCTGCCTCCATACCAGCGGTATTGAAAGCGAGGCTATAACCACAGATAACCCACAAGATCGTCATCAACCCTGTCAATGCGAAACACTGCATAAGGACAGAGAGGACATTTTGGACGCGCACGAGCCCGCCATAGAAAAGTGCAAGTCCAGGGATCGTCATAAACAGCACAAGTGCAGTTGAAGTAAGCATCCAGGCAGTATTACCGGAATCAGGCGTTGCTGCATCTTGTGCAAGCGCCAAACTCGGTACGCCACAGATCAACAGAATGACAATTAACGCTCCGATTCGCGTGTAAACAGTTCGTTTTCTTGCTAATAGTGATGCACATCGTTGTTGCATCGGAATCCTCCATAATATTCACAAGCAGATATTGCTTGCTTGGTTGTTTCTATAAGGACAGACAACTTTGTTTGCCCTTCAATTTTTGTAATCGCGGGGGTTGCTATGTTTACCCGCGCTTGGTTTTTCAGACTGAAAGCGTTGCGAAGTACACCTGAAGACGGGGTTAAAAACCCCGCCTGCAAAGGGTTTTGCGTAAGTCTTGTTAACAGAACATCTGTATTGTATCACACACTAATTTTACGTAACGTGAACTTGAAAATAAATCTGTAGGTTGGGTTGAGCGGTAAATACACACTAAAAACCGTATAATTTGAACAAATATGCCGCTTTTCAAGGCACTCTCTGCACAAATAGCGGTAGCGAAACCCAACATCCCACTTTTATCAAACTCATGTTACGTAGCAAAAAGGGGAGCACCCACAAGACGAGAAGTAAACTCAGGGATGTAAGTAAAACTTCCTGTGGGTGGTCCCTATTAAATTTGTAGCGCAAAGGCTACTGGACAAATACACTAACGCATTGCGGAGACGTTAAAGTCCGGATAGGCACTCGCGCCGTGTTCCTCATAATCGAGGCCTGATTGTTCTTCTTCTTCTGTGACGCGTAAGCCTGTAACCGCTTTGATTCCGTAGAAGAGAATAAACCCAGTAACGAGGCACCATACGAGAACAGCGAGGACACCAACAATCTGTGCCCAGAGGAAACTGAATCCCCCACCAAAGAAAACACCAAGAGCCGGGTCACCAGGCGAGGCTGGCAATTCATGGAAAAATCCAAGAAGGATCGTGCCTAACGCACCACACGTACCGTGAACGGAGATAGCACCGACTGGATCATCAATCCGTAAACGTTCAAACATTAGCACACTCAAGACGACCACAATACCACCTAAAGCACCGATAATCGCAGCGGATACCGGCGTTACAAAAGCACAACCAGCAGTAATTGCGACCAGACCAGCGAGGGCACCATTGAGAGACATACCCGCATCAGGTTTACCAAGCATTATCCATGCGGTAATCATTGCGGTGATAGCACCAGCAGCAGCAGCGATGTTTGTCGTTACGGCAATGTGAGCAATTGGAGCAGCATCAACACCCATCTGGCTGCCCGGATTGAATCCGAACCAACCGAGCCACAAGATAAAGACGCCAAGTGCAGCAAGAGGTAGGTTGTGTCCAGCAATCGGCCTCGGTCTCCCTTCATTATCAAATTTGCCGAGACGCGGACCTAAGACGATAGCACCTGTTAGAGCAAGCCAGCCACCGGTAGAATGGACAACTGTCGAACCCGCAAAATCAAGCATACCAGCCCCGAAATCTGCCAACCAACCGCCACCCCAAATCCAGTGTCCAACGATTGGATAGATGATACCGGTGATGAAAACGCTATAGATGAGATAACTTTTAAACTGTGTACGTTCTGCCATTGCACCGGAGACGATAGTTGCAGCGGTAGCGGCGAAAACAAGTTGGAAAAGCCATGCAGCGTGCGTCGGCACGGAACTCCATTCTAACGAAGCAAACGCTGTGGAATCCGCAGGGACGAACCATCCACTCGTACCCATGAACGCGTTGCCGGTACCAAACATAATCGCAAAACCGATTGCCCAGTACGCGATGGACCCCATTGAGAAATCCATCAGGTTCTTCATGAGAATATTGACAGCGTTCTTCGCGCGGGTGAATCCGGACTCAACCATAGCGAAACCTGCCTGCATAAAGAAGACGAGGAACGCTGCAACAAGCACCCACAGCGTGTCTACCATATACTTCTCATCAGAAACCTTCTCGCCCTCAATAGATCCGTTCAAGGCGAAAACGTTTAGACTTAGGAGGCACGTGAGGATAAAAACGGATATAATAACCTTTTTCTTCATTTTTCAGAATCTCTCCTTTGCGTCGATCTATTTTGAAAACTGCGGATGCTTATCGCGAACCGTAAGAGAGTTGCGTCGTCCCCGGTTCGCGATAATAGCAACCAATTTTTATTTTTTACCACGTGCGGACGAAAGTCATTCTGCCGGTAATTCCTGTTTGTTCAATTTCCATACCTTCGTCATCTTCGGTTGGTTGGGTTTCGTATCCAACAAAGACTCCGAGCGTATTGTTCTCACCATAACCGATATTCGCGCGACCACCGACAACCATACTACTCAGTCCACCTTCATCGCCTAAACCGATCGTTACTTCCACTTGTGGACCGATAGCAATGGTATCATTGACCGAATAGAGAATGAAGTCGCGTGTATAGATCGAATCATCTCCGTAATCAAAAGGTGAGTTGAAGAACCCTTGTATCCAAGACTCAAAATAGATAGAACCGGCAGTGAGATAGGTAAACAGTTGCGGTGCGATCAAGGAAGAGGGACCGTCCGCGGCGGCATAGTCAAAACCGATACCGACCATCGGCAGGAAACTCAGGGACAGTGAATCGCTATCAACAACAGGAATACCGAGTCCAAGGTCCAACTCACCGAACGTTCCGACAACATAAATATCGGTATCAAAGGAGAGACCACCGAGGAAATCTGGCGCGTGGCTGGCACCGACCCAGATCTGCGTTCCCAAACTATCGGTATCGGTACGGAACCATCCAGAAGCACCTGATGCTTCTTCCTCTGCCATCTCTTCACCCATTTCATGTGCATCTGCATAAGCCATCGGAACACTACCAACTGCAAAAATACTAACTATTACCAACAAACGAACGAACCAAACAGTATGCGTTTTCATTAAAGTAAATTCTCCTTTATGTGCATCTAAAATGCACTTATAAACTGTGTAAATTTGAGCAATATACATTCACGGTGCGACAATGCAACCCCAAATTTCCAATACAGAAATAGGTCGCTTGACTCTGGTATCAACTTGTGATATAGTGTTTCTCGCCTGCACAAACAGCAGGTTTTTCACCAGTGCCTACTATTAGCACCTATTTTCGTTAAAGCAAGACGCGTGCCAATTAACAGTTTGCCTCACAGTGAGAGCCGTTAGACCATCCGCTTCACTTATTTTCACTTGTCAGTAATGTAAGCATTACAAGCATTTAACCGATAATTGATAACAGATAACTCCAGTCGTGAGGCAAACGCTAAAAACGGATAACGGATAACTCACACTGCAAGGCAACTCCTAAAAAATGCTGAAATTTTCAACAGAAGATTGCCCAAAAAAGATGCAAATCGTGATGCTGAGCGTTATTGTGACGTTCGGAGCAGTACTCCGTTTTTGGAACTTGGGACAGTGGAGTTTTTGGATTGACGAGGTGTTCTCAGTCAGAGACGCGCAAAACCTCTCGTTCAACAGTTTGCAATCTATTCCAAATCCGATTCCGTACCTTGCAGTAAAGTTATCAATCTTAATCGGTGGTAATAGTGAATGGGGGAGTCGCCTGATTCCGTGTCTCGTCGGGATCGTCTCAATTCCTGCTGTTTTCGGGTTGGGACGCACACTGTACAATTGGCGTGTTGGACTTTTTAGCAGTGCGTTTGTGGCGTGTGCCAGTTGGCATCTATTCTGGTCCCAGAACGCTCGTTACCCAGCTTTTACGTTTCTGTTTGCAGTCTTGACAGCGTGGTGCTTTTATCTCTCTCTGGAACAGGATTCAACACTTCTGATGATAGGTGCACTCGTTTGCTGTTCGTGTCTAATTCTCTCACATACGCTCTCGGTTGTCATCGTTCCGGCGTTAGCGGTTTACGCTGTCATCTGCCTAATAGAAAAACCGAGTCGGAAGCGATGGCTAAATCTGCTTATCTTCTTTACTCCATTCACGCTGCCTGTATTTGTCTTAGCATTTCCAGAGGTTCGCGGTTACCTCTTCTCTGGCTGGGGACGCAACGAATGGCAGCGGAGTCCGCTCTATATTATCCTAACGCTTGCTCAGGGTGTAAGTGTGCCAGTAGCCGTAACTGCCCTCTTTGGGTGCGTTGTGCCACCCCTCAACAAACCCACACGTTTTTTACTGTGTTATGCTGGTATCCCGTTAGCACTTTTCTTGGTCGCATCACAGTTCCAAAACGTCGCGGGTTACTACCTATTCTGGACAACCTCTGCCTATTTCATTTTCGCCGCAGTCGCGTGCGAACAGTTATGGAAAGTGATAGAAAAAAAATCTGGCAGCATCATCGGCATACTTGTTCCATGTGTGTTGGTAGTGACGTTACTTTCGCAGGATTATCTCTACTTTAAAATCGAAAACGGTGGGAGACCGAAATGGCGAGAGGCGTTTGCAGCCATCCAAACACAGAAGCAACCTAACGACAAAGTGGTACTTTCAGAACCTGAGATGGGTAAATACTATCTTCCAGAATTGACATCTGTTTACATCGGTGGGCTATTAGACAATCCGGAAGCGTTTGAAAAAGCGTGGGAAGATTCAGGGAGAGATCGGTTATGGTTCATCGTTGATGTGGCGAGTTTTAACGTCTTCGATGCAAACGAAAACGTCCGCAGTTGGATTCGCCAACGCGGACATCTTGTCCAAACATACCCTGCCTTCTCACGCGCAAAAGACAGAACGATTCACATTTATGTTTTGGAGTAGGATCCAACAGATGGAATATCTCTACCAGAAATCGCGGGGTTGTAAGAACAACGTTATGTGCCGAATGTATTCGTATACTTTAGTAACACTGTGCGTCCCCTCGTCAACAATTTTCTTGGGACTTTATCTTCTCTGTCCGTGTTGAGATTCTCATTATAGACCAACCAGAGGTCACTCCCCTCACGAAAATTATATCGAAACCGAATATTTGTTGAGAACCGATCATTGGCACTATTGTATTGCACAAATGCATTCAGAGAGAGGTGTGTGTTTAGAGCTGCGCGGGTGCGCAAGCGAGCAACATGTGCGTTAAACCCTTGGCTACGCTCAGGAAAACGGACAACATTCACTTCGTATTCACTGATCATTTCTAAATGTCGGGACACATTCCATGTCGGTTTAACGCCACATTCAAGTCGCCATCCATCAAAAAAACCGCCAAAAGACCAATTAAAATCCGTACGGAACAATTTTTTACTTGGCATATCAAATTTGCCCTTAGCCTCGAAGGTAGTGTAACTGCCTGCTGGAACCACTGTGTTTTTCGGAAAATCCTCCTCTTCGGTGAGGTCTTCATAATCCATTTGCAGGTCGAGTGTCGCGACTGCCCCCGACTTCCACTCAAGATCCATATCATAGTCAAGTTGCGCGGATTCCACAGAATTATCTTCATTCCTGAGAACAACGAACCCTTTAAATTGTAACGGACTGACTTTTCTAATTGAAGTCCCTTTTTTCATCAGCCAATCATAACGAGCCCCCCACTGCAGTTGCGTGAAATCCTTTCGTTTTGTATATCCGAGCCCGGGCGAAAAGTCCTTGCCTCTCCGCGCTGCGACGAGTTCATAATCGAATCCGACATCAGTGCGCCGGGTGAGTTCTGCGAGAAACATGGCTGTATCGAAAAAATTGGATGCCTGCTCTTCAAAAGTTTGTCCCCACTTAAGCGTCAGATACTCTTTTCCAAACAGTCGAAGAATGCTGTCAACTCCATAAGCGAAGTTGCGATTGCCCTCCTCATCCATACGATTTGTTGCCATGACACCAGCATAGGAATACGGATTAAGAACTTGCCGACGGAGTCGTAGTACCGCAAAGTTTTCACTCGGAACGTCTTCCTTACGGGCGGTTTGCATGTCAAGGAAACCGAGGTCCCAATCACCAATACGCCCAACGAGCCTTGCCCCGCCAATGATCGGGATTTGTTCATCAGCCCGGATGCCGATGCGACGGCTATGAAAAAGTCGGGCACGATCAATGAAATTGAAGGCGAAAATCCCGGAACGTTCTTGAAAAAACTGCCGTTTCTCTGGGAAAAAGAGCGAAAATCGGCTCAAATTAACTTGCTGATCATCGGCTTCTGCTTGGGCAAAGTCAGGGTTTAGCGTGGTATCTAAGGTGAGGTTGCTGGTGACATTATATTTTATATCAAGTCCAACATTTCTCGCCAACGCATTCTCGAGATGATAAGTGGTTTTAGTATCGTTTAGTGTAGGTGTTTGCTCGAGACCGCCGATGATGTAAGGCGTAAAGTAAACAGGTTTTTGACTGTAAACCTGATTCAAAACGATAGGATGTGCACGCGAAGGTGTATCAATCCCGCGTTCCGGAGATAGGTTCGGGAAGACAACTCGCTCGTTTCTTCGGGCAATATTTCGATAAGCGATTAATCCCATGACCACCGTACCTCCTTCATCCTGAAAACTCAGACTGGAGAATGGGATACGCATTTCAACGAACCAGCCTTTTTCATTTTGGACAGTGGCGACATCCCAATAGGTATCCCAGTTTTTGTTATCAGATTTGCCATCATTAAAGATGGCTTCATCACCGCGAATACCGGCTGGTGTCGTCCAAAATGACAAGGCACTTTTCTTGTCGTTGAAGGTATCAAGAATGATCCCAAATTTATCATCCTTGCTCGATCTATCTCGATAGAGCGAGTTCACACGAACCCCGGAGGGATCCGTATCATAACACCGCGCTGAACAGTAAAGATAATCCTTATCATAAGCGATTCTAATCTCTGTCCTCTCGGTGGGTTCACCTTCATAAGTGGGTTTGTACATGATCATAGGGAGGGGTTCAATCCGCTGCCATCCAGGTTCATCGCTCAAGCCATCAATCAGGATAGCCTCTGCTAAGTAGGTTAATGGTAGGGGGTCTTGGGCGTTGGTGGCACTTACAAAGAAAACAAGGATTAGGATCCCGCACGCCATAGTAAACTTTGGTAGATATCCCATTTTTTCGTTCAAAGCATTCAGAATGCATTCCATTTCAAGTTATTTCATTTTACTCTGGACAGAACATTAGATAAAAAGATCCAGATGTTACTCTTTATCCATTCTCACTTCTGTGATACCTTCAATCCTCGAAAGTTCATCAAAAAAAGCGAGCCACTCCTGTGGATTCGCCAGTTTGATAAGGAAACTCAGTTCAACCACCTGCGATTTTTTGATCCGTTTTTCAAGTAAACGTTCGTAAATGAGGTGTGCATCGAAAGCAGCACGATAAACAGTTTCGGCGTTTGCATCAGGCGGCAGGCAAAATCCTAAACTGAATCCATTATTGTTGCCGGAACGTTGATGCCAATGGTAGATACCGAGAATAATAATACCGATGAGAAAAGTTGACAAAATCGCGATGGATAAATTGTTCGTTCCAACTGCCATACCGACAACCAACGCGTAGCAGACAAAGCCAATATCTCGTGGGTCTTGGATTGCAGTACGAAACCGGATGATAGACAGCGCACCGACTAAACTAAATGCCCGCGCGATATTATCACCTATGATCACCATCACAACTGCTATCAGCATACAGAGAATGATGAGTGTGTCAGTAAACGATTTTTGTGGGACTTTGGTTTGTGTCCATTGGTAGATATTAACGATAAAAACGCTTAAGACAAACGAAAGTAATAATTGAAGAGCATTCGTACCAAGTGTTGCCGGTGATGGCAGGGTTAAAAAGTTAAATAACATGGACAGGTGGCAAGCAGCACTTCGGATTTGATACCTATCGCCCGAAATCTCGGAAAAGTATCAATCGCTTTGTACAACTGAGTTTTGTTGCAGCAAGTCTCAGGAAGTTGATATTCACAACACGCGAGGCTCCACAGAAAGTAATAAGTGTTCAGGAGGTCTGTGAGTATCTCGGCATTCATTGGTATCTTCTGAAGAAACTTAAACAAGGTTTACGGCTGGTTCATCTCTGGTCGCAAATGGCAGTCGCGTCATTTTCTGCCAAGTTCAGACGAAAAACAAATTCGCAGAATATTAATGTTCGTTTTCAAGACGATATGCTCCTGCCTTTTGACAAGGCAGCATAAGCTTACAATATCGTCCAAACTTTAGTAATAATATAGCATACGAGTATTATAACTGCTTTTATGGAGAAAAGTCAAGATTTTTTGCGGCACTTATCACGGGTATTTATAGTAAAGTCAACAATTAAAGAAACATTTCACGGATTGCGGAGACCACCCTCGTCCGCTGCAAAGTGTCTCATTAATTTTAAAATCCACTATAGTTTTACATATTCACTTTGTATATATGAATATGTCTTCCTCTGTAGGAGCGAGCTGTGCTCGCGATCTTGCGAAAAATTTAGACTGCGCCCAAATTATGTAGTGTAATTACGTTTCTATGGACCTTACTTATAGTTTGTATCAAATGACCCCATGAGTTATACTTTTAGTATGAGTTAACCTAACAGGTAGATGTATTTACATCTCATGGAGGTCTCTATGACACGCCAAAACGATACCGCCTACGGTATCAAACGTCTCGAATCTAAGAACGCCAGAGCGGCGATTATTCAGAAGATTTCAGCAGACTTTAATCTCAGGTTTCCTATCGTCGCTGAAGCCTACTATCAGCAGATTTCCACCTACTTTCAGCAACACGCTGATGTGCAACTGACATCCGGGCAAATTTGTTATGAAGCCGTTGCTGCTGAGGAACCCGCTGGCAAACACATCGCTTTAGCGAAAAAAGTCTCCTGTCGGCTCACCCTCAATGATGTTCAAGAGGATTTGCAAGTCTTAGCCGATTATGGACTCGCAGGGCTTCGACGCCACCGTATCCTCCGACTCACCCAAGAGGCTTATGACCAAGACGCATTGCTGAGTTATGAAGATTTAGCCGTCTTATTGACCACCTCTCCTGCCACTGTCAAACGCGATATTCGAGCCTTGAAGCAGGACGGGTATTTCGTCATGACGCGCGGCGCGAAACACGACATGGGCCCCGGTCTATCTCATAAGACACAGATTCTCGAGTTGTATTTTAAGGCATATACCTTCACCGAGATTGAGAAAAAGACCAATCACTCCGAACGCGCTGTCTATCGCTACTTGACAGACTTCACACAGGTCGCCACGCTCCACCATCAAGGCTTTCCCAGCGCACAGATACGCCTGATCTCTCATTTCTCCGACCGGCTCATCCGTGAGTATCTCGCACTCTATGAGGAATACCAACACACAGAGCGCATGACTGAACTCCTTCACCCAGAACCCGTCGAGAAAAAAACGGAGGCACTCTCATGAGCAAACCTTTGACGCGCACGCAAATCAACGAGAAGAAGTTCAGACGCATCAACGATAAATCGCTAAGGCAGCTGCTTATTCATCGCTTTCTCAATGACTACGGTTATGATAAAGGCGAAGCCACTGCTACCGCCATTGTTGATGATATTCTCAAGACTGTTGAAGACTATTTCGTTATTACCCTCCCTTTGGAGAAACTCGCCACGGGCGACGCACTCCCGGAGGAACACCTCCTGAGTTATGGACACCTCGTGTGGATGGCGGTTCCGATTGACGAATATCCAGAAAGAGGCAAATCCATCATCAAAACTCGCATGAAACCTGTTATTTTGACCTATCTCGCCACAGAGGACATTGAATCCTTTCGCAATGGATTTACCTCACGGCAACTCAGGATCAATCGCTTGGTTCGCTGGTGTCATCAAGCTTATGACCAAGGGGCCCTATTGACACAACTTGACTTGGCAGTTTTGCTCAACGTCTGTGATGCGGTCGTCTGTGATTATGTCAATGAATGGCAAAAAACCACAGGCGAAATCTTACCCACTCGTGGCAATATTCATGACTTATCCGGAGCGATTACCCACAAGAAAGAGATCATTACGCTCTATCTTCAAGGACATCTCACTCCCAATATTGCCGCCAAGACCAAGCATTCAAAGGAGGCAGTTGACCGATACATCCGAGATTATGAGTCCGTCAAAGTCGTTCGTGCCGCTACCGCTGATATTGATAAAATCTCGCAGATCACACGACTTTCTAAGCGCGTTATCTCTCAGTATCTCGACCTCATCCCGCAGCACCAACTTCAAACGATGGATGCAAACCTTGCCAATTCATCTTCAAATCAGCAAGGAGAAACCTAATGAGACCCTAATCCGTTATTCCAGACACACTTGACTTGGCAAAACCGGGGGCAGTTCCCTTGAAAATATGCTTGACAGTCGGCTACCGGTTTTGCTATACTTTCAGACATGTTGATCGCTGAACACATCATTTTTCAAAGAAGATGCCAGCGAATCCAACTTAACCCCCTCATTAGAGGTAGCTGGAAACCCAATAAACATCAGCGTTCCAGCTATCATAAGGTCATTTGATACTATTTCGTTATCAACATTTTTCGCGTTGCGGTGAAATCGCCTGCGATAAGCGTATAGAAATACACACCACTTGCCATAGGTTCACCCAACGCGTTTTTACCATCCCAATACACTGCACGGTTCCGATAGAACTTATCTCCGTATCAGAGTAGAGTTTTCACCTGCGTAAATTCCTTGTTGCAACAAGTTTCCAACCTGTAGCTGTTTTGCGATAAGCAATATGGAGTAATACGTTTGAGCCATCCACAAATCCTATCTCAATCTGATACTCTACAATATACCTATATGTTTTCGTCTCTCGTATCGTAAACATAGTGAAATATTCCATACTGGAAATATCAATCCACTCAACTGTCCTACGTGTATACACACGTCTTCCAATCAAATCCGACTGAATTTCTTCAGCATTCGGTATCTTCTCATGGATAACTCCATCAATCATCCGTTTTTCGGTGTCTTGTGCGGATGCGTTTTGTGGATTGAAACCAGTGAAGTAGGGAAGTAGGAAGCAGCTTGCTAATGTAAATAGACATCCGATTGCTATATATGCCAATTTCTGTTTGAAATTCATTTTATATTTCCTCTATAGCGCGTTCGTCAGTTGAACTTATACGAAGTAGCAGTTAGATACATCCTAAAATCTATCTGGATATACTATGTAAAAGATTTATAGTGAAAATTACACCGGAAGATTCGCTATCTCTTCCAACACCACGATATGTTCGTATTTCAGCGGATAAAAATGATAAATCAATTCCAGCACCGCCAGATACAGATGCTTGAAAATCAATCGGGTCATAAAACCCTATTCCACCAAAAACAAAGATTGGCGACCTCGTAATTGGTCTAAAATATAGATTTACAAATCCGGCAGTATGAGAACCTATGCCTGATGCTGTTCCTTGAAAGAATAAGCCTATATGTTCAGAAAGATTAAACCCTGTTCTAGCGTCAAAGAACGCCACATTTTCTGACTTATCAAAACTGAAGTACCTACCCATATCAACCTTGAGGTTCTGAACACCATAACCAATACCGCCAGATGCCCATAAACCATTCCATCTATAATCATTTGACGCAATACATGTAGTAGTAACATTCATAATGAATATTACAAACCCAATTAAGAAAAATTTGCGAATTGCCAATGTGTCTTTCATGTTTCAAGTCTCCTTGTTAATTCGTAGTAGAGTGATTTTATCGCCCGTTGTAATGTGAAATGGAGCGATGGCTTTCAAAAGTCCTATAATTTTTAGACTGGACAGACTACTATCTATTTCGGAATAATGAATGCAAAACGACCTCCGTAGTCATCCCCGTCAGGGTCGGATGCATTAAACAGCCTGTCAGGGAGTGCCTTATTTCCAGCGTTAACGATATCGTTTGAAATCAGCCATAGACCGATATCCGTTTCAGGGTGCGGGACCATATCATCCCGCCCGACACTGAAAATCTTCGGGATGATATCATGCCCAAGAACAAAGGGTTCACTCGCAACAAAAAAAGTCCCAACCGCGCCTCAGTTGTATAGTTCGGCTGGTCGCGAAATTGCAGACGAATCTGCGCAGCGGTCTCAACCGGACAAGTTTCAAGTCCCATCTGTTTTACGCGATCATAAATGGTATCAAGGGTAGCGAGTTCACCCTCAGCAAACCCCATCTCCAGCATAGAAACGACAACGATATCAACCGTTATTTCCATCGCTGTGTGCGTACTGTTGTATGCACACAGCATTTGGTTGCGTATATCAGATTTACTCAGCAGCAGCATCTGCCGCCATAGCTTCCGCAGCTTCCTCTTCCTCGAATTCAACAAACTCAAACACGACTTCAGGTCTGCTTAAATTCCTTATCGGACGAGCTTCATATATGTGATCTGTAAATGGGGTGGCCCAAGGCCCAAGCCTAGTATGTGTATCTATTTTACGGAGGATTTCAACAACAATCTCATCTCCCCGGATTATTACTTCATCACCATCTACTCTCCACTTAAGTTTATGTTCGGGGATATCGTAGGTAAACTCGATTATTATATCTTCGAAATTCCTATCGGAGTAGTATGCACCAAGTACTCTAATTTGTGAAATATACTTCCCTTGCATACCTTCAATTTTCCGAGGCTTTACTCGGTATTTACCGGGATTTAACTCAGGATTCTCAATTGTTATTAGAGGTAAGAATCGGTCAGGAACTTCTTGCGTAGGATCGAGGTGATTATAACCGATATAAGGTGTGGATATTATAACATCGTATATCAGAAGCTGACCATCATCTGTTCGTCGGATGCCGTCAGGGGGATTAGCCCCCTCAATAGAAAAGTATTTCTCCCTCAAGTTTTCCGAAGATAACGTTGTTTTCCCATCTTTGGCATATCCTCGGAATAGATCTAACACTTCATCTTCCGTCTTTGTAGGATGAAGGAAAGTTATTTCGAGATATTTCGCAACAACATCAACCCAACCTACTATATAGAAATTACCATCAGATATCTCAGTTTCCGCAAGTGCTGCTTCATGAGGATTTTCTCCAAGGTGTACCTCCACAAGTTGTATTACTTGTGCCCATGTAAAATTTGTTTTTTCTAATAATATTCTTGCGCGTTCATCATCGGTGGCTGAGACACCTTTAATAATATCATCTTCAAAAGGATTCAAGAGGATTTGCATCGCATATACAGTATCTATTACGACACCGCGCGCTTTTTCCCGCGCCTCCTCTTTAGTGAGCCCAATAGACCCTTCAGGACCCATCGGTGGTTCAATTTCCGGTGGCACGGGTTTTTCCATAGCCGGTTTCATCATCTGCATGCCTTCGTCGCATCCAGTGAGTAGCGTCAACCCAAACACGGCTGCAATCAGTAATAGAGATAGGACAGAAATTTTCATACTTCATTCTCCTTATTGTGATTTTAAGATTTGTTGGTGCACTCACCAACTGGTTTCGTATACTAAAGTCGGTTCCAGAAATAAAGTCGTCCGAAATAACGGAAAACTAAAGCATCCTGGGCAACATCTTTTTCAAAAGACAAGGCTTAGGTAAATTTAGCGCGCGGATCAAGGTTCTGATTTTAGCCCTAAATCTCCGCATGTTTACCAAGCGTATTAGGGGTTGTTGGCTATAAGGGCTATGTGCTATTTATTTCGGAATAACGAATGCAAAACGACCTCCGTAGTCAACCTTGTTAGAATCGGATGCATTAAACAGTCTGTCAGGGAGTGCCTTATTTCCAGCGTTAACGATATCGTTTGAAATCAGCCATAGACCGATATCCGTTTCAGGGTGCGGGACCATATCATCCCGCCCGACACTGAAAATCTTCGGGAAACCGTCACGCGTAAGCACAAACGGTTCACTCGCGACGAAAAATTCCCCCAGCCGTTCCCCGGTTGCATAGTCTGGCTGGTCGAGAAATCGTAGACGCAGCTGCGGGGCAGTCTCAACCGGGCAAGTTTCCAGTCCCATCTGTTTTGCGCGCTCATAAATGGTATCAAGGGTGGCGAACTCGCCCTCAGCAAACCCCAATTCCAGCATAGAAACAACAACGATATCAACCGTTATTTCCGCTGCTACCACCGGAAAATCCGGATTTCCAAGAGCTTCAATCGACCATTGACTGACTAAGCGTTTTTCTTCAATCAGTGTCTGTAAAAGATCAGCACCACTCGTATGGGCTCCGAGTGTTATAGTAAAATCAGCAGTGAAATCCTTCGCGCTTTTCGTGCCTTCAGCATCACCCGCAAAGTAATTACTGTAAAGTTTCTGAAAATAGGCAAGGTATGGGTTACCGAAGTCGCTGGCACTGAGAAAAAATAGGATTGCGACAACCAAAGCAGCCCCAATAGCCACCCACGGCAAGAACCGTTTTATTATTGGAGGAGGGGTCGGGTTCATCTCAACCACTTCTCGCATGATATTTTGCTTCAGACTCGATGGTATCTGCACGCCACCAAGCACTTCTTGGACCAAGAGTTCCTCTTCTTCTTGTAACCGTTTTCGGGCGCGAGAGAGTCGAAGCCTTATTGCCTCTACCGACACCCCCAAGAATTTGCTAATCTCCCTCGTTGTCATTTCGCCGAGATAATAGAGCGTTATCACTGTACGCTCCTTCTCTGGTAATTTTTCCAAAAGTCTTTTGATGATCTCTAAACAATGTTCAGTTGCTTCTGTTTCGCGCTGTTCCAATACGTAACGCGCATAAGCAGCTTCCACGACTTCTTTCCTAGGTGTGTCCTCCAATGATTGCAATTGCTTCGCAGGTTTATGTTTGCGCAGCCAATTCAGACAAAGCCGATCCGTAATAACATACAACCACCTAAGAAACTGGCTCGGATCTTTCAACGTTGAAAGTTTTTTATACGCGCGGAGGAAGGTATCTTGTGTGATTTCTTCTGCATAGTGGAAATCACCGATTTGCTGCCACGCGAGGGCGTGAACGATTTTTTGGTGTTTTTCAACTAAAATGTTGAATGCTGAGTCGTCGCCTGATAAAACAGTCTGAATCAATTGAACATCGTCTTCTCTCTCCACGGAGTTCCCTCCTCATGAACAGATGCAGCTGCCTTGGCATCCACTGAAACATCTAATTAACGTGAGCTTGAAAATAAATCTGTAGGTTGGGTTGAGCGGGAAATACACACTAAAAACCTCATAATTTAGACAAATATGCCGCTTTTCAAGGCACTTTCGGCATAAATAGCGGCAGCGAAACCCAACATCCCACTTTTATCAAACTCACGTTATTAAATAAAAATAAGGCGAGGTTAGAAAACCTCGCCTTACGGATAATTCAGGGATAAACTCCACTTAGGAAGTATCAAATACTAACGCGTTCACATCTTTTCGGGTTTTACCCTAACCTACCATCTACGCGTAAAATTCATTCTACCGGTGAGTCCGGTTTCATCTTCGCCTTTTTTCGTTTCATACCCCACATATAGGCCGAGGGTATTACCCTCGCCATAATTGATGTTCAAACGTCCACCGAAATTTAGTGCGATCAATCTGTCAATCGGTTCGCCATCATCGTTCAAAGGGACATCGCTGGGAAAAAGCACTGATTCAAACTGCGGACCGATAGCGATAATGTCGTTAATGGCGTATGTAATGTAAGTCCGGTTGTAGAGTTCATTAAAACTTTCGTCATCAAATATGGACGTAATCGTACTAATTGTCCAATGGAAACCGAAGATTTTACCAGCCGGCAGGATCGCAAAAATTTGCGGGTATAAGGCATAGGGCCCATCTGGACTGACATAATTGAACCCAACGCCGAGCATCGGTGTTAGCAGCAGTGCCATGCTGTCGTTTGCGATAGCAGGGAATGTAATGCCCATATCAAATTCGCCCAAATACTTGTGTGGCTCATCGGTACCAGGGGCTGGATTACCGTTTACATAGATATTAGAATCAAATGAAATGCCACCCCCGAGCGGATGACTGGCACCAATTAGAAAATAGGGACCGAGACTATCAATATCAATTTGGAACCATCCTGTAATCTTCGGTTTTTCTTCCATCATTTCGCCTTCAGCTTCATGACTATCAGCAAAAGCGATAGAGAAACTCCCAATAGACATCACACAGACGAGAAAGACAACAGTTGTACGTTTAAAAAAGGTAAAAAAGGGATAAGTATTCATAAGAGATAAATCTCCTTTACGTTTTGTAGGTAGAAGCCATTAACTGGCTTGTTCAACCTGTTCCATCAGTTGTACCAATTTTTGTGGGTCTTTGACACCTTTAGAGGCTTCAACACCGGAACAGAGGTCAATACCGTGTGGACGAATTGTTTCAATCGCGGCTTTGACGTTCTCTGGATGGATACCACCGGCGAAAAATACCGGTAGCGGACTTTCCGAAATAAGTTCAGCGGCGATATTCCAGTCGCAGGTTTTACCTGTACCGCCGTATCTCGGTTTTTCAAGACTCATATCGACGCTATCGAACAGTAGGAAATCGGCACCAGCATCGCGATAGGCTTTCATCTCTGTTCGGACAGCAGATTTATCAACATTCTCCGGTCTACCTGCCGGTAGATAGACCGACTTCCAGAGTTGACACGCGACGGTGCGTTTAAGGGCTTCAACCTGTTGCGGCGGTTCCTGTCCGAGGAGCTGCACTGCATACGGTTGAACCTGTGATACGAGCTCTTGGATATCGGATGTTGTTCGATTGTAGAGTAGAATGACTGGAGGGATTGGACTCGACTTCGCGATTTCGGAGGCTTCGGTAGCGGAGCGTGTCCGTTCGGATACAGCGACATCGACCAGCACACCGATATAGTCTGCCCCCGCGTCAGCTGCAAGTTGTGCGTCATGGTTAGAGGTGATGCCGCAGATTTTGACACTAAAGGGTGATTCTGTAGACATTTTTAATTTTACCTTGCGGTTAAACAGAGTGGATCGGAACTTTGACGTTCTTTTTCCAAACCCGCTCTCCATTTTGCGGCGTACTCGCCCATAAGCGATCTGCTTCATTACGAGCTACGTGTTTTAGGCATTTTTAATTTACCTTGCGGTTAAACAGAGTGGATCGGTCAGCACCCGATTCGTAAGACAGGGTCGGGATTACAAATCCGTCCTACTCTTCAAAGACAGTCTTTCGGTCAGCAGCTGAATAACAGATAATCATCGTTACAGGTTGCCAACCGGTGTTGACAGCGTTGTGTTTGACGTTCCGCGGAATACGTAGCATCATTCCGGGCTTCAGTGCGATGACTTCATCACCGAGTTTATGGTCGCACTCACCTGAAAGGACATAGATGAGTTCCTCACAATTCGGGTGATAATGCGTCGGATTCCCTTCACCAGCGTTGATGTAGACGACCCCAAAAGTCATCTCAGCATCTGGGTCAATCTGATCATTGCAGAGCCATTTAATAGCACCCCACGGAAAGTCAAGGGCACCAGCATCGTTGCTATTGGTTAAAGTTATCTCCATAATCGTTTCCTTTATCCCTCAAAGGACTTCAAAACAGGCTAAACACTGTTCTGCATAAATCTGCAACCCATTTTTCGGTTTCTCGCGTAGATAGCCGACAGGGGCACAGATCGCGCGGATGGTGTCAATTTGCGTATCAACGGCTCGGTGTGTATGCCCGAAAAGGACGTGCGTAACAAGCCGTTCCTCTAAACAACATTCACCGAGACGTGTACTTCCCATAAATGCCCGAAAGTAATCCCACGGCAATTCATTACGGTATCGGATACACTCCCGAAACGGAACGTGGTGCGTAACGACAATAACTTGGGACACATCGTTTCGGACAGTGGCGATTTGGGTCTTCAGGTCCATTTCAAATCGTCGGGCAACAGCAACATCGGTACCCGACCACTTGGCATACCGTTTATCATTCCAGACGGCTCCCATCAACGTCTTTTCAGCATATTGGGTATCGGAGAAATCGTAGCCGTCCGGTGCGAAACTATAGTCGTACCAACCGATAGTCCCACAGAAACCGATCTGCTCCTTGATGAACGGCGCCTCCATCAACGGATGGAATCCGCATTCATGACAGAGTTTTGAGATGATCTCACACTTCTGTTCGCTTGTGACATCTGCTGTTTCAGTTGCCCAGATGTCGTGGTTGCCTGGAACGAACAATTTTTCACAGGCTAACTCCGCGAGATGAAAGGCGTTGAGCGTTTCAGAAAGTTGTACGAGATGCCGGGCAAGATCGCCGGCAAGTACAAAAACGTCAAGTTTTGCCTGCTTCACCGCCTCAATAAGATGTGGAACAAGTGCTTTATTGAACGGCGTAACGTCTGTGTGCAAGTCTGAAACGAGTCCAATTTTCATCAAAAGCCCACAATCCGTTGCGCGAGTTTTTACGATTAATTACATCGACTTCTGTTCTAAATTTCTGAAGACCTCGTCCAAGAAGATTCGGATACCGCTGTCATCATCTGCTTGGTACTGTGCGCGTTGGCGTTCGAGCGCTTGCCTTGACGGTGCATCCCCGATCTTAGCGATGGCATCCACAAGTGTGAGTTGAATCGCGGGTTCAGAAGTGTTTTCGAGTGCCTGAATGAGGCGGTCGCGTGCTTTAGTGCCACCGATGCCGCCGAGTGCGGAAGCAGCGATATCCTTCGTGCTGGTCCCTCCACTTTCAAAAGCAGCTATAAGTGCGTCAACAGCCGGTTCACCAATCTGACTGAGTGCCAATCCTGCTTGGAAACGGATCCCCGGAATTTCTGCTGAATTATCGAGAACAGTAACGAGTGCGTCAATTGCCGAAACAGGTTTAAGGATTCCGAGTATTGCAAGACAGGCGCGTCGAATTTCCTGCTCCGGTTCCACCGTAATCTGGATATATTCCTGTGCAAGTTCTGCGAGCTGCCCTTCGTTAATCTTCTGGTAGAGAGCCTGAGACCTATGTCTGAACTGCGTTCCGAAGGGTGCCTCAAGCGTCGCCGTATTCTCGGCTCGGTCTACGGTAAGCAATTCGAGGATCGCAGCGGCTTCGAGCTGTTGCGCTTGAAGGCTATCCACCGGAAGTTGATTTACATTTGCACCCTGAAATTGTTGGAACAAGTCATTTAAAACGCTCAGTTCAACGAGTCGCTGCAGACTGCTGATTGACGCTTTTCGGAGTGAGAGCTCTGTGCTATTGCTGAAGATATCAATCAACGGTTCAATAGCGCGGACATCCCCCAAATCGCCGAGTGCGCTCACAGCGGCAATTTTGACACCTATAAGTTCAGTGGTTCGGAACGTAATTTGCTGTTTGGAGAGTTTGCCGAGAACCTTCTTATACTCATCAAGGCTATAGATTTTACGTTCATCAACAATTTTCTCAACAGTGTCGCCGACCTGAATATTCGAGTTTGCAGCAGGGGTGCCAGGCTTCACCGCTTTAACCCGTACGGTGCCGCTGCCTTCAACACTAAATCCGACATCATCTCCTTGCCTACGGAGTGCGATTCGGAGTGGCGGTTTATCTTTCAGATAAAGCACTAAGTTATTATCTTCATCTAAACCGTTTTTCATTGCGGTGTTAAAGTCGCTGACAGTTTTGATAGGATACTCGGCGATAACATAAGAGATGAGTTCCCCACTTTCGAGTTGCGCCTTAGCCGCGGGTCCATTCGGCGTAATTTCTGTAACAACGACACCACTCGTAGACCAACGGTTCATGAGATCGCTGTCCAATTTCTGTACCCGCATTTGCAAGCGTTCATCGTAGTACTGATTGTCACAACCAATGGCAACAACGATCAGTAGCAAAACGGGTAATATAAGTACCATACCTTGGCGTTCGTTGAACCTTTTTATTTTCTGAATCATAGAGGTTCCCTCTGATTTATTTATAGTGAAACCAACAATTATAGTGAAACTAACAATTAAAGAGACACTTTCCCTTTAGCAAAAAACGGTTCGTAGGGGGTTTTTGCTTGGGTGTTTCTTCAAGGTCCCCTCGTCCGTCTTTCAAAATGTGTCCTATTACTTTTACAGGTCACTATAAATAGACACTTTCCCTTTAGCAAAAAACGGTTCGTAGGGGGTTTTTGCTTGGGTGTTTCTTCAAGGTCCCATCGTCCGTTTTCCAAGATATGTCCTATTATTTTTACAGGTCACTATAATTTTTAGGATTACCAATTGCGAGTTGTGTCGAAAAGGGCACGTATCGCTCACGATTTAATTAAGCGGAACAACGACATCTCGATTGCTCTGTTCTTTCAAAGCATCTAAAAGAGGTTCCACAACCTTTGCGTCGCCGAGTACTGCCAATGTACGGATAGCGTCCACTCGGAGTGATGACCCTTTATTTTCGACAATTTTGACTAATTCGGGTACGGCGTTGCCACCGATTTTTCCGAGCGCTTCTACAGCGAGTTGTCGGACTTCGGGTTCTTCTCGGTCGCGTTTGGACCTTGCAGCACCTGATTCGATGAGCACTGCGAGTGCTGGAATCGCCGCTTCACTTCCGGCTTCACCGAGCGCTTTGACAACATTCAATCGGGTTTCCGTCCGTCCATGTTCCAGAAGCTTCACCAAAATAGGTACAATCGTGTCCGGGTCGTCCTTACCGAGATGCCCGAGTACCCAATGCGCATTGTGCCTATCTCGATTATCGCTCGACTTAATCGCCTTTTGTAGTTGACTCAGGAGTTGTTTCTGGTCACCTTGGTTATAGACCCGTTTAAGTGCATCAAGTGCTGCGTTCTGTATATCTAAGTCGTCATCGCGAAGCGTCTCAAAAACGAGTCTTTCGAGATACTTCCGTTTCTCTGCTTGATATGCGAGGAACATGTGTTTCCCGCGTTCGGTAACGGAGGCTTCCTCCCAATCTGTCGTACCCGTTTCATAGTACTCTTGAGAGTTGTAAAGTCCGAGCAGATAATGTGCCTCAGCGTTATCGACTTGTTGCTGAATCGCGAGTTTGAATTCGCGGACGGCGCGTTCCTCTTTACGTCGTTTATCCGATTTGATCAATTCTTTGCCCTTAGCAAGATTTTCATTCTGTGTGCCGCATCCGAGCACAAATAAAACCAGTGTAAGGGCAATCCAAACTTTCTTCATAGTCTATCTCCTACACGATCAGCAATAATCTAGGAGTCGTTCAACTTTGAACTTGAGGGTGTTTTAGCCGTTGGTTATCCGTAGGGGCGAGGTTCCCTCGTCCGATCCTAATCAGACACCCTATAAACTCAATCTTGAAGCAATAATCTAGATAGGACTTACGCACGCTGCTATTTCGTAGCACAAACTTCATAGTTTGTGACACAAGAACGCTGTGTTTTCGGAAAAATCTCATCTAACAGAACGGTTTACAGTCAAAATTGCGTAAGTCCTGCTAGAGAATTAGAGCGGATTCGGTGGCGTTCCGCGCTAATCCTCAAGAAGTGTCTGCTGTTCAGTACCGGTTTCGACAGGCTGTTCCTCCTGCGCCTCCTCCTCAGCGTCTGCTTCTTCATCTGCTTCGGGTTCTGCTCCAAGCGCTTTCTGGAGGACAACAAGTGGCTTCTCAGAGAATCCCCAATCTTTATATCTCTGTATGACACTCTTTTCCGATACGGGGAGTTCGATTTCGAGCGTCTCCGCGCCGTTTTCTGCCGCTGTCGCCTCGGCAGCCGCCATGAGGTGATCAGCCACACCTAATTGACGAAAAGGTCCGGACACAACGAGGTCACCGACCGTTGCGATTTCAGGATCATTGGTATCCTCTTTCACGAAAATTTGTCCGATCGGGTAACCACTGACTTCCGCGACAAGCCGATGCGTCTGGCTTCCTTTTGCCAAATCCGCTTTTAACGCATCAGCAATCTCTTTCGAGTCTCTTTCAGGAAAACAAAATTGGTGCAACGGTGCGGCATCTTTCTGTTGCGCCGGGCGCACCGTAACTGCACCGGACAAGCTGAAATCTTGATTTGCCATGTGATTTTTTCTCCTTTAGTTGTTATCAGGATTCGGACCCTTTAGGGACCGAGTACCAGTTTGCCTGCATATCCGGCATTAATATCTATTAGTGCATCATTGTAATATATCCTGCTTTGCATTACAAGCATTTTTTCGTGTCGTGCTATTTGAAACGCGGATTTATGAGGGGATCGAAACCGCACTCTCCGCCTCAGTATCACTCGGATTTTGAGGAGATGTCGGATCTTCCATCTCGTCCCCGTTTCCTGATTCGGTTTCAGCGAGGTTCTCCTGTCCGATTCGTAGCTGCCGCTCAGCATCTACAATGTCTCTGTTAATCTTATCAATGCAGCGGTTAATTTTATCAACAAGTGCGGTATGTCCAACCATTGCGCGACGGATTTGACGAAGTTGATCGATAACAAGTCGGAACGTTCGAACAAAATCACCAGCATCTAAACGGGCATATTTTTCGAGCTTATCAAATTCGCAACCTCGGCTCCACGCCAGCATCGCTGTACAAAGCCGGAGTTCCAACACAGGCGTAATTTCTGTTACTTTATGCTTGACTTCTAAAGACCGGATGTTTGAAATTTCAGAACTGACAGCGTAAAATATTTCCAATAAACGTTCATCCTTGAGGCGTTCATAGTAGCCGTCTTTACGTGGTTCCGAGACAATTGCGACCATGAGACAGTTAATTTCGTCTTCCGTCAGTCTTTCAAAGACACCCCTAAACAGCAGTTGGGTCAGTTGGATTTCATATCCGTAGATATGTGCAGCGGTGCTCCCGCGTGGTAGCAGTGTCTGCCCTTCAGTGTATCCCAATTCTTCAAGTACCTTAAGGCGGGCGGAGATTTGCTGTCTCGGATCATTTTCAATAAATGTGGACCTCTTTTTAAGTTTTTGAAGTTGCGCTTCTTCCTTGCGGATGGTTTTAGATCGGTTTGTGCATGTTTGCAAGTGCTGACATCCCTCACAAAGGCTCTGCTCGGCTTCCCTTTGAACAAGTATAATCTTTTTCTGAATGGCATTCAATCTCTTAACGCGTTCTTTTTCTTGCTTCTTCCGCCGCGTTTGCGATTTAACCTGTGCTGTCTCTACATGAAGGTGCTGAATTCTTTTTTCTCGATTCCGCTTATCTCGATAATGCTTCTGGATCTGTTTGCTCCCGTCAATACCGTCGTGGATACATTCAGGTTTAGGGAGTGTCCGAAGGCTCTCCGTTTTTGCTTCAATTTGGTTATTGAGGTTAGCAACCCGAGTCCTATTTTGATGGTTACTGAGACTCATGGTATAGACATCGTAAATATCGTCTCCGTATTTGTCATACAGGTTCAGAATACTCGAATAGGAGAGATTAAATTGGCTCTCTATGGATTCGACTTTATCTGTCACCACGGATTTAATTTCGCGTTCATCAGCATACGCCGGTATAATTTGGGAATAGACGTACCCGATAGTGTCAATTCCGCGCCTGCCAGCCCGTCCTGCCATTTGGTGATACTCACGCGCTTTGAGGTAGCGGAATCCGATACCATCGTATTTTTCAAGGCTATCAAAAACAACGGTACAAGCCGGCATATTAATACCGACTGCAAAGGTCTCAGTCGTAAAGAGAAGTTGAATCAACCCAGAGGTGAACAATCTCTCTACAACCTCTTTGAGTGTCGGTAGCATACCGGCGTGATGGTAGGCGATCCCACGGCTGAGGAGCTTACGAAATTTCGAGATATGCTTTTCCTCAACGATGTCAAATAAAACACAGAGTTCATCGAACTGTTTCAAAATCTCCGTACGCTGCGTTTCCGTGAGCAGTTGTAACTCCGCACCGAACGCTAACGCCGAAGCGTTCCCTTCACACCCTTTTCGACTAAAACAGAAATATAAACACGGGAGCTGTTTCTCAAGTTGGAGATGTGGAATAAGTCTCGTCGCGACAAAATCGGATGGAAGTGCTTTTACGCGTCTATTCTTTCCTTGGTCATATCCTCGTTTACGTGTGTCCCGCTGTGCTCTGTTGCGAAGTTCACGGATATGTTTTGTAGTGCCAATACCGTAATCTTTAAAATAGAGACGATGCTCTAAGGGAACGGGACGTTTTAACTCCTCAACGACTTTAATCTCAACATCTCGGACGCTTTGCATCCAGTCCGCGAACGGGTTGATGTTCGGAATCGTGGCACTCAAGCAGACAAATTTGATATGTTGGGGCGCGAAAATGAGGCTCTCTTCCCAAACGGTACCACGCTCAATATCGTTGATATAGTGGATTTCGTCGAAGATAACATAAGAAACATCCTGCAGCCGTTCGGTGTCGTCAAAGATGGTATTGCGAAAAATTTCGGTCGTCATCAATAGCACTTGTGCATACGGATTTAGGACAACATCGCCTGTGACAATACCAATTTTGTCGCCGTACTCGGCAAAAAAGTCTCGATACTTCTGATTACTGAGGGCTTTGATCGGCGCGGTATAGATAACACGCTGGTTTTCCTCAAGACACTTTTCGACAGCATACTCTGCGATAACCGTTTTACCAGCACCCGTCGGTGCAGTGACAATAACGGAGGTATCCTGATTAATTGCCGAGATGGCTTCCTCCTGAAACCGATCTAATTGTAACCCTTTATATAGCATTCAGTCCCCTTTGTACTTTGGCACTTCCAAACACAACGAACAAGCAACTTGAAGTATGACATTACAATTAATTTTAATAGATACGGTAGATCTTTGTCAAGCGAAATTTCGCTGAGGATTCTACCTGCAGGATTGCAATACGGTTGATGGTGTGTTATACTAACATATAAGTTACACGCTATTTTTCGTTTAGAGAACCTAAACACCTACCATGCACATTAAAGTATTCGATTACCCTTTAATCCATATCCGAACTGGGGCATTTACGATGGGGACGGTCCCAACCGGTCTGCGGAAGACGGACCCAGAAGAACCACAACGGAGCGTGACACTTGATGCTTACGCTATCGGTGCGTATCAGGTCACGAATGTACAGTACACTCGGTTTCTGGAGGATACCGGTCATCCGCCACCGCCGTTCTGGAGTGATGACCGTTTTAACGCACCTGATTACCCAGTTGTCGGCGTGAGTTGGTACGATGTGACGAATTTCATGATGTGGCTCAACAGGATTGAGAACCGCGGCCCCGAAGAGATAGAATACCGTTTGCCGACGGAGGCGGAGTGGGAGAAGGCGGCTCGTGGGACGGATGCCCGCGAGTATCCTTGGGGAGATATATGGGATGCAAATCGGGCAAACACTTCGGAATCGCGAAATGGGCGATTGATGCCGGTCGGGAGTTATCCATCAGGGGCAAGCCCTTACGGGTGCTATGATATGGCAGGCAACGCCTACGATTGGTGTAGCGACTGGTTCCACATGCAAACATATAAACACTCACCTGCGCAGAACCCGTTGGGTGCAAGTGTAGGTCGCCGGCGGGTGATCCGTGGCGGTTCGTGGATCGCGCGCGGTGAGTTCGCTGGACGCTGTGCGAACCGCGCGGCTTATGAACCAACACAACGAATCCACAGCGTCGGTTTTCGGATTGCAGTGGATATTTAATAGGACTTACCCATGCTGCTCTTTTGTAGTTCCTGTAGGTTGGGTTGAACCGAACTGAGAAACAGATGTGGGATTCCAAAGATACATCAAATCCAGCATTTCGTCAAATACACCCAAAAAAGTAGTGAAACCCAACTTCATACCGTGAAAGTCCAGCAAAAGCGTTGGGTTTCACTCGGTTTCTGTTTAATATAGCATGTAAGCAATATTAAATAATAACTCCTCAATTTTCTGATTTTCAGGCAGGCACAGACCTCGTAGGGGCTGGGTTTCCCAGCCCGTCATCAACATAAAATGTGCATATCTAATATTCAAAATTGCTTATGAAAACTTCATTTTCTCTTGATTTTCAATATTTTCGTGGCATCTGTTCAACCCAACCTACAATGCTATGCCCTACGAACAAAAACTTCTGATGAATATGGAAAAAAAACAATTAAGTGAACACTACCAAGATTTTCGTGAAGCGTTGTTGGACTGGTTCAGACGTTACCAACGCGATCTACCGTGGCGGCGGACAGATGATCCCTACCGTATCTGGGTGTCTGAGGTGATGCTCCAGCAGACACAAGTCAAGAAGGTTATAGACTACTATGAGAAGTTCATCAATCGGTTTCCGAATGTCACAGATTTGGCAGCGGCCCCCTTACAAGATGTGCTGAAGGTTTGGGAAGGCTTGGGGTATTATGCGCGGGCGCGGAACCTCCACAAAGCGGCGCAGCGCATTGTAACTGAATTGGACGGAAAGATTCCAACGGATTATGCGATCTTTCGGAAGTTACCGGGAATCGGCGATTACAGCGCGGCGGCGGTGCAAAGCATCGCTTTTAACGCGCCTTATGCTGCAGTGGATGGGAACATCAAACGCGTCCTGGCGCGCCTGTTCTTGATGGACGCACCGATTAACGACGCGAAATCAGCAAAGTTATTTCAACAGAAAGCGGACGCACTTTTGGACGCAAACGAACCCGGGCTTTTCAATCAGGCAATGATGGAATTAGGGGCAGTGATCTGTCGTCCACAATCGCCAGCGTGTCTCGTTTGTCCTGTAAACCTGTATTGTGAGGCGTTCCATGCAACATGTCAAGCCGAATTTCCGAAACGACGTGAGACGAAGCCTACGCCAGAGCACCATCTCGCTGTGGGAGTTATCTATAACACGTCAGGCGAGGTGTTGCTTACGCAACGGCAGTTGGACGGTTTGCTCGGTGGACTCTGGGAATTCCCAGGGGGTCAAATCGCAGAAGATGAAACAGCAGAAAATGCGTGTGTCCGTAATATCGCTGAGGTTGTCAATCTCAGTATCACGAACGTACGGTATCTGACGCGCGTCCGGCACGCTTACACGCATTTCAAGATCGTTGTGGATGTCTTTCAGTGCGATTATGCGTCCGGTGAGGTCGCGTTGAATGGACCGAGAGACGCGAAATGGGTTACGGTCACAGCATTGCGGGATTATCCGCTTCCGCGTGCGACGCATAAGTTTTTAGATGAATTATAGTTATCAGTTAACAGTTGCCAGTTTACAGCAAAAAAGACTTCTTCACTGGTTACTGACAACTGGGTACTGGTAACTTCTTCACTAATAACTAATTCAATCCAAAGCGTGCTTCGTATTTTTCCCAGACTTCATCGGGTAACGGGGTGCTGGCGGCGCGGACGTTTGCCTCAAGTTGCTCAACGTTGAGACTCCCAATGTTGTTGCCTTGAATCCGCTCTTCTTTCAGACAGAACTGGAGTGCAAGTTGAAGCAAACTTATTCCTTCTTCAACGCACCATTCCCAAATTGGGTATGATGCTGCAACATCACCCTCTTTTTTCCAGCGTCCACGTTCAATTTCTGCATCAAGGTCAACACCGGTAAGGATACCGCGTAGGATCGACCAACCGTTCATCACACCGATGTCGGCTTCGGCGGCGGCAGGTAAAACCTCGTCAGCAGCAGTCTGGCGGATGAGGTTGTAGTCGTTGAAGCACAAGATGAGATCGACATCGCCTGTCGCCATTGCCTTGAGATGGAAATCGTGCTGACGCATCCCGTACCCGACGTAGTTCACGAGTCCGCGTGCCTTGCACTGGAGCAATCCATCAAGTGTGCCGCCCTTTTCGAGGGTCGGATCAATTTCGATGGGGTCGTGGATAAGCATCCCATCGAAGTAATCTATGTTGAGAAGCTGGAGCTGGTCTTCGAGATCAGCGATCGTGCGTTCAGCGGAATAGTCGGGTCTGCCCTGTCCGTAGCCGCCCCATTTTGCAGCGGAGTGGCAGCAGAGTCGCCCGGTAATGATGACATCTTCGCGCGGGATCTCCTTCATCGCTAATCCGAGTTTCCGCGCGGAATCCCCATAACAGCGCGCACAATCGAAGTGGTTCACACCGATGGAGACTGAATGCTTGATGAGTGCGACAGCCTCTTCATCTGAAACGAAGCCGAAATTGTTGCCGAACCCCTGCGTCCCGAACGGGACGACAGGAATACTCAGTTCTGTTCTTCCTAACCGTCGTCTCGGAATTGTCGGTAGGTCTCGGTTGGTTTCCATAAGATTCCTCTCTATTCGTTGTCAAGGGAATAGCCGTCAGCAATCAGCGGTCAGCCGACAGCCGAAAGCCATTTTGCTGAGAGCCGATAGCCGACAGCCGAAAGCCATTTAATACTGATCCGATCCTTCATGTGGCAATGGTACTGCCCAGACATTCCGATACCGGACATCATTGCCGTGATCCTGCAGACGGAGCGGTCCTGGATCGTCAGCTGACCCCATACTCCCGCCTGTTGTGCCTGCCAACTGGGCGTTGTTGATGATGACCAAACCGTTCTGGATGACGGTTATACGTGGCGTTTCCGTCACTTCGCCGTTGTCATTGAACCGAGGCGCGCGGAAGATGACATCGTAGCTCTGCCATTCAAGGGGCGGCTTGCAAGCGTTAACGAGCGGTGCGAATTGGTTATAGATTGCGCCGCAGTCGCCTTTCCCAGGAACTTCAATGCCATAGGAGTCCAGAACCTGAACTTCGTATCTGCCTTGAAGGAAAACACCGCTGTTGCCTTTCGCCTGACCAGAGGCTTCGGGCATATCGGGGCATCTGAATTCAATGTGGAGGAAATGATCTGTGAAGGTTTCCTTGGAGATGATGTCGCCAGTACGTGGAATGACGAGCATTTCGCCGTTTTCGACTTTCCAACCGGGTTCATCACCGTTTAGGTTCGTCCAGTTGCTGAGGTCTGTACCATCAAAGAGAACAACTGCGGATTCTGGTGGTGTTTGTGTCATGAGTTTTCCTTTCATAATGTTCTGCATTCAGAATAACAATTTCTCACGCTTTCAAATTTTAACGAATTCCGTTTTTTTGTCAAGCGGATATTTAGCGATCAGCAGGGCCATTTATAGTAAAGCTCATAATTATTGAAACACATCACATCGAAGCGATTCCCATCTTATCCCCCCTGATAAGCGGGGTTAGGGGGGTTAACTTCATAAAAGGGTTCATTTATTTTCGGATTTTACTATAGTTTTACACATTCACTTTATACCTGTGTATAGTCTCTTCGGTAGGAGCGAGCTGTGCTCGCGATCTTCCATAAGAAAACGTCAACTTATGTAAACCGAAATTAAAATCAAAACCGAAAACTATAGTAAAACCAACAATTAATCAGACACTTTTCATTTAACAGAAGACAGTTCGTAGGGGCGAGGTTTCCACGTCCATTTTTCAAAGTGTGTCTTATTATTTTTAGGACTTACGCATTTCCTCTTAAAGTCCCCCTGATAAGGGGGATTTAGGGGGTTTAAAGAACGAAAATTACCGCTTCTTGCGTCTAAATGCTCGATATTTGCTCAATTTGCGTAAGTCCTGATTTTTAGAGGTCACTATAAATCGTCCTGTATGCAAAACCGATTTTCGTTGACAAAAACATCTGCGTAGATATAATTGTGTGGAAACCCACGAAGCCTCATGAAGGAGTTTCCATCTCCATGCAAAGTCCTAATCTCCTATATATCCACTCCGACCAACACAATCCTTATGTGACAGGTTGTTACGGCGACCGGTTGGTGCAGACACCACATCTTGACAGTCTCGCTGCTGAAGGCGTGGTGTTTGAAAATGTTTATTGTCCCTCACCAATCTGTGTGCCATCCCGCATGTCCATATTGAGCGGACGCTATCCTTATGAAAATCGCGTATGGACGAATAGCCATATCCTCGATTCTGGGATACCGACTTTCGCACACGCCATGGGAGCAGCGGGCTATCAACCGGTGCTTATCGGGCGGATGCATGCGTTGGGACCGGATCAGCTGCACGGATACACCGAACGCCTCGTCGGCGATCACGGACCGAACTATCACGGTGGAGGCGGCGTTGATCACGGTGAACTCTCTGGAACTGCAGGACCGGCGCGTGTGAGTCTCGAAAAATCGGGTGCTGGACAGAGCGCCTATCAGGTTCACGATGAGGATGTGACGGTCGCAACGGTCAATTATCTCAATAGGCTCGGTGTCCAAAAACGGGCAGGACTTTTGGATACACCGTTTTCGATCTCTGTCGGGTTTATGTTACCACATCAACCTTTCGTCGCACGTCAGGAAGATTATGAATTGTACGAAGGACAGATGACAATGCCTGAGAATCCTGAACCGTTTTCAGAGGCGTTGCATCCGTACTTCCAGTGGTGGCGTGAGAAGTGTGGGATTGTTGAAGTCTCCGATGCTGAGATTCTCCGCGCACGCACGGCGTATTGGGCACTCGTCACACGGATGGATGTGATGATTGGGCAGATATTGACGGCACTCCGAGAGAACGGGTTAGACGAGAACACGCTCATCCTTTATAGCTCGGACCATGGCGAACAGGTCGGCGAACACGGGCTTTGGTGGAAACAGACGTTTTATGAACATTCAGTGAAGGTGCCTGCAATTTTATCGTGGCGTGGCACGCTACCGGAAGGCGCGCGGTGCGATCGCGTCGTCAGTGCGTTGGACTTAAATGCAACGATGCTCGATGCGCTCGATGCACCCGCACTCCCACACTCTCGCGGACGCAGCACGCTGCCACTCCTCCGCGGTGAGGACACAGCATGGGAGGACATCGCTCTCTCCGAGTATTGCACCGATGACGGTTGTTATCATCGGATGGTTCGCGAGGGCGAGTGGAAACTGAATTACTATCACGGACAGTCTCCGCAGCTTTTCAATTTAGCGGAAGACCCGAGCGAATTACACGACCGCGCAGACGAGGCGGCATACAGGGACATCTTAGCGAGATTGACAGAAAAGGTATTAGACGGTTGGACCCCAGAACGAATCGCAGCACAGATGGCAGCGAAGCGTGCGGACACGCAGCTTCTTGGCAGATGGGGACGGCATACACAACCAGCGGATCAGTACCGTTGGAATTTGCTACCAGAAATGGATTATTTGGATTGAGGAGGGAAAATGAAAAATCCTAAACTTGTCGTTGGGCACCTTATGAACGATCAATTATTTGTCAAATCTGTCAAGACTTCAAAACACCTTGACTGGGTCAGGCAATTAGCCCCAGAGGAACTTGTTGAGTTTCTTGCTGAACTGTTCAAGTTAGTAACACAAATCTCAGGTGGAAAAAAAGATGCCGAAACACTTTCCGTTTTTCTTTCCGAATGGCATGAAACCGCGTTACTCAATTCAGAATCGGAAGTTTTGGAGGATATTCTTGAGGCGGAAAGAGAATTGGCTGCTGGTGGTGGAAAAGCATGGTCTGAAATTAAGAAGGAGATTGGGCTGTGAACCGTCACGGATGGACGCTTGAACCACTTCCGAGCAAAGTCGAAAATTTTATCAGGCAATTAGATCGAGAAACACAAGAGCGAATCAATTTTCATTTGAGTATATCTGTAATTCTCCGTTTCGGCATGAAAATCCAACAACAATTAAAAAACTGCGTGGCAAGAAAAAAGGATTCTATCGCTATCGGATAGGAGTTATCCGTTTCATTTACCGAGTTGACAGAAGCAATCGTCTAATCCGAATTGTGCAAATTGATAATCAGGGTGATATTTTTTGACCACAACCTTTTACATAAGAGGAGAAACAACATGGCGAACAGTCCAATACTTAAAGGTGAACGTTTTAGTCCAGAGAAAACAGTAGAGATTGCTGAGCAATTTTTCCGAGACGGGTTTGTCTATCTTCCAGGTGTGCTGACAGAAGCAGAGGTCACCGCACTACGAGAGAAATCAGACGAACTTTTTGCGGATCCGCAACTCATGGAAAAAACCAATCCAGATCTTGCGGATGTCCGATATATCCAGATGGGGGCGCACGCCGAATCGGGTGAAACGTTGCCCTTCATTCTGCGGAATACGATCGAACTGGATCCCATTTTCCGGGATATGCTCCTCCGCGAGCCGATTCTGAGTTTAGCGGAGGCGATCGTCGGCGAAAACTGCAAGTTCTGTGGGCAAAATGTGTTACGGAATCTTCCCGGTCTTTCGATTGACACCTGGCATGTGGACGGTTCGGTGCATTTTCCCGTCACCGAAGAGATGCCACGCCACGATCCGCGCCTGCGGATGCCCGTGATGTGGTTTACCGTCCAGATGGCGTTGAACGATATTGATACAATCGAGGAAGGACCAACGCAATACGTACCCGGCAGCCACTACTCCGGTAGGCATCCGAACAGTCAGGAAAATCCTGAATTTGAGGGCAATAAACCGGTCTCGATCTTCTGTAAGGCGGGTGATATCTACTTACAGGACCCGCAGTGTTGGCACCGGGGCGCACCGAACTTGTCTAACAAAACGCGCTATATTATACAATCGCAGTACGCGGCGTATTGGGCATATTGGCGGTTTAGTCTCTGCAACGGTGTACCTGTGCCTGAAGAGGTCCTGCAAGATGCGGATGATCGGTTGATGAGCCTATTAGGACGACCGCGGGTGAGTGACCTGAATTAGTCGCCCGAACCTATCTTATTCGGCTTCCTGTAAACTTTCTTGTGGCATACCTGTTTAAATTGGCAAATAAATCCTTAGAAAATTATACCATTTCTGTTAATAAATCTCTCTTTACGTAGAATAAACTTTTAGTTTGTTCGGCATCACCGCACATTTCTTGAAAACCGGTAGGGTTAGCTTCGTAAAAGGGTTCATTTATTTTCGGATTTTACCATAGTTGCCAAAGAGGAGGTACATACAGATGGAACAACGGATAAGAAACAGGTTTCAGCCGAGATTGGCTGTCTTTTGGATTGCCACAACGGTGTTGTTTGTTGGTTTAGTGACACAACTCGGCACAGATGAGCACACCGAACCTAACGAGAGCGATTGGGTGCAAACCAACGGTCCCTACGGTGGAGAGATTCTCGCCATCCACGAGGCATCTAAAGGCGTGCTTTTTGCTGGAACAAACGGGGGCGGTATCTTCCGTTCAACGGATCGCGGCGATACTTGGACACCGGTCAATACTGGCTTACGTTTTGAGCCCGGAGAAGGCTTGTCTATTAGAGCATTTGCGCATAAAGGAGAATTGATCTACGCTGGCGCGCCTGATGCTTTGTATGCGTCAACCGATGGCGGAGATACGTGGCACCAAGTTCCAATTTTTGGAGAACGGTTTGTATCGGTCAGCGATATTATGTTCATAGGTGCCCGCGTATACATCGGTACCTTAAATAGGGGCGTTTGGTATTCAGATGATAACGGTGAATCGTGGCAGCCGGTGATTGTCACTATCGGTGATCGCATGTACACTGCCTCCGTGAATGGGTGGGTTTTGTATTCAGATGACGGTGATTCATGGCGGCCAGTGCCGCCGAACGAGCGGTTGGGGGCTATGTTAATTCTTGAACTTTCGAGTATAGGAACAACCCTTGTCGCCGCGACCCAGAACGCAGTTTTCCGCCAAAGGACGAATAAGGACGCATTGACCGCTATCAACGACGATGTTGTTGAGCAACGAATTATCGCGTTTGCTGCTATGGACAACCGACTCTACGCAAGTGGGTCCATAGGCAAAGAACGAAGTGGACTTTTCAGGTCCGATGACGAGGGAGATTCATGGACACGCATCGCTACAGAAGAGATAACACGGACCGTTGAGACCATAGCTGTCTATGGGACAACGTTATACGTGGGCACTTCTGGCAGTGGTGTTTTCCGTTCGGATGATAAGGGTGATTCTTGGACAGCTGTTAACGATGGACTAACGCATCGAAAAGTTTCAGCATTGTTAGCAGTCAATGAAGACACTGTTTTCGCCGGCACCCCTGGCGGCGGTGTTTTTCGCATGACAGATGGTGGCCACTCTTGGGTAGAAATCAACACCGGAATAACGAATGCAATGGTCAGCGAATTGGAAGTTATGGGGGATCGGATATACACCCGCGTTGGTGGGAAAATTGTCTATTCCGCTGACGGCGGAGAATCATGGCGACCCGTAAAAATTCCGGCAAATGCGATGAAATATGGATTTCCCGCGCTATCCGTTTCGGATGGTGAACTTTACCTGGGTGCTGTTAGATATGCACCGCGCGACCAAGGTGGGGAAACTGGTGGTATTTTCAAGTTGAATGCAGAGAACAACACTTTGGTAGAACTGATTGTCGATAGAAATTTGGCGGGTCTCCAATGTATAGAGGTCGTCGGTACGACTTTCTATATGGGGACCTTGGATAACGGGGTTATCCAGTGGAAAAAGGACTCGGGTCCATCAACCACCATTCTCGGCTTGGAACATCACTACATCACGGCGTTATCAGGAAATAGCGAGACTGTCTATGCCGGTGCTGAGGGCGACGAAATTTATCGTTTGAAGAAGGGAACGTGGGAGCCTATCCACTCAACAGATATGGCGGATGGTGGTATGTCGGACCTCAGGTGGGTTGGAGCAACGCTCTACGCGACCTTTTGGAATGGCGGCGTTTTCCGCTTCACTAATGGTGGCGATTCGTGGACAGCCATCAACGACGGTTTGGATGAGACAACTGCAACAGCAATAGGGACAGACGGGACCGAGTTGTATATAGGTACATTTACCGGCGTTTTCCGGTGGATGGAAGATAGAGCGCGGTGGGAGCCGGTAGGTTCACTGCCTCACCAGATTTTGTCCTTAGCAGTACTTGACGGTTTCCTTTACGCTGGAACTGCCTATAGCGGTGTATTTAAGATTCCGATTGCGGAGTAGCCTGATCAACAGGGAGGGAATATGTGTGAAACACCACTTCACTTTAAGACTATTACTGAAATAGCGGAAGAGATTGCTTCTAAGCAGTTATCGCCTGTGGACGTTACGTCTGCCATGCTGCAACGTATTGAAACACTTGACGGTCAATTGAAAAGTTACGCCACAGTCATGACAGAACAGGCAATGGCTGCCGCACAAGCGGCGGAACGGGAGATTACCGCTGGAAAGTATCGCGGTCCGCTTCACGGGATCCCTATCGCAGTGAAAGACCTCTGCTTTACCAAGGGTGTCCGGACGATGGGCGGAGTGGAGGTGTTTGCCGAGCATGTGCCTGCGTTTGATGGCACGGTCATTTCAAAACTTGAAGCAGCGGGGGCGATACTGCTCGGTAAACTCACTCTAACCGAAGGGGCAATGGGCGGCTACAATCCAAATTTTGCTATTCCCCAAAACCCGTGGAATCCTGATCGGTGGACGGGTTCGTCATCCAGCGGTTCCGGGGTTGCGACGGCAGCGGGGTTGTGTTTCGGTTCGCTCGGCAGCGATACAGGCGGTTCTATTCGCTTTCCCTCAGCAGCGTGTGGTGTTGTCGGACTGAAACCGACGTGGGGTCGAGTGAGTCGTTACGGTGTCCTCGCACTTGCTGAATCCATGGATCACGTCGGCCCGATGACGCGAAGTGTCGCTGATGCAGGGATTATGCTGGAAGCGATCGCCGGTTCTGACCCGAACGACCCGACTTCTCTGCCTGCCCCCGTGCCGAATATGATTGATGGAATTGGACAGGACCTCCGAGGTATCCGCATCGGGTTTGACGATAACTATGCAACAAACGGTATTGACGTTGAACTCGCTGACGCGGTGCGAGCCGGTGTGAAAATCCTTGCGGATGAAGGTGCTGAAATTGTTGAAGTGGCATTGCCAAATGTAGATGAATACGTCTCCGCATGGCCCACATTGTGTGCTACCGAGGCGGTCGCAGCGCACGCCGCAACCTACCCCTCTCAGCGCGATGCTTACGGTCCTTGGTTCCAAGGCTGGCTTGATATGGGTGCGAAAGTGACAGGCGCGGAATACGCGAAAGCGAACAATCTAAGAGCTGCATGCACAGGACACCTCAGAAAGGTGTTTGCAGAAATTGATGTGTTGGTGTGTCCTTCGATGTCTGCCCCACCACATGCCATCACACCAGAAGTATTATACGGACCCTATGAACCTCGGCATCCGAAGTTCCAGCGATTCACCGTGCCATTCAACTACAACGGCGCGCCGACGCTATCTGCGCCGTGCGGCATGAATAGCGAAGGGCTACCGTTGAGCATTCAGTTTGTCGGGAAACATTTGACAGAGCCGCTGCTGTGTCGGGTTGGACGCGCTTATGAAAGCGCGACACCATGGCAGGATATCCATCCAGATGTTTAAGAAGGTGCTATTTCTGTGGTAGGCGATACCCCTCTTTCGTCGTTTGGATACTGTAGAGGCAATGTTCTGCTGTAATATAAAGCACCTTGCTCGTTTTGCCGTGCCCAAACGCGACATTGGTGGGTTTATCGGGTGTCTCGACGTACACCAGTTCTTCACCTTCCGGTGTGTAAACGCGAACACCGGGGCGAGTTTCATCGCGTACCGCCACCCAGAGATTCCCCTCTGCATCAACCACCATCCCGTCTGGACCGTCCTGTGGTGCGTAGTCAACAAGCACTTTACGAAAAGTCGCTGTGCCCTCCGGCGAGAGATCATAAGCGAGGAGTGCCATTTGTCCCTTATGCGGTTCCATCTCATCGGGGAGGTTACTACCCATCGCGCCGTTGTCATGACTGATGACGTAAAGCGTCTTTTGATCCGGTGAAACCGCCACACCGTTCGGTTTGCCGCCATCCGTGACAACGAGATGGACAGAACCGTCTGGATCGATGCGATAGACGCCAAAAATAGGTTGTTCGACAGGCTCATTTCCAGCATATCGCGGATCCGTAAAATAGATGCGCCCCTGTTCATCGATTGCAAGATCGTTCGGTGAATTGAAAGGTTTTCCGTTATAAAAACCAGCGATAATCTCGCTTTTACCAGTCTCCATATCTGTACGGGTAATCCTGCGTCCCCCGAAATCTGCGCCTTCTGCAACGACCAACCGACCTTGTGCGTCAAATTCCATACCGTTGGACATCCCACTCGGAGAACGAAAAACGGTTGTTTCTCCGGTCTCAGGGTTGTATCTCATGATATGTCCGGCTTGCATATCCGTCTGATCAGTGAAAGTGATGTCGCTGAAATAGACTGTACCGTCTGGTGCAACGGTGGGTCCTTCTGTGAAATGTGCGTCGCTGTAGAGCTCTTTAAGTTCTGCCCCCGGAACAATAATAGCATCTCTGCTTTCGGTATTCCCAATGAGCGTAGCCGTTAAGGTGCATACGAGCGTTTGAGACATTTGTAGATTCGGCATATTTCCCTCCGTAATATAAAGCAAAGGCAAATTCTGTTTTTGGATGACAGGATTTTAGCACACACCGTGAAGACCGTCAACCCATTGGATGCGGTCCGCAGGGGTATCTCCCTAGTAGTTATCAGTTTTCAGTAACCAGTAACCAGTTAACAGAGTGATCTGATTCATTAGGCGTTTCTCTTACTGGTAACTCGTAACTGGAAACTGGAAACTGGAAACTACCTATAAAATGAATACATCTGCAAACCTGTGAAGAGCCGAATGAGCACCCATATACCGCCTATCATAAATTCACCGAGAATCAGTCCGAGAAACAGCGGATACGCTTTGCGGTACAAACGAATCCCACCGACTTTCAGCAGTATCGTTTTGATGCTCCAACTCAGAAATATCGAAAACCAGAGCCTGCCGATCGTCGATTTTTCGCCAGCGACGAGGTAACCCGCGGGGTGGAAGGGCCAGAACGGAAAAACGGTTCGGAGCCACCAAAGGAAACCGGTGAAAAACGCGCCAACACCGATAAACGTCACAGCGGCAACATCGGTTTCAGTCGGATGCGATATCCAATTTTGCAGGAGTTTATACCCGCCTGTGCCGAGATCGCTTACAACCCCGATATTATACCCGACAAGTAGGTATGCCCAAAACGACGCAAGAATCCCGATCACCGCCGCGAACATCATCGCTATAATCAGTCTACCGGAACGCATGCCTGATTCCTCTGCGAGCTTGAAGCCTTCAAGCGTATGCGGCATCGGATTAGCACGAGAACCGCGATTGAAGGTGAGGTAAAGACGCATCATCGTCAGGCTCCCGTGCGATAGGATGCGGGTGCCAAAAATATCGGTAAGGATACCATGTGGTGTTGCGTAGGTGCGGATCGTTGGCGGTCCGACTTCGGCGCGGATACGCGTGAGACTCATAGATAACAGATAATAGATAAGGAAATAGAGACCGATTGTCCAGAGTGCCATCCCGCCTCGATGTGAAAAGACAAACAGAAAACCTAAGCCGCCGATCAATCCGAGTGCAGCCCATCGGTAACGCATCGGTTCGCCGTTGTCGTTGATTTCACCCGGCGATCGGTATCCCCTGAAAATGTGCTTGAGAATCGCGATGAAATAGCGGCGTCCACCCCAAATTGCGAAGCAAGAGAGTACGAGGTAGCCGCCCATTATCTGCTGCCAGTCGTAAGGAAACCCCGGCAGAATATCGAGTCCGAGTGCGCTGCCCAATATCCGTTCCGCTTTCCAGAACCAATAGAAAAACCAGACGGAAAACGACATCTCTAACGGCATGAGGTAAGCGAGTCCGACGGCAAATGAGCGGATATATACGGGGGTCCAACCGATGGAGCTCCACGGTTTTTGCGTGAAGTATTGACCGATCTCGGCGTGCCGTACCGGAACTTCGGGAATCTCAGGAAAGAGAACATGAAAACCGTTGATGAGGTTGATACCGCCAGCGATAGCAAATCCGAGCCACATCATCTTCGACTTAAAGAGTCTTCCATCAAGTCTCGTCATCTCCAGTGGCAATTGCACAATCGGGTAAGACAGCCGTTCATGTTCAATCCACTGCCTTCGGATGAAAACATCCAAGCAGATCATTACCCAGATTAGAACAGTCAGAAACACCGTCCACCAGAGGATTGGACGGAGCCATCCAAGCAGATGTACTTTTGTATAGACTGTGCTTTCGCCGTCATAAAACAATTTCAGGCTCGCTTCGTCGTTAGAGGTAAGCCACGGCGGAAGGTATCGCCAAAAGAGTTGTTTCCATTCATTTTCAGAGGTTGCGAACCAGTATCCATCCGAGATCGTCGGGATGACCGTCTGCATCATATCGTGTCCAGCAATAGCGGAGGAGAGCGAGAGCATCGCGAAGACCGTCAGAAGTTCACCTTGCCTGAAAGCAAAGCGTGGTAGAAACCGTTTTAGCAGTAGATTGAAGGGAATAAGCACCATCAACGTGATTATCACGTTATAGATGAGCGACATCGTCGTCGGGAGGGTGCTCCAAAATTTGAGGTGGTTTGCCATGATGAAGTAGGTATTCACCGGAATCAGTAGCAAACCGAGCGCAATGGCACGAAAGGTTACACCGGGATGAGAGGTTTTCTTTTTCAAAATAGCGTCTGCTATAAAAAAATGGCTGCAAGTGTAATATTGCGGTTTGTGTTAGGTAGTGTTTACATTACATCATCAAAATCACCGAGAAGTCAATGAATATCGGCGAACGGTCTGCAATGCTGAGAACGTTTTGCTGAACCTTGAAAGCCTTGTCATGACTGGATCCCGAGTCGAAAGGTAAACACAACCTACAACCTAGTTAAATTGTAGTCTATTTATGCTTCAAATGTTTAACTTGTTTTATGACGAGGCGTTTGGGGGTTTATTTCAAAATAGCAACAGCAATGGAAATAACCAGAGCACTAATGGCACACGAAATCGTTATCCAATTTCGTATCTCTGGAATCGCGTTCTGTTTTCCATTGATCCGGATATGCCGTTCTCAACAGTGCGAAGCCGGGCATCCATTCCATCTAAACGCTGATCCACTCTATCTAAACGCTGATTGACTTGATCAAAATTTACTTTGACCTGATCAAAACCGTCTTTCATCAATTGGTAGAGTTCGTCATTTGTCATTTCTTCTGCTTGTTCTCCTTTGGCTTTTTGATAAAAATCATACTACATTTCCTATTTTGTGTCACCTTATTTTTTCGCTATCCTTCTCGCACGCCAATAAACAAACTGACGAAGATAGTAACCGAGGTTTCTCGAAATTTCCTCGAACTCTGGCACAAACGGACACCTCCCACCGAGGACGACCAGTTCCAACTTGGCACGCGTCATTGCGACATAGAAAACCCGACGCTCCTCTGTCAGTGTGCTATCACGACGCGGAAACCGACGCTCCAATGTGTTATGGATGAGGATAACCTTCTCCCACTCTCTACCTTTCGCTTTGTGGATTGTCGTTACTTCAGGTGCCGTGGGATCGTTAGCGAGCATCGCTTGAATCTGATCGGTTTCGTAGTTGGTACGTGCCAAAACGGCAGTCTCTTCAGGCGATTCCAACTCGTGTAATAACGTGGCTGCGACAGTTTCAGGTGTCGTCTCGACAATTTTGATGTGCTGTTTGACCGGATTGTAAGCGCGGAGGTCTTTACGGATGCGCGGAGCGTTACGCTCAATCAACGCCCGCGCGTGCTCAACGATTGTCGATGTGGAACGGTAATTGCGCGTAATTTCGTATGTTGTTACCTCCTTCCTATCCGTGAATTCCAGCATAATCTCGGAATTGCCACCACGGAACCCGTAGATCGCCTGATCGTCATCACCGACAGCAAAGAGGTTTTTGGACAAGCACTCAATCAATCGGAAGTCGGCGGGAGCAATATCTTGGAACTCATCAACGAGGACGTACGGGTATCTGTCGCAGTAGGTTTGACGAAGGTCCGGGTTCGTCTCAAGCAAGTTCGCGGCGTGGATGATCATATCCTCAAAATCGACAGCGTTCGCTTCAGTTTTGAGGTTTTCGTATCTGATAGCAAATACTCGCGCGACAGGATCTTCAAGCGCTGTAGGATCGAATATGCCTGTCGTGACCTGTCGTTTCGCTCGCATGACAATCTCTTTTATGGCGTTGAAACGGTCGCGGAGATTCTCGAAATCGGGATGTGTGTCAAAATTATCTTCATAAGGGATACCAAAATGTTGACAGAACATTTCAAGAAGGAGCTGGTGGCTATACTGTACCCGTAGCGGGTCCGCCCGGTTAAACACACCTGCGCGGTCTCTGTAGTATCCGATCCAGCGCGCTTCTCGACGATTCGCCTCTTCGCCTTTGACCTGTTCTATTACTTTGAAATTGAATTGTGTCTCTCCTCCCGATCGGATCGCCTGTCGGAGTCTATCATTTGACGAATGCGTGAAATGCTCCTTTTTGCGCCGTTCGGGGTGCGTGGTCTGTCCGATATAGCATTTGCCGGTCTCCTTGTTCTCTATTTTGTAGATAGCGACTTCGGTTGTGGCGGCTGCGCGTTCAATCTGTCTCCGCTCTTCTGCGATGATTCGGTCAATCTGTCCTGCCCAGATTCCCGGAATTTGGCTAAATCCGGCGCGTTTATAGTTTTCGGTGATAATGTCTTTGCCGAAGGCGTGGAGTGTGCGGATGACAGGTTTTCGGGGTGTTTGGCAGGGTCATTCAATTGTAGGTTTTTTGTGTTTTATTTTTCTGAAGCGTTAATATTTTTAGATAAGCAAAAGTCGCGTGACTTTTCACGCGACTTCTGTTATACTTCACCCTAAAATCCAACAAGTTTTTGAGGTGAAACA
>JAJEET010000085.1 GCA_022820835.1 Candidatus Poribacteria bacterium
TTCATTGTGGTGTCCGACGTGTGTAGACTCACACTGCGGACATTCGGGGGATCCTTGCCATCTGATACGCTCCAAATATGCGATACACGCCTCTTGCGTCGGGAATGTCTCCATGATTTTGACCAAATCCATCAGAAAATGTGCCTCTATGATTTTAGGGGTTGCCTTTTTCTGATAGTTTCTGATACAATAATTAAATAAGCGTAAACCAGAAAAAGCAACCCGCTTTTTTGGGTTCAGATAGGGGGCTACCAACCCCCTATTTTTTTACCTATATTGTATCACATAAACCCTTTATTTACAAGGGTTTATAGCGTTTTTAACAACTTTTTGCAAGTCCAAAACGACTAATCCCGTAAACTTTTAGAAATGGTATAAAAAAAAAGTATAGCACAAAAAAAACGCACCGGCTATACAAAGATAACAGGCGCGTTTACAGAGACGTTTAAAGACTACCAACTACCACCAGAGGGAGTTACATACACCGTATGAGTCGCCTCATACGCCACATTATCCGAATAGTTGTAGATATACGCCGTGATCGTATAATAACCAAATGCCCAACTATCAAACGTATACGTAAATGACGCAGACGTCGAGGAACTACCACCCGTGTCCGTCTCAAGAGATGAACCGCTATTCAAGTCACCAGGAGCAGAAACATACCAATAAACACTGCTAAATGGCGTATCCGTCATCAAATCTAACGTGACACTATTACCCGAGGCCGCTGTAGACGGACCCGAAAGACTACCATACGGCGGAGGCGTATAAGACGGAGGCGACGAAGACGGAGTGGACGAAGACGGAGAACTGCTGTCATCAGAACTGCTGCTCCCGGAACCGCCAGAGACACTTACCGTATGAGACACCTCGTACGTGGAACTATCCGAGTAGTTGTAGATATACGCCGTGATCTTGTAGTCTCCTGATGTCGCATCACTCCCAAATGTATACGTAAATGACTCCGTCGTCGATGAACTACTGCCGTAGTCCATATCGACATATGAACCTAAACCCGATTCACCAGGAGCCGCAACATACCAATACACTTGGCTAAACGCAGTGGTCGTCGACAAGCCTATCGCGATACTATTACCCGCTAACGCTGAGGTGTGTCCCGAAAGACGACCCGACGGGCTCGCACGGCTCGAACTGCTACTGCTACCACCCGAACCGCTACCGCCAGCATTCGCAGAGAAATGCTTTTTCGTCTCCCCTTCCATGCCCGTATCCGCACTCGATGACGGCACCTGGTTACCTATCCCCTGACCCGCGTTGTTTTGCGCTGAACCCGACGCGGAAGCATACGGCGAAAACATCGCAACGATATCAGCATCCGACACGCCGACACGCTTCTGTTTCACCGTCGAGGCAGAATCACCAAAATTAAGGTCTCGGTCTTTTCCAAATAAATGCCATCCAAAAGCATCAAATCCCTTTTCGAGAAGGACGCCGTGTCGTTCGATGCCGGTATAGAGCAGATCGCTATTGACACCCGGTAGCCGAAGGGTATAGGCGGCCTTGTTCTTATTCCCAGATTTAGCTTGATATTTATCAAGATCACTTGTCGACAAGGTATCGGGGATACCACTATCGGCGATACTTTCATAGGAACTCGCAAGGAAAGCACTCGCACCCGTGTCCGCTGTGCCTTTGATTTGTGCAACGCCCACAAAACTACCATTAATGTTACACGATATCGACACGGAACTGCTAACCGTCGATTTCGCCTGCGATTCGGAAACATCGTAAATCCGTTTCTCAGCAGAGACCATTATATCACCGTCGCGGGTCGTCGCATCACCGTCACCCTGCCACCACGGATGCCCACTTGTAACTTCAACACTCTCATTTTCTCTCTGAACCGTGTGCTCATAGAGAAGTCTTTCAGCAAAAAGGCTGCCTGTCAAGCAGAACGTCAGCAGCCCTATGATCGTCAGAATAGAAAAAATCTGTTTCGTTGTTTTAATTCCTTATATTGTAGGGTTGGTAATCCACAGGTTGTAAAGTATATGGGTTGATATGGAAGTTCCACCAGCCGAGACGTTCGAGCTCCTCATCAGAGGTCTCCTCAGGATAAATCACCACCGTCGCTTTCGGGTTCAATGTCCGAGAGAACGTCGTCGTCCGCTCAACACCCTCCAGAGTCGTCCATTTAAACTCGTAGGTGGTGTCGTCTCTCACATAAAAGGCGCGACCATCGTGCATGATATGCTCGTTCCAATTCGGACTATCTTCCCCCATCGCAATTAATCGGGCACTGAACAAGAGATTCTTTTCATCTTCGCTGGAGTCGCCGAAAACGATCTCCATAATTTCGGGGAACGCCCATATCTGTTCATACAGCCAATCCGAACGGTTGGAACTCAATGCAGCAAACGGGGTCCTGCCGAGGTCTTCCTCGGCATACGCACGATACATCTTCTCGTATTCAATGTACTGATGCCATATATCGCCAATCGGACGACCTGGGTTGTAGTCCCGGATAATCTCTCTGGCGACGCTTAATAATCGTTCTGCTTCATCGCGAGGTATCGGATGTGGTCCCTCCGAAAAAGTGTTATAGTACGGCACTTTCCATTCGTCTGGGAACTTCAGGTGTTCAGGGATATCATCCGGCACAGAGGACGGCGGTAAGGGGAGATGACCTTTCACCTGAACATCTGGAACTTGATTGGCGTAAGACTCATCTACGACAAGTGGAAGTTTCTTACCCTCGGACGGGGTAGCCTGTGAGGTCTCACCGACAGGCACTTCAGCCACCTGCGGCTCAACTTCTACGGGTTTATAGACTTTCACAGGTTCTTGCGTGGCGACCTTGCGTCCGTAATACAGTCCGCATCCCATCGCCAGCAGCAATACAAAGGCTAATACGCCTATTAAAAAACGGCTGGGAAAAATGTTAGCTAACATCAGGATTCCTCCTGTTATTTTCACCGATACACGTCTGCATCGGGGATTCTCATTCCATCACTGTCGCGGGGTACCCCGCACGCGCTAACGCGCCTATGATGACGGAACGTTAGCCTTCCTTTCGGCATCAACATAAATCGCTCCTTATGGCTCGAAAAAAACTTGTGGGGTATTGCCATCAAGCAAGAAAAAAAAGAAAGGTCAGGCAATCCGTCCCCAGAGAGGCTGGTCTCTATTCTGACACAGAAAACGTGCAATCTGCTATATAAATTATACACCGAATTCACAAAAATGTGTGAAAGAAAGTTTTTGACATTCAACTACAGTTTCTATCCAAACATTAGGGTTTGGGTGAATTCGCTCGTTTTGATCGGCATCTGTTTTCAACAGTGTTGATGCAAATAAAGTATCTCTTTCGCTAATTGAAAGGTTGTCACGCGATTCGATAGCCAAGTGTCTTATCCTTCTTTCTGAATTTCTAATCTCAACCTGTAGGGATGACTGTTCCGATGAGACGATAAGTAGGTTTTGGGCGCGGTGGTTTCCAACCTAACGGACGGAACAGGTTGCTGACTATGATGGTGCGGTAGTAAGTTTCGGAAACATCAAGGACTGCGGACGGGGTTTGCTGAACGCGACGCGGTTCAGCCGCTGTTCTCGCCTTGACAGGCTCAGGGAGCAGAGGCGAGGGCGACAGAACATGCTCCACAACCACAATCGCCAAGAAAACGAACACGCCCGCTATAGAAAGATAACGGGCGCGTCGGTGTTCTGATGAAGACTTATTCATCGTTGTGTTCTAATGGGTTGATCACCGCATCGATAAAATCCGAATCCCATGTTTCTGAAAGTCTTTCTCGGAGAATCCGCAGCGTCTCGACTCTGTTCTCTTTTGGAACAGATTGCAGCACATCGTCTATACGGGTGACGTATTCAGATTGTAGCCGTTGACGGCGCTGCTTGAAAATGTGACGCGCTTCTTCTGGAAGCCTCTCAACAAACGATGCCTCAAGGGTAAAAACATCTTCATAGGAGTCTCGCAGGGGGGCTTCCCAGCGTGAAATATCTTCGGAGATCATCAAAGCAAAATCGTCGGCGTTGAAAGGAGTCTCCTCTATTAACTGCGAAGAATCCTCAAGGAACGGCGGGAGTTGCGATGGTTCGAGACCCTCGCCAGAATGAGCCGCCTCATCTGCGACCGTTGGCGACTCCAAATCTGGCATGTCATCAAAGGTATCAAAGTCACTATCGGGGAAGGTCTTAAAATCATCTTCGGGTGTTGCACCCGCTTCGGTCGGGACCTCTGAAGTTTCTGAGAGCATCGCATCGATCTTTTTTTGTTCCGCAGCACGCCACGCCTTATCTTCTGCCCGCTTCTTCTGATACTCGGCTTCCTGACGTTCACGCTCGGCTCTTTCGCGTTCGCGCGCGGGGCGACCTTCACCCTCGATAATAAGTTGCCGCCATTTTTCGCGGTTCGCTTGTTTCTCTGGATCGTTTGCTCTTGATTCCCTCGTGTCCGCGATGATTTGCTCAATCGTTTCATCGTCCCAGATACCCTCTGCGCGCATCTCCGCACGATTTCGATCATCCCTCTGTTTATCACGCGCTGCCAACCAATCATAAAACTCGTCGGATGTCACCTCTTTTGGACTTTTGGCGGCAAACCCCGTATACTCCATAGGTCCAAGTGGCGAAGGACGGTAAGGCTGACCGGTTGATGCCAAGTAGTCGCGCCAATGATCCGGGTTCTTCTGAATCCTAATCAAGGCTTTCACTGCGTTCGTGCTTGCCGCATCGACTTCGTCTTGCCACATGGCAAGTTCTTCATCAGTCATGCTATCACTCTCTTTGTCATATTTGACAAACAGTTTGCCGAGATGCTTTTCATAGGTGATGTAGGTTTCTATCGCTTCAGCGTTTGAGGAAAAGAAACCTTGCGAAAATGCAAAAAGAATCGCAACGATTGCCACAACTGATACGATGCCTATTGTTAACATCGGCTTTTTCATGAGAATCAGACCTCCTTATTTCTGATCTTTGGGATCGCCTTGCTTTTCCTTCTCCTTATACTCTTTTTGTGTCTTGTCAACATCTGCTTGGACAGTTTTACGTCGCTCGTCTTCCGCCTTTATCTCTGCATTCTTCTTGGTAATCGCGCGACTTAACTCGCCCGTAGAACCTTCCAATACGGAGATTCTTGACTGTATCCTCGCAAGTGCCCCTCTTAAATCGTCAAGAGCACCCTCATACCAAAGACTTTTTAAAGCACGCCAGCTGCTATTGAGAATCTTGTTGGCATCCTTAAGGTCTTGTTTCGCACTCTCAAGAGAGGATTTTAGCATTGAGATATGGTGTTCTAACGCTTCGCGTTCCGAAACCTCATAAGGTGAGAGCATGGCCAGTGAGGCTTTAGCTTGCTTAATCTCGCTCTTCAAACTGCTAATGCGGGATTCGGCGTTACTTTTTTTCGATTCCGCTGCGGCCTCCTCCGCATTCAGCTTGTCAAGTTTTTTCTCAACTTCTCTAATAGCTTCCTCCAGGCTTTCCCTTTCGGGATACAACTCATATTTCAATTCATCATTCATCCTTGCAATAGCATCTTGCATTTCCTGAATGTCAGCTGTGAGGATACTTATAAGAAGATCTATTGCTTCTAAAGCATCTAACAGGGTTGTTAAAGTAATCCACACCGCTAAAAGATAGTTAGGCTTGTCTTTTGAATGACTTATTGGCACTGCGACGACGGAAAATAACATCACGCACAATAACAAGCACGCGAGGATCCGGTGGGTTCTATTTATCATTATTCTGTTTCCTATCATTATATCAAATTTAAAAAAATAATTGTCAAAGATTTTTTGACATTCGGATACAACTTCTATAATTGATTGCCGACACTTACTGAGCGTAAATTAATCTGTGTCGGCATTGGGTTGAGAAATTATCTCTCGTTATTCATCATTTCGGAAACGGGATCCGTGGGATTGTCCTGCGCGGCTTTCTTCCACTGTGCAATTACACGTTTCACTGTTTTCTGAATGGTAGAACGAGAGATGCCAATTGCTTTCACAATTTCCGATAGAGGTTGTTCATCCAAGTGCCGTTCCATGATTTTTCTGTCGTTCTCCTCCGGGAGACAGTCCATCAATTCTTCTAAATTGAGAGCGATGGGTATCAACCACTCAAGAAGTCGTTCCCATCTTTTTTGAACTGCTTCAGCGGTTGGGCCTACGGTTTCTGCTATCTCTGCAATTTCAGCCCCCGCGAGTTTAAGTTCTAAGACTTTTCGGTCTTTACCTTGGAGGAGACAGAGGAGTTGGCTCAACAGATATATGTTTGCCTCAGCTTGTTGGGCATCGGTTTCTGATAGAGATGTTGCGTAGTGTGCTTCCGCTTCGCTGATGGAAAGATTTTCAAGCGATTCAAGGGGTGTGTATCCCGTTTGCCTTCGCCTTTCCGCGTCTCTAATCTCATTCCGCGTTAAGTTTGTCGCGATCGTGAGCAACCACCCTAACAACTTTTCCGGTTCTCGGACTTGGTGCCTATTTTTCAAGGCTTTGATAAAGGTTTCCTGCACTATGTCCGCGGCCTCTACAGCGGGATCGATATGATCCCGCATCATTCCATTAACTTTGGCAAAGACGCGGTCGTGATACGTGTTGAAGAGTAGATCGCATGCCTTGTTTTCGTCGTTAATTTCTAAGAATTGCCGGTTTATAAGGACATTATTCTCCACCTTTATCTGTCATAACCTCCTATGTAGGGCAATAGATTTGTAATTGATTGCCCTCATATATACATGACACCACATCGGGGTGGATTCCGACATTTTGGGTGATTTATTTTTTTTAATGTCTTTTTATAACGAATTAGGCGGTTTTGACCCGTAGCGCGTTCTGTTAGTTGAGGTTTTTCGGAAGAACCGAAGGTTCTGGTGTCACAAACTGGGAAGTTTGTGGTACAAAAGCGCGGCATGTGTAAGTCCTAAGGTAGTTAAAAAAAGGGGGATGTAAACTTTTTTTAGTGCTTTCTCGTATAATATGTTATAATTGAGCAAGATTCACGGATAGGAGGAGAAACTGATGAAGCTGCAATCTACTTTCCTGCTGTTGCTGCTTCTCGCAGTGATAGCGTTTGCCGGATGTTATACGCAACTCGGTTACCATGCGTCTTCAAACTTTGAAGATGGACACCGCTATAGAAGTGTGAGAGATGCTGACACGGCGCACACTTCCGAGGCAGAATCGGAAGAAGCCGAGCATGGATATAACACTGAGGCAGAATCAGAAGAAGTTGAACGAGCGCATGAAGATGCTGAGGAATCGGAGGGTTATTACGGGCGACGGAAACGTACTTCGCGTACTGTTTATGTTTATCCTGATAGGTATCATACCTATTCGGTGCCTTATGGGTACGCATATCCGTCCTTTTTCTACCCTTACCATCCATTTTACGGGTACCGGTATTATTACGGATACCGCGCGCCGTATTATCGTTACTATGGCGGCTATTATCCGTACACGAACGTCTATCGGCGGTATCATAGCGGAAGTCGGTATGCCCCGCTTTCACGGCGGACGTATAAAAAAAGCGATTTGCGACTCAAAAATCGACGTTCTCGCAGCTCGCGCAGCGTAACTTCGCCAAGATCGAGATCCGAGCAGCCGCGGCAACGCCTAAGGGATCGGAACAGAAAATAAAGGAAAAATTAAAAATGGAGGAATCGGAACGATGAAACGATCTGTCTATACAATCCTTATCTGTTTATGCGTCGTTATACTCTTTGCGCCGTTCAGTCTGGCGCAGGTAGAAGAGATGGCGATTGGGAATACGTTCGGTGTTGGGGCGCGGACGATGGGGATGGGTGGTGCCTCAATTGCACTCGCTGATGATTTTACCGCACTCTATTGGAATCCGGCGGGGATGGCACAGATCCAAAAGTTTGAGTTTTTTAGCAGCTTCTCACACAATCGAGCAAGCGCGAATACATATTTCACGGGTGACGATATAACGACAACGAGCCGGTCCGAGATGCGTCCGAATGCTATCGGGTTTGTTTATCCACTCATGGCAAGACAGGGAGGCTTGGCTATCGGTTTCGGTTACAATCGTCCACAGAACTTTGATTATCAGACTGCGATTATAGGTATTGATCCGAGTTCGGAAACCGATTTCAGCGGACTCTCCGTTGATGAAATTGACGCGAACAGCGGCGGGATCGGGATATGGAGTTTTGGCGCGAGTGTGTACGTCACAAAGCATGTTCTGATTGGTGGTTCGTTGGATTTCTGGAGCGGTAATAGCCTGAATCACTTGGATACAACGGCTACTGACATCGTGAATATAGACAGCGAACTCTCGCGTTTCAGATACGACGACGAGGTGGATCGAGAGTATTCAGGCATAGGGGGTCGGGTAGGACTTCTTGCACATCTAACAGATAATATTAACCTCGGGCTGACACTCGTCGCACCGACTGAGTTAGGCGTTGACGAACTCTGGTACCAATCGACTTTAGAGGTCTATGATGATGGAGAAGAATGGTCGGATTCCGAAAGCGGGTCTCAAATCTACGACATTGAGCGTCCGTTTGAGGTTGGTGCTGGGGTCGCTGTGAAGTTGTTAAACAAGCGGCTGGTTTTGGCAGGTGATGTCCAACTCACGGACTGGAAACAGACGCGCTACGACCCGGCTCCCGCTGAGAACATTTCAGATGACAACTTTGAAAAATACTATGCCACTACGTTTCAGGTGCGAATCGGTGCGGAATATCGGATACCTGTTGTTGACACGCATATTCGTGTTGGCTATTTTCGAGATACGGTGCCGTTCACGGATGCTGAAATTGAGAACGCTCGCGATTTCTTGACAATCGGTGTCGGCAAAATCTTTGAGGAGACCCTAAAGTTTGATGTGGGGTATATGCTCGGTACATCGCAACGGAGTCGGAACGAATTGACGACGGAGCGACAAACACATCGGATCTTCGCTTCTGCTGCGTATCGATATTAGATGTGACTTACGCGAATCTGTTTATAGGCGGGGTTTGAACCCCTGCCTGCAGTGCTGGGTTTCAGATGAAAAAATAAAAAGACACGGGTGGAGTGGAAATTCCGCCCGTGTCTTTATTTTACTCTGCTAACGAATGCTGTCAAACGAGTTGGATGTAACCCATCTGTGTGCCGTCTCCTTTTCGGAGTTCGCCTCTGATGATACGTGTATAGCCGCCGTTCCGATCTTGGTATCGTGGTCCGATGTCATCAAAGAGTTTGCGTAGCACAAAATGCTTGTCAATTGAGGTAGCTTCCTCGCCTCTTCCGGGTTTGTAATGCAAATCTGACCCATAGAGCATTTTCGCAGCTTGTCGGCGTGCGTGCAGATCCCCGCGTTTTGCGAGTGTAATTAATTTTTCTGCGATCCGCCGAAGTTCTTTACACTTAGGGAGTGTCGTTCGGATCTGTTCATGTTCAAATAGCGCGGTGGCTTGGTTTCGGAAGAGAGCCTTTCGATGGCTTGAGGTTCTTCCCAATTTCCTGCCGCGTTTTCTATGGCGCATCGTCTTCCTCCATGTATGCGTTCTTGTGAAGCATTATATCGGCGGTTGCAACGGAACTTGTGCCATATCATCATCACCGATGTCCACGTCGTCCATATCGTCTAAATTCATTCCGAGGTTCAGTCCCATGTTGGCGAGTTGTTCTTTGATTTCGTTCAACGAAGTGCGTCCGAAATTCTTATATTCCAACATGTCCTTTTCCTCTTTTACGACGAGTTCGCGTATGGTTTTAATGTTTGCTGTTTCGAGGCAGTTGCTTGCTCGGACAGAAAGTTCGAGTTCAGAGACAGGTTTCGCTAAATAGCGATTTCGTCGTAACATAGCCTCATCAATTTCTGGTTCTGGTTCAACGTAGTATTCATCGAATTCTGTGAAGAGATCAAGTTGTTGTAGCAAAATAGTGGCTGCCCGTGTGACAGCGTCTTTCGCTGTGATCGTTGCATCTGTCCAGATTTCGAGGTTAAGTTTATCAAAGTTTGTCATATCGCCGACACGCGTCTCTTCGACCCAGAAATTAACTTTCTGAACTGGCGAGAATTTTGCGTCGACCGGAATTAGCCCGATGTCTTGTTGTGAAGACCTGTGTTCTTCTGCGAAAGAGTATCCTCTGCCGGTCTGCGCGTAAATCTCTATATCTAAACCCTCACATTCGTCGAGTGTTGCGATATGCTGGTCGGGGTTGATAATCTCAACACGTGCATCTGTACGGATATCGGCGGCAGTGACTTCACCAGAACCTTCCGATTTCAAGTTCATTTCTATCGGGTCATCTGTTTCTATCTTAAGTCGGATCTCTTTGAGATTGAGTATAAGCTGCACAACGTCTTCTACGACTCCGGGGATCGTGGCGTATTCGTGTTTTACCTGTTCAATTCGGACTGCCGTAATCGCTGCGCCTTTGATTGAGGAAAGAAGGACTCGCCGTAGTGAGTTGCCGAGCGTTGTTCCAAATCCGCGCTCGAAAGGTTCAGCTGTATATTTCGCGTAGTCGGGACGTAAGGTGTGTAGATCGGTTTTTAGACGCTCAGGCATTTCTAACTCGGATCTTATCATCGATTTCCTCCTATAGGGTTAAACTGAGTATGAGAACACACACGAACTAAGGAGCAGCCTGCACTCACATTCAACTGCTACTACTTAGTTCTGTGATGGTGCCGTATGTTTGGACATCCCTTAATTTCGCATCGCATCTTAATATACGCATTCCAGAGTACAACCTGTTGTATATTCATAAGATACTCAGGTTTTGATAACGCACTAAATATAGAGATGTGCCTATCGGGAGTAAAGTTCAATGATGAGTTGCGTTTCAAGGTCCACAGCGATCTGCTCTACTACCGGTGCACCTTGAACACGTCCTTCCACTTTATCCGTGTCGATGTCGAGCCATTCAGGTGCCCCGCGATGTTGCGCGTATTCCAATGACTCTTGAATAGTTGCGAGATTTCGGCTTCGTTCACGTGGTGTGATGACATCACCAATTTGCACGATATAGGAAGGAATATTAACCCGTTTACCGTTCACAGTAAAGTGGTTATGCTTTACTAGTTGACGCGCTTGATTGCGAGAAGTGGCGAAGCCAAGCCGGTAAACGACGTTGTCTAAGCGACGTTCGAGAAAACTAATTAAATTCTCGCCAGCAATACCTGATTGCCGTGCAGCTTTGAAATAGTAATTCCGAAATTGCTTCTCAAAAACACCATAGGTACGTTTGACTTTCTGTTTCGCGCGTAGTTGTCGACGATAGTTATCCCTACCGCGCCGCGGCGGGGTCTGTCCGTGTTGACCTGGTGGATAACTCCGACGTTCAAACGAACATTTCGGCCCATTACAGCGCCGACCTTTCAAAAATAGTTTCTCGCCTTCGCGGCGGCATAATTTACAAACTGAATCTAAATATCTGCTCATTCGATTTCCTCAGACTCCTCAAACCCGTCGTCTCTTCGGGGGACGACATCCGTTGTGCGGAATAGGAGTCACGTCTTTCATCAAACTGATTTCAAGCCCTGCAGCAGCAAGTGCACGTATAGATGACTCGCGCCCAGAACCAGGACCTTTGACTCTTACCTCCACCCGTTTCATGCCGTGATCCATTGCCCGACGCGCGCATGCTTCCGCTGTCTGCTGTGCCGCAAACGGCGTAGACTTCCGGGAACCGGTGAAAGTCATCCCCGCATTCGCCCAAGCAACGGTGTTACCATTTAAATCTGTGATCGTTATAATCGTGTTGTTGAAGGTTGCTTGAATATGTGCAATACCTTCAGGAACGTTCTTGCGTTCTCGTCTTCTACCACGCAAAACGGTTCTCCTTTCTGATGAATAGTTGTCAGTTATCAGTTGTCAGTACGATTTTTTTTGTGAAAAAAATCTTTCAGTTGTCAGTATTCAGTTAAGAGACTTTGAAATTATCGAAAACCTCTTTTAACTGTTAACTGTTAATACTAACCGCTCTTGCGTGCTGTCTCTTTGGCTTTTCTGCCGACAGAGATCGTCTTCGCTTTTCCTTTACGGGTCCGCGCATTTGTATTCGTGCGCTGACCACGAACCGGTAACTGCCGACGGTGGCGTAAGCCGCGATAGCTGTTAATGTCCATCAAGCGTTTGATGTTCTGATCGATTTCGCGTCGAAGGTCACCCTCAATTTTGTAGTTTTGGATTTTATCCCGGAGTAGACTGATCTCGTTTTCCGCGAGGCTATCGACTTTCTTCCCCGGATCAATATCAAGGTCGTTGACGATTTCGGAAGCGGTGTAGCGACCAATACCGTAAATTGCTGTCAGTGCAATATCTATCCGTTTATCTCTGGGTAAATCAACCCCAGCTATCCTTGCCATGCGTCTCCTCCATTTTAATAGTAGATCCCGTAATTACTTATACACTTGCCTCGTTATGTGAACTTGTGAATGTGTGTCTCACGGAGGCACAGGCTAACAGCCTATGCTACAAGTGTAAACATATTTTTGGATTTTACTATAATAGTAGAACTTACAATTAACGAAACACTTATAGAAGGCGGGGTTTGTAACCCTGCCTGCAGTCGGGATGTTGTGTGTCAGTACGGATGTTGTGTGTCAGAGTGTAAATATATTTTACTATAAGGGTTAGCCTTGGCGTTGTTTGTGCTTCGGGTTTGAAGGACAAATAACGCGGACAACGCCTTTTCGCTTAATAATTTTACATTGAGCACATATTTTTTTAACAGAAGGTCTGACTTTCATAAGAACCTCTTTCAAGTAAAGTCCCTAACGCCGTCTACCTTTGAGTTTTCGGTCTTTTAGGAAGCCTTCATAATGCCGGACGGTTAAGTAGGATTCGATTTGTGACATGGTATCCAATACGACACCCACAACAATCAAAATGGAGGCACCATCCACCATGGTTGCTCCGATGTTGAGACGTGCTGTAATAATAATTGGAATCACGGCGATCGCGGCAAGAAAGACTGCCCCAGGGAGCGTGATCCGTGTCAGCGTCGTATTAATGTAGTCTGCTGTCTGTTTACCAGCACGGATACCGGGAATAAAACCACCATATTTTTGCAAGTCCTCAGCCATTTGGACAGGGTTGATTTGCACGGCTGTGTAAAAATAGGTGAAACCGATGATTAATAGTGCATAGAAAGTAAGCCACAACGGTGTACCTGTCCCAACCAGTCCGAGTGCAATTGATCTCCATTCCCAGTCCGGTGGCAGGAAGCTAATTGCTGTCTCCGGAAACTGAATAAGGGTGATCGCAAAGATGATTGGAATCATACCTGCAGCGTTAACTCGCAGCGGCAGGTGTGTTGATTGCCCCCCAATTACTCTACGTCCACGTATCTGCCTACCGTATTGGACTGGTATCTTCCGAACAGACAACGTGATAAAGACAGTCCCTGCAATCGCTACAATGATGAGTATGACCAGAACCGCGAGTTGCGCGATCCCAAAGTCCGGTCTTGTGAAAAGATTGGTTATGACCGTGGTGACACCGCCCGGCAAACCTGCGATAATCCCAACGGTAATAATTAGCGAGATACCTTGCCCAATTCCACGCTCTGTGATCTGCTCACCGAGCCACATAACGAAGGACGTTCCCGCTGTAAGGGTCAGTACTACGAGAAAATGCCACCATAAATTTGCGTTAGGAACGATTTCGCCTGCTTGCTCGCTAATGGCTTCTGGGTTCCGGAGGACGATACTAATCGTTATCCCTTGGATAATGCTGAGTATAACAGTACCATATCGTGTGTACTGCGTCATTTTCTTTCTGCCGTCGGGTTCCTTAGAGAGTTTTTCCAACGAAGGCACGATGACCCCGAGGAGCTGCATAATGATTGAGGCACTAATATACGGTTGTATACCGAGTGCGAAAATCGTCATCTGACTAAACGCGCCACCGGAAAACAGGTCTATGAACCCAATGACGTTGCCCCCACCACCCTCCATGAGTTGGTTAAAAAACGCTTCAAGTGCCCCGTCGTCGATACCCGGCAGTGTAATATGAGCACCGAGGCGGTAGACGATCAAAAGCAACCCAGTAAAAATGAGGCGTTTCCGCAATTCTGGAATTTTAAAAGCGTTTTGGAATGCCTTAATCACTTATTTTATGTCCTCCTCGTTTGCAGACTCTCAAGCAGTGCTTTCTGTATTACTGTGTAAGCCGAGCACCTCAGTCGTGCCGCCCTTGGATTCAATTTTTTCAATTGCTGATTTTGAGAAACGGTGTGCTTGTACTTTTAGCTGTTTTTCGAGTTCACCATCTCCGAGGATCTTTATCAGGGCATCTTTACGTTTGATTAAGCCTGCTTCGCGAAGGGATTCAGGAGTTACCACCGCAGCATCGGCGAAAAGATTGAGTGTCTCTACATTGATAACATCATATTCGAGGCGTTTATGTCCCGTCCTCCGGGGTCCGCGTTTCGGCAGGCGACGCACCAGGGGCATCTGCCCACCTTCAAACCAAGCTGGGATCGAGCCACCGGACCTTGATTTCTGCCCTTTATGACCGCGACCACAGGTTTTACCCCAACCTGAGCCAGGGCCTCTACCGACTCGTTTTCGCGAGCGTTTCGATCCAGGGGCAGGTTTAAGTTCATTCAATTTCATCTCAAATACTCCGTTCCTTAAAAATATCCTACTACTACTTTGTCAAGCCATAAATGATTGGTATATCGGGTGGGGGAACCCCGCCCCTACGAACATCTCTATCCATCATTTTTGTGTGGACGTAACACTACGCGCCACTATTTGCTCTGTACTAACGTTTCTGGCGTAATTCTTCAACGGATAAATCGCGCAAACGTGCGACTTCGTTGATATCCTTGAGGTTCTTCAATCCGAGCATCGTCGCTTCGGCAATATTTTTGACGTTCCGAGAGGATAAGCATTTCGTCAGTGCATCTCGGACGCCTGCAAATTCGAGGATCGCACGCGTTGCGTGGCCGGCAATAATCCCTGTTCCCGGACTCGCCGGTTTCAGCAATACTTTCGCCGATTTGAATTCGCAGGTAATTTCATGTGGAAGCGTACCGTTGACAATAGGCACCCGAATCAGATTTTTTCGTGCATCAGCGAAACTTTTTCGGAGTGCTCCAGCAACTTCGCTTGCACTGCCGAATCCGATACCGACAATACCGTCGCGATTACCAACAACCGTGAGGGAGTTAAAACTCGGTGTGCGGCGGCCTTTACCGACCCGCATCACACGGTTAATCGTAATCATGCGTTCCTCAAATTCAGATTCAAAATCATCTGGATTGATTTTTTCTTTAAGCAAAAAACTCTCCTATCCGATTCAATTTCTGTTCTGCAGATATATGTAGAACAGGGATCGGGTTGTGGCGTAATTAGAACTTTAAGCCGCCTGCTCTCGCTGCTTCTGCGAGTGCTTTAATACGCCCGTGGTAAAGATGCCCGCCCCGGTCGAAGACAACCACTTCAATTCCTTGCTGCTTCGCTCTTTGCGCGATCAGTGTACCCACACTCTCCGCAGCTGCTATATTTCCACCGTTTGGCAAGCTCTCTTTCAGGTCCGGGGACAAACTGGAGGCTTCGGCCACCGTCACGCCGAGTTCATCATTAATGAGCTGGGCATAGATATGTTTTAAACTTCTAAAAACGGCGAGCCTCGGTCTTGCCTCCGTCCCGCTAATCTTTAGCCGGACGCGACCGCGACGACGTTGGTGGCTCATCCGCTTCTTTTTTATATGTCTCAAGGGATCTCCTTATTACCGTAGGGCGCGTGCTCTTCATAAGGTATTCAAATTTAACGCATCGCGCACAAGATATAACACCACTAACCAACGGCAGCTTTTCCCTCTTTTTCTGGGACCCGCTCGCCATCGTAACGGATACCTTTACACGGTTTATAAGTGTCAGGTTTCCGAATCTGACGAATAGTTGCTGCCACCTGTCCAACAAGTTGTTTATCAATGCCACTGACAATGATAGGGGTGTGCGCTTGACCATCTATCGTCTCTGAGTCTTCAACACTTAAGGTGATACCCTCTGGCGGTGTGAAAGTCACAGAGTGTGAATAACCGACATCAAGCACCAAGTCTTTATCACGGACTTCTGCCCGGTAACCTGTGCCGACCACTTGTAATTTTTTCTCAAAACCGTCTGAAACGCCGGTAACCATATTCGCAATCAGACTACGCGCTAAACCGTGCAAGGCTTTGTACTGTTTAAGTTCACTCGTTCTTTGGACGGTTAGTACATTCTCTTCAAGCGTCACATCAATCCCGTCAGGGAGTTCCCAATTCAGGTTCCCTTTAGGGCCCTCGACGTGTACATCGTTATTATTTAGAGCGACCTGCACTTTTTCGGGCAGCGGAATCGGTTTTATACCAATACGTGACATTCTATTTCTCCAAGTTCGTTGAGAGGGATCAGGGGACACAAAACCTTACCAGACGTAACATAGTACCTCGCCGCCGATCTTCTCTTTCCGACATTCTGGTGTAGTCTTTATGCCGTTGGAGGTAGATAAAATAGCGACGCCAAGTCCCCCGTAAACTCTCGGAAGCCTATCGGATTTCGCGTAAATCCGTCTTCCTGGTTTACTGATACGTCTCAGGTTCGTGATGACCTTCTCTTTTTTTGTATTGCCGTATTTCAAATAGATTCTTAAAATCCCCTGTTTCCCATCATCAAGCAGGCGATAGTTTCGGACGAAACCTTCTTCAGTCAAGATACGCGCGATTTCCGATTTGACTTTTGAAGAGGGGATCTCAACGCGTTCATGTCCTGCCATATTGGCATTGCGGATACGTGTCAGCATATCAGCAATCGGATCGGTCATCGACATGAAAGATTCTCCTTATTTGATTCTCTGTTGTGGATAGCCACTCGAAGTTTTGTGTCTCTGTTGTCGGGCTATACGGGTTACGCTTTACTACCAACTTGCTTTTCGGACACCCGGGATTCTACCGGCGCGTGCGAACAGGCGGAAACAGATACGACACAACTCGAATTTGCGTAGATACCCGCGCGCCCTTCCACAATTTTTGCAACGGTTATATTGTCGAGTTCGGAACCGTGGGGTTCGTTTCTGTTTGGCAATCCATGCTTTGCTTGCCACAGTCTAAATGCTCCTTTGTTTGTTTATCCGGAGGTTTATCATTGAAACGTCTGGATATTAGAAGTTAGCCGCGGGTCAAATCATCTATGTTTAGGGATCCACTACTGATCTCTTTTACAGCAATACCGTTCTATTGTCGAAACGGCATCCCCAGTAGTCTTAATAATTCGCGACCTTCTTCGTCTGTTGGGGCAGTGGTAACAACCGTTACGTTCAACCCGCGGATATCGTTAACCTTATCGTAATCAATTTCGGGGAAGATTAGCTGCTCCGTCAGCCCGAGGGAATAATTACCTCGGCCATCGAATGCGTCCGGCGAGACGCCCCGAAAATCTCGAATTTGGGGCAGAACGATGTTCACCAGTCTGTTAAAAAACTCGTACATCCGCTGCTGTCTTAGCGTAACTTTGCATCCGATAGCAAAGCCTTCTCTGATTTTAAAAGCAGAAACAGCTTTTTTTGCATGCGTGATAATTGCCCGTTGTCCGGCAATGAGTGTTAACTCTTCGACGGCATCTTCTAATGCTTTCGGGTTCTGCAGTGCTTCCCCGACACCAATATTAAGTGTAACTTTTTCCAGTTTCGGAATCTGCATCACATTGTCGTAATCGAAATGTTTGAGCAATGCTGGCATGACTTCCGTCTGGTAAAATTCTTTGAATGGGCTCATGAGCCGTGTATCCTATAAAATAGCGTGTTCAGTCAGGTCTGTTTGGAACGCTTTCTTTTGCAGTATTCTTACCTACTCAAATTTCGCAACCGTCTTGTCGCTCTATCTCTATCGTGTTTGTGGTAGAATTTCGTTAAAAGATGCGTCAGTCCTAACCTACTCAACCTTTTTCAAATTAGAAACATGAATAGTACCTTCGCGTTCAACCACACCCCCTTCTCCCATTTGGCTGGGGCGGAGATGGCGTTTAACGATGTGAACGCCTTCAACGATTGCACGTTGTTTTTTAGGGTACACCTCCAAAACGACGCCTTGTCTCCCTCGGTCTTTTCCACTAAGGACGACAACAGTGTCATCTTTCTTGATATGCAGTTTCACTCGTGACATCATGGTCCTCCTAAATTACCTCCGGCGCGAGTGAGACAATTCGCGTGAACTTTTTTTCTCTCAACTCACGCGCAACCGGACCGAAAATGCGTGTCCCCCGCGGTTCATTCTGCGGGTCAATGAGAACAGCGGCATTTTGATCGAATTTGATATAAGACCCATCTGCACGACGGTACTCTTTCGTTGTGCGGACGACAACTGCCCGGACAACTTCACCAGCTTTGACCTGTGTGTTCGGGACAGCTTCCTTGATACTTGCGACGATCACGTCGCCAACGCGTGCGTAGCGCCGCCGCGTACCACCAAGTACACTGATGCACATTAACTGCCTCGCGCCAGTATTATCTGCACAGGTTAATCGAGTATATGATTGAACCATTTTTGTATCCTCTTCTTCCGCTTCAAAACGCTCCGTTTTGGAAACGTCAGAGTTTGGATGAAAACCTTCCTTCTCAAGTACCCTACAGGTACTCTCTATTGTTTCCTTCCTCTTAGGTATCAGAAACGAGGAAGTGCCTCGGTGCTTGCACGACTTAAGCGTTGCTGGTTTCTACAGCACTGATAACCGCTTGGACACGCCAACGTTTACGGCGACTCAGCGGACGCGTTTCAACAACCTGAACAACATCACCGATGTTGCAATTATTCGTTTCATCGTGAGCCAAGATCTTTTTCGTTTTTCGGACAACCTTCTTGTAAAGAGGATGTTGATACCGACGAACAACCGAAACGCTAACAGTTTTGTCCATACTGTTACTCGTCACAAGACCTGTCTGAATCTTACGATGTCTTTGTTTTTCTTCGTTCAAATTTTGTCTCCAAATCCAGTCAAAACCTATGAGTGTACACACTTTAGAGGCAGACAGTATTAATAATCAGTGAATTGAATTACTGAGCTGAGGTTACCCTTCGGCTTCTACCTGATCCGCCCGCGCCCGGAGAACAGTTTTTATCCGGGCAATATCTTTGCGAAGTTTACCGACACTGGTCGTATCTTCTTGCTGTCCTAAGATGCGTCTGAATCTTTGGTTAAACAAATTTTCTTTTAGCACCTGCAGCTCACTTTCCAAATTTTCAGTTGATCTTCCTCGGAGTTCATCCGCTTTCATGTTTTGTGCCTCCTTACGTGTCCCCAAAACCGCGCCAAATTTTTATCCGTGCGTAATTTTGACGACATCGGAGCCGCAGACGAAATTAGGCATTCCGTGCAACGAACTTAGTTTTGATTGGCAATTTGTGGGCGGCTCGTTCCATCGCCCCTTTCGCATCTTCAAGCGAAACGCCGCTTAATTCAAAGAGGACCCTACCCGGTTTGACGACAGCAACCCAGTGCTCCGGTGGTCCCTTCTTACCTTTACCCATACGCGTTTCAGCAGGCTGTTTACTCAGTGGTTTGTGCGGAAAAATCTTTATCCAAAGTTTACCACCTCGGCGCACATATCGCGTAATAGCAACACGTGATGATTCGATCTGGTTACTGGTTATCCAACCAGCTTCCATTGCTTGCAAACCGTATTCGCCGAAGTTAATTTGTGAACCTCGGATCGGTTTTCCGCGACGTTTTCCGCGATGCACATAACGGCGCATCACGCGTTTTGGCATTAACACCTTAATGACTCCTTAAAATCTGTTAATTCGATGATGAATCGTTGGAAGAACCCCGACCCCCCTGACGGTTCCTACGTCGATTTCTACCACCGGATTGACGGGAACGTCCATCTTGGCCGGACTGACGGGAACGTCTGTCTTGGCCGGACTGACGGGAACGTCCATCTTGAGAACCAGAACGTCTGTTATTACTACGACGACGATCTGAACGTTGAGACCCTGTGTCCTCGCGCCTTCCCGATTGACGCCGCTCTGCAGTGCCTCCCTTTAGCTCGTCTGGAACGCCTATAACTTCACCTTTGAAAATCCATGTTTTCACACCGATTTTACCGTAAGTCGTGTTTGCTTCGGTGAAGCCGTAGTCAACATCCGCTCTCAGGGTATGTAGGGGTACCCGCCCCTCAATGCTTGATTCCGTACGAGCGATCTCCTTGCCGTCTAATCTTCCGCTGACCATGACCTTTACACCCAAAGCACCAGCTTGTATCGAGCTCGTAATATTACGGCGCATTGCTTGTTTAAAACCTGCGCGACGCTCTATTTGGGTCGCGACTGCCTCTGATACAAGTTGGGCATCAAGTTCGGGTGTCTTGATCTCTGAAACATTAATACGGACGGGGCAACCTACCTCTTTTTCGAGTAGTGCTTGCAATTTCTCAGCTTCCGCGCCACGGCGACCGATAACGATCCCAGGGCGTGCTGTATGAATATTAATGCTGCAACGGTCCGCTACACGTTCCACTTCAACGCGCGAAATTCCTGCACGCACAAGCTGCTCTTTGACAAAATCCTGAATCTTGAAATCTTCATGCAGCCACTTGGCGTAATCGCGTTCGTTGTACCATTTTGAATCCCATGTTTTAATGATACCTAAGCGTAATCCACGGGGGTGAGTTTTTTGTCCCACGCAAACCTCCTGTCAAACTTTTATCTGTCCCAGTGCGACGTGGAGGTAACGTAGTTTTTTTATTGGTGCGATAGAAGTGTATACACCTTTACTCACCATCTTCTGTACTCTCCTCGTCAACGACGACGGTAATATGACTACTCCGTTTTAGAATTCTATTTGCCATACCGCGCGCCCGGGGACGTATCCATTTCCGCGTAACACCTTCATTGACTTGAATCTCTTTGACGTATAGATTCTCAACATCAATGCTAGGGTCCTGATATTGTGCATTCGCAGCCGCTGACTGAATCAACTTGTAGATGATAGGCGACGCGGCTTTATGTGTAAAACGTAGTTGGTTTAACGCATCTTCGACGTATTGATTACGAACTAGGTCGGCAACCAAACGTGCTTTACGCGGTGCCACCGATGCGTTCCTAATTTTAGATCGGGCTTCCATTAGTATCTCCCAATAAAAGCAAGTTATTGCTTCCATCGCTCAATTCAACAATGTAAGGGCAATTATGAATCCACGATGAATCGGTATAAATCTATCTTGGGCCACCTGCATGAGAACGGAAGGTACGAGTCGGTGAAAACTCTCCGAGTTTATGTCCTACCATGTTCTCCGTAATATACACCGGAAAAAACTTTTTACCGTTATAGATTGCCAAGGTATGACCCACTAACTCAGGCGTAATCATTGAGCGACGGGACCACGTTCGGATTACCCGTTTTGTACCGGAGTTCTCCATAGCGGCTACCTTCTTAGCGAGTTTTGGGTCTATGTAAGGACCTTTTTTGATAGAACGTGACATTTTTTCTCCTCTATCCTTCTAAAACGTAAACTTCACTTAACGAGAGTGTCGCGTCAACACTATTTTCGTTTGCCGAAAATATAACGGCTCGATTGCTTTTTTTGGTTACGCGTTTTATAACCTTTCGTCGGAACCCCCCAAGGTGTAACTGGGTGTCTACCACCTGAACTTTTCCCTTCACCACCACCGTGTGGATGGTCGATCGGGTTCATCGCGACGCCTCTCACCTTCGGACGTTTTCCGAGCCATCTTGAGCGACCAGCTTTACCGATCACTATCTGACTCACATTGCCGACCTGACCGAGCGTTGCCATTGATTTCACAGGGACAAGCCGGATTTCTCCAGACGGCAGCCGGATACGCGCGTATTTTCCCTCGCGGTCAACCAACTGTGCAGCAGCACCAGCACTCCGGACAAGTTGACCACCTTTCCCCGGCTTCATCTCTATATTGTGAATTGAAGAACCGAGCGGTATCTTGTCCAAGGGCAAAGCATTCCCGATCCGAATTTCTGCGTCAGGTCCCGAAGTAAGCATATCACCCACCTGAATACCGACTGGTGCAAGGATATAACGTTTCTCACCATCAACGTAATGGAGCAGGGCGATGTGCGCGGAACGGTTCGGATCATATTCAATCGCAGCAACTTTCGCAGGGATCCCAAATTTATTGCGCTTAAAGTCAATGACTCGATAGCGGCGTTTGTGTCCACCGCCGCGCCGCCTGACCGTCAAACGTCCAGTCGAATTGCGACCAGCTTTCTGTTTGCTCCCTTTAACAAGAGATTTTTCCGGTTTATTCCGCGTAATCTCTTCAAAGGTATAACCTGTCATAAAACGACGGCTTGGGGTTACAGGTGAATATGTTTTAGGCACTTTGATTTCCTTTTTTGATAACTGTCAGTGGATTTTCTCCGAAAACCCTTTTAGCCTTCAGGTACAAGAGGCTTATCCGTATGCGGAAAACCTCTTTGCTGATTGTTGACTGCTGACTGCTGATTGCTATTCCTATATAGTTTCAAATGCTTGAATGCTTGCACCTTCTCTTAAGGTAATGATTGCTTTTTTCCAGTGGGGTTTTCTGCCACGCTGGTAACGCAACATTTTACCTTTGGGTTTGCCACGGACGTGCATTGTACGAACCTTGAGGATATCACCTTGGAGATCAAACAGCTCTTCCGCTGCACGCCGAATCTCTGGTTTCGTTGCTTTACGATCAACGACAAACGCGTATTTGTTCTCTTCGCGAAGGAACGTGCTCTTCTCTGTAATTAGCGGTTGCAGTATAATCTGGTATGCATCTCTCATCAGTCTTGTCCTTCCGCCTCTGAATTGGTGTTCACGAATTTGGATTCGAGTTTCTCCGCTGCTTTTTCCGTGATTATCAATGTATCATGCCACATAATCTGATAGACATTAATCATATTCCATGTACAACTATGAACTTGCGGAATATTGCGTACAGAAAGATGGATATTTGGACTATGTTCATCAAGGATGAGTAACGCCTTTCCATCAACATTCAATGCCTTAAGCAGATTGACAATATCTTTTGTCCGGGGACGCTCGAGCGTGAAATCTTCAATGAGAACACACTGCTGGTTTTGGAACCTATCAGCGAGTGCACTATGTAAGCCGAGTCGTCTGATCTTTTTCGGCGTGTACTGTCGATAACTCCGCGGTTTCGGTCCGAACGCTACACCGCCGTGAACGCGATTCGGTGCCTTGCCATCTCCAACACGCGCTCTACCAGTTCCCTTCTGTCGGTAAAGTTTCCTTCCACTTCCCTTCACTTCACTACGGGACTTTGTGGATGCAGTGCCTTGTCGCTGATTGGCAAGATAGGCAACAACACATTGGTGAAGCACTGGACCATTCACCTCAACATCGGTGAACGCTTCAGATAACTCTTTTTCGTGGAGTACCTCTCCTGACCTATTATGTACGTCTAAAGTTGACATATTTGTATGCTCGTATTGTTTTGGCATCCGTTCAATGACGATTGCCAGTCTATGCTTTCGGTGCCTTGACCGCTTTTCTGATCAAAAGCAGGCCGTTGGGTGGACCAGGAACTGCGCCTTTTACGACCAACAGGTTACGTTCGGGATCGGCTTGCATCACAGACAAGTTTTGAACAGTGTGGCGTTTCGCGCCGTGCCGTCCAGCCATCTTTTTGCCTTTAAAGACACGCGACGGTGTCGCACTTGCCCCGATGGAACCCGGACGGCGGAGGTCCTGTTCCCCACCGTGGCTTTTCTTACCACCGGCGAAATTCCAACGTCTTACGACACCCGAGAAACCGCGACCTTTTGAGGTCCCCGTCACATCAACGAGTTCACCTTGAGAAAAAACACTTGCATCTACAATGTTGCCGACGGATATATCATCAAGGCTTTGGACCCGGAATTCTCGAAGTACAAAGGTCGGCTCAACCCCGGCTTTGGCTAAATGCCCTTGTTTGGGTTTATTTGTGCGACCCTCTTTCTGTTTGCCGAAACCGAGTTGAATTGCCTGATAGCCATCTTTCTCTTGCGTTTTGAGTTGGACGATTGGGCACGGACCCGCTTCAATAACAGTAACAGGCACCGCTTCTCCTGATTCTTCAAAAATTTGTGTCATGCCGACTTTGCGGCCGATAATTCCATTAACCATTTTCTTCGCTCTCCTCCTTTACGGTTAAGAAACCGGAGGACGGTTACATGTACAGAAACCACGTGGCTTCCAAACCGCTGGAGTGGAGAACAATCATCTCTCCGACTACAACAGCGTAATTTTAACATCAACACCTGCAGGCAGATCCAAGCGCATCAACGCGTCTACCGTTTTAGGAGTTGTCTCTAAAATATCCAACAGCCGTTTATGAATCCGCATCTCAAATTGTTCACGTGATTTCTTGTCGGTAAAAGTTGAACGTTGAACGGTATAGATGTGCTTTTTCGTCGGCAACGGAATTGGACCGGAGACAACTGCCCCTGTCCCTTTCGCTGTATCTGCTATCTGCTTCGACGAATGGTCTAATAAACGGTAGTCAAATGCCTTGAGTCGAATGCGAATTTTTTGATTGTCCATCTTTTCATATCGCCTTCACCAAACTGCTACGTTGTTGATTGACATCTTCAGAGTATGTCCAAACGCCTCTGTTTTGGTGTACTTATGAAGGCGGAGTTGACACTCCGCCTCATCTATTATTCGAGGATTTTGGAAACAACACCGGCACCGATAGTTTGTCCGCCTTCTCGGATAGCAAATCGGAGTTGCTCTTCCATCGCAATCGGTTTCGACAATTCAACCGTAATCTGGGCGTTGTCCCCAGGCATAATCATTTCAATGCCTTCTGGCAGGTCCATCTTACCCGTTACATCGGTTGTACGGAAGTAGAACTGGGGTCTATATCCACTAAAGAATGGATTCCAGCGTCCCCCTTCCTCTTTGGTGAGGATATACGCTTCAGCCTCAAATTTGGTATGGGGTGTAACGCTCCCCGGCACTGACAAAACCTGTCCACGTTCAACATCATCACGTTCAATACCACGGAGCAAAGCGCCGAGGTTGTCGCCTGCGCGACCTTCGTCAAGACTCTTGTTGAACATTTCAACGCCAGTGATAACAGTCTCTCGTGTTTCACGGAGTCCAACGATTTCAACTGGGTTCCCGATTTCAATAACACCGCGTTCAACGCGACCTGTGACGACCGTACCACGACCACTGATTGTGAAGGTGTCTTCAATAGACATTAGGAACGGTCTATCCGTGTCACGAATAGGCTCGGGGATGTAATTGTCAACAGCTTCCATCAACTCCAGGATCGGTTGACAGGCTTCGTTTTCAGGGTCTCCCTCAGCTTCCATTGCTTCAAGTGCTGAGCCTATGACAATCGGAATATCGTCGCCGGGGAACTCATAATCGCTCAATAATTCACGGACTTCGAGCTCAACGAGTTCGAGTAACTCTTCATCATCGACCATATCTGCTTTGTTGAGGAAGACGACGAGAGACGGAACGTTCACCTGACGGGCAAGCAGGACGTGCTCACGCGTCTGTGGCATCGGACCGTCAGCGGCAGAAACGACGAGAATTGCCCCGTCCATCTGTGCTGCACCGGTAATCATGTTCTTGATATAATCGGCGTGGCCTGGACAATCCACGTGTGCGTAGTGCCGATTTTCGGTTTCATACTCTACGTGTGCAGTATTAATCGTAATACCACGCTCTTTCTCTTCTGGTGCCTTGTCAATGTCTTCGTAGTTCTGGACGTAATCAGTGTCAGCGACTTTGGAAAGTACCATGGTAATCGCCGCTGTGAGCGTTGTCTTACCGTGGTCAACGTGACCGATCGTCCCAATATTAACGTGTGGCTTAGTCCTTTCAAACGTTTGCTTAGCCATTTTTATCCGAACTCCACTAAAGTTTATTGTTTCGGGGTATAAGCACGGTTCTACAAAACTATGCATTCCCGATTTTGTAGGGTGCCCCAACGGTTTCGCGTAGGGGTTCGCCATTTAACTAAATCTTATGTCCGCTTACGGGAAATTCTGAACTCCCACAGTTCGAACACATCACAACTATTTAAAACTTACGAGTTACGATTCGCTGATGAAGCGATGTCCTCCATTACGCTTGTGGGGACTTCGTTGTAGTGTGCAAACTCCATAGAGTAGTTTGCTCTGCCTTGTGTTAGGGACCTAAGGGTTTTGACGTACCCAAACATTTCTGAAAGGGGGACATCAACCCGAATAACCTGAATGCGAGATTTTGCCTGCATTTCTGTTTCCCGTATCTGTGCACGACGCGCATTCAGATCGCCAATGACTTTACCGAGGTACTCGTCAGGGACGATCACCTCAACATTCATAATCGGTTCAAGAAGTATGGGTGTAGCACGTTTCAACGCATCTTTAAACGCCATTGACCCTGCGATAGAGAACGCCATTTCTGATGAATCCACAGCATGGTATGAACCATCAACCAGTTTCACTGCGACATCAACGACGGGGTAACCGGCAAGAACACCAACATTCATAGCGTTTTCAATGCCTTTTCCGACTGCTGGGATGTATTCTTGAGGAATTACGCCGCCCTTGATAGCGTCAATGAATTCAAAACCGCTGCCTTTTTCAAGTGGCTCAACTTCAATCACTACGTGACCAAATTGACCTCTACCGCCTGTTTGACGGACAAACCTCGCTTCAGCCTTGACAGGATTGCGGATCGTTTCGCGATACGCGACTTCTGGGTTCCCTACATTCGCTGAGACGTTAAACTCGCGCACGAGCCTATCTACGATGATCTCAAGATGAAGTTCACCCATCCCTGACAGCAAAGTTTGACCTGTATCGGGGTCTTGATGTACTTTAAACGTGGGGTCTTCTTCTGCGAGTTTAGAGAGGGCGAGGTTAAGTTTGTCAATATCGGACTGCGTACGGGGTTCAACTGCGATGGACATGACTGGAAGTGGGAACACCATAGTTTCCAAAGTGATATGCGCCTTCGGATCACACAATGTGTCTCCCGTTGAGAGATTTTTTAGACCGATTGCAGCCGCAATATCGCCGGCATAAACGGCTTGTATCTCTTCACGTTTATTGGCGTGCATCTGCATCAAACGTCCAATCCGTTCGTGTTGTCGCGTTATGGTGTTATAGACAGTATCGCCTTTTTTAAGCACCCCGGAGTAGACCCGTAGATAAGTGAGTTTACCAACGTGCGGATCCGTCATAATCTTGAACGCCAACGCACAGAACGGTTCGTTCTCGTTCGGATGGCGGGTTATTTCTTCTTCTGATTTCGGATCCGTACCAACAATCGGCGGAACATCAGTCGGGGCAGGTAGATAGGAGACAATCGCATCTAACAGCGGTTGCACACCTTTATTCTTCAGAGCGGTACCACAGAGAACAGGAACGATCTTACCGGCGACGACACCGCTGCGGATGCCTGCTTTAATTTCTTCAGGTGAAATTTCGACACCGTCTAAATATTTGAGCAGTAGTTCTTCGTCACAATCTGCGATCGCTTCTAACATCTGCTCGCGATATTCGAGAGCCATGTCCAGCATTTCTTCTGGGATATCTGTTTCTTGGATAACGGTCCCATCCCCAGCATCTTTACCGATGTTCCAGATTTGACCTTTCATAGAGATGAGGTCTACAATTCCAGTGAATTGTTCTGCTGAGCCGATAGGAAGCTGTACGGGCATAGCGTTGGCACCGAGGCGCTCATCCATCATTTCGACGGTGCGGAAGAAGTCAGCGCCGGTTCTGTCCATTTTATTAACGAAAGCGATCCTTGGGATATTATATTTGTCTGCTTGCCGCCAAACAGTTTCTGATTGTGGTTCAACGCCGCCGACGGCGCAGAAAACAGCGACGGCACCGTCAAGTACGCGAAGTGAACGTTCAACTTCGACGGTGAAATCAATATGTCCCGGGGTATCAATAATATTTATATGGTGTTTTTTCCAGTGGCAGGTTGTCGCAGCACTCGTAATCGTGATACCGCGCTCCTGCTCTTGGACCATCCAGTCCATAGCAGTGGTGCCATCGTCGACGTCACCGATTCGATAGAGTCTACCGGTGTAATACAAAATACGTTCGGTAACAGTAGTTTTTCCGGCATCAATGTGTGCCATGATACCGATATTGCGCATGTGGGGCAGTTCTAAGCGTTGAGGGGTGCTATTTTTCGTATCTGCCACGGTTGAGCGACTCCTTTTTAAGTCTAATGTGTGTATATTTCGGCAGTAACCGGACTTACACTTTTACCATCTATAATGTGCAAAAGCGCGGTTGGCTTCTGCCATTCGATGCTGTTCCTGTTTTCTACGGATTGCCCCGCCTTCGTTGCGCGATGCTTCAAGTATTTCACCGGCAAGGCGTTCTGCCATGCGTCTTTCGCCACGCGTACGAGCGGATTGAATAATCCACGTAAAAGCCAAACGCTGTTTCCGTTCAGCCTTGACATCAACCGGGACCTGGTAAGTCTGGCTACCGACTCGTCGAGGACGTATTTCCAGTACCGGTTTCACATTGTTAATCGCTTGACGGAACACGGAGAAACCGTCTTCACTTGTCTGATCTTCAATGATCTTGAAACTCTCATATAAGATGGATTGGGCAGTACTTTTCTTTCCATCTAACATGAGATTGTTAATAAATTTTGATACCAATTTACTATTATAGGTTGCATCAGGATTGACATCCCGTTTGTTGATATTTCCACGTCTCGGCATTCGACATCCCTCCCTAATTATTCAGGCTTACGCGCCCCGTATTTTGAACGCCCTTGCCGGCGATTCTCAACACCGGCGGTATCCAACTGCCCACGAACGATATGATAACGCACGTTCGAGAGGTCCTTCACTCTACCCCCACGGACCAAAACGACCGAGTGTTCCTGCAGGTTGTGATCGATACCCGGAATGTAACAGGTGGCTTCGTAACCTGTAGTGAAGCGAACACGCGCCACTTTACGCAGTGCTGAATTCGGTTTTTTCGGCGTAATCGTTTTCACCTGTAGACAGATACCACGACGCTGCGGACACTGTTCCAGCACGGGTGATTTCGTTTTCTTTCGTGATCTCTTGCGAGGCTTTTTTATGAGCTGATTAATCGTTGGCATTCCATTCCTCCGGAGTAAATCTCGATTTTCTCTATTTAAGGGCTTCCGACATTAAAAAAGCCCCGCGCGGGGCTTCACAACTTAGCAGAACACATTAACGTGAGATGTCAATACAACGTTAGAATGTTTCCCGATAGTCGCCCCTTTCTCCCAAAAAAGATTTAATAGGGTTTCCAAAGTAAATATTATACACTGTGAAACTCCGTTTGTCAAATTTTTTTGAAAAAAACAGTAAAATATCGCTAATTTCTTAGTTTTTTATCAATTTTCCACGTAAAATAACCGTCTTAACGCTCAGATTATCATCAACAATCACAATATCCGCCATCTTGCCAGCCGCAATTGACCCCACGGCTGCGGAAACACCTAAATTTTGAGCAGGTGTTAGTGTCGCCATAGTTAGCGCGTCACTCAGGGAATGCCCCCAATTCACCACATTTCGGACCCCGTCCATGAGTGTAATTGTTGCCCCTGCGAGACGTTCCGTTGGTCTGCCGACATCGAGCCACATTGCCCCGTCGCGAACATATTTCTCCGTGCTGCCGGCTTCAAAAGCGGTGTCACTTTCGGAAATCGCTCCTTTATCAAGGCGGTAAGCGTCAAGCTCTGCAACATAAGTCGCTGATGCCTTCCAGTTTTCCGGAGGGACCCCTGCAAGTTCTGTACAGTCCGTAATTAAACCGACTGACTGAACCCCTTTCTGTGCAATGAGGTGATTTCCCCAAAACGGATGGACATGATGTTCATCCACAATGAGTTCCGCGTGGATATTCGGATGCGAGAGTACCGCTTCAACTGCCCCGAGTTCGCGGTGATGCATCCCGCTCATCCCGTTGTAAGCATGGGTCGCGCGTGTTATACCGGCATCAATCGCTGCCATTGCTTCTTGATATGTCGCGTTTGTATGCCCCATCGCGATGACGATGTCGTTGTACGCGTCTGTCTTGTAGGTGGCGAGGTGCTTGATAAACTGGAAATTTTCATCGTTTTCTGGGGCAACGGAGATGACTTTCAAGGTGCCGTCAGCGGCTGCCCACATGGCGTGGAATTCTTCAAAGTTCGGTGGTGTAATATACTTCGCGTTCTGTGCCCCGTTTTTGGCGAGACTCCCAAATTTCCCCTCAACATAGGAACCTAAAACGCGTGAACCGTCTACGACAGGTTCATCGACGACGTGGGCAATAGCCGTTAAAGCACTGTTAATTTGCGTCATGCTTCCTGAGGAGATGCCTAACACCAACGATGTGACACCGCTGCGCGCATGTGCACGTGCGATCGTCTCGATGTCTTCGGTTTCACCTGTCATCGTATCACAGCCACCACCGCCGTGTATCAATCCATCAATCAATCCTGGAATTACGAGGTGGTTGGAGGCATCAATAACCTGTCCTGAGGGTTGATGTGTCTCTGTTGTTATTTCTGAAATTGTGTCATTTTGAATAACGATACTCCCCTGTCCGAAGTGTGTCGGGGTATAGATATCGCCATTCATTATCGTAAGTGTTTCCATCGTTTCAAACTTGCCTTAGTGGGGGCGTGAATATTTTGTTAATTGTCGTCTGAATGTAGATTGCAACTGCGCTGCTACAGGAAGACCATAGGCTAACAGCCTATGGTACAAGGTGCCCTTTTATTAAATTTGTTCCGCTATCCATAAAATACTTTGTGCGAGAAATCGGAGAAACGGTTCTACTTCAACCTATCTTCTTTCTAAAAACAGGAAACTGTACGGAAACGGGTTTTTCTTGTCAGATTTGTTATCAATCCGTTTCACTTCCTGCCACGCTGCAGTGTCAAATTCTGGGAAATGGACATCACCTTCAAATGTGGCGTGAATCTGTGTCAGGTAGAGCCGATCTGCGTGCGGCAAAAACGCTTGGTAGACCGGTGCACCACCACATATCATGAGTTCTTCTGTTTCTAATTCCTTGCAGCGGTTGATAATATCGTCCACTGCGTGTGCAACAATACAGCCTTCTGGTGCTTTGTATGCCGTATTTCGTGTAAGAATAATATTGAGCCGCTTCGGTAAAGGATTTTTGAGAGTCTCAAAAGTCTTTCGTCCCATAACGACAGGTTTACCGAGCGTTATATCGCGAAAATGTCGCTTGTCGGCTGGCATCTGCCAGGGGATGTTCGGTCCGTTGCCGATGAGTCTATTTTTATCCATCGCAGCGATCATTGAGATCAACATTTTACGATTCTGCTCCTTCTTCTGATGGTGTCAATTCTTCGATGTCCAGACGGTTTCCGTTCTGTTTTTTTGTGTTTCATTATTACCTGTCAGAAATGTGTTCAGGAGCTTGGGGTTTCAGAAAATGTTTTTCCTGAGGTTCGACGGCTAATTCGGTGATAACAACTCTGTCGCCAAGGTTCTTTACTTCCTCTATTTCGACGGTTTCATGAGGCTCAAGGTCTTTGAGCAGAAAATGGAGGTTCTGTACCCTTTTATCCGTATCAATCTCGTAGTTTTCTAAAATCAAGATACGTTCTCCGATTACATCTTCAGTGATTGCGTGCGTGTTTACAGTCCCTGTTGTGTGCTTAATTTCAACTGGTCCAATATTGATTTTAAATGCTTTCTGTGATGCATCTATGTTGCCTTGGAGGTTGCAGTAAGCCACGATTTTGTCCCCGAATCGAAAAGCACCTGAATCTGCAAAAGGTTTGGGTTTCTTATCGGGTGTCGTTATTTTGAAATCATAGAACTTGGAGAGATATAGTTTGATGAATTTTGACCCTTTATGTTTTGTATCGAAAGCTCTTAAATGGATGACTGCATAGCCGTTGATTCTGTTTTGACTATGGATTTCAACAGTTTCGTCAGGTTCGGCGACTGGGAAGAATCGACCTCGAAGTTTGATGGCGCGTGGCACAATCTTTTCGCTTGTATCGATATCTATATGCAGTGCATTGTCATCGACTTTAACGTCAGCAATTTTGGAGGTTTCTGGTAAAGGGACAAACACGGTAATCATGTCACGACTTCTATAAATACCGTATCCATTGGTGGAATCTCCACAGCCTACGAGTCCTATTGCGAAAGTTATAGAGAGCAGTATCAGTCCTTTTATTTTTTCCAGCATTTTGATTCCCCTAATCAGACGATCATAGGTGCGCGAATTGCATCGTGATGTTGATAGTCCTCTAACTGGATGTGCTGCATCTTGAAAGCATCAATGGACTTAATCTCTGGATTTAAAACGAGTTGCGGTAGCGGATAAGGTTCCCGTTTCAATTGCATCTCAACGGCTTCAAAATGTGCGTGATAGATATGAGCGTCCCCTAATGTATGAATGAATTCGTGAGGTGTTAAATCTGTTATTTGTGCCACCATGTGCAGAAGGAGCGCATACGAGGCGATATTAAAGGGGACACCTAAGAACATATCACAACTCGGTTGATACATCTGCAGCGACAGTTTGCCATCTGCGATAAAGAATTGAAAGCACATGTGGCAGGGTGTCAATGCCATCTCCTCTAATTCCGCTGGATTCCACGCCGTAACAATATGTTTACGGCTATGTGGGTTTTTCTGGAGTTGTTCAATGACTTTGGCAAGTTGATCAATCGTCCCTTCTTCCGTTTTCCACTTTCGCCATTGAACGCCGTATATCCGTCCAAGGTAGCCATCCCGTCCCCATGCATCGGCGTTTGCGTTCCAAATCTGTGTTCCCAACTTCTCGAACTGCTCAGCGTGATCATAGCCGCGCAGGAAACCTAAAAGTTCCGCTTTAACAGATCGGAAAGCAAGTTTCTTGGTGGTTACAGCAGGAAATCCATCTTCCATGTTATATCGCATCTGCATACCGAAGATCGCGCGCGTCTTCCCGTTTCTGCCCATGCGGTCAACACCGGTATCCAATATCTGCTGAAGTCCTTCAAGGTACTGTTTCATGCCAAATGATTGCCAACGTTTGTTAGTGGCATTCCTCCTATATGTAACGCACGTTATGCATCGGGGTTAAAAACCGCTCCTACGAGGGTGTTCATATCACTGGTAGCACAAGGCTACCGATCGGTGCTGCCAAACCCACCTCTTGAAGTGGTGGACATCTGGTCAACTTCGTTCCATTCTGCCGTGCCTACACGAACAAAAATCCCTTGGGCAATCCGGCTTCCTCTCTCAACATTGACAATCGCGTCTGTAAAGTTGTAGACCTGAATCTTCAATTCATCTTCTTCGCCGCAGTAGTCGTTGTCAACAATACCGACACCTTGCGGCATCATTAGCCCTAATTTACGCGGTGTACTGCTCCGTAAGCAGACCATTAGCATATAACCTGGCGGCGTTGCGACGATAACATTTGCGGGGATGAGAACAATAGATTGCGGTGGAATCTCTGCGGACTCTCGACAGATCAGATCGAATCCTACGGAACCTGCTGTCTCATATTTCGGTAGCGGAAGCGTTTTATCGATGCGCTTGATTTTAATGTGCATTGGCATTACGGTACGGCGACTCCCACAGTTTTACAGGCTATGCGATAGACGGAGGTGCTTGCCGTAATGAACAGCGTCTTCCAGTCATCGCCTCCCCACGCCAAGTTCGCTGCACGCTCTGGCACGAGAATAACGCCGAGGTGCGTGCCATCAGGCGCGAAGACCCAAATTCCACCGGGTCCAGTTAGATAGACATTCCCTTGAACATCGACCTTCATTCCGTCCGGTTTCCCGCCATCGCCTTCTTCTACGCCGAAAACGCGATCGTTCGTGATGGTCCCGTCAGGTTGTACATCAAAGGCACGGACATGCATCCGTTCGGTGTCGTTAATATAGAGGACAGATTCGTCGGGTGAAAAGCAGATACCGTTAGGTCTGTCAAAGTCGTCAACGAGGAGGGTTAGCGTTTCATAGTCAGGTGATAGACGATATACGCCTTGAAAATCGAGTTCTTTTTTTGATTCTTTCCCGAAGGCTGCACTGAGTCCGTAGGGTGGATCTGTAAAATAGATGCTTCCGTCAGTTTTTACGACGATATCGTTCGGGCTGTTCAGGCGTTTTCCTTGATAATGTGAAGCGATTGTGAGGATCTCTCCGTCTGCGGTGGTTAGTGATACGCGTCGGTTCGCGTGTTCACAAGCGATGAGGTGTCCACCTTTATCGTAAGTCAATCCGTTTGATTTACCAGACGGGTCGCGGAAGACAGTCATCCCGGTTTCCGCGTCCCATTTCCGCATTTTATTTGCTGGAATGTCGCTAAAGAGTAGGAATTGTCCTGTCGCTTGCCAGAGGGGACCCTCCGTGAATTGACATCCCGTTGCTATCTGTTGAATAGGAGCCTCTTCGTCAATCAAATTCAATAACCGAGCATCGCGTACGTCGAGTGGCATGTTTTCCCCTAAAATGTTACACTTGCGTAACATTACAGTTAAGAAGCATCGCGTGTGAACCTATACGGTGCATTGCTTCTAAGGCGTTTTCGTTTAAAAGGTGCTGTCGCGAAAATCATTAAAAGTGTAACATTTTCTGTTAGGTGCTACACCTGAAGGAAGTGTTAAGTTTGCCATTGATTCAAGCTGCTATAGTGTGCGAAAACTTAAAAGTCCTTGACAACTATCCTTTTTCATGTTAACATACTCTAAAATGTTAGTATGGGGTTTTGCATGGCGCTGATGTGCCTTGCACACCACCATCTATTTAAAGTAAAGAAAGTGCCTGGGGCGATTCGAACGCCCGACCTTCAGCTCCGGAGGCTGACGCTCTATCCAGCTGAGCTACAGGCACATAAGGATTTCGTAAGCGAAATCGACGCTAACATAATGAGTTCCTAAAATATTTTAACAGATTCAATATCTTTTGTCAAGTCTTTAACGGAAAAATCCCAAGGAGGTGTAGGGTGAAACGTAAATTAAAACAACTTTCAGTCCTCACCGTTTTAGTCGTCTTTCTATTCAGTTTCGCACCGGATATAGTAGAGAGCCGCCGCGGTAGTTTTGGTGGAGGACGCAGTTTCAGTCGTAGCTCAAGTCGGCGGAGTTATACACCGAAACGCTCCAGTAGTAGTAGTACACGCAGTCGAAGTAGCACAAGTCGCGCTTATACCAGTCCACGTTCAACGACTCGGACGACCCGTAGCACAGGTAGCACCTACAACAGAAGTAGTTCAACAAGAACTGCCGGTACGCGCACCAGCACGGCGGCACGACAGAGACAGGCCGCTACAAGCAGAGCGAAAGCGACAACGCCAAATTCAACCCGCGGCACAACGGCTACACGGAACGCGTCCCGCACGCAACAACGGCAGACAACTGCACAAAATCGAAAACAGGTTCGGCAACTTAAGGCAGAGAACCGTACCTTGAAACGCCAAGTCAGAACAGCCGATCGCCGAACTGCACGTGCCCGACGAGAGCAACGTTCTACAATTAACATCAACAACTACGGTGGTTATTACCCGGTCATGGGGTACTCGATGTACAGCATGGCGGCATCCATGGCGTTTAACAACATGATGTTCGGTATCTATTTCCATGACTACTACAACCACGCGATTCAACGGAGTTACCTGTGGCACTATCACCATCCGAAATATGATCGATCGCATTGGAGTGCCGAGAAGCAGTCGGAATACGAATTCTATCGGGATTACTACGAAAGTCAAGGTGTTGAACCGAACTCGAATTACGTTGATCCTGGAACGAATCGAGATGAGGATTATGTGGCGAGTTATGTTGAGGAAAATCCTGATGCGTTTTATGGGGATAACGCCGAGGTTTTCACTGTTGACGAACTCCCCGATGAAACCGCAATAAAACAGGAACTCCTCGCAGCTGCTTCAGACACACCGACAGTGACGACATCGGCTGCAACGTCAACGTCAACGCGTGCACCACCAGCCACCCGGACTGTTTATGTAGAGAAAAAGACATCTGGTGCAACTTGGTTCCTCCTTATTTTTGGAAGCCTCCTTGTTGTTGGTGTTATTATGTTGGTGATGTATAATAAGGGCTATTTTTAGGTGGTAATATGGCACTATTTGGTAGAGGAAAGAAAGACGGGAGAACGCTGTTCGGTAGACGCAAGGATGCCGAACTTAAGAAGCCGGTGCGGCACGACTTGGTCGATATTCCGATTGACAGCATGATTGAACTCTCCGACATCACCACTTATGAGGAGACAGGAGACACTTCACATGTCTTCAAACTTGTCATCCGGAAAAAGTATGAGGGCGACAGTCTCTGTCGCTATATGTATCACGTCCGGGACGCTGAAGAAGAGGTTGTACTCGGTGTTGACCATATCGCGGGAACAAAAGAAGAATACGAGGTTTCTCGATGGATCGTCGATGATGAGTGTGAGCTCGGCGATCCACTGCCCGATCATATAACGCTCTATTTTCCCGATCCAGATAATGACGACGAGGACATCGCTGTTGAGTACACTCGGCAAGATGTTGTTCCGGCAGTCCTAACTGTTACCAATGCCGAGGGAGAAGAGAGATTTGACGTTGAATTGCACGAATACGTCAGCGGTGATGACGAGTTTATGTCCATTGAGCTCTGCGGCGATTGGCTGACCTTCTACACGGGTGTACTCATCAGGCGTACCGATATAGAAATCTATCCGGCGATGGAACCCGCGTCGAAAAGTAAATAGATTTTGTTTTCCGCTCGCTGTATTTGCGATTATAATTATAAGAGGTGAGAAGGACAAATGAACGTTCAAGATATGACGAATGCTGAAATTTATGAATTAGTGCTTGATATCCTTTTGGACAAACTGGGCCACGCTGGGCTAATTCAGTTTCTGCAGCATTGTAAACCGTGCACCGGTGATTACACCGTTGAACGTCAGAAGCGGATGAACGATGATACAACGGATGTCAAGACTATCGTCAAGCGAATTCAGGAGGAACAGGAACTAATACGGACAGAGAACGTGAATCCAAAAAGTATAGATGATATGTCGGGCATTGAGATTTATGAGTTTGGGCTCAAGGCGATTTCACTGAAACTCGGTCCTGTTGGAATAGTCCGGTTCGTTCATTTGTTTGATGCTGACGAATACACTTACGTTCTTGAGAAGTTCAAATTGCCTAATATCAACGGACGTGCTCTGAAGGCGATAATAGAGCCAGAAACTGAGAGTACTTAGACAGGCAATGCGAGTTCATGCCAAAAACTTGAGAGTCTATCTTGATACGTGTTGTGTAAATCGTCTTTTTGATCATCAGACGCAAGCCCGAGTCCAGCGTGAAACTCAAGCGATAACACAAATTCTTGATTATTTTTTGACAAGGAGGTGGGATTGGCTTAGCAGTGTGATTTTAGAGGATGAAGTAAACGCGGACGCTGATTCAGAACGACGTTCTCGAGTAAAATCAGTTATGGAACATGTACACCACACGCTTTCCATAGGGACATCTGAAGAAACAAGGGCTGAAGCACTCGAAAATTTGGGTTTTAAGCATTATGATGCGTTGCATATTGCGTGTGCGGAAAGTGGTGGGGCAGATGTCCTTCTCACGACAGATGACAGGATGTTAAGACTCGCGAAACGCCATCACGCACAACTCCGAGTCCGCGTTGAAAACCCGCACACATGGTTACAAGAGATAAGTTGACATGTCAAGACATTATGAAAACACAATCACAGCGCGAAAGCGTCACAAATAGAAAGGAGAAAACTTATGATTCCGCCAATCACAAAACTGCTCATAAAAATTGAGCAACTTGAATGGGACTTGGCAGAGGTAAAGAAAGAGTTAGAAAAACTTCAAGCCCCCTTCATGAAATCTCTTACACCGGAAGAGCGTCAAGCTGCTCGGTTGGCCCGCGTTCGGGCCCAAAATGAAAGATTACGTCCATCAATTGAAAAGGCACTTGGAAAACCGGATCCTAACGCTGAAATTCCTACCGCTGAGGAACTTCAGAAACTTCTGTTGGAGGATGGAATAAAACCAGAAGAAAATCTTGGGAGTCGTGCTATCATCGAAGAACGGGAGAAGTAAAACTTGTGAATGACTTACTTCCTATCAACGCCGCATGTTTACGAGATAGATTCCAGCTGCCACGAGAATGGCACCGACGAGCAGATGGAACGTCAATTCGTCACCTAAGACCAGATAACTAAAAAAGACACCCGAAAGCGGAGTCGCAAAAAAGAGCACCACCAATTTACTCGCACTGTATCTTTCAAGGATCGAAGTCCACGCCAAAAAACAGTAACCAGCGATAACACCGCCTTGATAAAGGAGTGCAGCAGCACTTGAAAGGGTCAACTGCATCGGTTCCCCGCGCTCCCATATCAAATTCATTGCGGCATAACCCGGAAGACTCAAACTTAAATACCAGACGAGAAGCCGATAGGGGTGTATTGCTTGAACGAGGAGTTTTGTCACGACAACGCGTAATCCCAAGAAACATCCGCTGATGAGGACGAGTATATCGCCAAGAAGACTCGTTTCACCTTCTCCGAGGTTCGGCGCAACAGTTATAAAAACACCACTGAAGGCGACAATGATCCCCAATGTCTTTGGAATAGAGAGGCGTTCACCGGGAATCCAGAAATGTGCGAAAAGTGCGGTAAAAAAGGGATAGACGTTAACAAAAATAGTTGAGCGCGATGCTGTCGTGAATTTAGTACCGATGTTAAGGCAGATAATTTGGAGTATGAAAATCGCTGTGAGTAGCAGCAATCTCGAAAATTCGCCACGGCGCAAACCGAGTGAGACGTGACGGTAAAGTGACCAAACGCTGACAATAGCAAGACCTATCACAAAACGGAAGAATGCCAGCGCCATCGGTGGGAAATCGTCTAAACCGACTTTTATTGCGGGTGAATTGCCACCCCAGAGAAAAGCGAGGAGAAGACTCAGGGCAATTATCTTCCCGTGCGGTTCCTCGCTGATAACATTTGGTTTTGGTGGTGTTTCAGTCGTCTCGTTTCTATGCAAAGGGAACTGTTATCCTCATTGAAAGTTGATGTGCTTACGGGATTGCACCATCAATCGTAGGCTCCTGGACGATGGTTACCCATCAGACGTTGTTGACGTTCCGTCGCCTGTTCCAAGATGGCTGTATTAAACTGAAACCGGTTCAGGTAGGGCGGGAATTTCTGTGTTATCATACGGTTTGCGTAATGTACCTGTAATAGGTAGCGTGTCTGATTGCTACGGTTCGCTGTGCCTCGATGCCAAACCTCACTGCGGAAAAGCACGACATCACCGGCATTACAGAGGATACTCTGTTCTTTAGCACCTTTCCATTCTATTTCACCCTCTGGTCGCCGTCCAGACAGATGACTGCCTGGAACGAACTTCGTCGGACCGAGATCTTCGTAGAGGTTATCCAAATAATAGTGTGCAGTTGTGATAAAAATCGGTACCTTAACGCGCGGGTCTTCTAAAATATCTGCAGGAAGCGAGATCGGCAGCCAATCTGTGTGCAGCCCTTGGTCGGGACGCCCGGGGCCTGTCACCCACGCTGTCATGCCGATGACATGGCAATCGGTACCGTGAATTGCCTCCGCCAATTCAATGACCGGGGACTTATCTAAGTATTGCAGAAAGACAGGATCGCGATTGAAGGCGTTATTGATGTGTTTGTTAAGAAAACCGCTTCCATTTTCTGGGACGCTGTGTCGATCGAAACTCTCTGGGATCGCTGTCAGCCGATCCATCGCTGCCCGAAGTTCAGCAAGTTCTGCGCCATCAATAACTTTCGGAAGATAGGCGTACCCATCTTCTTCCATCGCTTTCACTCGGTTTTCAAGATCAGGATACGCGACGAGGGGTAAGGCTTGGCTCATTATCCTTTTTTTCCTCCTTTTATGGAAAACGCCTGAATAGATACTTCCGCAAATGTATTTTACACCTTTCAAGGTATCATGTCAACTTTTTTCCGAACAAAACGTTAGTTAAGTGCATCCAAAATAGTGTTAAAGCAAAATAACAATTATGAAAAAAGGAGAAATTCAGATGAAAAAAGAAAGAACGTCCCCAGAAACTCATGAATCACTTAATAAAGACACTGCTATCCGCGTCTTGGGGGTCGTCATGGAATCCTTGCCGGGTAACCTATTTCATGTTAAATTAGAGGAGAACGACCACAAAGTCGTGGCGTACCTTGCAGGCAAACTGATGCAGCACAAAATCTGGGTGCTTCCCGGTGATCATGTTACCGTCGAACTTTCTCCATACGACTTAACGCGCGGACGTATCGTCTGGCGGAATCCGGGGACGTAAGCGCGGTTTTCACGCGTTAGGTTCGGTTTTGTGGTGTACTCATAGGTGTCAATTTAGTGATTTTTCACAGTATTTTGTAGGAATGTCTCTGACACATACCGTCCCTACGGGGCTTAGGTTTTTTGGTCAGATGCTGCTATAAACATTCCGTCGCTATGCGACTGAAGAGGTTTTTGAAGTCTTCAAGGTTTCTGTGTAGAATCTGGTTCGGTTAGGAAACCGAACCTACCGGGCCTGGGAAGGTTTCTGTGTAGAATCTGGTTCGGTTAGGAAACCGAACCTACCGGGCCTGGGAAGGTTTCTGTGTAGAATCCGGTTCGGTTAGGAAACCGAACCTACCGGGCCTGGGTTTGAGACGGTTGTTTTCTTCTAAAATTGACACCTATGGTTCGGTTTTGTGGTGTACTTACCCAAATGCGATCTGCATTCCTAACCGCACCGGATTTCGATAAGAAATTACCGGATTAAAAAATTAATCTTCATGTAACCCCGCTTGTAGCGTAAAACAATTTTGCAGGTGAACCTAATTATGGAAGGTATAGTCATAAAAGCGAGAGGGGGTGCTTACGAAGTACAGGTTGGTGACCGTTGCTTTGCCTGTACTGTACGGCACCACCTGATTGAAGAAGAGAAGCGTCGTCTTGATGAGACCAAAGAGATGCCTTATGTTGATCTCATCGCAGTCGGCGACCGAGTCCGTATTTCGGTATCGTCCCCGACTGATGACAACGGGTATATTGAGGAACGTCTGCCACGCGAAACGCAATTTGGACGTATACGCATGGACGGTTGGCGGCAGGTTATCGTTGCTAACTTAGAGATGCTGCTGATCATTTTTGCCGCCCGTCACCCCACGCTCAAACTTCGGATGCTTGATAGATTCCTCGTCACTGCTGAGGCTTCTGGTGTAGAACCGGTCATCTGTATCAACAAAATGGATTTGGCAAAATTGGAGAATGTACGGCGCGAACTAAAATTATATGAAGAATTAGGCTATAAGGTAGTTTATACAAGTATTGTAACCGGACTCGGTGTTGATGAGTTAAGAGAAACAATGCGAGATAAGATTTCCGCAATCGTCGGTTCATCTGGGGTTGGGAAGTCCTCTCTTCTTAATGCATTACAACCCGGGCTCCAATTACGCGTCGGTGAAGTCGATGAGCGTATCCACAAAGGACGGCATACAACAACAGAGGTTATGCTGTTGCCCCTTGCGTTTGGCGGTTTTGTCGCGGATACTCCGGGCATCCGAACGCTCGGACTGCTTGAAGTCGATGACGAGCAGGGGTTAGATATCTATTTTCCTGAGATGCGTCCATATATACCAGAGTGTAAATTCGCAGCATGTACACACCAACACGAACCGGAATGTGCTGTAAAAAATGCAGTTGAATCGGGGATTATTAATCCATTACGTTATGAAAGTTATCTCCGGATTTCTGGATTCAAGGAGGGGCGATATGAACGAAAGTCAGATAAGAGAAGATCGGACCGAAACACGAGAAGACGCAAACGCTAACCTTCAGAAGTGGGAAGATGCTATTAACAACTTGCTCCGCATTATTGAGAGGAGCGAACGGAAACTCCAATATTTTCAGAATAGAGTGAAGCAGGCGAAATTCATGGATCGTCCGAACCAACGTAAGGTTCGCATAGCTGGCGCGCAAGTTGGGGTGCACTCGGCACAGTTGGAAGGACTCCGCAGCGAATTGCGGCAACTCGAACGTCTATATAGTGGAGGCATTCGTCTACGCCAAACCGCTGAAAATGAGCTTCGCCAAATTTGGGGATGGATCAACCGACCCGGCATCAGGAATCTTCTTTATACCGATCGGGTATCGTATGAAACATTTCTCAACGATTGGCACCGTTGGGCAGCCGACGCGGAAACGCTTCCACTCGCTATTGAAATCCGAACGACCCGTTTCCTCATCGGATTTATCCTTCTTAAGTGCGACGCGGCCACCGTTACGATCCGGTTCGTTATCATTCGACCAGACTACCGTGCTCGCGGCTATGGCACTGACGCACTCGTTGAGACTGTCCGTTACGCATTCGAGGTGCTCGATGCTGAGCACGTGACCTTAGAGGTATTAGACCGCAATGGACCCGCACTCATCTGTTTTGAAAACGCGGGATTCCAATATCTTAGTTACACCGATACTGCAGGACAGGTGTACACGATGGGAATTGAGCGCAGCGAGTGGATCGGTGATAGGGTTGTAGATGAACAGAATGTTACGCCACAATTGAGTGCACCGCTCAAAGTGTTCTTTGATTCCGAAGAATAATTTTCTCGCAAAAACTGAATGTATATTCGGTGTCCAGTGCATCACACCAGTTGAAAGGGACAGGGATGATAAATCTCTGTCCCTGATTTTTTGCAGAATAATTATAATCTTACGAAAAGTGCATCCAAAGATGTGTTAAAACAATCAGACTTCATAAGCGAGTTTAAATATTAGATATGCACATTGTCCGTTGATGGCGGGCTGGGAAACCCAGCCCCTACGACAGGGCGAACTGTAAACTTATTTTCGGATTTTACTTTATTTTTCATTTTTGGTTTCTGAAACAACATAGCACGGAGGTAATTAGTGATATGGGGACAAGTCGATTTTTTTGCGTTATATCTATTCTTTTATTAACGACAGTTCTGTTTTTACCAAGCGGTTCTGCGCAAGATTACACCCGATGGGGACTGCCTGAAGGTGCAATTGCACGTTTTGAGAAAGGCGGTATCGGCGATTTCGCGTATCTTCCGGATGGCAATCGGCTTGTTGTTCTGAGTGCAATCGGCCTCTGGATATATGATGTTCATACAGGCGTGGAATTAGAGTTATTCACAGACTTGGGAACGAAACAAGTGTGGAATTTCATGGTGCCCAGTCCTGATGGTAGGATGCTTGCTGGTGCAAGTGATCATGAAGTAGCGTTATGGGACCTACAAGCGAACAAAGTAAATAAAGTGCTTGTGGGGCACAAGGACAGGATTTACTCTTTGGCGTTCAGTCCGACTGGCGAAATACTCGTCGGCGGTAGTCGGGACAAGACGATCCGACTCTGGGATGTTAGCACCGGTGATTTGAAACAGACCTTCGTAGGGCACACGGATATGATCCGTCTGGTGGCGTATTCAAACGACGGAAAGACGTTAGCGTGCACCAGTTGGAAGGACAGTACAATCCTTATTTGGGATGTGGAGACTGAAGAACTCCTGAAAGCTATTACAGGACACACCGATAGAATTTCAAGTATCACGTATGCTCCGGATAGTCGGGCGCTGGCAAGTGTCGGTTGGAAGGACCATGCGATTCGTATTTGGGATGTTGGTACCGGCAAACTCCTAAAAACCTTTGTTGGACATACAGATCGTGTTAGTTCTATGATCTATTCACGGGATGGCGCGACACTTGTGAGTGGAGGGGCAGACAAAACAATCCGTATATGGGATACCCACACGGGGGAGACGATAAAGATTCTTAAGGGGCATACACAAGAAGTTGATTCTGTAATGTATTCACCGGATCAAGAGACCCTCGTTAGTGCCGGATACGACGGGACACTACGCTTTTGGGATATCCGCACTGGTGAACTCCAGAAAACCTTTACTGCTCCATTTGGCGGGTGGTCATTCGCTTTTTCACCGGATGGCGAAACACTTGCAATGAGTAGAGGGAACAATACAATTGTGCTGCGAGAGGTCCAGAGTGGACAAATAATGAAAACGCTTGCTGGATATACAGATGACCTTCTTTCAATGACTTATTCTCCAAATGGTCGGACACTGGCGAGTGGGAATCGGGATGGCAAAATCCGTATTTGGGATGTGGAGACTGAAGAACTCCTCAAAACTATCACTGCCCATACAAAAGGTGTGCATTCTATCACTTATACACCGGACGGTAAATCCCTCGTGACTGGGAGTTGGGATAATACGATCGGTTTATGGTATGTTGACACTGGACATCTCCTGCAAATGATCACTGGGAATATAACGGACCCCGATTCAAGAATCGGGGTCAGCACTATTGCACTTAATCCTGATGGACGGACGCTTGCGGTGGCAACTGATGAAAAGGTGATTCGGTTATGGGATGTACCGACGGGTAAAGTCAAAGCAACCGTCGTGGGGGATATTCATAATGATTCTGCCATGGCATTTTCTCCAGATGGTAAAGTACTCGCAGGCGAGGAGAGGGATATCTGCTTATGGAGTGCGGAGACAGGTGAACTGTTGAAAATGCTAGGACCTGCAAGGGGTGTTATCTATAGCATTGCCTTCAGTCCTGACGGACAAATACTTGCAAGTGCAAGTTGGCAGACGATCGAATTGTGGAATACTGTCACTGGTGAACATATCGGCACTTTTACTGGGCATCCGGGTTGGATTGGAGCAATGGCGTTCAGTCCGGATGGCAAAGTGCTTGCCAGCGGTAATAATGGCACGGTCATTCTCTGGAATATGAACCAGATTCCAGTTCCAGATCAATAGTGTATTGAAAGATAGCGCAGCACCGCTTTTCTAACAGAATTGCTGTGATGTTGGTAGACTGAACGGAGTTGAGTTATCACATCTATAGAAAAACGAAATGTTCGTGGCAATGGAGAAAAACAGTGATAAACTTTTGTAACGTGCTAAATAGTTCATCGAGTGTGCGGGTGCATGCGCATTGGGAACCGATTGCGGATGCTACATTTAATATGCACAACGATTCACCACAACTCGCTGAGATGTTTGATCTGTCACCGTGCTACCCCGTCAAAGAATACGGGGCAGAGGCTTTCGAGGTGTTCTTTCCGCCTTCAACTGTAGCAGTAGGGGATGTATGGGCACTGGATCCACATAGAATTGTTCCTTTCCTTTATCAGTTTCACCCAGGGGCAAGGGCAGATTTAGGTAACGGCGAGGAGGGTGCTTATGCGTGCTTACGGGCATATTCTTCAGATTATGCGGAGATCACTTTCCGAATACATGCCGAGTTTACATTGGGAAGTGATGCCCGTCAAGAGTGGCAACAAGAGAACGCTGAAGCGGGGTGGGAACGGGAGTCCGAAGCCAAGTTTATCCCATCGCAATATGTCGGAGAGGTGTTCGTCAATCTGAAAAGAGGAACGGTTCGTGCGTTTTCGTTGGCACTACCTGCACGCAATAGCAATGTTGACATCAACGCCTGTGGTGGTGCAGATATGGTCTTTGTACCGCGTATGGAACTCCTCGCCATAGATGAGATCGACCGAGATGAAATTGCGTGGGAGACTGTTATCACAGCGGAAGCAGCACGCCGTTCATTAGCATTGAAATTCTACAAATTCGCGAAGATTGACTGGCTGCCGATTGAGAGGGCAGTTGAACGTGCGAAAGCAACGCACCGCCCGATTCATGCGATCCTTGTCTGGGGCTGCTTAGACGATGAATCTTGCTGAGCGAACGGTAAATATTTGAGGGCGGGTCCGCTCTCCGATTCAGAAGTGATTGAGACACTCAACGAGAAGTTTGTCAATACATGGGTGCTTCTCAGGGAATTGCCAGAGTTGATCAGTGGCGCGAAAGGCGAGATGCCGAGCCTTGTGGCTGAAAAAATGCAACAGCATTACACTGACTCTGTGGATATTCTGGCGTTGACTCCGGATGCGGAGGTCATTATGCATCAGCCGGAGTCGGCACTGCCTTATAAGAACCCGTTGCAAGCATACCTAACGGTGTTAAAGCATTCTGTAGCGGCATTTGAAGGAAGACGCACTCGTGTAGGAGAAAGATCAAAATTAGATGGAAATCCGATCAGCTTGGGGACAGCGTTAATGGAGGTTTTGCATGTTTATGGCACGTCCAGCACTGACTCTCCAGGCGACACAGTTGTTAAAATTGATACGACACCGTTTGAATGTGGTGGGATCCTTCACATTGAGATACAGGTAGGTATAGGCGAGTCGGCCGGGACGTTTGAGTTATTTCATGACGACACTGAACTTCCCTCAAAAGAGGGTGCTGATGCAGCACTGGATGGTGCATGGAATGTTTCCCCCGGTAGTATCGGACACATTTTTCACAATTTCAGGCGAGGTCGGCACTTCAAATTGGTCGCTACGAGTGCCGACGATCAGAAAGCCAATGCTTTTCTGGCACGTGTTTCTGTTGTTTCGCAGTATTAGGATTTACCGTAACAATAAGGAAAATTGATATGAAAACATCGAGATTTTTTTATTTTCTGCTTATTTTCTTATTAACCAACGTTCTCTTTCTATCAAGCGGTTCCGCGCAGGATTACACGCGCTGGGGGCTGCCTGAAGGTGCCATCGCGCGTTTTGGGAAGGGCACGCTCACCGATTGCGTCTATCTTCCTGATGGTCATCGCCTCGCCGTTTTGAGTTCGAGCGGCACCTGGATATACGATGTCCGCACCGGTGAAGCATTGGATCTCATTACAGAACCGTTCACTGAAGATATGCGCCTCAGTCCCGATGGAAAGACACTTGCTGCTTCGAGTGACGGCAGCGTCTATTTATGGGACCTACAGGATAGGAAATTGAGAAGTGTTCTTGTAGGAGACACACATAGGATCGGTTCATTAACATTCAGTCCTACCGGAGAAACAGTTGCAGGTGGAACTTTTAACAATGCTATTCAACTGTGGGATCTCCACACCGGTAAGCTGTTAAGGACCCTTGTGGGGCACACAGATCTTAACACAAGGTCTATGTCTATCCGCTTTATCGCGTATTCAAGTAATGGAAAGAGATTGGCGAGTGTCGGTTGGGAAGACAGAGCAACAATTCGTATTTGGGATGTGGAGACGGGACAACTCCTGCAGACTATTACTGAGCTTCCGAAACATATCTACAGTGTTGCATATTCGCCTGATAGTCAGTCTCTTGTGGGTGGGGGTAGCGATTCCAATATTTATCTTTGGGATGTTGGCACTGGAGAACACCTAAAAACACTCGTTGGACATACATATGCCGTTGGTTCTGTGAGCTACTCGCGAGATGGCACTACACTTGTGAGCGGAAGTTGGGATAAGACAATCCGTTTTTGGAACGCGAGTACGGGTAAACTCTTGAAAACCCTTGCCGGACATACCGATGTCGTCAATACTGTCATCTACGCACCCGATGGAAAAACTGTTACCAGTATGAGTTCCTACGATGGGACGATCCGTTTTTGGGATGCGGAGACAACCAAACCCTTGAAGACGATCACCGGACATACCGGTTCTTTTGGGAGAGCGGCGGCATTTTCACCGGATGGTCAGATGCTCGCACATAGCGGGACAGCAGACGACACAATTCCGATCCGAGATGTACAAGGCGGACAACTTCTAAGAACTCTCACCGGACCTACAGATACAGTGCTTTCAATAGCCTATTCACCGGATGGGCGAAACCTTGTGAGTGGGAATTGGGACGGTCATATTCGTATTTGGGATGTTGACACCGGAGAACTCCTAAAAACACTCACTGGACACGAAGAAGGTGTTCCATCTCTCGTTTATTCACCGGACGGTGCGACACTTATGAGTGGGAGTTGGGACAATACCATCCGTATTTGGGATGTGGACACAGGTCAGCCCCTGCAAACCATTATAGGGAACATTACAGAACTGGAGCCCAGCCAAGGCGTTAGAGCCATTTCGCTGAGTCCCGATGGAAGGACGATTGCCAGTGCCGGGGATGAAAAAGTGATTCGGTTATGGGATGTGCAGACCGGTAAACTCACAGGTTCGCTTGTCGGGCACAGCAATGAGATCGCTGCTGTCGCATTTTCCTCACGTGGCACCGTGCTTGCAAGTGGCGGTGATGATGCCACAATGTGTTTATGGGATGTGGAAGTCGGTAAACTGCTGAAGGTCTTTGAAGAGCCTACAAAAAGTAGTGTTTTATCCGTTGCTTTTAGTCCGGATGGACGTATACTCGCGAGTGGATGTTTTGGAGTGATTCGATTGCGGGACACATTCACTGAGCGAAGCACAGTTACGCTCACTGGACATACGACCTGGGTCCGAGCGTTGGCGTTCAGCCCTGATGGACGTATACTTGCGAGTATAGACGAAAGTGGTGTGGTTATGCTATGGGATATGAACCAGGTTCGATGGCAATAGCAACAAGACCTATGCAAACTGAGAAAATACCGGACCTTGGGACGTAAGAAAGGGGTATTCTCGATATTTTTAACCCCCTAAATCCCCCTTATCAGGGGGACTTTAAGAAGCAGTGCGTAAGTCTTGGAAATAATTTTTCATTTTTTTTTACAAAAAATGTGCAAAAGTGCATCCGAAAATGTGTTTAAGTGAATCATTGTCATTTTTTAATGGCGATGGTATCCTAATACCGCGTTATCGCGGTAGAGAGAAAAAGGAGGAATTTGTTATGTTAGCAAACCAGAGGAGGTGTGACACTTAGTGTTACGCCCTTGTGGTGTGACACTAAGTGTCGCACTCTTTGGAAAGGGACGGAGGGTTAAACTCCCTCTGTCCCCCATTTTAGGTGTTGACGTTTTTTCGATAAGATCGCGAGCCCAGCTCGCTCCTACAGGGGAGGCGTATTTACATAGATAAAGTAAGTCTGTAAAACTAAATAACCCTGCCCTGATGTCAGATTTTTATGGTATATTTTTGGTATTTTTGATATAATACGGTTTGCCAGTAGTTAGCGTTATCGCTTTCTTAGCACCGTTTGAAACTATAAACACAAATAAAGGAGGAGGTACCGATCATGTTAATACTAAGTTTCAGCCACGCTATATTTCATCCGAACCTATGCGGTTCAAGGCGATGGTGCCTCTGTTCATTATCAACGGTTTGATTGAAAATGGCATAGGCGCGATCGCCTCATATCTGAGGGAGTTGCTCTATCTATGCCCAAATTTAATTCAGATTTTTGGGAGATTCCGGTACCACCAGAATTTTTTGACCAGCTCACTACCGAAGACTACTTCTGGTATCGAGCACCTGATGACGAATATACGGAAGCACGGCTTGCTAAGCGGCAGGCGGTCTTGGAACAGGTTCGTCAGATTATCGCGAAAGAGTTAACCGAACGTCAAACCGAGTGTATCCAGCTCTATTTTTATAAAGGCAAAACGCAAGAAGAGATTGGAGATATCCTCGGTATTTCCCGGCGTGTTGTGAGTCAACACCTCTTTGGTGTCACACGAAACGGGAAACAGATAGGCGGTGCGATTAATAAAATCCGAAAGGTGTGTCGAAAATTAGGAATAGAATTTCCGTAGGTGCAGAACACAAGATCTGTATGTAAATGCTACACGTGCAATTCAAAGCGAGAGGTAACCTTCAAGGCGACCTCTCGCTTGGAAGCACTTCATCAGCGATCAGCAGTTAGCAGTCAGTAAGCCTCAGGATTTGAAGATATCTCCTGCACGAGGCGTGAAGGTCTCTGATATATTGTCCTCAACCGATTTCCTTGAACCGATAGCCGACCCCGTGCACCGTCTCAATATGTTTGCCGAATTCGCCGAGTTTGCGACGTAGACGGCTGACATGTGTGTCCACCGTCCGGTCAATCCCGTAATACTCCTGTCCCCAGATGACATCCATCAGAATATCACGTGTAAAGACGCGTCCGGGTGAACGTGCGAATAGAGTGATTAACTTAAACTCGGTGGCTGTCAAATCTATTGGACCGTTTTCAGTCAGGACTTGATGTTTGTCGAGATCAATTATAAGTCCGTGTGTTTCAATCCGTTTCGTGCTTTCTGTTTGGTTACCGGCTTGGAGACGGCGTAGCACAGCAGACACCCGCAACACCACTTCTCTCGGGCTGAAGGGTTTAGTGATGTAATCATCAGCGCCGAGTTCTAACCCTGCGACTCTATCCTTTTCTTCCGTTTTTGCAGTTACCATCACGACAGGAATATTTTTAGTTCTTGGATCGTTCTTTAGTAACCGACAGACGATCATGCCATCTACTTCTGGAAGCATCAGATCGAGTATAATGAGATCCGGTATTTTTTCAACCGATCGGTGCAGCGCATCCGCGCCATTACGAACATAATCCGTTTCAAAACCGGCTTCTTGTAAGTGATAGCGCAGTAAATCCGCTATATCGCGTTCGTCTTCAACAATTAGAATCTTTGCGTCCATTTAAAATTTCCTTACAGTCAGTTTTTGATACCGAGTATTATTTTAACAGATGACGCGGATATTGTCAATTTATTGAGACAATTTGTTGTCTATAATCAAATCTTGAGGATATGCTATTATTTAAAATGGTGTTCTATTCTTTCCAATAGGTTAACCGCAGCGTTCAAACGGACGTTTAATTTTGCTCAACCTCACTTTCTAATGATCTTCGCTATCTATTTTACTACTGTCTACCTGCCCTGTTTCGGGGATAACCGAAACCGCCGACACTGCTTTCAACACAACAGTATCACCAACTTGGAAAAGGCAGTTATAGTCGGTCTGGACGGAGTAGTGCTGTCCATCCACTTCAACGTGGTATGTGTAATCGTGTCCCTTGAACGCCTGTCCGATGATGCGTCCGGTTTTTGCGCCGCTATTCCAAGAATCGGATGCCAGCATTTTTAGACATTCTGGACGGATTGATAAAAGCACATCTCCAGCAACTTGACCGTCCACCTTTACACGTCCGAAGGGTGTCTGTGCGAACCCGTTTTGCACATAAGCTTCAATGAAGTTCGTCTGTCCGAGGAAATCCGCGACATAAGCTGTTTTCGGCTGTCGATACACGACTTCCGGCGTACCGACCTGTTCAAGTGTTCCTTCTTTCATCACTCCCAAGCGTTCAGCGAAACTTAACGCCTCTTCTTGTGAATGTGTAACGAGTACGGCACTAATACCTGCTGCCTTTAGAAGTGCGCGGACTTCATCACGTGTTGTCTGTCGTAATCCTGGGTCCAGACTTGAGAACGGTTCATCTAAGAGTAGCAGCTTAGGACGTGCAATGATCGCGCGTGCCAAGGCGACGCGCTGCTGTTCACCACCAGAAAGGTGGTGTGGCATCCGTGTCTGCAGTTGCGTCAAACCGACCATACCAAGTACGTCTAATGCTCTCTCGCGTCTCACTCTTTTGGTTGCTTTTCGGAGCCCGAAGGCGACGTTCTCAAAGACATTTTTGTGTGGAAAGAGGGCATAGTCCTGAAACACGAAACCGATACCTCGAGCCTCCGCCGGAACATAGGTGTCGGCATCGGAGAGTATCTGCTTCTCCATAATGACTGTTCCGGTGTCCGCTTGTTCAAAACCCGCTATAATCCGTAAGGTCGTCGTTTTTCCGCAACCGCTCGGACCCAAGAGCGCGAAAATTTCACCCGGATAGACACTGAAACTGACGTTTTTTATGGTTGGCAGTTGGTTAGTTCCGAACCGTTTTGTAAGTGCGTTTACTATGAGTAGTGGTGTAGGCATTGCCAAGTACCCTGCCTTTGAAGGCGAGGTTTCCGTCCCAAAAGTTTTGATGATTTATAGTGAAACCTTAGAATTAATTAGACATTTTCTGCGAGTAGAACCCCCCCTAACCCCCCTTATCAGGGGGGAATTGGGTCATTTGTAGATGTCAATATATTTTTATACTTTACCATAGTTTTTATTTTGACTTGCAAACATGCTCTCTTTGAGGTAAGATTTCCGACCTATGGAACGTATTCAGGTTTTTGATTGTCAAACTCGCGTTAATCTAAAGCGTGTGTCCGGCACCAGACGATGGCATATAGAGGTTCAATGCGAAACTGATGAGACTTAGAAGGCTACGCGGGATGTAATCGCCCAGGACGAGTCCAAGGAAAAACGGGATCGCTTTCCGATACGTCTGCCATCCCCAAAATCGAAGGATAAGAAACTTGATGAACCAACTCACCATCACCGGAAACCAGAAATAGATCAACCCGCCCCACGATGCGCCTGAAAGTACGTAACCCGACGGGTGAAGTGTCCACCACAACAAGCGTGTCCGCAAAAGATGGAGGAGAAACACGAAACCGAACCCACCACACATAAAAGTGATCGCGCTAAAATCTGGTTCTTTCGGATGCTGAAGCCAGCTCTGTAGCGGGTTAAAACTCTCCCATCCGAAGCGTCCGACGACCCCTTGGCACTGCGCAAGTACGCCGTATTGGTATGCCACCTGCAAATATGTCCAGAATGTCGCTAAGGCGCCGACCCCAATAGCGAGTGCCATCCCGAGGATCAAGGTTTTGCCTGGCATTCCCGAACGCTCGCCGATCCGTAGCGATTCGATCTGGTTTGGCATCGGATGTGAACGGTTACAACGGTTAAACGCGTAAAGGAAGGTCATGATCGTCAGGTTGGCTGCCCCGAGCTGCCGTGTGCCGAACATACTGAGCATCATCTGGCGCGGATTGATGCCTATGACTTCATGGTAGGGCGGGCCGAGTTCAGCACGCACGCGTCCTATGGCTATAGCGAATGCGATGAACAGCGCGTAGAACACACCGATTGCCCAGAGGGACATCCCCGCTGCATAACAGAAACCGAATACGAGTCCAATACTCAGCAGCGTCAAAACTGCGACTGTCCTATAAGAGAGCGGTTCGTTACTATCGTCCCCTCGTTCACGACCGATGACGTTTTGAAAGAAGCGGACGAAGTGGCGGCGTGCCATCCAGAGTGTCAACACTGCGATACCGACCCACGCGCCGGACGCGCGATCGTTAAGATGTAAAACGCTGATGTTGGTGACACCGACTGCACTTGCAATGACACGTTCTGCCCGCGTCAACCAAAAGAAAAACCACGTTGAGAATGCCAGATCAAGCGGCATGAAGTAGGTCAGTCCGACAATCGCCAGATTAAAAGACATAGACGCATAACCGATGGCGTTCCATGGACGTTCCGTAAAATGTTGGTCGAGCCTATAGTTCGGCGGTAGTGCTGGGATAACAGGAAAAATATCGTGTAACCCAGCGAGCACCCTTAACAAGGCAGCGATACCGAACCCGAACCAGAGCACACGGGATCGAAAGAAATTGCGGTTCGTCGTCATCTGCAACGGCAGATGTGTAAGTGGGAAACTCAGTTTCTCACGCTCCATCCACTGCTTACGGAGGAGCAGCCCTAAACAGAGGAGTGAACCGTAGAGGATAAATATGAATCCCGACCAGAGCAGTGCCGGTCTCACCCAGATACGGAGATGTTCTATCCAATAGATACTCGATTCGCCTTCGTAATATCCTGCTAAAAGCTCGAATTCGTGTACCGTCAGCCACGCTGGAATATGGTGGAGAAAGAGTTGTGCCCATTCGTTTTCTGGGGTCGCGAACCAGAAGGGATGCGCAAGCGTCCCCATTAGAATTGCCATCATCGCGTGCCCGGAGATCGTGGAGACCATCGTCACCATGATATAGATCAGGAGCAGTTCTGCAGGCGTGAACGCGATACGTGGCGAAAATTTGCGGAGTAGGACGTTGAAAGCGATGAGAACAACGAGTGTGAAAACGGCGTTGGAGAACGGTGAAACCAGCGTGTAGACGGCGTACCAGAGTTCACTGGCGATTCCCACCCAATACGCGTTAACAATAACTAAGATTAATCCGACAACGAGTGCCTTTTTTGTCACGACATCCGGTGGGTTCGCAGTTCTGGAATTCATATTCAGCCAGTTATTCCTCAGAGACCGCGTCCGGTTCTATAGGCGTATCGGCTTGCGTCGTTGAGGGCGGTTCCGTATCCTCTGGTGGGTTGAGGAATTTCGCAACTTCATCGGCGTTAATGATACGAATTGCTTCTTGCAGCTGCCGATCGTACGCTAAATCGACGACCTGTTCAATACCGACATAAAGATTGTAGACCTGTTCAACGCTCTGCTTCAGCCACTTTAGACTGACGTAGATACGTTCTTCTTCGAGTTGCTGCTGGAGTGTGGGGAGTTCAGTTTCAAGCAGGGAGAAATCTTTCGGAATTTCACCTGGGCGTGTGTGGTGGTCATCAATCCATTTTGTGATGAAATCCCTGAATGTATCGCTCTTTTCCGCCTTTCGCAGCATTATCGCCTCTACGTCGTCAGGTTCATCGTCAGCGATAGCGACTTGTGGGGTGATACCGGTTTCGTTAATTGAGGTGCCGTTTGGTGTATAGTAGGTGGAGATCGTCAGTGACATGGCGCCACCATCTGGGAGTTCGTAACGTTTTTGGACGACCCCTTTGCCGTAGGTTTTCTGTCCAACGAGGATACCGCGACGTGTATCCTTAATCGCCCCTGCCACGATTTCCGATGCACTTGCACTGTATTCATTGACGAGGACAATAAGCGGGATCTCTGGCGGACACAGCAGTTTCGATGTCGCTGGGTATTGTTCATCAAATTCGCTCTTTCTACCTTTGGTCGAAACGATAAAACCTTTATTAATAAAGGCATCGGCGATGTGATATGCAGCGTTTAGCAAGCCGCCCTGGTTGTCCCGTAGGTCCAAGATAAGTGCCTTCATACCGGCGGCTTCGTGTGCTTTGAATGCATCGTTAAACTCTTCTTCTGTACCGTCTGTCCGTCTACTCCCGATAAAACTTGTGATGCGGATATAACCGATGTCGTCTTGAAGCATGGTGGACTTAACGCTATTGATAGAAATCCTGCCGCGCGTTAATGTCACATCGAATGGGTCAAGAAATTTACGTTGCACAGTGATTGTCACATCTGTATTGATTTTACCTCTGAGTATATCAACAACATCGTCGCGTGTCATGCCGGTTCTTTCACTGAGGTGTATCCGTTTGCCGTCAACTTTAGTAATATAGTCGCCTGCTTGGAGTTTCGCTCTTGAGGCGGGTGTATTCGGGAACGGTTTAGAAATTTTGATGAAGCCGCGATGGTCCTTGTAGATCTGGATACCGAGTCCGCCATATTCCGCGTTGTAGAGGTTTTCAACTGCACGCTGATGCTCGCGTCGTGAGACGTAGTAGGTGTATGGGTCATTCAGGGCTGCCAGCGCACCCTTAACCGCCCCACGATACATATCATTATTATCTTCTATCGGTTTATAGTAATTCGATTCGGCGATTTGGATGGCTCTTGTAATCGTTGCGCTTAGGACATCACGCGTGATGCGTCCGTCCCGACTCATTGCATCTTTTTCACTCGGATTGATAAGTAGAAGTGGGATAGCAACTGCAACAAGCAGGACTATGAAGGACAATGTGTATCTTTTCATGACAGTTTCCTCAGTGTTTTGGGATTGGATTATTCTGACTATTTTAACACGGATTCAGGATTAACGCAATATAATTTTTTTATTCCGTTTTGCAGACGGGGTTTTGTAACCTCACTTTTCACGAAAACTTACCGATCCGTTGGCGGTTGGGTCTTCCACCGATTGTGAAGCCACAACCACTGTTCTGGGTATTTATGGATGTACGTCTCTAATTGTTTCAGCATCTGTGTTGTATAGCGTTCCACATCGCTTTCAAAATCGTCCGTCGGTTCGGGGTAGATAGCTGGTGAGATATAGATATAGTGCCGGTCATCTGGTTGGCGAATACTGAGTGAGAAGATAAGCGGTGCGCCTGTTCTCAGTGTCAGAACAGCAGGACCGCGCACTGCTGAGGCCGGTTTCCCTAAAAAGTTAACGAAGACACCTTCTGAGCCAGCATTTTGATCCGCAAAAAATCCAATGGCTTGGTTGTTTTTCAAGGCGCGCAGGGTTTCCCGGACAGCCCGCTTCCGTGGAATCAGTTTCAGACTCAGCTGCTCACGGTGCCGCCATAAGTAGGTGTTGAGTAACTCGTTTTTCAGCGGAAAAGCGATCGCTTTCGCGCGATTCGGTATTAGCGCACCGTAGACGAGCGATAAGAGTTCCCAGTTCCCGAAATGCGCCAAAAACACAATCGCACCTTTTTCTCCCTCTAAAGCCGTATACAGATTTTCTTGACCTTCTACTGTGACGTGATCCCAGATATTCTCGGCATTAAGTTTCGGAAACCGAAGGAATTCGACGCAGGTTTTGCCGACATTGACAAAGCTCGCCTTACAGATTTCCGTGCGCTGCTTGGCTGTGAGATCATCACCGAACGCAATCTGTAAATTATTTAGGGCGATCTCCCGTCGTTTCTTGACGAGAGTGTAATATAACATCCCCATGCCGCGCCCGATCTGCATTGCCCACCCTTTCGGAAGGCATCGGCACCCCCAACCGAAAGTAGCCACTATCCGGTATATGCATCTGTCTTTCCACGTGCGCTGCTCATTCGACATCCCATATTTCCTTTATCCGTAGTACCTGATAATAATAGATAGAGTATACCATATTCGTGCGTTTATGGCAATGCATTCGTATGTTTGAAAATGCTTATACACTTGACAAAAGCGGCTTAGAACCTGTAAAATAGCGCCATAGTTACTACATATCTCACGAAATTAGGAACGGATGTTAGAATCAACTGAGGCACCACAATCAAATAAAAGCCATAAGGTGATGCTGCAGCCGATGGGACTTGCCGGTATTTTAGATACTGCGTTGAGTCTCTACCGGCGGAATTTCGGCGTGTTCTTTGGGATAGCTGCCCTCTATTTTGTCTTAATAGCGGCGCAAGAGTTTCTCGTCGTCTTTTTATTGGAAAAATCCGACACGCCGAATCTTGAGGGGTTTATTTCTGATGTTGATGTTGTGTTGGACGGGTTTATCGGCATGTTAAACGTAGGAATATTGGTCGTTGCCTGCAGTGAAATTTATTTGGGTGGACCGGTCACAATTCAAATTGCCTTACGACGTTTCAGTTCTCGATTTTTGGGGTATCTTGGTGCTTCGTTGATCTATTTATTCGTCGGTTATATGTGGATGCTGGATTCATTGGGAGATTCGAGTCTGGTCAATCTGTTCCGCATTGGCTTTTTTCCGTTTTTATGTTTCTATTTGATCAGTTGGGTTTTCTACGGTCCAGTCGTTTTACTTGAAGAACCTATAGCCGTGCAGGCACTGGGACGCAGCAAGGGATTAGTTCGAGGCACCTGGAGGCGGGTCTTCGGAATAGTGCTGGCGATTACACTATTTTGTCTTGCTATTGATTATATCCTTGGCAGCTCCTTTGGTGTCATTCTCGCTTTGTTTGGAGTTGTTCGGGATGGCAGTTTAATGGAGACAGTCAGATCGCTGTTCGGGATGAAATATATTTTTGATAGACCTACATCTGTAGATACGTCAATTATGTATTTGGTCTACCTTGCTGTAGAAACGTTTTCGCTCCCAATTTATGGGATCGGTGTGACGCTGCTCTACTTCGATTTACGCATCCGGAAAGAGGCTTTCGATATTGAGATGCGAGCACAGAGTAGGGCACATAGTACACAAGGTTTGATGTAAAGCGTGAAATGTGATACAATGGTGTATATACAATGACTTTTCTTAGGTTTGGAGGAACTATGAACGAACACAACAATTTAGCACACTCAGAAAGCGATGAAACTGTTTCTACCCCGCTACAGCAGATGTCTCTTGTCGATATCCTTGACGGAATGTTCAACCTCTATCGGAGCCACTTTCGACTGTTTTTGGGTATCGTCGTTATTTATCTCGTGTTCGGATTTGTGCTTAACCTGATTTCTGTGTCAGTCATTATGGGGGCGACATCGGTCCCAAACGTTATGATTATTACAGTCCTGACGACTATGGCGAGTGTCTTGTTCGCTTATTGGATCGGTTGGGGATTGGTTTACGCGAGCACGCAGGTGTACTTAGGCAGAGATATTACCTCTCAGGCATCTTTAAAACAAGCATCAGGAAATTATTTTCGACTGCTCGGCAGCACATTCCTCTACTATCTGGTTGTGGTGTGTTTATCAATTACGATTATCGGTATCCCGTTCGCCATCTATTTCGCGTTCCGATGGGCATTCTTCGCGTTTCCTGTATTGTATGAGGGGACGACGGCGAGGAACGCGTTGCGACGGAGTACGGAATTGGTTAAAGGGACTTGGTGGCGTGTCTGTGGAATCATGATAGCGATTTCTCTGATCGCTTTCATGATAATGTTTATATTGCAGACCTCCTACGGAATGATCTTCTCCGCATTCATAGGGAATACTGGCGCAGAGGGTGCTAACTTATATCAGACGCTTCTTCGCCTATTTGCGCCGTCACCGAATGATGTCGGATGGGGATTTTACATTATTCACACATTAGGTTCTTTAATTATTGCTGGGTTCATTATGCCGATCGGCACCATCGGTTACGCGCTCCTCTACTTTGACCTCCGGATCCGGAAAGAGGCTTTTGATATTGAGAGGATGGCAGCAGACGTAGAGACGAATCGAGAGGCACTTCCGAGCGAAGAATAAAAAGGGAGGACCTTTACCTATTCTTTTTAGTGCCGATATGGGCGATTTTAACAACACATCTTTATTTTCAACGCGTAGACGCAAACAAAGAGGCGACATAACTGTGAAGGAACGTATCTATTTTTGGGGCATCGTCTGTTTTCTGAGTTTCTCTGTGCCGTTCACAATAGCGGCGGCAGAGGAACAAGCGTTCCGAGATGAATTGGAGACACGCCGTGACGGTGCGGAGGTCTCCTATAAGAGATACCGTCAGGATTTAGATAAGATCCTCAACCCGCGTGTATGGGATGCCGACCTCAGATGGGTCCTGTTTCCACTCGCAGCTGCGGTGCTGGGGGTTATGGTTATCTTTTTTGTTCGGCAAATTCGGATGAACCTTATCAGCGAGGCACACGACGACGTAACAGAGGCGGAATTGGCGCGTGTGGATACCGAGAGAGTCGCACTCGCACACGCGGAGACCGCGGAGGCAGCGAGCGACTTTCGGGGCGCACTCCGCTACCTCTACCTCTCAGCGATTTTGCATCTCCAAGAACGCGGCGTACTCCCTTACGATAAGAGTCTCACCAATCGTGAATACCTCCACCAAGCACAAAATGACACTGACCTGTACGCCGCACTCGGACCTGCAATAAAAGTTTTTGATGAGGTATGGTACGGATATAAACCGTGTGATGCGGAGACCATCGCAAATTACCGCAGCCTACTCCAAAAAGTCTATGCAAGGAACTGAAAATATCAGAATTTCACTGCCAAATACCACAACCCGAATAAGGCGAACCTCTATTTTCATGGCTATTTTAGTTACGTTTGCCTGTTTTCTGGTCTCGTGTGATGCGCCGCGGTATGGTCCTGTGCTTGATCAGATTTTGCGCAAACTAAAATTCCGGGTTGCAGAAATAACGGCGGAATATCCTGCACGTTTGGATCGATACGATGTGTTGTTCTTGCACGCACTCAGCAAGTCGCCAACAGAGACGGAGATTCGAGACATCCAAGATTTCGTCAACACCGGCGGCACCTTAATCGTGGCAGGGGACGATGAAACTTTAGCGGATTTGTACGTGGCATACGGTTTAGAACTACAGGAGTTGACGAAGCGGATGATTTTTTCACAACGCATGCCAGAGGAGGCACTCTTCCCAGAAAATCCGGTGGACGAAATTCGCGCTGCTACCGACATGGCGATTGAGCCTTTCGGACGTGAAGCCGCAGTGCTTTTTGCGAGCGGTAACGATGCAGCGATCGTAACACTCCGGTCCGGCGAAGGACGCGCCTACTTCATCGCTTCCGACTATATGTTCACAAGAGATGGGTTACGCTATGGTGGCAACGCTGCGTTCCTCTACAATTTGATGTCAACGCTCCCACATAACGCACATATCGGTCTTGCCGAGAGAAGATACTACACGCGTGAAACGAAACCACCGGACCCATTTATGGCGCTCGTATTCCGAACACCGGGCGGTTTGGCGGCAGTCTATATTTGTCTTACACTATTTGTTTTTTTACTCTTACGTGGTCGGCGGTTCGGCAGACCGCTCGACGCACAGCAGAAAAACAGGCGTTTGAGTTCCGAATACGTCCACGCTATGACAGCTCTCTATCAGAAAGGAGACACACGCATGGATATCTTAAGACACATCCGAGAGAAATTCAAAACTGATCTCGCTACCCGATGGCGTGTTAATCCGAATGTGGATACAGCTACCTTTTTAGAGGAGTTAACATCGCGCGGTGCTATTGATGAAGACAATCAACTCACAAATCTAATAACGGACTTGGAGGCACCAGCCAGTATATCGGAGGCGCGGTTGCGTGACCTTGCGCACCGTGTTGAAGCGTACCGTGACCTTGCAAAAATCGACCGACGTAAGTCGCTAAATTGACACCTATAGTTTACAATATAACCTCACCCTCACGAAAAGGCAGAATACATGAGCAATCTCGTTCAGACGACTTTTGAAAAAATGAAACAAGAGGCAGAGAAAGTTATTGTTGGGCAGACAGAACTTTTTGAACTCGTCGTTGTCAGTCTATTTTCAGGCGGACACGTCCTGCTCGAAGGTGTTCCCGGCACCGCGAAAACGCTCATTGCGAAAACCTTAGCGATGATCGTTTCTGGTCAATTCAGCCGTGTACAGTTTACCCCTGATCTAATGCCATCGGATATCGTCGGCACCAGTGTCTTCGATTTAGCTAAAAACCAATTCAACCTCAAGCGGGGTCCCGTTTTCACGAACGTACTCCTTGCTGACGAGATCAATCGCGCCCCCGCGAAGACACAATCCGCACTCTTGGAATGTATGGAAGAACGTCAGGTCAGTATTGATGGTGTCCGCTATGAGTTATCGCCTCCGTTTATGGTCATGGCAACCCAAAACCCGATTGAGTACGAAGGTACTTACCCACTCCCCGAGGCACAACTTGACCGCTTCCTATTTAAGTTGCGCGTCGATTACCCACTCCCAGAGGTAGAAACACAGATTCTGATGAATTATCACCACGGGTTTAGTGCCACCCGCTTAGAGTCTGTCGGTATTGAAAGCGTCGTGGATAGTACCTTACTTCAGGCGTGTCAATCAGACATCCAAGCAGTCACCGTAGAGGATTCGATTTTCAACTATATTGTCGGTTTAGCGACGGCATCCCGTAATTCCAATGAGTTGGTTTTAGGCGGCAGTCCACGCGCCTCAATATCGCTATTGTTGGCGAGCAAGACCTACGCTGCGCTTCAAGGACGCGACTACATTCTACCTGATGATGTCAAGTTCTTAGCACCGCACGTCTATCGTCACCGCATCCTTCTGAAACCTGAAGCGGAAATTGAAGGGTTAGCACCGGACGATGTGATCGACCGACTGCTTGCAGAGGCGGAAATCCCGCGTTAGGTGAAAACATGCATCTCAGCAACCGTCTGCTCATCTTTCTGTTCCCGTTAGCCATCCCGATCTTGCTTTACAAGGTCGCTCCGTCCCTCTTGTTCATCGGCGGTGCTTACTTGGTGCTGTTGGTCGTTGTCAGCGTGATGGATTATGTTACAAACCCTTTGTATAAAAGGGTTGAGGTGCGTCGAGAGATGAATTCAAAGTTCTCGTTAGGCGTGAATAACGTTGTGACGCTCCGCATTACCAACCGATCTCGGCATCCATTAAGAATTCGCTTGAAAGACGACTTCCCTGACGAATTTCTGTATGAAACGGTGCTCCACGACTGTAGCGTTTCACCGATGCACGACGGACAGGTAAGTTATCGTCTGACCCCACTGCGACGCGGGATTTATCAGTTCGCGGATATCCATCTACAATGCTGGGGTGTTTTAGGATTGATTGTTCGGCGGCGACAGTTTCCTGCTGCGGCAGAGATAAAGGTCTATCCGAATCTACAGGCAGTCCGACAATACGAGCTCTTAGTAAAACGCGGGATGCTCCACCAAATCGGGCTTAAGACTTCTCGGCAGTTCGGGGAAGGCACGGAGATGGAACGGCTGCGCGAGTATTCGCCGGACGACGATTTTCGGCGTATTGATTGGAACGCCACCGCACGTCAACGGAAACCGATTGTCCGAGAATTCGAGACCGAACGCAGCCAAGACATCGTCGTTATGTTGGATACCGGTAGGCTCATGGCATCGCCTATCCTTTTGGAAAGGTCTACACAGCACACAACTGAATCGTCAATACAGAAGGCGATGCAGAAATTGGATTACGCTATCAACACCACACTTATGACTGCCTACGTTTCAATGCTCAAGGGGGATAAAGTCGGATTGATCGCCTTCGCTGATACCGTTCACCAATACCTTGCACCGAAACCGGGTAAGAAGCAGTTTCTGACGATGTTAGAGACTATCTATGCTCTGCCGGTTCACTCGGTTGAACCCGACTTTGAGGCGGCGTTCAAATATCTGGCATCCAAACAGCGCAAGCGCGCCCTCATTATCCTCTTTACAGACATCTTAGACAGCGATTCCGCTGAAGGCATTGCTGCATACGTCTCCCAACTCTCCAGACATCACCTTGTTGTTTGTGTTACCTTGACGGATTCCGGGATTGTCGCGTTGGCGGATCAGAAGTCCACGGATTCCAAATCTGTCTATGAGAAGGCGATTGCGGAGCGGTTACTGCAGGAGAAACATGCGACGTTGGAGATTTTGCGTCGTCAAGCAGTCATCACGATTGACGTACCGGCGCATCAGTTGACAATGGCGGTCGTGAATAAGTATCTCGAGCTTAAGGCGAAGTCGAGGATTTGAGACCTGATATAGTCGAACCGCGTTGTGCCGGGGATTCGGTATTGGCGTTCGGCTCCTTCAGCGCGAAGAGATAGGTGAACAGCAGGATCCCAGTTACGGCACCGAACCCGATTTTGACAGCGTTCGGCAGCTCGGAAGGCGAGACGAACCCTTCAATCGTCCCCGCGACGACGAGCAAGGCGACACAGCCGCCGAGCATCTGGATTGCGACTTTGGCAGCGTCGGTCAAAGCCCGTTTACGGGTAAAGTGTGACGGCGCAATAAGCGCGTATCCTAACTTCAGTCCGGCACCACCGGCGATGAATATTGTCGTCAGTTCGATGTAGCCGTGTGGCGATACAAACGACCAGAGTGCCAACGAAACACCGTTGGCATGGCACAGACCGGCAATCGCACCGATGTGGATACCGTTGAACACTAAAATGTAGGCAGTACCGACCATGAACATGATACCCCATGCGAAGGCGAAGAAAGCGACTTTGATGTTGTTCGTCATCACGAAAGAAGCGAATAGGTTTCGCATTTCCGCTGAGGTGTCGTTCCATGCGCCGTCTTCTAACTTCTTGATATGCGATACGTACCGTTCCGGGATCAATTTTTCCGCCAATTCTGGGTTTGTCAGTCCGATCCAATACGATGCTGCGAAGGCAACGGCAAACATCAGGAACGATGCGCCGATGAAACTTAAGTTTTCTCGGAAGATTGTCGGGAACCCGGACAGAAAAAATTGTCGGAGTGTGCCGCGTTTGAATGGCGAAGTCTGGTAAACAGTCGCATGCGCGCGGGAGGCGAGTTCGTTGAGATAGGGAACACATCGGTCTTGCGGGAAATCGCGTCGCGCAACCGCTAAGTCCGATGTAACACGCCGATAGAGGTAACCGAGCCGATTCAGCTGCCCTGCATTCGCTTTCCGGGGGCGGTTGAGCAGTGCCTCAAGCTCGTTCCATGCAGGCTGTTTTTTTTCGATGAATTCTGTCGATGTCATGACGATAAATAGTTTTCAGTTTTCAGTTTTCAGTTTTCAGTTAATCTAAATGGTAGATTTTGCTATAACGCATGCATTGTGCTATAATCTGAATTGGCTTCTCCTTAGATAATTAAACTCCATTTTACATCAAAAAGCAAGTCTTTTAAGACAATAAGGAGATCGGTACTCACATAATGAACGAACAATTATCGATAGAAACACCGGAACAGATTGACATCAGTTTTCAGAAGGCAGGTATCGGGTCGCGCTTCTATGCTGCGCTCATTGATACTGGACTGCTCGTGCTCATCCTCTTTGTCGGATATTACGTCAACCTAAATTTCATCACGGAGCTTGGCGACACGCTCGGTAACTGGCTTGGTGCGATCGGTGGTATCCTTGTCTTTGCACTTTTCTGGGGCTATTATATGGTGTTTGAGGTCACCTCAAACGGTCAAACTCTCGGCAAACGTGCACTTGGTTTGCGGGTCATCAAAGACGGCGGCTATCCGATCGGTTTCGCGGATTCCGCGATCCGAAACCTCGTTCGCGTCGTTGATTTTCTGCCTTTCTTTTATGGTGCCGGTCTACTGACGATGCTGATAAACGGGAACTGGCAACGCTTAGGCGATTTAGCCGCTGGAACACTCGTCGTCAAAACGGAACGCACGAATCTGAAACCTACTGGCGGAATTCCAAAAATGTACGGACCGGTTATCAATATTCCACGGGAAGAATTTAACTACGCCGGATGGATTCGACCTGAGCTGGTAACCGAGCCGGAAGTGGGTATCATCCGTGAATATCTGACCCGTCGCGGAACGCTTCCGAAACCCCGACGTTCTCAACTGGCACGCACCATTGCCAGTCCAATCGTTGAGAAGATGGGCGGCAGCAGTTCGATAAGTTATGATAGGTTTTTAGAAGAAGTCTACGCCCTGAAGACATCGGAGACAAACGCAAGTGGTTGATGGCGTAGATACACCGGTATCGAACAATTCATGGCAAACCGATGGTAGCGTCCCGAAACTACGGGCAATGGGGTTCGGAGAACTTCTGGACACCCTGTTTAGTCTGTATCGCGCGCATTTCAAGGCATTCCTCGGAATAGCGACCCTCTATTTCACCGCCATGCTGATTGGGGGTACAATCTCTTTTTTTGATGACTCGATTGGAAGAGACACGAGGGTGGTTCTCTGGATCGTTACCATGAGTGTCCTTTCCTGTGTCTCCGTTTTTGTGGTTAGCGCACTTGTATTTGCTAGCGTCCAAGCCTATTTAGACGGGAAGATCAAAACCGGAACCGTGTTGAGACAAGCGAGACGGCAATTTTTCCGATGCCTTATCAGTTTTATTGTCTTTGGACTCATCATATTTGTCTTGACGTTTCTCATTCTTCTTGTCTTTGTTGGACTCTCTCGTTCCTTTGTGTCAAGCTCAATTGTTGTAAGGGGTGTAGTATTCAGTATTTTCGTGATGATAATACTTTCTGCTGCATCATCTTTTGTAGCTTATTGGTGTTTCTACATATCGACGATCTCTGTGGAGCAAACAACAGCTCCACCGGCATTGGGACGCAGCGATGAATTGATCCGTGACAAATGGTGGCGGATCAACGGCGTTATGCTCGCAATCCTTTTGTTACAGTTCAGTGTCGGTTTTATATTCCGGTTTACTTTTGGCATTCTCTTAGAGTTAACCAAACTCGCTGACATAAACGAGTTTGTAGCGACAATTCAATGGGGTGCCTTTTTTCAGCTTCCGAGGAACGTAGCCGAATTCCATCTCGTGACCGCGCTGATGTACCTTATCAACTCGGGTATTGATGCATTGACACTGCCGATCTGGGTTATCGGTTGCACACTCCTCTACTTCGATCAACGGATTCGGAGGGAGGGATTCGATATCGAAGTGATGGCAACCCGTCGAGGAGAATAACACATGCGACTTATTTCAGCAATATTCCGATATTACCGAGAAAACTTCTATCTGTTTTGGCGCATCATGCTGCCGGTTATCTTTCTCGGTTTTCTCCTTGATATCGCGATACTTTACGGTCTTTACCACAACGTCACAAATACGTTATGGACTGTTAGCACATCAAGCGGGTTTTCTGTAACGAGGTTTTTTGAAACAGACCCAAGTTCGGAACCCATTTTTACGTTTTCCGCTACGTATTCCTCTCCTGTCTCTTTATTTTTATGGTTTGCGATGTGTCCGCTGGCGCTTGCAGTATTTCAAATCCGTCGTGGGATGAATGTCAGTTCGCGAAGTGTCTGGCGGCAGACGCTCCGCAGGATCCGTTCTATTTTGGTGGCAGCTCTCTTGTTGCTGGTTCGAGGTGCTATGGTGTTAGTGCCTTTGCTCCTTATTTTTTTCGCACTTGCCTCGTTTCCAGCAGTGCTAATAGTGCCTGCCTTGATAGCTTTTTGTATTATAGTTTACTTTTCAGTGAGGTGGAGTCTTTACAACCAGTGCATCATTATTGAGGGGCTCACAGCAAAAGCAGCGTTCCGCAGAAGTAGTGAATTGGTTCGGGGGAGATGGTGGGCGTTTTTTGGTAGGTACCTGCTGCTTATCTGGGTATCCGGTGTGCTTACCGGTTTGGTATTCGCGATAACGTTGATGCTACTCTCTATTGCGAACTCCGAATTCATACCAATTCGAGAGGCATTGCTGTCTGAACGATTCATTATGCTTTTTTTCGGTGTTGATATAACGTTTACCTTTAATGGTAGAGAGTTCATTTTTGGTGGTGTAGCCGCAACCTTAGACGGTGCCCCCAGTTTTCGGACGATCGGTGTGATTCTTGTGGTAAAGACGCTTCTATGTGCAGCTTTTGAACCCATCTGGGCACTTCTGACAACACATCTCTATCTGCAGCGAACGGGTGAATCGGATCTTGTAAGTGAATAAACTGCTCATCCGACATAAGGTCCAGGATTATGTTCCACCTCTCTGAGAAGCGTATTGACATACGTTTTGATGTGGAACAATCGGCAATCTGAATCTCCTACCCGACCCTGCTTCAATTTAGCAAGTCCCTCCCAAAACGCACCAAGTTCTGGACGTTTTAATCCGATAAACGTTGCGTCTGCATCGTTCGTGAGGCGTTTGTTCCAATGGATAACCTCAACGAGATGGATATAGGTTGAAGTATCGTAATCGACACCAATCATGAGAAGTTTGGCGTTCGCCTTGTAGGCGCGGAACATCGGTGAATGCGTGCCGTAAGTCTTACCCCACGGGTGGAGGTCCCAGGGCGATTGATAGCCTTCGCGTCGGAGGTGATCTGCTACAAACGCCTCTGCGTTTCTCCCGCGCGCAGCAACGGCGTGTGAATAGTGGTCGGAGCGATAAGTCCCCGGCATCTGCCGAAAAAACTCTGTCAGCCATCCGACTGTGGACGGGGTTTTGTCAATATCCCACGAAGCGACGCGTTCTTCCCGACTCGGTAGGAGACTGAAGGTCGGCATCAGGATCAGCCCGTCCTGACCGACGGTTTCTTCTAATGCAGAGATCACCGTGTCTGCGCCATCTTCAATGGGACCCAGACTCTTAAAAGATGAATGGATGAAGAGGGTATCCCCTTTTTCGATACCGAGATCGGTAAAGTCTTGAATGAGTTTCTCACATGTGTAAGGCGTTTTCATTTAAAATCGTTTTCTATCAGGTGTTCGCGTGTGTTTTTTCGACCCATGCTTTAAATTCGTCTACGGATTCAACTTTACCCTCAAAAACAGCCCGATAGATTGCCATACTGTTGTAGACGTTGCCCCGATAATCGGGGTGTTGACAGATAACGTGTTTGATACGCAAAATTGCGGTGCGATCTGCCTGCTGCAACCGCTGATGCAGTGCATCAGATTCCGCCATATGTTTTTGATAATCTGTGTCTCCATATCCCCAGAGATCTATCTTCCACTCCCGTTCCGCATAGCGAAGCTGGATGCCCCAATAAAGCCCGTGATCGAATCCGGGGAAGTTCCGAATGAAGTGGTTTGAATATGACATTTTCGTTATCTGGAACTTCGCTGCGATTCTTTTACCGAGTTCAAAGAAGCGTTCTACATTCTGTTCATCTGGTAGATTCATGCTGATGTCAAGATCGGGCCATGTCATCGTGTCCAAGGTGTAACTTCCAATAACTTGGGTGGTTCCGAAAGCATTGAGCATCGAGAGCAAGCCCTCTTTATTGAGCAATTCACTTGCTTCCTGACGGAGTAGTCTTGAATGTTTGACAATTTCTTTATCAATCATTTTAATTCCTTTTGTCTTAGAATCTATTTACATGCTAACTAAACTGCATCATATCTCTGCAACAACACAACAATTTTCTCGGCATCCGCCCGTCGCATCCGTTGTGCAATTTGCAGCGGTGTCAGACTTTGCCGGTTCTTAAGGTTCGGATCCGCGCCTTCGACCAGTAGTGCCTCTATAGCAGCACGCTGTTTTTCGCCGTTCTTTATTGTTGAGCGGATTGCTTCAAATAGGGCAGTTTCACCTTTGTTGTCGGGTGCATCAATTATGGCACCTTTTTCGATGAGTAGATGGATAACCTTAAGGAATCCAGCTTTCGCCGCACAATGCAACGCCGTCTGACCCTTGTGGTTCCGAACATTGATGTCTGCACCGAGTTCCAAATACCGCAACACTTCCTCCGGATGTTCGCCTTTATCGCCGCGGCAGACGTAGACAAGCCGGGGCCACCCCATGTGATTTTGTGCATTGATATCTTCCGATGGGACACCGTGCGCCTTGAGCAATTGGCTCATTTCGGAACCGTCGTCCAAGATGTGCGGTGCTTTACTCGGATCTGCACCGTTCTCAAGCAACATCTCGGTCATCTCTACCTGATCTTCGCCAACCGCGTTATCCAACAAAATTTCGCTGTACGGTTCGATAGTCGCACCCCGCGAGATGAGCAGTTCAACAATGGCTACGTTTCCGCCGATGATGGCATAACAGAGCGGGGTTGCCCATTCCGTGTTTCTGTGTTCAACGGTGTGCGGTTCGCCTGCGGGTAGCATGACCGATTGAAGGTATCCACTATTGAGGAGGCTTGCGTCGCGATCAAGGTGTGCGCGGACAGTATCGTAATCTCCGAGGTAGGCAGCGGTATGGATGTCAACTTCTGCCCCTTGCGCCAGTAGATAGTCCGCAACCGCGTCGCGTCCTTCGTGTCGTGCGACGCAGTACGGCGTAATTTCGATACCGTGCTGACTTAGATGACAGCCGGGTAGGTGTATATCGGCACCGCGTTCGATGAGAAATTGGACCATCTCCAGTTTCCCGCGATACGCCGCCTCCCAGAGCATCGTCCGCCCGTGGGAACCGATGGTGTGAAGCCATGCGGGATTGTGGTCAAGCAGCTGGCGAACGGTTTTGAGGTCGCCTCGCCCCGCTGCTGCGACAACAATCTTCAGGAAGTCGCTCTGTTTTCCGGTGAGTTTAACTTTTGTCACTTAAACTGCCTCAATTCGCCTCTAAAACGCGCGGACGACCGCCGATAGACGGCGGCAACAGCATCCGCTTCTGTTGTTCGCTCAACTCGCCGTATTTGCTGATGTCATAATAGTTCCCAGACCACGCTGAATGTCCCGGACTGTACTTATAGAGCAATGAACGGCGTTGGTGATTCGCTTTCCACGGCATCGTCCCGTGAACCAGTGCTTCTGTGAAGAAAAGCACATCGCCTGTACCGAGTGCCGGTTGCACGACATAATGCGTCGGACGCTCGAACTGCCGCACCTCTGACGGGATTTCCCGCAAGAAGTTGCTCTTATGGCTACCGGGGATACAAGCGAACCCGCCCGCGCCTTCCGGTGCGTCTGCCAAGTTGTAGGTCATCACGCATAAACCGTTGCGCATGATACCGTCGCGATACTTATACCAGTGATCACCTTCGGGACCGCCCGGTCTACCGCCGTCCTCGCCGCCGTGCAATCCGCCGCGTCCCTGACCTGCTTCCATGAAGATGGCATAGTCGTGATCTAAACGGACGTTTGGACCCAGAAGGTCTACGAGATACGGCAAGATTTTCGGATGATCAATCAATCGTTTAAACGGTTCACCCCAGCGACTCGGGGGCCCCTCGCGTTCGCTGTTATCAATGATGTCATTCATCTCAGCGACTTCATCTGCATTCAAAACGTTTTTTATAACCAGATACCCTTCGAGATCAACCTGGAATTTTTCTTCACCTGTCATGTTAGGTAATCCTTTCTATTGGCTTTTAGCCGTCAGCCGTCGGAAACCGTCAGCCATCAGCCGTCAGCTGCCAACCATCACCCACTGCAGGCGGAGTTTGTAACCCCGCATTTTATTCTTCTCAATTTTTTTCAAGAACCGGTGGTCTTCTGCCGATAGAGGGTGGCATTAGCATCCGTTTTTGCTGCGCTGTCAACCCGTCGTATTTACTGAGGTTGTAGTAATTTCCTGACCACGCTGAGTGTCCCGGACTGTACTTATAGAGCAGTGACCGGCGTTCATGATTTGCTGTCCACGGCATCGTTCCGTGGATGAGTGCCTCCGTGAAAAAGATTACGTCCCCCGCTTCGGCTGCCGGTTGCACAACATAGTGCGCAGGACGCTCGAATCGACGTACCTCTGATGGGATCTCCGGTGCGAAATTGCTCTTATGGCTTCCGGGGATACAAGCGAACCCGCCAGCGCCCGCCGGTGCATCCGCCAGATTATAGGTCATCACGGATAGCCCGTTGCGCATAACGCCGTCTCGATATTTATACCAATGATCGCCGACGTGTCCACCCGCGCGTCCACCGTCCTCACCGCCATGCAACCCGCCACGTCCTTGACCTTTCTCCATAAAGAGCGAATAGTCGTGGTCGAGTCGGACATGCGGACCCAACAGTTCGATGAGATATGGGAGGATCGTCGGATGGTCGATAAGCCGTTTGAACGGTTCACCCCAGAGGCTCGGCGGCCCTTTACGGTCGCCGCTATCGATAATCTCGTTCATCTCAGCGATTTCGTCGTCGGTCAAGACGTTCTTTATGACGAGGTAACCTTCAAGGTCTACCTGAAATTTCTCTTCACCTGTCATGTGTGGATACTCCTTTCGTTTGGAAACCATCAGCCGTCAGCCGTCGGCTGTCAGTTTCAAGGGGTTCCTTTATTTTCGGGACCCTGATTCCCATGAATATGAAAATGATAACATATCCAAAGGACGGATGTCAATTATTAGTTATCACGCCTTGTGCTAATTAGAATTTTCATGTGAGGATGGGGTTTTTTCAATTCCAAATGTTCATCGTAATTTTTCTCTCAGGGCTTACGCAATTTTGACTGCAGCCTGTTCTGTTAGATGAGATTTCTCTGAAAACATAGCGTTCCGGTGTCACAAACTGGGAAGTTTGTGCTACAAAAGAGCGGCATGCGTAAATCCTATCTCTTCTAATTTATTTGCTTTTCTGGCTGAGATTATGTGAGTTACATTTTCAGATCCGCATGGACTTTGAATTTTTAGTGCTTACTCGCTATGCGTTGGTCATAAAGGTGCTTTAATTTTTTTTGTACGCGAAAATCTGCGTCATATTTTTTTCTCCGCCGGGTTAGGGTGTGTCGGTTAATGGTTTCGTTTTAACTGTGCCTCCGTTCTCTCCCCCTTCTGTTCGAGGAAGGGTTATTTTCGTGTTTTTGACTGATTTAGGATTTTTAGGATTATAGCCTTTTCATTTTTCATTTTCGATTGGTAATGTGCCGATGCAATTTGCCCTAAAAAGATACCAAATGGTATCTTTTTTTGCTTTTTGGTAATTTTTGAAATTAGATTGTAAACGCAGTTACAGTAAGGGTTTATAGGTATTTTTTGCTGGTTCGCCGCGTTGAAAAAAAGATACCACGGAAAGCATAACTTTTGCGATTTTGGCTGTCAGTTGTTCTCGTGCGTTGCTTCACTATTAGCTTCTTTAGATCGTTAACATAACATATTGTAAGTATAACATATATAAAGTGGGATGTCAAGGAAATATGTGGTTTTTGTGTGGGAAGTTTACACGCGCTGAGAGCAGACTTGAAACGGTCTATGTCGTCATAAACGATGGGGTCTCTTTTCAATTGCGCGTGGTAACTGTGTTTTTGGGTTCTGGTTTTCTGTGTTCATGGTTTGACCTCCTTGCGAAATCTAGCGAAAATTTCGGCAGGTTGTTATAAAACATAACATATATAAAGTATAAAGTATAAAGTCAAGGGAAATATTTGTTTTTTTAGGGTGGGTGTTTGTGGTGAGATTTGGAAATGTGTGGGCATTTACCAGGGTATACACCTCTGACACTGTTTCCGAACTTCGCCAAAAAATAGGAATAGTGAGTTACTTCCGATTTTTTTTAATAGCGGATAATTGCGTGACTAACTCAACTTAGAACCCGCTGCAGGCTTGCCTCAGCAGATTCAGTAGGTAACATCAAAATCATCTCAGTTGCCATACTCTTTCCACCAACTTCACCTGCCCTACCTTCGTATTCTCCATTCTTGCGCCAGTCTATTTGTGATGCAGCCTCCACAAGGTAACTGACTTGATCCCAATCCATATCATTATCATTTTCTTTATAACTACGCGCAAAGATACGTGCACCAGTATATGCCCAAGCGATGAGACCTGTAAGTTCAAGAAGTTTGTATGCAAAGTCTCTCTTGCCTTTTGTGTTAGAATCATCAAGTTTTTCGATGTCTGACCATTCTTCTGGAAGTTGATTTGCAATTATTTCCCAAAACTGTGACACAATTTCGATCTTTTGATTGACATTTAAATAAGGGTCTAATTCAATGCCATCAAGCGAGAACATGCGTTTAACCTGCTTTGCCACACTGGCAAGAGTAAAAAGATGTTCACGCTTCATCCTGGTTCGGGTAATTCTTCCGTTAAATGGGCTATCTGGTAGTTGATTGAGTCCCCACCCTACCTTCGCGTCGTCATCCTCATCATCTAAATACACGGTGAGTGATTTGGGTACTCCTTTTTGCGTATTATTGACAACCACAAATTCCTCTTTTTCCTCTTCAGAATCAAGATTTGGGAGGAGAATAAAGGATATCTCACGTACATCACCTTCTACCTCATACAGATGGACAAAACCACCAAGGCGATGTTGACCGTCAACGATTATTGCTTTATCATGAATTATGAGTTTCCCCGAGTCTTGTTCGTTACCTCCAGGCTCAAATACCCAATTTCCACGTCCTGAAAGAAGGACTGGTGGTACTACACTATTAGGATTGTCTTTGAGGAATTTTGAAAATTTCCTCATCCGAGAATCCGAACCTGGTCGTTGATAACCATTTTCTTCAACTTCATTGAGATAGGTTTTACGGCTATGTTCAATGACCGGCACGACTGTTACATCCTTAATTTTTTCTGAACTGATAGTTCCAAATAGGTACTTCCGGTTCCCTTGCGTCTTCTCAATGACACCGGAAATCTCATCAAATATGGTAGTTTCGTTACTCATTACTTAATTCCTCTACCTCATATTTAGCCATGGGTGTACTGCTCTCTTTACGCACCTTGAATTTGATGCCGCTAAAGAGATAGGCATTGCTTTCTCTCAGTTTTTCGAGAGGCTCCGCTAATGATTTCGCCGAAATATAGAGTATAAACTCAACATTTGTTCTAAGTTTTCTGACTCGAAGGATAGGGGCATAGCCTTTGTATGTTAAGTTTACATCTGGCTCAGAGATAATTTCTAACTCTATCCATCCAGTGCTAACTTTTAAGGACGGTGGTATCTCTCTTGACATAACTCAGACCTTCCTACTGTGAAAGTAGATATTTCATGATAAAATGTTACATAACATAAATTGAATAACCATAGTTGTTTGTGTCTTAAGAATATCACTGATACTGAAACAAGTTCAGTTTCCCCTTATGCTGCTACCGAAGAATTTCATTAAGGACGTTAGAAAGGTCTTTGCTATCTTTGTGGTCCTCTTCATAATTATCGGATTTCAACATCTTATCAAGAGCATCGGAAAGGTTCCATATTGGATCCTGATTACCTTCGTTTAACATGTCTACGATATGTGGAACGCCAGCTGCTGCTAAACCGTTGGCAATATCCATCATGCGACGTGGGTCCTGCACAACCTCTAAATTGTCTTCAATTGCTATAGCAACAAGCGTTATTATTTCGATTCGCCAACTATCCTTACCATTGAAAATCTCACCTCCTGTAATAAATTGGTAGGTTTTCTCTTTTGCGAGATCAATAGGCTTAAGCTGCTTACGGGCTGCAAATGAGAATCCGGCAAACCAGAGGTCTATCCTTCGTCGAAAGGGGCTTTGATCGATATCTTTAGCTGTTCTTCCAACTATGTTTGTACGGCAGTATTGATCATAATAATCCCGTTGTGTCTCAGGTGCAATCAGACCTAATGTTGCAAAAGGATTATGGTATTGCTGTGCCATTGCTTATCTCCTAAACTCCTCATTCGGTTTCCTCATCTGTCTTACGCATACATATTACACACTCTTCGCGATGACTGCACTGGCATTTGAGAACTTTAAGTTCTTCCGTTGGTGGCGGATGCACCAACCTTTCCGGATAGTGGCTCGGGTTTGTTAGTGTTATTATACGTCCTGCCTGCTCATCTAGAATGTCATCACAGTTTGCGGTCTCTGAGCTCGTCAGAAATAGAATCAGTTGAGAACTCTCGCGGATAGCGATTTTGAGTACGGACCTCTTTATCAAAGTGTCCATCATTCCGAGAGGCGTGTCAATCACATTAGGTGCTTCAATTTCACTCACCTGAGCTAGGGCAAGAATAAAAGACATAGTTAATGCGCGCTTAGAGGCACCGAACAGATCTTCTTTGAGGTCTAGTTGAACGTCATTAAGACCGTAAACTAAAATTTCAAAATCTTCGCTGATTTCTGTTCGCTGAATGATTGCACCATCCTCTGGGTTCGCGCGTATCATCTCAAGGAAGAATCTGTTCATTTTCTTACTTACCTTGATGGTATCTTCATTTGCGATCAGGTCGTAAGAATTCTCAAGGATTTGCTGTATATCTTGCGTCACTTCGAGTTCAGTTCGCGTCCGTGCCCCCTTATTTAGTTTTGTAAGGAGGTTGGTCCGCTTAGCAACTAACTTTCTACGTTCTGTGTTCAACATATCAAGTTTTGTTTCATATTTCACCCGATTATCGTTGAATTGGTCGCGCTGTTGGATCATATTTCGTCTTTGGTGCCGAAGTTTTCCAACATTGGTGTCAGGCATATCGGCTATTTGTGCTTCAAGAGACTTGAGTATTTGTCCTTGTTTATCATGCTGTTCTTCAAGTTCAACGCGATGCTTCGCAATATTAGCGTACTTAGCAGTCCAGGGTTCGCTGTCATCAGTGCTATTGGACTGTAGTGAACGCGATTCATAATAAAGGTTGGTAAGATTCTTTTGGAAAGCATCCGACTCTCGATTTTCCTCGATCAAATGCTGGATATGTTTTCTCCGTCGCTTGCCATCCCGTGAGTGCTGATCAAGTGACTCGCCACAGATGCAGGTATAGGTATCACTCTTGAGACGTTCTTCAAGGACGGGAACTGATGTACTGGGAAGTAAACCTTGAAGATGAAGTTTGTTCAACTTTCCCAGGCTTTTTTCCAACACCGGAGCAAGCAAATCCCGTGATACGGACAGATTCTCAAGCAATTGTGAATGCATTTTACTTGCTTCAGCTTGCCGATTCTGAATCTGCTTTAGTCGTCCTTCGGTCTGTTTGAGATCTCGATTCAATTCTTCTTTATCACCTATAATTAAGGCTGCTTCAATTTCCTTATCAAGTTTGGAACAACTGCGGTCGAGATTCTGAAACTGTTTGATAGCATCTTTCTTTTTTTCTTCAAGATCTGAAATCTTTCTGTCTATCTGATCAATGTTTGTAGTAACCTCTGTAAGTTCCTTATCACCTCCAATTCGCTGAACGTCTTTATTGAGTGCGACAGCAGTCTTTTTTACATGACCAATAGCTTTTTCTATCACGCCAAGTCCTAATAATGATCGAATTGCCTTTTCGACGTGTTTACGTTTATTTGCGTTGGTTCCCTCTGTAATAAAATTCATCGTACGATCACCGTCGGTAAAAAACACCTCCCGCAATTCAGAAGGAAGGATCTCGTTAATAAGCGAGTCAGGAGGATCAATAGGTTCGGCACCGGTGTCTGTCAATTCAAGCAACTTTACTGTTGATGGAGAACGATGATGAATTTTACCGTCCAATGTTTCATAGGCAGATCGAACGATTAGGTATCGCTTCTTGTCTTCAACTTGTTTTCCTGTCAAAGTTTGCCGAAAATCAACTGTTTCAAATTCAATTTCTACGGATATAGGAATTCTCTGTCCGTCGGAGGGATCCCAATCGATCGGTGACAGTCGGTAATCTCCGACTTTTCCTGGCAAAGCACTGTCGCCATAGAGTCCCCATTGAAGAGCGTTTAAAATCGTGGTTTTTCCGGTCCCATTCTCTGCCCGAATAACAGTTAGTTTTTTTTCATTATTTGTTGAGAAGTCCAACTGAAGATCGCGTAATAAACGGTAGTTTTCAAATTCAGCACGAATAAGTTTCATCTAATTTTCCTCTCGCTATCGCGGTTCTTTGTAAGAAAATCACCGGCATCTTTGCAAATTGAGTTTACTTTTTTCTGAATGTTTGTGCCTTTAATACTATGTTGCTTCTCAGATGAGAGGATTTCAATGATCGCTTTCACAAGTTTGTCTTTATATCCTTCGCATCTTTCTTCAATAGATTCACATTCCTTGAGAATAAGGTTTGCCATTTTTTGCCCGTTGAATGGCATGATTCACTCCTTTATAGATAAATTGCTCTAACAAGTTGATCAATTAGATTCAAAGGTCCATCATCTCTACCTGCATTCATAGCGAGCCTCGCAAATGCTTGAATCCGTTTGAGTTCGGACTCTATTAAGGCGCGAGCGCGAGTGTCAATATTGTCTAAATCCGTAGGTAATGCGACAAAGTCGTGAATTTTGCTGTGCGTTTTGCCGGTTTTGCTACATGTGCGGAGCAGCCGCCCGCGACGTTGCACCCACTGACGTTCCACTGTGGTACTCGCGAGAATGAATGCCTTTTCAATCTGTGGGATGTTTACACCTTCATCTAACACGCGTTTTGCAGTTAGTGCCTGCAGTGTCCCTTCCTGAAAAGATTGGATAATCTGTCCAGTTTTTTTCCGGTCAGGGGTCTCTTTGTGTGTCAGTTGATGAAAGAGAACACCGTGTTTATTCATTAATGCGTTAACATCTATAAGCTGCTGCGGTGCCTTATCAGAGGTGTAAATCAACGTATGTCGCAGTTTCGTGAGATCTTCGCGTTGTGTGAGGACTTCTTCCAGTGCAGCAATTTTTTTATCAGCATTTTCCAAGAGTGCCCGTCTGTCCCGGAGCAATTTCATAAGATACTCATTGTCTGCATTCTCGTCCTCCTGCATCCAAGCACTCTTTCCGATCTTTTCTGTAAGGGTATACCATTCCTCCATTTCATCCTCTGTGAGTTCTACCGGATGCACGTAATATTCGTATTCAACAAGACATCGTCCGATCGCTTCCTCAAGCGTGAATTGGAAGACAATAGGACCGAAAAATGCAAATAACTGCTCGGTTCCGTCCTCATCATACTGGCGAACTGGAGTTGCTGATAGACCCAGCCTATAATCGAAAAATTCAGGCGGATTGGTTATGAATCCTTCACTTCCGAGATTATGAACTTCATCTGCTATGAGCAGCGTTTTACAGTCAAATGTTTCGAGTTCGGCTTTAAAATCGCTATTGCAAAGTGTTCGATGCGTGACGACGACTATCTCGACATTACTACTGCCGAATCGGAGTCTCCGCTTGAGTTTGCTGAGTTCAGCGGCTCGACCCTTTGCTCCATTTGCCTCGGTCAGGTTAACTGCTCTCAATCCGAACGGCGAAATCTCATCACACCACTGTTGAATAAGTGGAATGTATGGTGCAGCGACGACAATAAGGAGCGGTTTCTCTGCCTCATAGAGTCTATGTGCGCAAATCATAGCAGTAATAGTTTTCCCAGAACCGGTTGCCATTTCTAAAATGCCCTGATAACCCGTTTCACACCACGCCTTTATTGCCCTACCTTGATGCTCAAAATCACCGTCTTCATATCGAAGATGTGAGGGTATCGCAAATAATGGACGAGACAATCTATCAAGGTCATACAGTGCTGAAGATTCACCTATAGAACCAATTTCCTTTTTGTAGAGTGTGTGAAATTCTGCCTCGGTTGGTGGGATGTCCGAGTTATAGGTTTTCAACAGGTTTTCCTCGATCGCTTGTGGCATTGAAATGACCGTACAAAAGTCATCTCGGTTTTCCCAAAGTTGCCCGAATTCGCCACAGAGCCTTTCAACAATGTAAGATTGATTGGAATCCTCCCACGATTTAGAAATAGTCAGCTGCTCAATGTTCTTTTCAACACCAGCGTAAGTCATATTACTTGAACCGTGCACCGCTATTACGTCATGGCCATCGTGAAAAAGCCAAACTTTTGGGTGGAAAAGCGCATTATTCATCAAGGCAATTTTGATTTCTACGCGTCCGTGACGTAGCATCCATGAGAGGCATTTCAGTGTATGTTGTGCAATGGCGTTTTCTGTAACAATGAGATCTTCCAAAGTCTCACCGACAATATCTTCGGTGGAGGCAGTGCCCAGTTCGATTGCTTCCCTATCTTCGGGACTCAAAAGTGGACTGATAATAAGACGTAGACTTTCGTCTGAGCAGTTTATGAAACTTGCTAAACCGGGCGCGAGTGACACCAGAATTTCACTCGAAAAGAAACCCATCATGCAATTGACAGAGGTCGCAGCCTGAAAGCATGGAATAAGTACATCTTTCGTCACAGGATCCTTTGGCAATATATAGAGTGGTTGAATATCAGGTATCGTTTGAAGTTTCATCCTATTTCTGTTCCCTTTCAAGTATAATAGGATATTATATTTTCGACTTGTGCCAGTTAACGAATTGTTTTACAAATATTTTATTTTGTAAAATAAACATATCGTCCCTACGGGACTAAAAGGGTGCGTATGGCGTTTTTCTATAAACATATCGTCCCTACGGGACTGAAAGCGTCCCAATCCATGAGGAACCCGGACAAAATATTCTGTTTATGTGAAACAATATTTTACAAAAAGTTATTTAGCACAAGTCGTTATATTTATTACTTATGACAAGGCAAACATGGTTCCTCGTCATCCTCGTCGTCGAGGACATCGGTTAGGATTTCTATCAAGCGGCGATTCGGTTTTGCTGCTTTCTTGGATGCCATCGCCTTTTCGGTATTTGCCTTGATCTCCGCGACCCGCTCTGGTTTCGATAGCTCCTCTAAACTTTCATCTTGACACCATGTGAATACTTCTCCTGTCTTGGCGTTAGGGTTCGGTTTCTCATACGCCATGGCCTTTTTAAATAAGTCAGGATGCTGTTCTAACAGTCCGACCCACTCGGATTTGCGTTGAAAGAAACAGAAATAGCAACCGGAACGTGTCCGCCACTTGTAATAGTCGGGCAGACCGAGTCCACTTTCCTCGAGTATTCGGTAGACATCCTCTTTCGTGATGCCATCTTCTTTGAACGGGTATTTAGGCTCAATGTTGCGGAGAGAGGAGATGCTCGGAGGCTTGTAACCGACGCGATCTTCGTCGGCACGGATAGCAATGTAGTGATACGCATGATCCTCACCGACGTATTCTTCAAAAGGTCGTATCTTCAAGTTAACGGTGCACCAGCGGATTTGAGATGATGGTAACAACCCACCGTAGACAGTCAGCCAGTGATCGAAATCTCGGTTACTGTTCGCATCGGCGTTCATATTGAGACGTACAATCGGTTTACCGAGGAACGCCTCTAACCGATCCAAAAAGTCATAAGTCTCCTGCAATTCTTTGCCCGTATCAGAGAAGAAGTATTCCATCTCCGGTACCCGATCCCGCATATAAACGGCGAGTGCTGAACTGTCTTTGCCACCGGAGAGCCCAAGGACGTGGCGGATTTTTTCTGTCATCTTTTCACCTCTCTATTCATCGAGCCGCTGCATCCACATTTGTGAAATTCGCGCCAAGATTGCGATATGGAGTTCTGGGTTATCGTCTACGTCAAACTTGTCGAATACTTTCCTGATTTCGTCTTCCATTTCAGTTGTTTGCGCATCAGCGGTCGGTGTCAACGTAACAACGCGTTCCTGTTCGGTTTGGTTCGGTGTTGTGATACCGACTCGTATGGGTTCACCTGTTGATAATTCGGTGTGCGCTACTTTTTCATAAGACACCGCTTCAAAATGCCTGAATTTCCTTGCAAGTTGCGCGAGATTGCTTTCAAATTGTACTTTATCAGTGTCTAACCACGTTGACGGTGGTTTTTTTGCGAGAAAAGTCGCGATTGCCTCAAGCCAGCCACTGAAACCGTGTCCGCCACTACAGATTTGGACTAAAAATCCTTTAAGGTCCATCTCAATTGTCACCGTTAGCAGCGGTTCCGCTCTGGCGACCAGTTCGGAACGGAGTTTTTCTGCTGTTTCTGCTGTTGGTGTCAAACCAAACGCCACCACCAACATCTGCTCAACGGAATTCAGCAAAACCTCATAAGCCTGTTCCAATTCAGAGAGCGCGTCCCGTAGGGCACTAAAGAATTCCGATACCATTTCGGGACTTGTTACTGCCTCTGCGCCGAAACCTGAGAACCCGAACGCTTCCGGCAGCTGTTTAAAGAGCAGTTCATCAGGCTCACGGGCATTCAGGACAACTTTACGGAGATTCTTCGCGTTATCACTCAATTCCTGTGTTGTCAAGGTGTATTTCGGCAGTTGTGCAATCGTTTGTATTAACGGTGTAACGACTGTTAGCAGATCGGGCGTTTGAATTTCTGATGGTTGCTTAAATGCTCCCAAAAATTGAGAGAACAGATCCGAACGGACTCCAGTTATCCGAAACCGTTTCAATTCAAATAGGTGCGGTGCTTTAAGAAACCTTTCAAAGACCGGCATCGACCAGTCTGCTATAAAGGATCCGTTTTCATAGAGTGCGATTTCTGTTTTGTAGTGTTGCATCACGGCACATAGAAGGATCGGAAGCGGGCCTTCCCGTACACCGAGCGGCGGATCCATCAAAGTTTCATAGAGTTTCACGACAGATTGTCGTTCACCTTCAGACGCATCGAGAAAAGCCTCAATCGCTTTCCACGTGTGTTTTATCTCGGTTCTATCATCTGATTTCGGAGGGTAGAAACCCCACACCCCCGCATTTTCGCGATGGATGCCTGTCTTTGAAAGAAGTGAGCGATAGATACTCATTTCAGCAGGATAGCCTGTGATACCGAGGTTCTCTTGGTCACCATTTTCAAGCATCGCTTGGATAAGTTTCTTTCGTGCAGTCGTTACTGCCCCAGAGATTTTCCGTCGATTAATGAGTTCATTCCGAATAAGTGGTGTCTTGTGGTAAACCGTATCACAGATTCTGGATAGAAACTCGTTTCTCGTGCGTTGCGAATCAATATTGATTTCCTGTCCCTTGTGAAACCATCTGCAAGGTTCATCAGTGTCGCTGCCAAAAATTTTTGCCAATTGATCTGCAACATCCCGTTCTGCTGCCACCCATCGGATTGATAGTTCACGCCTCGCTGTTGCATCGCTGTCGAGTTCAGGCGTGTTGTCCGAAATCCAGTGCAGGCACGCGAGTTCAGTGACAGCATCGCGGAGAAAACGGGTGGCGTGTGGGATACCGATCAGCACGTTTTGACGTTCCGTCAAGTCTTTTCTATTCGTTTTTTTGATGAACTGATTTATTTCATCTTTACCTTCGGGCAGTGCATAGAGTACAAGACCGTCGGCATCACCGATCGGTTCACTCAGGTTCGCGTCAAAGTTTTCGAGATCGGTGTACCGAACCTCAAAATAGCGGAGCGTGCCTTTCTCAAACAGGTGTCGACGCGCAATCAAGGGCCGCGGCGGTGTCAGTTTTGACAAATAATTCGTAAGCGTTTCGTTTGGATCGAGGTGTCCTTCCGCTTCGTGCGACAACGCTTCGATATCGAGGTCGCTCCCCTCCCACAACGCATAGACATCGTTATACCGACGGTAGATAACAATTGAGCGTTTTTCCAGTGTCTTTAGTGCAGTGTTAAATTCGTGATCGAATTCTGCTGTGTAATCATTTAAGGCATAACGCAGGATTCGTTTGGAGGCTTTCAGGTTCGTACTCGCCTCGCCGATAATACTGAGCAATCCGATCGTCTTAATGAGTTTCACCAGTGTCGGTGATGGGTCCGTCAGTCGGTTAATAGCCATCTCAATCTCGACCCACTTATCCCCGTCGCGTGAGGCGTAAAGCCGGTTCGCTATGGTGGTGTTGAGGTAATCGTAAAGGTCCGCAACGGACAACATCGGCAGCACACTTCCGTCATAGTGCTGATTTGAAAGAAAATCTTGTAATCCGTGCGGTTCGCTTGAACACAAAAAAGCAAAAAGCGAACGTTCATTCTGTGCGAACCGTCGGAAGATTGGACCGATGATAAGTGCTACGGTCGGGTGGAGTGGTAGACAGTCTTGTAAGAGTTCGCTGAATTCATCGACTTTCAGTTGAATGGGTTTGAGGTCTAATTCGATAGGAACGGATAGACCTTCTTTCTCACGTCCTGATTTATCCTGAATAGCAGACGCAATCAGGCGGAGTATCTGTTCAGCGGGTTCGACGAACGCTATATCTTCAAACCGTCCGTGTACCTTTGCCCATTCCTCGCGCTGTGATTTCGCGAGCCGATGTGCATATTGTTCAAAAGCTTGATGTAGAATTGTCAGTAAGAATAGTGGTGTCTGCGTACTTCGTGTGGCAAATTCGGCAAGCGTCTGTAAAACAAAAACATCGCCTTGTGTTGGAGATTGTGCAGCGTATTCAAGAAATTTCCCGAGTTCGTCAATCACTAACAGGAGACCGCTGCCGCCATTTTTGGCGATATAATGTGTTGCAGACTCGAATAGTTCGGTGATTTCAGATGCACTCGGAATTTCCCCGTGTTCCGCCATTTTCGACAGATTTTTGATTTTCCGATGCAGCGAGCTGCGCGAAGATGTACCGTTAAAAGTGGTGATGCCGCGTTCTAACCCCCGCAGGAGTGCGAGTGTAATCGGCGCGCGTTCACCAGAGATTAGCACTGGGCAAAACCCTGATACTGTTTCCTTTCCGTTACCGTTCGCAGTGACAAAGCGTTCGTATAGTGAACCATCGCCACGTTTTAGGAGTCCTAAGGCTTGTTGCGTTGTCGGAGCGTCAGGATTTCCGAACAACTTCGCAGCGAAAAGCGCGAACGCTGATTTTCCTGAACCGTAAGGACCGGTGAGGGACCAGGCTTTAGAGGTTGCTTCATTCTCTTGTGCAGAGATCAGACGGGTGAGAGTCTCTCGCGCTTTGACAGTTACAATATAACCCTCTAACGCGTTTTCGGTATAAAAATCGCGTTCCAGATGTATAGAACGCTGAAAACGCTCTGTGATGTTAAAGATATCTGACAAGCGAGTGTTAACCATAATACCTCTCTAAAAGTGCCATCTGATTTAAAGCTCTATGTCGATACAGCTGCTTGAGACCTGTTGTTTCATCGTATTGCAATGCGCCGTCTGTGAGTTGCTCAAGGTTTTCGAGATAGGTCGTCATCGTATCCTCATCTAATCTGAAAACCCGTCCGGGACTTGCGGGTGCGTACATCAAATCTGAGAACGTAAGTGATTCTCCCCACAAGAGGCGACTTTCCCAAAACGTATCTATTGCCCACGCAATGACTTCAATGGGTAGTGTCTCTTTGTCGCCTCGCTGAAATTCATAACCTTCGCCATCCGGTAATTCAGCAATTAGATTCAGTTCAACGAGCGGACAGTCAAAGGTTTCCTCAACAACACTATCGCTATAACGTGATTGGCAGTAGGTTCGGATAAAGCAATTGACATCCCGCCGCAGTGTGTTTTCAGAAATAGGTCGCATAGACTGTTTCTGCTGTCGCGCCCATTCATATACTTTTCTGGCGAATATTGAGGGTGTGAATTGGTTACCTCTTAGAATATTAAATGCCCAATACCATGCTGTCGCCAGATTGGTATTGGTCGCGATCTGCCAATGAATCAACCACAGCGTTGCTGGATCGTCAAGGTATGGGTCGAATCCGTTTTCGCTAAAAATGGCTTTGCCGAGCTCCGTAGCCGCGAATTGCCCGCGGCGATAGACGGTTCCCTTCTCACTAAGCTGTATCGTGATTTGCGTCGGTTGACCTGTCCTTTCTGCAATGAGTCCCGATACGCGACACCAGTGTCGAATGGAGCTCACCATGTTTTTTCCGACACCCAAAATAACGGAAGCGTCCTCTGATGAGAAGACGGTTGAATCTGCTATTACAGCATCAATCCCCTTTTTTAACCATGTATACCGGAACGGAAAGGTCTGGTGTCCTGAGAAGGATGGCGTAATTGGCTGTGGGATGATGGAGCGTGTGTTATTCAAATTTCACCCCCTGACGCGAATGGAGATATGGGGAGAAAGATTGACGTAACAGCAGCAGATATGACAACAAAAAACCCCGCATCGGGTGCCATTGTCCGAAATGGCGCGCGGACGCGGAGCATTGGTAAACGCTGTAGATATTTTTTATACTTAAATACTTATTATTTGTAAAGTGGGGGGGGGGCAGATTGCTTGTTAATGTTCAAGCTTATTGGACGTATGGGAGCAAAGGACGCGCGGAAGCAAGTATCATCCGGGCCATGGAGTGTATTCGCTGCAGTGTTTATATTTCGATTTTTCATTACGTTTACTGATTAGGTATCTAAAATATGAAATTTGGTTGTATTGTATCTTAAACTGGAGTGAGAGATTCCAGTTTATTCAACATTAACTTAGATTTTAACACAATTATGTTTTAAATGTCAAATTTTTTCGCGATAAGGTCCTTTGAATTCTTCTCTAAAGTGCCGATCTATGAAATTTATGCGAGGGTAATACATTTGACTCTGAGGATAATTAATTTTCTTCCCATGAAAACGCATCAACCATTTACCGAAACCTGTTGATCCGTTTGCATACTCAGACACGAGTATTTCTAACTGATCCGACAATGTAAAGACCCCACGGTCGAATAACTTATGGTGTAGTGAACAGAGAGCTAAACCATTTTCTTCTGTATCAGGTCCGCCTTTCTCACGGGGCAGGATGTGCGCGGCTTCCAGTGCAACTGGTTGATGTTGCAATTTTACATCAAAACCACAAACAGCACATTTATATTCATAGGCTCTCAGGACATTTTCGCGAAAGTTTGGGTCACGTTTTTGTCGATTAGGAGTATGGAAGGGGTACTCAAGTCCAACAGCCTGTGAAATATCCTCGTGTATTGAAGAACGAAAATGATCAAGCATATTTTCGCTTATTTCTAAAGCAAGGCTGGAATCGCTCTGTAGGTGATCAACAATTACTTTGCGGAATCCTCCAGAGGCATTGTGGCATTTTAGATCGGTGATGTGGGCATCCCCTTTGGATGTTTGACCGATGAGTTTGGCATTGGTTACCTTCCAAACTTTATCCTCGCGTAAGCGCCAAAACGGATAGTGGGGCCGAGGTTTCGACTGATCTGTCCCAAATTCGCGTAGTAATTCTGAAAGTTTTTTTTCTATTTCGGTGTATGGTATAAGTTGATTTTCTCCGCGTTGCAATTTGCCAATTGCGTACAGGACTAGAAGAGGCTTGTGAGGTGCTACTTTATTTCCTCTTTTCCATACTTTTAGGCTCTTAAATTTCTCAATAATATCTTCTCTTGTCATTTCACTTTACCATGTTTTAAGGGTATACTTCGGTAGGTATAGAATATTACAGGTTACGACTTTGTAGGTGGTATCGTGATGCTTTCCTTAGTAACTCGGATCAAGAAACGCAGTGCCTTGTTCACAGACGCAGCGTCCGGATATGCCTCGATGACATCAGGTTCTAACTTGATGATAGAATTATCAAGCTGCTTAGACCCGCGGTCTAAAGGCTTCGTTGGTAAGTTGTAAGAATATGTCCTTCTGTTTTCTCTCGTGGCTTGGATCAGGTGTCGCAATGCTTCGTTGGCAGTAGAAGCGTCTGAAAATACCGCAGCGACATCGGGTTCTAACTGGACAAAGTTACCGAACTGCTTGCGCGCAGGACCGAATTTTCGTACCCGCAAGTTTTTCAGATCGTACTCTGGACGGAGTTCATCGTGTATTATGGTTTTGTCCTTCTTTATACGTTTCTCTTTTCTAACAGGCAGTTCGCCTCCCCTCCTAAGGATGGATTTATTATAACCTATATTAAGAAAAAAGTCAACGGTTGTATAGAGTTGCGTCAGAGGCATTCGATTTTCAGAAATTATTGGGTTTCACGTCTTTTTTATCGGACGGACGCAATTTTGACTACGGTCTGTTCTGTTAGATGAGATTTCTCGGAAAAGATAGTGTTCTGGTAGCACGATGCACTTCGCATCTGGGCGAGTACGCCGCAAAACTGGGAAGTTTGTGGTACAAAAGAGCAGCATGCGTAAGTTCTATTTTATTTCGTCCGGCTTGGTTAGGAAACTGTACGGTAGGTGTCGATTTAGAGATTTTTCATGGTATTTTGTAGGAAGGTCTCTACACATATCGCCCCTACGGGGCTTAGGTTTTTTGGTCAGACGGTGCTATAAACATTGCGTCGCTACGCGACTGAAGAGGTTTTTGAAGTCCAAAATCTTTTGATGGAGGTCTGCGAGTGTCCCGGTCGCTACGGGACTGAAGAGGTTTTTTGAAGGTTTCAAGGTTTCTGTGTAAAATCTGGTTCCCCTTCCCAGTAACGGGTGGGATGGAAACCTCGGCTTTCGGTTGCAAACCGAACCTACCGGGCCTGGAGTGAAAAGTTGATTAGGATCCGGTTCGGTTGGAATGCAGGTCGCAACCCCCCTTTATCCCCCCTTATCAGGGGGGAAGGTGAGTACGCTGCAAAACCTGACCTACCGGGTCTGGGGGTGAAAAATTGATATTCGCTTGACATCGCTAACCTGCTGTGGTATTATGCTATATGAAGTTATAGCGTGTTTTATCTCAACATTGGAGGCGAATGATGCGAAATGATAAACGTTTACGAAAACTGTCCGCACACAGCTGGATAAAACGAGCCGTCGGGATCCTGGTATGCGTCGCGTTCTTTGGCGTGATTGCGTCGGCACAGAAGCGCAGCGACGACGATACCGAAGGGATTACCTTAGCGGACCTCGGCGTAACAGCGGCACAGAAAACTGAACTTGAGACGCTCTGGAAATTGAAACGCCGGAAACAGATTCAGGCGGTCGAGGACCTGAAGACGCTAAACCGGCTTGCGAAGGATACACTCGCTAAAGAGACAGATATTCAGGAGACACTCATCGAATTTCGCACGAAACGTAAAGCGGCACAGCAGAAGATTGAGAAGATTGAGGAAGGCTTGCTAAAGACGCTGCCGATCCGCGCACAACTCCACCTAACACTTTTGGGGGTGTTGGATAACGGCATCCCACCGAGAGTACCGAAGTCGCAAACTGATAAGAAAACGGACGGAACATCACAGCAGCAAAAATAAAAAAGTGGAGGATACCAGACTTGAACTGGTGACCTCTTGCATGCCATGCAAGCGCTCTCCCAGCTGAGCTAATCCCCCACATTCATAGATTATTTAATTATACCGTACATCTCCAAGGAATGCAAGAAAAAATTACTTTTCCCAGAAAAATGGCGAATCGTCCGAATAAGGATCCGTTTTTCGCTTTCGCGAACCTCGACGATCGTGAAGTGGAACTCGCACGTGGCGCGCTCCTTATCGCGCAAAGCGAGTATCCCGAACTCGATATCGATGCATCCCTCCAGCAACTCGATGAAATGGCGGAAGCTGTTCGCTCGCAGATTCAGGAGGCGATGCCGCCGGAGCAACGCGTTGCGGCACTCAATCAATACCTCTTCACAGAGAAGGGGTTTACTGGTAACAGCGATAACTACTACGCTTTGGGCAACAATTTCCTCAACGTTGTGCTGGAAAAAAAGACGGGGATCCCGATTACGTTAGCGGTTGTGTATATTGAAGTCGGTAGACGTGCCGGGTTACCGCTTGTCGGCATCAACTTTCCGAGCCATTTCCTTGTCAAGTACCAACTCGAACATTTAGAGATTTTTCTTGATGTGTTTGAAGATGGTGTCTGTATGACCGATGATATGCTCGAAGCGAAACTTGAGGCGAACTTTGAGGGTCCCGTCCGCTTAGAACAGGCGATGTTAGCCGAAGCCACAGATAAGGAAATCTTGGCGCGTATTTTGCGGAACCTGACGCGCACCTATACGCTCCTTGAGCAGTACGACAAAGCGGTTACCGCTTCTGAACGGATTACGTGGTTGCTCCCGAACGCCATCGGCGATTACCGAATGCTCGGCTATCTGTATTACAAGACGCACGCGTATAGCCAGAGCATCACCGCTTTTGAAACATACCTTCGACTCGCTGATATAGCACCCGATACCGAAGAAATCGAACAGAACATACAGCACCTCCAGAGACTATTGGCGCGCCTGAATTAAACTTCAGAATTCATTTAGAATATATGAAAATTTTAGGTATTGATACTTCAACGCCTATCGGCAGTGTTGCCTTGATAGACGGCGAAAACTTGGTTGCAGAGCATACACTCAATATCGTGCAAGCGCACTCCTCCAGACTTATGCCCGCGATTGATACTGTGCTGAAATGGAGCGACATCACGGCAGCAGATTTAGATGGGTGTGCTGTCGGTGTCGGACCTGGGTCGTTTACGGGTGTCCGTATCGGTGTTGCAACGGTAAAGTCTATATGCTATGCGCTCGATAAACCGATTGTCGGTGTTTCAACGTTGGAGGCGGTCGCTTATAACCTCCGATGGACAAACGGGGTTATTTGTCCGCTCTTTGACGCTCGACGGAGTGAAATCTACGGTGCCATTTTTGAAGGCGGAACCGAATGGCAACGCCTCAGCGAGGAGCTCTGCTTATCCATTGACGCTTTCCTTGATCGTCTTGGGACGCACACTGCTTCGGATTGCCCTATTAACTTCGTTGGCGATGGGTTGTTCACCTACGGAGAGGCAGTCCGTGAAAGGCTCGGTGAGAGAGCTCTTTTTGCGGATGCTATTTTCAATGTCCCCCGCGGCGCAACGATTGCCTGTCTTGGCGCGCAACGCCTACAGCACGGAGAAGGTGATAGCTACTGGACTTTGGTGCCAAATTATGTTAGAATTGGATTATATTGAGTCAGGCACATTTTTTTGAGTAAACCATGTATATCAGCAGATTGGAATGGGATGACTATCGCATTGAACATATTGCTCGGCATAACGTAGAACCGGATGAAGTATGGGAGGTCTGTGAAGACCCACACCATTTGGCCCGTCGTCACGGGCAAAATCGGTATCTTGTTTATGGACAAACAGCAGATGGACGATATTTATTTATTGTCTTAGAAGGTATCCGAGGAACTATGTATAAACCTATTACCGCACGAGATATGACCGTTCGGGAAAAACAAAACTTTAGGAGGCGCAGAAGATGAAAGAATTGCAGGTACCCGAGTTTTCAACCTATGAAGAGGAGGCTGATTTCTGGGATAACTTGGACACCGCCGATTTCATGGCGGACGATGACCAGTGGTTTCGCTTTGAAACATTACACAAGCGGGCGATTCGCGTCGCAATTCTTCCTGAAATCGCTGAAGAACTTAGTCAAAAAGCACAAGCACAAGGCGTATCAATTGAAACTTTAGTGAATACACTTTTGATCGAACACGTACGGGAATCAACGTTGTCGCATTAGATGAACCGTATTTTTAAAAACACGTCCAGCCTCTTTGGTGCGCACCTCATCGGTCGCCTTGCTTCACTGGTGATAACTGTCTGGCTCATGCCACGTTATTTCACTGAAACGGAGTTCGGCGGCTATTTTGCTGCGATCGCGCTCACCAATCTCGTTGCTATCATAACAGAACTCGGCATGCAAAACCCGCTCATCCGAGAAATGACACTGCATCTGGATCAGACGCGGCACTACCTCGGCAACGCGCTCATCGTTCGCGGTCTGTTGTCGATCCTTGCCTACGCGATTATGCTTGGCAGCGGTATCATCCTCTATACCCCGATAATCGTAGAGATGATAATTTTCTTAGGATTGGCAGAGATTGCCAATTCGATTGCGCAGTTGTACCGGTGCGTCTTCCGTGCGCACGAGGAGATGAAATATGAGGCGTTCACTGTGGTTGCTGAGCGTGCGGTGTTCCTCTTAATCAGCGGTGCTGTGATCCTGCTCGGATATGGATTGGTGACCGTCTGCCAAGTCATGTTAGCCGCGGGGTGTATTAACCTTATCTTGAGCATTGGGTTCACCCGTTTCCGTTTCACGCAACTCCGCTTTGAACCGAGCATGGCGATTGTGAAGGTGCTGATGCAGCAGGCACTCCCTTTTGCGGTCGGTAATTTCCTCAATCTCCTCTATTTTCGTATAGATTTGATTCTGCTGCCGAAACTCAGTTCAGAAGGCTTAGATGCAAACACGTGGTATGGATTGGCGTATACAATTGTCAACGCCTTCACGATTCTACCGGGTGCGTTCATGATGGGTGCGATGTTTCCGGTGCTATCGCGTGCGTGGGAACGTGAGAAGGGACGATTTCCGAGCGTATACACCTTCGGTATGCGGTGGATGGTGCTAACAGGGCTGCCTTTCGCTGTCGGTCTTTCAACACTATCGTTTGAGATTGCTGGGGTCTTGTTTCCGAATTATACACCGGATGAAGTCGGCAAAGTGGGTGCAGCACTCCAATGGCTCAGTTGGGCAGGTGGACTCCTCTTTTTAACGACGGCAGTGCTGGCGGTGCTACGCGCAACGGATAAACGCCGTGCGTTTTCTGTGCTGATGGGAACGACAGCATTCTTGAATATCTGCCTGAATTTATACCTGATTCCACGTTTCAGTCATGTCGGTGCAGCAATAGCGATGGTCATCAGTGAGGCGTACGTACTCATCGTGGGACTCGGTTACATCTCAAGAAATATCGTCAAGTTCCGCGAGACATTTCCTGTAGTGCCGACGTTTTTGAAAGCGGTCTTCCTTTCTATTGTGATGTGGATCGGTTTAGTGTTGTTGAAGGGAATTCTCTCGGTTTGGGTGTTGATTCCATTGGCTGTGCTGTTTTACGGTGGCGGGATCGCCATTTTAGGTGAATTCCGGGAGAGCGTTAGGTTTGATTAGCGCGTGTGGATATTTTGTCAGCATCAGGATTTGTAGGATTAAAGGATTTACTATAGCAGGACGGACGCGATTTTGGCACAAACTGGGAAGTTTGTGGTACAAAAGAGCATCATGCGTAAGTCCTAAATAGGTTAGTTGCTCGGAGATGGCACTTGTTCAATGATGCGGTCAGCCAGCTTTGAAAAAGGCAAACTCTGGAGATAAACAGTGCCGGTACCACTCAAGGTCGCGAGGAAAAGTCCCTCACCGCCAAAGAACATTGACTTTAAACCTTTAACCATTTCAATGTTGTAGTCAACACCAGAAGTGAAGGCGACAAGACAGCCGGTGTCAACACGGAGTGTCTCGTTGAGGAGTTCCTTTTTCACGACTGAGCCACCGGCGTGTATAAACGCCAGTCCATCCCCGCTTAAACGTTGCAGAATGAAACCTTCACCGCCAAAAAACCTGTACCTAACCTACGTGAGAAGGCAATATCGAGTTTCGTCCCCAAGGCGGCACAGAGGAAAGCATCCTTCTGGCAGAGCAGTTCTCCGCCGAGTTGGACGAGGTCAATCGGGATAATATGGCCGGGATAAGGTGCGGCAAAAGCCACTCGTCTTTTGCGGTTGCTTGTGTTGGTAAAATGCGTCAGAAATAGCGACTCGCCGCTGATAGCACGCTTGCCAGCACTCAGGAGTTTGCCCATAAGCCCTGCTTCTTCATTGGAACCATCGCCCATTTTTGCTTCATAACGTGAGTTTGATAAAAGTGGGATGTTGGGTTTCGCTACCGCTATTTAGGCAGAAAGTGCTTTGAAAAACGGCATGTTTGTCGAAATTATAAGGCTTTTAGTGTATTTACCGCTCAACCCAACCTACAGATTTATTTTTAAGTTCACGTTATTAACTTTTACTATTGTAATTACTGCAGTCATCTGGTAAAGATAGTATAGCAAATAAAAACAAAGATTACAAATTTTCTTTAGCGTTAATAATCTTTAGCGTTAATAAACAGATCTGCCCAGTGTGCCCAATCGCAGGTTGCGCTTTCAATAGCGTCGGTTACCAACTCTAACAGCACCGTTTTACCGGCGAATTCGGACAGAGAGACCTGCGCGTCTACCCAACCCGGTGTGTTGAATCCGAAATGCTCAAACCGCTGTTCGCCATTCAGGAACACTTTAAAGAACACGCCGTCAAGACTACACCTTTTATCCGGCAACCCCATGGAAAAATTGAACGTCAATGCATCGGTGTCCGGTAGAGAGAGTAAGAACTGGAGAACGGTTTGTCCATTGGGTGGCGGATGTGCTGAAATCGTGTCTTTCGTTACACCGTTGGCAGTCAATGTCATCCGTTTACCGGAATCCCAGACGCTTCCGAGTCGGAATACACCGTCAAACTGGAGTCCAGCGACGAACTGTGCATCTCTCAGGTTATAGACCTTGTCCACCTGTTGCGGTGACTGAAAGAAAAAGAGCACCTGTGCAGGCAGTGTAGTCTCAAGTGAATACTGTCCTGCACCGTCATGTTTCAGTGTATCAGGGAAATGCTTTATCGGTTCGTTCGGCAAGAAAAATCCGACGTTCACGTGTGTGTCTGCAGGGTCAGAGACGATCTTCGGTTCACCCCAGACTGCCCAATCCCACGCACCATTTCCGACGGGACCGGGAGTCGTCGTCAACCGGAGTGTTATCTGTTGTCTTCGATAGGGGGTCATATCCAGGCTGAAATGTTGCCACCGCTGCGCGCTGTAATGCTCGCGAAAAATCTCATCATCTTCGATCGAAACGATGAACGTTACACCGTCAGACCCTTCGGAACCGTCCCGTAACCCGATGTCGAATTTTAGACGGATATTCGGACGCTCCGGCAGTGAGATTGTCCATTCCCCGAATGCGTCGCCGCTGATGCCTTGGTACGGCGGATGTGCGTGAATTGCAGGCTTCTGAACGCCTCCGATGGCAGCCTCAACCTGTTGGAAGGTAGCACCGCGCTGCTGTGGCATCTCCACGCCGTTCAGGAGAATTCCCGTCCGTGCGAGATGAATCTGTGACACTAAATCGACTTCGTGGGAGGTATCTGTGCTTTCGAGCCGAAAGAGTGCTGCGTTTTCCGTGACCCGCGATGCCGTCACAGAAACGCCTTCTGGTAAATCGTTTATCCGCGCTTGCGAAAAATCGCGTGGCGCGTTGCTCAAGAGATAAGACTTCTCAGGATTTAATCCGAGCAGCGTTGTCTCATTGTAAGCGCGCCAATCTCGTAGACTGCGGTCGGTGTCTATTCGCGTCACATCAGAGATTCTCTCATAGCCTGCTGTATCTCCTGGCAGCATCAGCGCGACGCGTCCGTTCGTGTCTCGAAGCGTTGCGACTTCACCCGCACTGCCGACATACTGGAACAACGTCTCCGTGTCCCAATCCGTCTCAAAATTGGGTTTGAATCCGCTTTCTTGCCAGACTTTAGCCATCGCGAGGAGTCGCTGCGTTTCTGGGTGATCCGCGTCAAACTGTTCTGCCGACCAGAGCCGGAGCGTCGGTAGAATACCCCAGCGTTCATACAACGCAAGATATTCTTGATAAAGTTTGGGACCGATATCCGGGTTCGGCAACCCCAAATGTCCATATAGCAAGGTATAGGGTGAAAATAAGAAAGTACTGATAGGATGCGGTTTAATATCCAAGGCGTATACGAGACGTTGTGCGAAACTTTCACGGAAGAAGGTGACTTCGTGGAGTCCTTCGCCACCGAAAACGACCCACGGCAGTGCTTTTGTCAAGTCCGTATGTAGTAGTGCGTTCCCTTGTGCCGAATTCAACCCCTCTATCAATCCGTTTGCGTCGTTCCTCGCGATGAGGCTCACATCCAAATGGATGGCATCGATCGGATATTTCCGCGATAGATCAGTCAATTGCTCGACGAGGATTCTCCTAAATTCGGAACTGGCAGGATTAATAAAGGCGTGTCTGCCTAGTTCTTCAGGTCTGTCCCAGAACCAACCGGTCGGGTTGCCGCTCCACCGGTCCCGAAATTGGTGTTCCTGAAGTTCAGGATAAAGCGGATGCGACGGTGCGATGCCCGGGAAATTGGTGTGAAGCATCGCTCGGAACCCGTACCGATGCGCGGTTTCAAGGAAACTGCCAAAGTTTTCGGATGCCGTATAATCCGGGTAATTTGTGTCGTAGTCGTCTCTGCGCCACTGCGATAGATAGAGCAACGTTTTTGCCGGATTGACCTGCTCTGCTAATTTCTCTAATATAGATAACTCCAGACCGTGATAGATAACGACCAGTCCGATTTCGGAGACCCATGTCGGCATCTCTGTCAATTTTCTCGGCTTGAAAGTCTGTTCCATCCAGTCACGATACTGACGTGCAGGCACACGCCAATCACCGATGTACGTATTCAATCGCCACGTAATAGATTTCGCGGAGGTCAGCGTATCGAAAGGGGCTTGGTTTTGTGTCTCGAAACCGAGTGCGAAACTCTCTCTATCTTTTTCGTAGTGGAGTGCTTTAAACTGGAAGGTCGCATCTGCGCCGCGCACGAAAAAACCGCCGTGTTCCGCCTGAACAATCGCGAGTTGTGCTTCCCAATGTTCGGGATAGTCAAAGTTCACAGAGGTCATTGGCGATGTTGCGTTGATGGCTTGTCCACCTTGTGCGGGTAGAATCAATTCCAGATGCCTTGTATCCAGATTCCCGCATCCCCACTGGATACCGTAAACTGCTGCTATCTCCGAAGTGCCTTCCTGTTGAATCAGAAGGTCGCCGGTGTCTTCGTCAACAGCAATGAACAGGCGAATTTCGTTCGCGCCTCGGTTAAACACAATTTCTGCTTTGAGGGGATCAATTTTTCTGATTTCTGTCTGTGTCGCCTCGGATGTCCAGAAGGATCCGTCGTTCCTGCGTAATAATCCGCTGCGTCCGCTGATACCGGTGGGTACGCCGCTGATGCTGAACGGGAGGGTGTAGACTTCTTCCGTCAATTTGTTGGAGAGTTGGGTGATAACGCCATCGGTAAATTGGATTTCATAAGCATCCGTTTTGACAAAGAGGCTATTGTCAACAACGGTAATCTCGGCTGCGGGTGCTGCTGGCATGTAAAACAGACAAAATATCGCACTCAGCGTAATGATACCTAAAAAGCGCATGCAGTTTTTCCTCTAACACGCGTATATACTATTCAGTTTGATGACAGAATTTAGATTAAGAATCTATATAAACGATTTGATGTGGTTGAATAATTCGCAATACTTCTTGTACCTGGGACATCAAAGGTAGTAGGGCATCTAATCTGTTCCGATAAGCAATAAGCACAATAACCGCAATATCAAAACGATTGAGGTTCTGTTGATATTCAATGCCTCTGTCAGCAGTAAGCCAGACATCAAATTCTTTTTCTGCTATACGGAGCAAATCCCCATTTTCTATGCCAGACCAGCCTTTTTCTTGAACCGTGAAAACAGTATGCCCCTGTAACGCTTGTTTGAGTTTTTTAGGTAAGCATTCATCAATCAGAATATGCATAAGCTTGTGTGAGCAACATTTCCTTTACTAATTCCAGAGTTTGCATGGCCTGCGTACGACTGACAGATGGAAAGTCCTCTAAAAATTCGTCTAAGTTATCACCGGCTTCTAAATAATCAATGAGGTTTTTAATCGGAACACGCGTGTTTTTGAAAACAGGTGTACCACTCATAATTCTGGGATTGCAGGTGATAAGGTCGCTAAATGCTTGTGTTATCTGTTTGTTATGTTTCATGTTTCAATTTCTCCTCCAAAATGTGATACTTTGCTGCTTCAGTGCCTATCCGTGTTGGAGCGAACTGTGCTCGCGATTTTTTATAGTATATCTCGTAATTACTTGCACGCTCGCGGGCGTACGGACTGGACAACCCCGCCCCTACGAGCAACCCAGCCTCTACGACCGGGTGAAGTGTAAACATATTTTCCGATTTTACTATGAACGTCACCTCTAATAGAGCTCCCGAAGCACCTGAAAATAGTCAGGGAACGTTTTACTGACGCACTCTGGGTCGTTAATCCGAATTCCATTTGTTTTTAAACCGACGAGTGAAAACGCCATTGCCATACGATGGTCTTCGTAGGTGTCTATCGCTGTAGGGGTAATGGGTGCGGGTGAGATTTCGAGTCCGTCTCGGTGTTCAACCACCGGCACCCCTAATTTCCGGAGTTCTGTTACCATCGCGTGAATCCGATCGGTTTCTTGCCAACGCGTATGCTCGATGTTTCGGATGCTCACTTTGCTATCAGCGAAGGGTGCGATCGCCGCGAGCGTCAGAGAGGTATCCGAAATCGTCCGCATATCCACGTCGATCCCTTTCAACTGCTCTGGCCCGATGACCGTAATACCGGCATCAGAAACAGCGACTTGACACCCCATCTTTTCCAAGAGTCGGACGAATTGCACATCGCCTTGTGCGGAATCCATGTTCAGGTGTTTGACAGTGACACGTCCACCTGTGATTGCAGCAGCGGCGAAAAAATAGGAGGCGTTAGAGGCATCCGGCTCGATGTTATAGACCCGTGGTTGGTACTGTTGTCCGCTTTCAATTCTGAAATGCTTATAGCCGTTGTTGGTAGCGTGCGCGCCGAATGCCGCCATCACTGCTAAGGTGATGTTAATATATGGCATTTCGCGGTCGCCGATCACCTCAATTTCCATGCCGCTTTTCGCATAGGGTGCTATCAGGAGCAGTGCTGTTAGGAACTGACTACTTTTACTGACATCGAGTCGGGTTTTCCCGCCTGTGAGTCCGTCTGCTTCGATAATGACGGGGAGATGTCCGTTTCCAAATTGCGTGCGTGCTGAGACACCGATTTGCCGGAGTGCGTCGAGTAAATCCGCGATTGGTCGCCCGTGGCGCATCGGTTCATCGCCATCAATGACGAATCTACCGTGTCCGAGTGAAACGTAAGCAGTCAGCGAACGTGAAGTCGTCCCTGAGTTTCCGATATAGAGTTCCGCACCGGGAACGGGTATCTCGCCGCCATTGCCATGTACAACAAACGTTGCGCGTTTCTCGTCCGCGTCGATTTTGACTCCAAGTTTCCGTAGCGATGCCGACATATAGCGCGTATCGTCGCTAAAAAGTGCACCCGTCAGCATCGAGGCACCGCTCGCCATCGCCGCAACTAATAAAGCGCGGTTCGTATAACTCTTAGAACCCGGCACCGTTATTGTTGCATCAAGCGGTTTGGAAATCGGTTGAATTTCAATCATTCGGTAAGTCCTAATTCAGCCAGCAATTCACGGAGTTCCGCTTTCTCGGAATCTTTAAGCGGTAGCAACGGACTCGTCGTTCTTGCACTGCAGACCCCGAGGATTTCCAGACACGCCTTCATACCACTGACACCTTGTCCGTAGGTATACATCTGACTCAGTCGCAGCATCCACTTTTGTAGGCGATGGACTTCATCAATATCGCGCGCCTTCGCTGCGTTGTAGAGTGCGACTGACTCTTTCGGTGCGACGTTTGAGATTGAGACAACGCCTCCATCTGCCCCGAATAGGAGGGCTGCACCGAGTGCAACGTGTGAACCGAGAAAGATAGAGAAATCCGTCCGATCTCCGAGCAGTGCCAAGAGATTTAGACAGTTGTTCCAATCGCCGGTGCTATCCTTCGTACCGACGATATTCTCACAGGTATCCGCGAGTTCAAGGATGACGTGTGGCTTGATGAACGTTTTAACAGTGGAGGGGATATTATAAATGAAAACGGGGAGTTCGGTGCTCGCAGCGACCGTTTGATAGAATTCGATCAGGTCCGCGTCGTCAGTAGACGGGTAATAGTACCCCGGTGTCGCAGCGACGGCATCAACGTCGAACTGTTCGGCGAGTTCTATGTTCTGGATAACACGCTGTGTACTTGTATCCATCACGCAACAGATAACCGGTACGCGACCGCCGATTGTCTTGGTAGCGATGTCCATCGCCCGTTCGCGTTCGCTATTTGTTAGCGTCGTAAGTTCACCGGAACTGCCGAGTAGATAGATCCCGTGAACACCGTTATTAATCAGTCGGTTAAGTTGGTTGACGAACCTGCGCGCGTCGACACGCTCTTTTTCGTCGATCGGTGTTACTGTCGGTGAAAAAATACCTTCAAATCGGATAGCCATGAGTTTCTCCCGTGAGGGTAATCATTATTTTTTTGTATTCCAAAACTGGTAGGTGCTGTTTGTAACTGCGCCGGATTTCGTGCCTTAAAAGCCGTTCCCACAAAACAATCCATTGAGAATTAGACTTTTATGGTAAACCTTAGTAATTAGACATTTTCTGCGAGTACAAACCCCCCTAACCCCCCTTATCAGGGGGGAATTGGGTCACTTGTAGATGTCAATATATTTTTACAATTTACCATAGTTTAGCAGAATCCGATTTAGATGTCAAGTGAAGAAGACGCAGTTTTTGGTTTGCAAATTAGACCCAAATCATGCTATTATTAACACGGATTCAGATGCAAAAACGGAGTGGGATTGCGTACTGACAACCGAGAGGTTTTCGCAGAAAACTGTACTGAAAACTGAATAAGGACAAACCGCCTAATGAATATCCGCGCACAATTGACGTTTAGGTACATCATTATTGTATTATTGGTATTATTTGCTATGTACCTCTATCTCGGCACGGCACTCAAAGGTTTCCTTAGCCATCGGATTACCGAGGACTTGGAAGCGCATGCCGTATTGACGCGTGAAATTCTCATCGAAAAGCTTCCACCTAAAGATAACTTTACATACGATGCGATAGACCCACTTATTGATAGACTTGGAAAGATCAGCGATGCTCGAGTGACGTTTATTGGCGTAGACGGTACTGTTTGGGGGGACACTGAGCGGGATGGTGCAGCACTCCGTGCAATGGACAATCACTTGACTCGACCGGAAGTACAAGACGCACGCCAACTCGGTAGTGGGATTCGCGACAGATACAGCGATACAACGCAGACAGAATTCCGCTACTACGCGATGCCGATATATCAGCGAACCTTACCGGCTGAAGAATCAGAATTAATTGGTATATTCCGTGTCGCTCTCCCGATGGAGACCGTCAACACGGCAATCGGCACCCTCCGTCAGATTGTTCTGTTCGCGAGTGTCGCCGGACTGATGCTGGCGATTGTGTTCAGTATCTTTTCGACAGGTGTTATTATAAAACCGATTGAGAAGTTAACGCAGATGACACAATCTCTCGCTGCAGGCAGGATAGACTCGCGCGTACCCGTTGATTCAAAAAATGAACTCGGACGACTCTCACGCAATTTTAACCTCATGGCAGACCGGGTCCAGGAACAGATTGACCAGATATCTGAAGAGCACCGACGCTTAGATACCATTCTCAGAAATATGGGTGAAGGCGTACTCCTTGTGAACGGTGCTTTTGAAATCACCTACGCCAACCCGACGGCTATCTCAATGCTGTCGCTCCCTGAAACACACATCGGCAAAGCATTGATCGAAATCAATCGGATTCCCGAGCTACAGGAACTCCTCCAGATAGCGGAACAGACAGAGACCGTTGCGTTTGCAGAAATCCGTCTCGGGAACATAGCAGAACCGGAAGCGGAGGTAACCGTTGTCCCTGTCGCTGCCGGTGAAGAATATGTTATTGTCATTCACGATGTAACCAAGGAACGGCAGTTAGAACGGATACGCGTTGATTTCGTTGCGAATGTCTCACACGAACTCCGTACCCCGCTCACAACAATTCGAGGGTACGCCGAAACGTTACTCAATGAGGATGCCACACGGACAAAGGCACAAGAACAGTTTGTCGTGAAAATCCTCAACCACGCATCTCGGCTTTCAAGATTGGTTTCGGATCTGCTCGAACTCTCAAGGCTTGAGTCTGGTGATGTCGAGTTGAAACGGACACAATGTCATCTCAACAGCTTCTATGCGCCGCTTTTAGATGTATTTGAACCTATCTTGGAAGAGTCCGAATTAGTCTTAAGATGGGATATCCCGGAAAGTCTACCGCAAGTACGTATAGATCAGCAGCTTTTCATGCAGGTACTTGTAAACCTGATTGACAATGCCATCAAATACACACCTGATGGTGGCGAAATTACAGTGTCGGCAGAGACGTGTCGGCGTGAAACGGCTGAGGAATCCGCTGTAAATTCGGCGGAAATTGTCCTACATGTCCGGGATACCGGCATCGGTATCCCGATGGAATCTCAATCCCGTGTGTTTGAACGGTTCTATCGTGTGGATAAAGGACGTGCCAGAGAAATGGGAGGTACAGGGTTAGGGTTGGCGATTGCCAAGCATATTGTGCTACGTCACAACGGACGGATCTGGTTGGAAAGCACTTTGGGACGTGGGTGTACCTTCCACGTGGCGGTTCCGTTATAGATGCGTGCCCTTTACAGGTCAGGACTTACGCAAATTGAGCAAATATCGAGCATTTAGACGCAAAAAGCGGTACTTTTCGTTCTTTAAACCCCCTAAATCCCCCTTATCAGGGGGACTTTAAGAGGAAATGCTTAAGTCCTATAGGTTAAATTTTCCAGGCTTCTTGCGTGTAAGCCATCTCCCAGAAGAGGTACTCATAACGGCTGCTGGTGAAAAAATAGTCTTTAATCCGTGCTTTTTGCTCGTCACTATACTCGGCAGTCAGTTCGTTGAGCAGCCCGCGCAGCCATTCGCCTAACGCCAGAAATTCGGCGGAGGCGTACATATCGATCCACTCCTGATAAAGGGGTTCGGGTGAACCTCCTTCTTCTGCGAGCGATGTGCCGATTTCGGCGTACCCCCACTGGCAGGGCAGCACCCCCGCGATAAGTTCCGCTAAGGTGCCGATTTCCGCCACATTGAGCAGATGTCGCGTATACGCGTGCGTTGTGGGTGCCATTGTCGCGGCTTCCATCTCAGCGGGGGAGATACCAAACTTTTCGCAGTATCCACGGTGCAAATCCATCTCCGTGTTCAACGTCTCGTTTAGCAACTGCGAAAACAACGCCATCGTCGCTTCATCGTGTGCCTTGATGACACCGTGCGCGAATACACGGCTGTAGTCGAGTAAAAAAAGGTAATCTTGAATCAGGTAGAACTTAAACTTCTCTATGTCAAGACTGCCGTCGGCGATACCCCGGACGAACGGATGCTTAAGGTCCGCTTCCCAAATAGGCGCGGCAGCACGTCTAAGCTCATCAGTGAATTTTCTATTTTGTGCCATGATGTATGCTTTAAACTCCAATAGGACCAGGAGATCGAAAATGTTTGAAAAACTCGGAATCGTAACCAATATTTGGGCTGAAGAGATCGACAGCGGTGCGCGCTTTGATGACCTGATGGTAGAATTCAGCGCGAACGGATTCAAAGATATGGAAGTCCGAGAAGGCGACTATCTTCGCAACTCTGAATTCGGAGAACTCATCCAACAGATCGAATCGGCGATGCCTACTTACAGCGACACCGAATTCAAAACTATCTGTGACGCAGTCTGGACTGAAAACCGGTTCCAAACAGAACACCGCGCCCTTTTTGAAGCGTTTGCCGTTTTTGCTCGGAAAGCGGACGGACTCACCTTAAGTTATGCTATGTCGCATCCTTGGCTTTCATCGCCAACTGATAGTGAAACAGACACACAACACATCATCAAGTCAAAAAAGTTGGCATACTTGCTCTGTCCGCAGAGACCGAGGCTCCGTCTTGTAGACCTCGACACCGAAGGCGATATTAACGAACCTGCAGCGATTGCGAACCTCAAACATTACGCCGCACTCCTACCGGATTATCCGATGATCTTCGCCGTAGAGAACGCACGTCAGAGTGCTACGCTCACCTTGAAATTAGCAGTCGCGGGCGGCGCGAAACTCACTTATGATGAAACGAACACCTATCGCGGCGATGGCACACCCCTGAATCCGCCGTCCGAATTCTGGGCGACTGTCAAGATGACGGATCTTACATCGGTACATTTCAAACAGCAAACAGAGGATGGGGTTTTATCAGAAATCGGCGACGGTTATGTCGATTTCTGTGCGATTGCGACACATTTGAAAACGCGTGGTTATACCGGCGACCTACTCCTCGAAAACACGCCGACGACGCGTTCTTTGCAAAATGCCTTGCGGAGCCGAGCGTATCTGCTCAATGAGATGCTATAGGTTATTCTACGCCTAAAATGGTGCTTTCTTAGCCTCTTCGGTTTCTGCTGGCGGTGTTTCAGGAGATGCGGATTTTTCGGATTCTTTTTCCTCTACCGATTCCTCGGGTGTCGGCACTTCGCTCTCTTGTGCCGCTGCGGTTAGTTGTTTGATGCGTTCGCATAAGTCATTGAGTAACTGTGGGTTCGTTTCCGCCGCTTTGAGTTCTGCTGAAAGTTGTGTCCACTGCATTTCATTTATGTCGTTTCGGGATTCCACACCACATTTACGTTTCATATAATTCCAGAGGTCTGCCTTCGTGATCCCCTTTTCCTCAAGAGGGTCCGAGAGATTAGCCGCAATTGCGAAAGTGGCTTTTTGGGCTTGCACAATATTGCCCGCACTTTGTGGTATCTGTTGTTGTGGTGCTGCATTTCCACTCCCTGTCTTTCGATGCAAATAGAAGTTTAACACCTCACGGATGACAGGGACAGGTATCAGCTGCTTAATCGCGTTCCGCTGTGCTTTGTGAACCGCCTTCGTAAATGCGAACGGGTCGTTACGTCCGCTGCTCATCTTCGGCTGTTCGTAAGCACCCCAGCGAGATGAACCTGTGATTGTATCGACTGCCTTAACAGTTGCAATCCAAGAGTTATCAAGTTCCTCGTAATTAAGTTCTTCGACTTGGATACCGCCGCGACGATTCGCGGCTTCGTTGATACCTGCTAAAGTCAACCCTTCAACGGTACGTCCGCCCTGTTTAAAGGAATAGACATAATCTTGAATTGTTTGCCCAGTCATGAGTTCAACAATCGCTTGGTCGTCGACTTGATCAACGACATCATATTCAGCGGTAACAGGGACCATCTCGTCTTTTTTTTCTTCAGCCATAATATTCTCCGAAATTGATAATTCGTGCCCTATTCAGATGCATGTTATGCACGAACGGTTTACTTTATGATACGATTTTATATCCAATTTGTCAACTGAAATATCCGATGTAATTTCAGTTGACAGACGTTAGTATTTGCGTCGCCTGAACCTGCGCGCCTAATCCAAGTTTACATTATATATGATAACATATTTAATCAAGAAATGCAAATTTATTTGTCAGGAGGAAAAATTTGATTTTCATCGCTGATGCTGCTACAATAACAGGAAATTACGATTGGAGTGTTGATGAACGATGGCAGCCCCACTGCTTCAGATGCAGGCGATTACGAAAGATTTCCCAGGTGTGCGCGCCTTAGACGATGCCTCATTCGAGGTATATCCGGGTGAGATTCATGCGCTCTGTGGAGAAAACGGTGCCGGTAAATCGACGCTCATTAAAATCCTCGGTGGTGTTTATCCATTCGGTACTTACAGTGGCGAAATGCGTATCGACGGGATCGAGCAGCGGTTCCATTCTGTTCGAGATGCTGAACGCGCTGGGATCGCTGTCATTCATCAAGAATTGGCACTCATCCCTGAGATGACGGTTGCAGAGAACATCTATCTCGGTAAAGAGCCTCGACGGTTTGGCGTTATTGATAAGCATCGCCTCTATCATGAGGCGGGTGAACTCCTTTCACAGTTTGGGTTGGCAATCCCTTTAGAGAAACCGGTCTATGAACTCGGTATCGGACAGCAGCAACTCGTTGAGATTGCGAAGGCTTTAGGGCGTAGCTTGCAAGCCCATATTGAACAGCGACGTAGTTTGCAAAGTGATGCTGTCGCGTCTGGTAGCGCGCTGCTCCTCGTGCTTGACGAACCGACAGCTGCCTTGACTGAAAGCGAGGTGGACATCCTCCGTGAGATTCTTAACCGGTTTCGAGAAAACGGTGTCGCTTGTATCTATATCACGCATAAACTTAAGGAGATCTTTCAAATCGCTGACCGTGTGACCGTGCTACGCGACGGTAAAACCGTTGCAACGCAATCCGTTAAATCCGCTGAATGTACCGAAGATGCGTTAATCTCGCAAATGGTCGGTAGGGAATTGACGACGCTTTTTCCAGAGCGGCACGTTGAAAAGGGTTTGAGTGGTGAGGAAGTCGCGCTACGCGTCGAAAATCTAAGCACCTATCCGTCAGAACCGCCACGCCTCGAAAGCGTCAGTTTTGAAGTGCGACACGGCGAAATCCTCGGTATCGCAGGTCTCATGGGTGCCGGTAGAACGGAGCTGATTGGTACAATCTTCGGTGCCTACGATGGTAAGTGGGATGGCGAGGTGTTTATAGAAGGTCAACCCGTCCAGATTCACACACCGCACGAGGCGATACAGCACGGTATGGGACTGGTAAGCGAGGATCGGAAACGCTACGGACTCCTTATGGATGTTGATGTCGTGCGTAATATGACGCTGTCGAGTCTCGGTTTATCGCAGGACCTTGCATCTTACGGTGTAATCAATCATAATGCTGCATCTGAGAAAAGCGCACACTATGTTGATACGCTTCAGATTAAAACCCCCTCGCTTGAGGTGCCTGTGAACCACCTCAGCGGCGGAAATCAACAGAAGGTTGTTTTAGGGAAATGGTTGATGACACATCCGAAGGTGCTTTTCCTTGATGAACCGACACGCGGTATTGATGTCGGTGCCAAAGCGGAGATACACGTACTGATGGCGGAACTTGCAAACGATGGGGTTGCCATTGTGTTTGTATCGTCCGAACTGCCAGAGATTTTAGGCATGAGTGACCGCGTTTTGGTGCTACATGAAGGCAAGGTCACAGGTGAATTCATTAACGATAACCTGACGCAAGCGGAGATTCTAAGGTGTGCAGCTGGGGGATAAGATCCGCGAACCTCAATTTGACGTGAAACAGATGGAAAACAGAAGTTTTAAAACAGAGAGTCCAATAAAGACCCGAGCACTCGGCGAAAGGATCGGTAAAACCCTCAAAAGAGGCGATGTCATCGCACTTATCGGTGACCTCGGAACCGGCAAAACCTGTTTGACGCAAGGCATCGCTCGCGGTGTCGGCATCGCATCCGATGAGGTCGTCAACAGTCCGTCCTATATCCTGATTAACGAGTACAACGGCAGCATCCCGATATATCACATCGACCTGTATCGACTTGAAGACAGCACAGAGATCGCTGAACTCGGACTCAGCGAGTATATTGAAGGCGACGGGATTTGTATTATTGAGTGGGCTGAACGGATGGCGGACACCCTGCCCGATTCCGCTATCATAATCCGCATAACGTTGGCAGAAGCAGACAATAACGAAACGTTTGCACCGATACGCCAAAGTCCTGAAGATGAAAACATCCGACACATCGAAATCCAATATCCTATATCTCGATAGCGGTTCAGGCATTGGCGGTGGACAACGGAGTCTTCTACTTCTGCTAAAGTTATTGGACAAGAAGCGTTTCACGCCTTTTGTCGGATGTCTTGGTGATAGTGCCTTCGCAGCAGAAATAGAAAAGACGGCGACAAGCGTCGTCCCGCTCTCGCTTCCAGCCGCACACAATAAAACCGATAAGGAGAGGCGGTTCACAGTCGTCGACCTGCTTGAAGATTTTCGACAACTCCGTGTGATTTTTCAACTGCATCGGGCAGTCAAGCGACATGCGATTCATCTGATTCATGCCAATTCGCTTTCCGTAGCACTTCTCGGCGGGGTCGTCGCGAGGCTCCATCGGATTCCGATCCTGATGCACAAACGCTATGCCACTTCGTATGGTATGCTTGACAGACTCTGTGAAAGACTCCTGCATCGTGTGATTCTCGTCTCGGAGGCGACGCGATGGGATTTCGCACCCGCAGCGAAGCAGACGTTAATTTACAACGGTGTGGATTTGGACGCGTTTCAGGCATCGGCAGAAGAGGTAGGGACGTTTCGGAACGAACTTTTTCCTGATGGAACGCAAACCGATGCAATCGTCGGGGTCGTAACACGGATTACACCGGAGAAAGGTATCCACTTCTTGGTCAGGGCAATGCGCGAACTGAAAGGCGAAGTAGATGTCCGGTTGCTGATTGTTGGTGGTCCCTATTTCCAAAAAGATGTTGAATATATGGAGATGCTCAAACGGGAAGTCGCGGACTTAGGCGTTGAAGATTCGGTTATTTTCACCGGATTCTTATCGGATACACGCATCGTCACGAGTCTGCTTGACATTGTATTGGTACCGTCAATTATTCCGGAGGCGTGTCCGCGCACGATCATTGAAGCGATGGCAGTCGGGAAGCCGGTTATCGCAACGCCGCTCGGTGGCAGCAAAGAGCTCGTCACACCGGAGACGGGTCTTTTCGTGCCCCCCGAAGACGCATCGGCAGTCGCTGAGGCGATCACGACACTCGTATCGGATCAAGAACGCTTAAAGGCGATGCGCAAAGCCGCACGAAATCGTGCAGTGGAACTATTTAGCAGCGAAAAGAATACCGCTTTGACAGAGGCTGTCTATAACGAACTTTTAACAATTTAGTGGTAAACCTTAGAATTACTTAGACATTTTCTGCGAGTACAACCCCCCTAACCCCCCTTATCAGGGGGGAATTGGGTCATTTGTAGGTGTCAATATATTTTTATAATTTACCATAGTTTATTGATAGGAGTCATTATGAGAGGAAAAACAGTTACCCCACCGGAAGGGGCGCAGGTAGGCGATGGGCAAGTCCGACAGGTATCGAAACTGTTTGGTGAAGCCATCGGCGATACCCACGAATGGGTAGAGATCCACCGCACCGGCGATGAGTGGGAAGTGAACCTGATTCAGACCACTTTGAACGCACAAAAAATCCGATGCCGACCCGTCGAATTAAAAAAGGAACGTCAGACCGTGCTACTCGTGGAACCGGAGCATGAGGTGGAGGCGATGGAACTGGTCAGCCGTATCGGTGTTGCTGTCGCGGATAGCGAAATGACGACGCGATCCGAAGAGGTTTCAGAGGCACTCAAACAGCGCGACATGACAGTTGTTCAGGAAGACACAACCGAAGATGCTGATACCGGTGATTCGTCGGAAATAACAATGTCAGAACGCGAAGGTATCGGCAGTGTCGTCTATATTGAAGGACGCGGTTATGAAATCCGCGTCGGTCCCGAACCGTACGCCGTTGTTGCAGAAAACGATTGGGAAGAGTTTACAGACTTCAGCGCGCAACGCCAAGAGTTTGTCATCCTCCTCCGCCACGAATATCCTGACCTTTTGCAGTGGGTTCAAGAGGAGAAACTCCTCGCCGAATTCATCCGTCTTATCGAGATGACGTACCAAGAAGGCGCGCCTACTGTTGTTTCGCACAGACAGGGTGATGTTGAAGCTTTAGAGGATATGACTCCTTATCATCCGCTTGCACAGTTGAGTCTCACAGTCGCAGTGGTTTCACTCATCGCTGTGTTGTTCCAAGTGCCGTGGGTTGTGAATCTTGTGTTCGCGTTGGTAGCAGTCGTGTCGGCGGTTGCTGCGAAATATCAGATTGATGCAAGCGAGGGGAAATCTGTCGGTATCCCGATGGCTTTGAGTGCGATTGTGCTTGCGTGTTTGGTTGTCGTGTTTGCGTGGTGGTTGGCGCAGCGTCCGGAGCCGGTAGAACCAGCGAAACCTGCTACTCAAGAGTTGATTGAGGATCGGTAGAGACAAGCAACCGTCGTTATCCGATTGTTTTTAGAAAACTGATAACAGATTGATTTCGTTCCTGAAATGTAGTATACTTTTTCAAACGCAGCATAAGAAGGAGGGACATCATGAGAGAAAAAACGATTTCTTCCGAGGAAAAACTAACGAAACTCAATACGCCTCTAATCCCAGAGGAATGTAGTGACAAAGCGGATATTAAGTCAATAAACAACGAACCTAATCGGCGCGCAAGAGCTCGCTGTACTGTGAAACTGCCTCCTCTCAAATTAGAGGATCTCGTAGCTCAGATCACAGAGGAAAACGCGCATAAAGAGATCTCCACTGGACCTGCGGTTGGAAATGAAATCTGATTCGAGTTGGAACACCTAATTATCGCCCTACCGTGTGATATATTTATACCATAAAACCTTTTGACTACAAGGACTTTAAAATTATGTTTACGAAGCCAATAGACGAAATTACATTTAAAGATGTCAAAAATTTCTGCCAGAAATTCCCTGAAGGGGTGAGCGTAGAATATAAGCAGAAGATTGAGAACATTAAGAAGAACATTCCCAAAATTGTGTCATCATTTGCAAATGAACTCGGTGGAATTTTCATCATAGGAGTGGAAGCGGATCAAATAAATAACTGTGTCAAATCTATACCAGGGATCCCGCCTCGAAATGGCATTGAGGAACAAATCTTGGAGAGCGCGCTCACTGGTATTTACCCGCCAGTTATACCCAAAGTGAAAATCCTTGGTGTGCCAAATTCTAACAATGTAGTTGTCGTAGTCCGTGTTGACGAGAGTGTCCAAGCTCCACATGCTATTCAAAATTCTACAAGAACCTATATTCGCACAGGTAGCATCACGCAAACCAATGACCTAGCAGATATAGACCGTGTCAAGCATATGCTGAAACGCCGCGAGGACTCACAGTTTGTCGCTCGCCAAATTCTCAAGCGAATTGAGGAAAGAACAGAAAAATTATGCGTCACAGACGAACCGAATATAACGGTGATCGTTCGACCTATATTTCCCTACCGTCCTGTGATTTCAACCGCAAAGATTTATGAGGTGGCGCGCAAAGAAATCGCACCCACAGTAGAGAAATCATCATTGAGAAGAGTGGTGGGTGGAACCTGTTTTTTGATAGGGAAAAAAAAACCTTACATTTTGATAAAGGGAGAAAAAACTTACAATTGCTTGGAATTAAACGACCATGGAATTGTCTATTACAGGCAGGGCATAGAATTCGGCGTAGAGGTAAAACACATTTTTCTTTCCCGGATTGTGTGGGCAATTGGCTATGGGATTGAGTACGCAAGGTCTTTATATGAGAAATGTGATCCGCTAGGGAACCTTGAGATCACCGTTCAATTGCGTGGAGTTTTTGGGGAACAGTTACGGTTTTATGAGGGACAAGGTGATGATGAATGGAAACGACAGCAGAGCCTTGACTCAGAAATCCCTGCTTCTGTACAATGTTTCTCGCGAGATCTTGTGGAAAGAGAAAAAAACTTAGATCTCGTTGATAATTTAGCAGAACAAATTCTATGGGCGTTTAATGTTGATAATCCTACAAAAAGAAAAGAGTTGGTAGAAGATCTCTTAGAAGCAAACGGCCTATTGCCAACGTAGTACCTTGAACGACTTACATAACCTCATTTTTTTTCAGCGGACACTTTAGTCGGAGGTGCAATAGGAAAATTAAGCTATGCAAAAGAACTACCGCTCAACAGATTACACTAAATGGCATTTACCGGAGGGTGCTAAAGCCCGCCTTGGTAAAGGTTGGATATTGGATATCCAATTTTCTCCAGATGGAAGGCACTTAGGAATAGGAAGTACTATTGGGGTTTGGATATATGATGCCCACATTGGTGAAGTGCTTAACCTTCTTCCTGTTTACAATGGCTATGTTTGGAGTATTGCCTTCAGTCCGGATGGGCGTACACTCGCCAGTGGCAATGGGGATGATACAGTGCGATTGTGGGATATAGATTCAGGGGAAAACACACATGTCTTCACCGGAAAGGCTTCGGTTCTTGCTTTCAGTCCGGATGGGCGTACACTCGCCAGTGGTTTTAGCCAAGACAATATGTTATTGCTTTGGGATACAACTTCGGGAAAACATAAGCACGTCCTTACCGGACCCACGAACGGAATTGATAGCATTGCGTTCAGTCCGGATGGAAGAACTCTTGCGAGTGCTGGGCACTTTGACAGGGCAATCCGATTGTGGGATGTGGGATCTGGAAAGCACAAAGATGCCCTCACCGGACCCACGAACTGGATTAAGAGCATTGCGTTCAGTCCGGATGGACAAACTATTGCGAGTGGTGATTGGGATGATGCGATCCGACTGTGGGACACAACTTCAAAAAAAAATACACATACGCTCGTAGGGCACAATAATTCTGTTGAAAGTGTAGAATTCAGTCCGGATGGAAGAACTCTTGCGAGTGCCGGAGGCTATGACAAAACAGTTCGCTTGTGGGATGTGAAGTCCGGAAAAGAGAAATATGTTCGTCTCGAAAACACTGATCGGTGTGTCAACAGTATTACATTTAGTCCAGATGGACAAACAATCGCTAGCATCAGTGATCGTAGAATAGTACAACTATGGAATCCTGTTTCAAGAAAATATAAACATACGCTCACCGGATACAGAAAAGAAGTTGGACATGTTACATTCAGTTCAGATGGAAAAACACTCGCCAGTGGTAGTGGTTTTAGTCATGACAATACCTTATGTTTGTGGGATACAACTTCTGGAGAGCATAAGTCCCCCCTCATTACTCCCCATAAATCAATTACCCGTAGAGGAATTAGAAAAATTAATAGTATTGTGTTCAGTCCGGATGGAAAAACAGTTGAAAACATTGATTGGTATGTTAGTAACTTTACATCTGATCCGGATGGTGGAACAATCAGCCCAGATCAACGAATGATCGCTAGCATTTCTGATGTAAACATAATCCGGTTGTTGGATGTGGCTTCAAAAAAATATATACATATCTTCACAGGACATACCTCACATGTTAACGCGGTCGCCTTCAGCCCTAATGGTCAAACGCTCGCCAGTGGAAGTTCAGATGGCACTATCTTATTATGGGATGCAGAGTTTTTACAAAGCAAAGTTGCCTCCGCTGAAGCAAATACCAAATTTTTGAATCGCGAATCCCGAATACAACAGATTTGTGAAGATCGAGGTATCACAACCCTTGTTCATTTTACCAAAGTTAAATATCTACGGAATATTCTATATGAAGGCTTGCTGGATCATCAGAGTTTGCTCGAAAAACATGGACAATGGTTTGTCCCTAATGATCAGAAGCGGATTGATGGGCATAAGGAAGCGATTTGTCTGAGCATTAGTTTTCCAAACTCCCAATTGTTTCAAAAATTCAGTTGGTCTGACAATGACGGTCAACCAGATTATTCTGGATGGGTTGTCTTGCTTCTTGATGCAAAAGTATTATGGGAATTAGATTGCGCGTTTTGCCGAGAAAATGCTGCTTCTAATGCTGTTCGTCACATTTTAATTGAAGAGAAGAAAAAAACCGAGGCCTTGGAAAATATGTTTATAGAAGTTTGCCGCGATACCAAAGGGAATGTTTATCAACGGCAGTCTTTGCAAATACCTGATGATTACCCAACACATCCGCAAGCAGAAGTCCTTGTTTTTGACCAAATTTCATCAGATTATATCAGAGAGGTTCATTTTTACGATGAAACTGCTTTGAAAAAGTGGCGTGATAATAATCCATGGATTAATCCTGAAAGGCTTTTCCATAACCAGCAATATTTCCGAGATAGACGGGATCAGGTAGTCTGGGAAGATGACAATTTAGATGACGATGATATACCCTTTGGCAGTCGTATAAATGACGATGATGACATACCTTTTTAGGAGTTAAGAACAATGGCAAAACGTCCTATTTTCACTCCCAATTTCAATGGTTTCCCGTATGTTGACACTATAGACATAGAATTTAAATGGCACCCGGGCTTTGCAAAATCGCAGCTGCAAAAGTCTATAGCGTCTCTGCATGCAGCTGCTGAGAAATTGAATAAAATTTCTCCGATTTTGGAAATATCGAGCAAATCGACATCACGTCTTGGGGTTTCATTGAGTGCATTTAATCTATCATTGAAAACGCAAAACGGACAACGAATGAGCGTAGAATGTGCATATCAGGGTAGCAAAGTATTTGAAAACGGCGGTCCCTATCATGAACTTTACTTGGGGTCAAGTTTGGAAGCGAAAAAGGATGAACGGCTTCATAATTCAGGAAACTTAGTCGCTTTCAACTTCTGTGGTGAGGATTTCCCGACTGAACCCAAAACGGCTTTCTACGATTGGTTGTACATGGCAGCACTGTACCAGAAAGAAAAAGATTTTGTGAAAAACCTTGAAGTGTTTGAAGGTTTCTCGGACATCGTCTTCAACCCGAATCGCTCAATTAACTGTCAAGCGCGTGCTGCTGCCCTATTTGTTTCACTATCCAAAAATGGATTGATAGATGAAAAGATATTTCGCGATAAGGATCATTACCTTGCACTCATAATTGGGAAAGACGTACTTCCACCAACCGAACCCAACCCAACCCAAGACACTTTCCAGTTTTCAAATTTGACAGTTTAGATTGTATATGCTAAAGTACATGCAAAACAGGACTTCCGCAATTTTGGGCGTAGCCCGTTGTGTTAGGTGAGATTTTTCGGAAAACCGAGCGTTCTTGTGGCACAGGCTAACAGCCTATGCTACCAAAGAGCCGCATGCGTAAGTCCTACTTAAAAAATGGGAATAACACCATGAAAACAATGACATATAGAGGCTATACCGCGGAAATTATCTATAGTGAAGAAGATGAGTGTTTTGTTGGCCATGTTGTTGACCCTAGTGATGATATTATAGGTTTCCACGGGGATACCGATGAAGAGTTGCGTGAAGCCTTTGAAAATGTCGTGGATCTTCACATCAAAGTCAAAGAGCAACCGGAAAATCCACCGCGAAAACACTTTGCGGGGAGATTATTGTCGCGCCTGCGTCAAGCACTCCATTTATAGAAACAGAATATTTGTCGCCACTACAAACATGAAACAGGCACGTTTGTTAAACTTGTGTATAGGTGTCAATTGCGTGATTTTTGACGGTGTTTTGTAGGACTGTCTCTACACATGCCGCCCCTACGGGGCTTAGTTTTTTTGCTCCTACGCTGCTATAAACATTGCGTCGCTATGCGACTAAAGAGGTTTTTGAAGTCTTCAAGGTTTCTGTGTAGAATCCGGTTCCTCTTCCCAGTAACGGGTGGGATGGAAACCTCGGCTTTCGGTTGCAAACCGAACCTACCGGGCCTGGGTCTGAGACAGGGTCATTCAATTGTAGGTTTTTTGTGTTTTATTTTTCTGAAGCGTTAATATTTTTAGATAAGCAAAAGTCGCGTGACTTTTCACGCGACTTCTGTTATACTTCACCCTAAAATCCAACAAGTTTTTGAGGTGAAA
>JAJEET010000066.1 GCA_022820835.1 Candidatus Poribacteria bacterium
AAATGCTAAAAAACTGCCTACGACAAGCACCAAATCGCGTTTTTACAAAACTCTCGTTTGATTCAGACGATCCTGTATAATCAATCTCCGCAAAATTCGCAAAATTCGCGATTCAGACACCCATCCGATAAACCGTAAGGATAGCAAAAAAGTAAAGGGAATCATCCATCAATACAACGAAAGAATAGATTCTATCTATATCGGGTAGGATTTGCGTTGCGTTACATTTTTCTTTGTAATTTTGCGAGAAATTGAGTATACTATTATTACGATGAAAGATAGATGCTATGCGTTTGTTGCCACAGTGATTGGATTCTGTGTATCTCGACTGCCGCGTCGGATGAGTCTCATTATCGGCGGATGGTTGGGAACACTTGTGTTTTGGTTCGCATCTCAGCAGAGGGAATTGGCATCCGAACATCTCCGTTGTAGCCTATCGCTTTCAGATGAGAATAGCGTCAGAACGATTGCCAAACAGTGTTTCCAAAACCTCGGCAAAACCGTCGTAGAATTTATGCAATTTCCACGCTTGGATAAGCAACAAATCCAGCGATACGTTAAACTTGAAGGCGTTGAGCATGTAGAGCGGGCATTGGCACAAGGGAAAGGCGCGATTATTTTAACAGGACATTTTGGCAATTGGGAACTCCTTGCTGCGAGTATCTCTGCAGTAGTTGCACCCTTGACCCCTATTGTCCGTGAACTACGTTCGCCTCGTTTAAACGCTTTGGTTTCCCGTTACCGTGAGAAAGCGGGGTATACCACTATCGACCGAGACACAGGAATACGGCACGCGCTTCGGTGCCTCAAACGTAATGAATTGCTCGGTATCGTCGCCGATGTTGACACAACCGTGAGTGGGGTTTTCGTCGATTTTTTTGGCAGGCGTGCCTATACACCGTATAGTCCAGTCGCTATTGCCTTAAAAACAGATGCAGCCATACTACCGTCGTTTATTATCCGTCAACCCGATGGTTCACACCGTGCAATCATTGAACCGCCTCTGGTGTTGAAACGGACAGATGTGAAAGAGAAAGACCTTGTTATTAATACACAGCGATTCACAAAAATCATTGAATCATACATCCGTGAATATCCGTCGCAATGGATCTGGATGCATCGACGCTGGAAGACGCAGAGTTAACGCTATTTATGTAGGATTATCTTTGTGCGTTCTGCTTTGCATAACATGTTGTAAGCCTACAGAAACGCCGGTCAGTGCCCCGGATGAATCTTTAGAACCCGTTCCAAAACAGAAGTTGGATAGGTTTTCCACACAACACACTGAAGCCGGTATCGCTAAATGGACACTGGTCGGTGATACTTCAACGTTTCATGGAAGTTACATTGAAGTCGAAAATCCGACCGTTCAGATTTTTGAGGACGGTGTCGTTGTTATCACCATCAACAGCCAGAAAGGCAAACGATTCCTCAACGGCACTCAGAAGGACAATCTACACCTCACAGGGAAGGTCGTCGGTATCAGTGAAAAGGGTAAATTGCTATCTGAGATCCTCCATTGGCAGAACCTCGCAGGTAGATTGTATGCGCCAGAGGAAGCTACAATCGTACGCGGTGATTCTACCTGGACCGGAACAGAGATGTTAGCGAATCCCACGCTTGAAACCGTGAAAATGAAAAATAATCAATTCAAACTTTATTCTAAAGACGAGAAAACACATGAATATCATAACACCCCCATTGAACCAGAGTAGTTGTAAACACGGATCTCAACGTTGTCAATTTTTCTCCTCCGTTGGATTTCTCGCGCTTCTGGTCTTTCTTATTTCCGTAACTGTTGTTGCTCAAGATCCGAAGTCTCCAGCGACGCATACAGTAGAGACACAAACGACAGAAAACACCGGGCAAAAGGCGGACACTACTGAAAATACGGATACCGCGTCAGAAATGCCAAAAGAAAAGATCACTGGCACCGCTGATAGAATGGAGAGATATGATAAGGAGGGTATAACGATCCTTATCGGCAATGCTAAGACTGTCCGTTATAACGAGGAAGATGTTGAGATCGGATTTCTTAACGCCGATAAAATTACCATGAAGAGTGACCCTGAAACTGGAACAACGATAGAGATTCTCGCTGAAGGTAATGTCGAAATCCGTGATCGAGATATTTTCGCCACCTGTGACCACGCTATCATGAACAATTTAACGAATACCATTACGCTCAAGGAGAACGTCGTCGTCTTACAAGACAAGGATAGACTTGAAACCAAACTGTTCACTTTCAACCGGACGACGGGTAAACAAACAGGCGAGGGCGGCGTTAAATTCAAAGTCACAGTTACGCAGGCTGCACCGGTCAGCCCAGAGTCAGAAGAGAATACCGAAACGAGCACGAATACCGGTGAAGCAGAGACTGCCACAACCACAACCGATTCTGAGAAAACAGAAGCCCCAGCGCAAAAAGATGCTGGTGTTGAAAGCGACGCTGATGAGAAATCGGAAACAGACGCTGGAGACACCGAAACCCCAGCAGATTCAGACGGTGAATCTGCTACTGATACCGAAACTCCGAATGACGCGGATACAAACGCCGAGACGGAGGAAACTGAGACCAATTAATCCAACAGTGTATGAGTTATCGGTTATCAGTACCCTACGCTTTCAGGGTATTAGTTATCAGTACTCAGTACGCTGCGCTTTCAGTTATCAGAGGGAATAGTTATCAGTACGGAATCGGGTACGATTCCTTTCGGTTATCAGTTATCAGTTAAAAGAGGGTTGTGGTAGTTCCACAAGTCTCTTTCCGACAACTGAAAGATTTTTCGCAGAAAAATCGTACTGAAAACTGACAACTATTAAAACTGAAAGGTTGCGCAGCAACCGTACTGAAAACTGATAACTATTAACTGAAAGATTTTTTCGGAGAAAAAATCGTACTGAAAACTATTAAGGAGGCATCGTAGTTAGAAATTGTGACAAAAGAATTACAAGCACACAGACTCGTAAAACGTTATACACGAAACGGACCGATTGTTGTTGACGAAGTGAGCCTGTCTGTGCAACAGGGAGAAGTCGTCGGACTGTTGGGACCTAACGGTGCTGGCAAATCGACAACATTTTACATAATGGTCGGACTGATTCGTCCGAATTCGGGTAAAATTACGTACGCCGATGCAGACATCACTTCCTATCCGATGTATAAACGCGCAAGGCTCGGCATCGGTTATCTTGCACAAGAGACTTCAATCTTTCGTAAACTGACGGTTCAGCAGAATATTGAAGCGATTCTTGAGGCAAAAGGAACACCGAGATCGGAACGGGAGCCCCGTATCCATGAACTGACAGACGAACTCGGCATTACAAACCTGCTGTCCCGCAAGGCATATACACTTTCTGGTGGTGAGTGTCGTCGCGCTGAGATAGCACGAGCACTCGCAGCAGATCCTGATTTTATCTTGCTTGATGAACCGCTTTCTGGAATAGACCCAATCGCTGTCGCTGATATTAAGCAGCTCATAGCACATTTAAGGGATCGCAATTTAGGTGTGCTCATCACAGATCACAATGCTGCTGAAACGCTGGACATCGTTGATAGGGCATACATCATCGTTGATGGAAAAATTACGCTCGCTGGCACTCCGATAGAACTTGTTAACAACCAAACAGCGAGAGACCTATATTTCGGGCAAAACTTCTCCTATCGGGTAGAGTCTCAACGTATCTGAAACACCCACGGAGACTAATGAAATGTACAAACAGCAGTTCACACAGTCACCTCAACTGTCGCAGAAGACATCTATTACGCCAAGGTTACAGCAGGCACTTAAAGTGCTAAATATGCCGCTGCAGGAGCTAACACATTTCATTAAACAACAACTTGAGCAAAATCCGCTCCTTGAACTCGTGGAAGATGACGAGTCAACACCCCCTGCTGAAGCGTTAGACCTAACCCCCGAATGGAGCGAATCTGAAACCGATATTGATCATGAGGATACGGATGTTGATATCGATTGGGAAACCGCCTTTGAGGACCGTGTTTCACTCAGCGAGCGGATGAATTCCAAAAATACCGATGCTGATGAAATCCCGCCAGATACAGCATACGAATGTTCACTGCACGATTACCTTATTGAGCAGTTAGACCTCGTCCCTTCTAACATTATCACCTCGAACACGGAACGCGCTATCGCTGAATTTATTATTGGGAATCTAAATGAGGATGGAAAATTAGAACTCAAACTGTTTCAAATTCCGTCTGAATATTTAACACGCCTTGAAGCAAAGGAACTATCAGCAGAATTACATACCGCCATCCAGAAAGGTCTGCAAACGGCGACAGGCAATAGGCATACCAAATTTTCAAAAACCGCTACGATTACAAGAAAAAAAATAAAACACACTTCACCAGAAACTGAAAGTGCATCTGTTATAAAGCGGGCATGGACTATCAACGACTTCGACAATGACCAAACGTATACTATTAAATACGAACAGACACCTTGTAGTTGTAAATCTGACCTGAATTTCTATCAACTCACTTTGGAAGACATAGCCGATACTGTTGGGTGTGAAACCGCACTCGTTGAAACGGTGCTTCGCGAAATACAGGACAATTTTGAACCTGTAGGGGTCGCACACCGAGACACCAGAGAAGCACTGCTCATACAGATTCGGAATCAGAAACCAGAAGATATACCGGAGATAACGGAAAACTCAGCGCAAGTCGGGGGGCGGGATTTTTTAAACAAAAATCTGTCTGTGCAGTCGGTTGCACAAGAGATCATCGAGAAACATTTTGACGCTTTTCTCAACCAGAAGTGGCACTATCTTGCAGAAGCACTGAAAATCGACATCGCAGTTATTGATACGGTTGTCAAATGGATAAGCACACTATCTCCTTATCCGGGACGCTATTTCGCTGACCCGACGACACAATTTCTAAAGAATTCACAGCGTATGAACAGCGTTACACCGGATGTGGTGATACAATTTCTCAACGGTAAATATCAAGCCGTGTCGGTAGATAGTTTTGTCCCGAGGTTACATATAAATCCATACTACCTGAATCTGATGCGAAATGAACAAGGAACCTTAGATACTGAAACGAAGGAATGGATAGAAAAACGGTATCGCGATGCATTGAATTTGATCAACAGTCTTGCCCAACGCGGCAGCACAATCGTACGCGTTACCGAAGCAATCTTTGAAGTGCAGACAGACTTTCTGACTGAAGGCGTTAAAAGTATCAAACCTCTAACGCTAAAAGGAATCGCTGAACAGGTAGGCGTACATGAATCAACTGTTAGCCGAGTGACCAGCAACAAATATGTGCAAACTCCGCACGGAATGTATCCTCTCCGGTTCTTCTTTAGCAATGAATTAGCGACGACACAAGGAGAGGCGGTTTCTTCTAAGCAGGTGAAAAATGTTATTCAGGAAATGGTCAATGCTGAAACACCGACCAAGCCACTGAGCGATCAAGCGATTAGTAACGCCTTGAAAGCTAAAGGCGTTATATTAGCTAGACGGACAGTTCAGAAATATCGCGACGAATTAGGTATTCCGACATCACGTGAAAGATCCGCTGCCCATACCATTGCTCGCACGAATTGATTGTCTCCGAGCAAAATGGCTATCGGCAAGATGGCTGTCGGAAACCATCGGCTATCAGCAGTCAGTAAAGAGCGGTTCGTTTAATTAAAAGTCTCTGGCTGACGGCTGAAAGGGCGTATTCGCCCGTGCTGATGGCTGATGGCTAATGGCTGATGGCTAATCTGCTGACGGCTAATGTCTGACGGTTGACTGCCAAAAAAAGAAGGGAGTATTGAATGAAAGTAACTTATTCCGGACACAATTTAAAAATTACGGATGATATTCATGCGCACATTCTAAATCGCGCCGATAAAATTGAAGCACGTTTCGGAGACATGCAGGACCTCAATGTTGTTCTGAAGTCTGAGAAGCATCGGTTTGATGCTGAGATGAGAGTGACTGCCCCCGGTGTATCGTTTTATGCGAATAGCGAAACTGATGAGATTTTATCGGCATTAGACACCGCAACAGATAAAATACTCAGTCAGGTCCGGCGGTATAAAGACAGAGTTAAAGATCGCCGGCATAATGCGCCACACCGTGAAGTCGTCGCACAACTTAATCCAGAGAATATAGAAACGCAGACGGATGTTGATATTAACGATGCGCCGATCATCATAGCAGCACAAGATAAATTTGCCTCAAAACCGTTGACCGTTGCGGAAGCTACAACGGAACTCCAAGCGTCAAATGCAGCATTTCTACTGTTTCTAAACGCCGAGACGCGACAAGTAAATCTGCTTTATGAAATGGCGCAAGGGACATACGGGTGGGTGGAGCCGCTCTTTGCTTAACGGCACAATTTTGCAAGTAAGGTTATTAAAACATGGCAAATCTTCCGAAAACCTATGCCCCTCAAGAGATTGAGGGGAAATGGTACAAATTCTGGCAAAAAAACGACTATTTTCACGCAGCGGCAACATCTGAGAAACCGCCTTACGCGATCGTGATTCCGCCACCGAATATCACTGGGAGTCTACACATCGGACACGCGCTTGATAACACGCTCCAAGACTGCCTTATCCGATGGCGACGCATGCAAGGGTATAACACGCTCTGGATGCCTGGCACCGATCACGCCGGTATCATGACTGAGCTCATTATGGAGCGCAACCTCGCTGATGAAGGCATCAGTAGGACCGCGCTCGGCAGAGAAAAATTTGTCGAACGGATGTGGCAGTGGAAAGCGGAAACCAGCGATTATATCATCTCCCAACTCCAACAACTCGGATGCTCCTGCGATTGGGAGCGAGAGCGGTTCACTTATGATGAAGGATTCGTTACAGCAGTAAATACCGCCTTTCTTCACCTCTACAATCAAGGACTTATCTATCGCGATACCTATATGGGGAACTGGTGTCCACATTGTAACACTGTCCTAAGCAACTTAGAGGTTGAACCTATTGAGATAGACGGAAACTTTTATCACATTCGTTACCCTGTCAAAGACAGCGAGATTGTGCTGGAAATTGCGACAACACGTCCAGAAACGATGTTGGGGGACACCGCTGTGGCAGTGCATCCTGACGATGAACGCTACCAACATCTGATCGGTCAGACAGCAATTCTACCACTCTGTGACAGAGAGATCCCGATAATCGCCGATGCCTATGTAGATACTGAGTTCGGTACTGGCGCGTTAAAAGTTACACCCGCCCACGATACCAACGACTACGAAATCGGCTCACGGCATAACCTCGAACAGTTGACGATTTTCACACGAGATGGATGCATAAACGAAAATGCGCCCAAAAAGTACGTCGGTTTATCCCGATGGGAGTGCCGCGAACGGGTCGTGGAAGATTTAGAAAACTTAGGTTATCTCGTCAAAATTGTGCCACACCGGCACGCCGTGGGGCATCACGACCGGTGTGGCACAATTGTCGAACCAACCGTATCGCCGCAGTGGTTTATGAATGTCCGACCGCTCGCCCAACGCGCAATAGAGGCGACCCAAAAAGGCGAAATAAAATTCATCCCAGAACGCGAAACTGCTCGTTTCTATCACTGGATGGAAAATATAGAACCGTGGCCGATCTCACGCCAAAGGTGGTGGGGACATCGGTTGCCGATATGGTACTGTAGTGAATGTGAGGGAATCACCGCCGCAATAGCCCGCCCCCAGCAGTGTGAGTGCGGTGCAACTAGCTTCCATCAAGATGAAGATGTCTTAGACACCTGGTTCAGTTCCGGCCTGTGGCCATTCGCTACAATGGGATGGCCAGAAAAGACGCAAGAACTCAAAACCTTTTATCCGACTTCTGTCCTCGTAACGGGTTGGGATATCCTTTTCTTCTGGGTCGCCAGAATGATTATGTTAGGGCTCGGATGTATGGACGAGGTACCGTTCCGAACTGTCTATCTGCACGGACTTGTTGCCGATGAGAAGGGTCAAAAGATGAGTAAATCGAAAGGCAACACTATCGACCCGTTAGAGACTATTGACACTTATGGGACAGATGCTTTCCGCTTCGCACTCGCAAACGCGAGCACACCGAACCCTTATGTTCCGCTACTCGAATCGCAGATTGAGTCAGGTAGACGCTTTGCCAATAAAATTTGGAACGCTGCCCGATTCGTTCTCATGAATTTAGAGAAATATCCAGTACCTGCTGGATCGGACGCAGTTGATACCAGCAATGAGACGCTTGAGATAACATGGATACGGAGCCGTCTCAGCCATACCATTAAAACGACAACCGAAGCCCTCGAAAACTTCCGCTTCTACGAAGCGGCACAAACACTCTACGCCTTCCTTTGGCACGAATTCTGTGATTGGTACCTGGAGTTCACTAAACAGCGGGTTTCACAAGATGAACCCGCAGCACTCTGGGCTGCTGCAGATACTTTAGAACAGACGATGCGACTCCTACATCCGTTCATGCCCTTCTTAACGGAGGAGATTTGGCAGCAACTGTCGCCGAATGGAACGGACACCACCGAAGATGAAACGTCGGTAACCGTTGCACCTTGGCCCGAAGCAAAAGGCGAAAACCCGATAGCAGAAACGACAATGGCAACACTTATGGAAGTCATTGAAAGCATTCGGAGCATCCGAGGCGAGCTGAACGTTCCGATTGGCGCGTCCGTTGAAGTCCATATCCAATCACAGAACAGTGAAGTGCGTGAGCAACTCGAAACTTACCTTCGACAATATCTACCGGCTTTCACACGCGTGACAAGTATTACTATCGCCGAATCTTTACAGAAACCGCCTGCCTCTGCCGAAGCGGTTATCGGCGATCTCGCCATTTATATACCGCTTGCCGATGTCATAGACTTAGATGCCGAACACGCGAGACTTAGCAAACGACATCAACAGGCGACAAAGGATGTAGCAACGGCACAGAAAACATTAGATAACCCGAATTTCGTTGAGCGTGCCCCAGAACACGTCGTCGCTCAAAAGCGAGAGTTGCTCGAACGCCTGTTAATAGAGCAAGAAAAATTAGCACGGAGCCTTGCGATGCTTTCGGAATCAGGAGGTTAAATCGGCACTGATATGCAACAATCTGAAAGACCCGCAAACTACACACTAAATAATGACAAGTGTTTTGTTTGTGGTATGAACAACCCATTCGGCTTGAAAGTTCATCCCGAAATTAGCGATGCTGGAGCATCGGTTCGCATCGAATGCACGCCGCCGGAACACCTGCAAGGTTGGGCAAATATTCTTCACGGCGGTATCCTCAGTACATTGTTAGATGAAGCGATTAACTACGTTGGCATCAGCACCTTTGAACAGCACGCCGTTACAGCGCAACTTGAGGTGCGTTTTCGCAACCCCGCACCAACCGGTGTGAAACTCTTTGTCCTTGCAGAACGTATTAAGGTTTCTAAAAGGTTAGTTGAAGCGAAAGCAGAGGTTACGCTCAGCGATGGCACTGTTATCGCCACTGGCACCGGTAAAGTCGTGCCGGTCGGCGAGAATTTCGCACCTAAGATGCCGACACGCTAAGAAAATCCGCGTTCGTTCTCAATATCTAATAAAGGTTCCTGTGTTCTAAAAAATTATATGGAAAATCCGAATTCCGTGATGAATCCAGAGGTGCATTCAAGTTGGGACACCGATGTCCTAATCATTGGTAGTGGTGCTGCTGGACTCCGCGCTGCGCTCGCTGCGAGTGAGCAGGCACATGTAACGCTAATTACTAAAACCACTTTGACTGAGAGTAATACGCACTACGCACAAGGTGGGATCGCTGTCGCTATGAATCTTGATGACACGATCGCCTTACATATAAAAGACACCTGTGCTGCTGGTGCCGGTCTTTGTGATGTCGGTGCCGTGGAAATGATGGTCTCTGAAGGTATACCTCGCGTTGCTGAACTACTTGACTGGGGCGCAAACTTCGATTGGGAAGGAACACTACCCCGTTTTACGCAAGAAGCCGCGCACAGTCGGCGTCGGATTGTACATAAAGGCGACGCAACCGGACGCGAAACAACGGATGTTCTTATTCAACGCGTACGCAATACCGAACGTATCCGTGTCCTTCAAAACGCTTTCGCTATCGACCTACTTACCGATGCCGATGCTGAGAGAAGCGGTGAGGAATCGGTTACGTGCTACGGTGTTTCAGCAGTTGTAGAAGAACAAGCCGTCTGTATTCGCGCCAAAGCCACAATTCTTGCAACAGGCGGACTTGGACGTGTCTATCCGTGTACTTCTAATCCGCAGATCGCAACCGGCGACGGATTCGCCGCAGCGTGGCGCGCCGGATGCGAGATGATAGACATGGAGTTCGTCCAGTTCCATCCGACTACGCTCTTCCTTGACGGCGCACCTAATTTTCTGATCTCCGAAGCGGTTCGCGGTGAAGGCGGGACACTCTTGAACATCCGTGGTGAACGCTTTATGGAGAAATATCACGAGAAAGGCGAACTCGCACCACGTGATGTCGTCAGTCGATCAATTCAAAACGAGATGTACCTGACACAATTCCCGTGTGTCTATCTCGATATTACGCATAAAACCAAAGACTTTATCCTTGAACGATTCCCGACGATCTCCTCAACGACACAACGCTATGGACTCGATATTAGTATTGACTTGATCCCCGTCCGTCCGGGGGCACATTTTATGATGGGCGGCATCCGCACGGATACCGATACACAAACGAATATTGACGGACTTTACGCCTGTGGAGAAGTGGCGTGTACCGGTGTCCACGGCGCAAATCGTTTGGCAAGTAACTCTCTGCTTGAGTGTCTTGTCTATGGCGCGCGGGCAGGCAATAATGCTGCCATTTTCGCGAGCACCCAACCGGCGCATCCACCGAACTTACCGGTTCTGAGGAACATAGGGACATCCGATGCGCTATCCACTAATACGGCAGCTGAGATGGACATGGACCAGATAAAAAGTGAAATCCGGGAGACGCTTTGGGAAAATGTGAGTATTGAACGAAACGGTGAAGGTTTACAAGACTCTTTTACGGTACTGCAAGACATAGCGGAAAGTTTAGGAGATATGGTAACCTGTACCGATACCAGAGATATATCGGCGATTGAAACAGTGAATATGCTCAGTGTCGCCCTGATGATAACGCAATCTGCCATCGCTCGAACGGAGAGTCGTGGTGCACATTACCGTGCCGATTTCCCCGCACAAGACGATACTACGTGGCAACGCCGTATCCTCATCTCACAAGATAACCCTCCAGAAATTATTCCATTATAGTGTAAGGCAACAAATGACGATAGGCATATAGAAAGCGGGGTTTGTAACCCCGCCTGCGAAGAAATCTGTTTCTTAGGTTTTGCTATAGAACATCAATAATTCGGAGTAGAACCTATGGGTGTTGAGAAGCCTTGTAATCGTTTCTGTCCTGTATCCGTTGCCGAATTCACAGCGGGAGGTTCGTCCGATTTCCCATATAACTGGACATAGTTATCGTAACTGTCGATAACCTTTTTGATATGGAGCCGCGTCTCCCGAATCGTAATTTTCTCAACGAATAGGTCAATATCTTTAATACTTCTTGCTGACACCCACCGTTTCATCCGTCCGGGCCCGCCGTTATACGCGCCGATGACCAGCATCGGATTGTTATCAAACCACGAATTAAGGTCAGCTATATACTTTGTCCCCATCTGGATGTTAATATTGGGTTGCTTGAGCATTGAGGTACGGAATCGTCGAATTTTGAGCTGTTGTGCCAGTTCTCTGCCAGTTGCAGGCATAATCTGCATAAGGCCAATCGCACCTGCCCAACTCACGGCATCCGCATTGTATCGACTCTCCTCAAGAATCATTGCGGCGATTAAGAAGGTATCGACATTGTACAACTTCGCGAATTTATCAACCGCGTTGGCGTAATACCGTGGATAAAGTTTACGCTGGAGTTTCTCCAAATCCACGCGCGGGGCATTTGCAAAAGCAGGACTCGCAAGAGATTGTTCAGTTACCTTCCGCGCTTTGTCATACATCGCGAGCCCTTCATAGCATGTAATCAGATCATAAAAACAATTTTGTTCTGAGAGGGGAACCGTGTTGATATGTCTATCCAATTGGCTAACAGCATCTTCGTAAATTCTAAGTTCCATAAGTACTGGAACTTGTGGTGGACACTGTTGTCGAACTGGCAATTCCGCGTCCTGAATGGCTTTTGGTTCTAATTCGGAGCCAGTAATTCCCAAGATCGACTTTGCCCTTGCGGAGTAGTACCAGTAACGCGCCTTTGCCACTTCCTCGTATATTTTCCGTGCCAGTTCGGGTCTGTTTTGGCGTTCACGAATCTTTGCCATCCAGAAGTGCGCACCCATTGCATAACGATTTCCCGGAAAATGTTCCTTCAAACCTTTGAAAGCGTTGTAACTTTCTTCATAGCGGCGTTCATCGAAACGTTGCCAACCTGTTCGCCATGCTGCAACATCCGCATAAGGGCTCTTCGGTGCCGCTTTGATTAAGCGTGAATAGGCATCGAGTGCCAATTCTGTTTTGTCTTGTGCTTCTCGGATTTTCGCAATATCGTAGAGAGCGTTGTCCACTAATTCATCTGTCGGATAGGTTTTTATAAAATTCTCAAGACGACTGACGGCTGTTTTTAGGTGCCCCTTCTGGCGGTGACTTTGTGCAATCTGATAGGTAGCACGCGGGATATAACTGTTTTTGCCACCGAGTGCGATCACTGCGTCAAAGTTCTTAATCGACGTGTTGGGCCATTTGCGTCCCTGATTACTTCGTCCGGTCAGGTACAAGGCTTGGGCGCGGAGTTCCAAATCGACGCTCTTAGGTATTAGAGCAAATTCGCTCACAGCAGCCTTCCACTGTCTGTTTGAAAAGAACACCATACCGCAATTAAGACGATCCGTTGGTGTGAGTTTCAGCGACTTATGTGTTCTCACGAGCTGTTTTAATCGACCGAGTGAATCTCTCGCTACGCTTAAGGACTGCTTTTCTTGAATGAGTTTACGGTAGGTATCAAACGCTGCGGAAACATTACCTAATTCTTCCTCGCAACGTGCTAAAGTGAAAGCTGCTTCTCTCGCGTATCCTGGTTGTTCAACGAGGTCTATTAAGTATGTCTTCGCTGTTTTGTACGCTTTCTCTTCCGTATGGAGCTGCCCTAAAGCCCATTTTGCATCCAAAAGGTAGAAACTCGACGGATAATCCTTGATGAGCTGCGTATACCACTTTATCGCGCGCGCTTTGTTGTTCATACCCTCGTAAAGTTGAGCGAGTCGATAGATGGCGGAATCCGCCAATGGATAACTAAACGAGATAACACGCGCATAGTGCCGAACCGCTTGTGGGCGGTTTCGCAGCTTCTCATAGTTATAACCGAGGGCATGATGGATTTTCAGCTTGTCTGACTCAGACAAGTCAGTCTGCAATAAACCTTCAAGTTTTGAAACTGCGCGTTTGCGATCGCCTTTATCGATGAGTGCGAAAGCCTCTTGCCACGCTTGACTACGCACTCCATCGGCGGAAACTGGCGATTCTAATGCGAAACAGGCGAAAACCAACATAAGTAATCCACACAAAAGTGGGCGCGCTATAACAATATTTAATATCTGTGGATTCGCTCTTTTATCCAACTGAATTTGGTTTCTGCCCCAAAAATTTAGATGTTTCATTTCAAACCTTCTCGGTGTCCTCCTGATATTTATTCGCGTAAAATAAAAACGATGATGATGTTGTTGTTATTAACTTTCAATTGTAACGTTACACATTAGTAAAAAGCAACAAAAAATTAAGTGGGTGTGTTTGGAGATCACAATATTCATAATCCGCTTGCCAAATTTTGAGACCTTGTGTTACACTTAATAGATGATTAATGGGCTTGAAAATTTAGATTGAGAGAAATATCTGTAGAAGTAGGGAGAAAATCTCATGGAAATTGTTGAATTCGGAAAAACGAGTTTAAATGTTTCACGACTTTCAATAGGGACCGGGTCAAATGGTTGGAACGGTCGTTCAAATCAGACAGATTTAGGGTTTGATGAACTGCGCGAACTGCTTTTGTTCGCACACGAGAGAGGCGTAACGTTCTGGGATTCTGCTGATCAGTACGGAAGTCATCCACACGTCAAAGCGGCACTTGAAGTCTTACCGAGAGAAAGCGTTACAATCACGACAAAGACGACTTCGCGTACACGGGAGACTGTGGAGTCAGATGTGAAACGGTTCCTCAAAGAAATCGGTTCTGATTATGTTGATATTGTGCTGCTCCACTGCCTAACACAGGTCGACTGGCCACAACGCTATCCTGATGCGATGGAAGCACTCTCCCGATGCAAGGAGCAAGGATTGATCCGTGCACACGGTGTCTCTTGCCATGACTACGGCGCATTCCAAACATCCGCGATGACAGAATGGGTTGACGTTGTTTTGGCGCGAATTAATCACGCAGGCGTTAGCATGGATGCATCACCAGCAGATGTGATTCGAACAATGGAACAGATGGCTTTTGCCGGAAAAGGTATTTACGGCATGAAAGTGTTAGGTATGGGCAAATTGGCGACAGATGCCGAGAGCCAACGCGAGGCAATCGAATTTGTGATGAGACTGCCTTGTGTTCACGCAATGACGATCGGTATGACCTCGGAAAGTGAAGTAGAAGCGAATGTTGCCGTTGTCAACGAATTGTCGGAGAAAGGCTTATAGAAACTTCCTATTCTATGTTAGCGCGAGATGCCGCTATTCAGACGGTTTATAGTGCGCAGCTCGCGCACTGATAAAATGTGAGAGAATACATGGAAAAATACGAAATCGTTATCGGTTTGGAAATCCACGCCGAATTATGCACAGAGAGCAAACTCTTCTGCAACTGTGCCTATACATTTGGCGCGTCGGCGAACGATTGCACCTGTCCAATCTGTTTAGGGATGCCAGGCACATTGCCCGTCATCAACAGACGCGCTTTGGAGTTTGCTGTCCGGGCAGGTCTGGCAATGAATTGTGAAATTACATCTTATAGTAAATTCGATCGAAAAAACTATTTCTATCCTGATTTACCAAAAAACTATCAGATTTCGCAGTATGACCTTCCATTATGTGAAGGTGGTAAGGTAACGTTTGAATTTATTAATGGCGAGTCCGAGAGGGTTGAGAAGACGGTTAGGCTGCGTAGAATTCACCTTGAAGAGGATGCTGGAAAATCCATTCATGCCGAAGTTACAAACGATCCGACGCGTAGTTTTATGGATTTCAATCGTGCAGGTGTACCTCTCATGGAGATTGTCAGTGAACCGGAAATCCACTCTCCTGAAGAAGCTGTCGCCTACTGCCGCGCTGTTAAAGAGATATTAGAATATATTGAAGTAAGCAAGTGTAATATGGAGGAGGGCAGCCTCCGCTGTGAACCAAATATCTCTTTGCGTCCAAAAGGCAGCCAAGAATTGGGAACACGAACAGAGATTAAAAACATGAACTCGTTTCAATTTTTGCTTGCTGCAATGAAATATGAAGTGACAAGGCAAGCACGTATCCTTGATTCAGGTAGGGAAGTTGTCCAAGAAACCATGTTATTTGATGAAAACACAGGTAAGACAGTAGCGATGCGTGGAAAGGAGGAAGCGGACGACTACCGCTATTTTCCTGAACCGGATCTGGTTCATGTTCAGATAGATGATGAGTGGAAACGTGCGGTTAAATCAGATCTCCCTGAACTCCCCGCTGATCGCCGCAAAAGGTTTGAGGGCGAATTCGGCATCCTAGATCACGATGCTAAGTTATTAACCGAAAAGCGGGACCTTGCTGATTTTTTTGATGAAACTACAAAAAAACTTGCTGTTTTTTTTGATGAAGCTACAATTGAAACTAAAGAACGGAATAGCGAACTTACAACTTGTGTTAAGAGTTGTGTCAACTGGATTATAGGTGACCTGAGGACGTTACTCAAAGCTGCAAAAATTGATATCCAAGATTCTAAGATCACGCCAGAACATCTCGTCGATCTTATCCTATATCTTGAAGGGAAGAAAGATCGCAAGCTCGAAGGGCCAAACGCTAAAGTTGTACTTAACGATGCCTTTGAAACAGGCAAGATGCCAGAACAAATTGCTAAAGAAAAAGATTTGTTCGCGATTACGGATGATTCAATAATAGAATCAGCGGTCTCAGAAGTTCTGGAAGAACATAAGGATGGGGCTGTGAAAGATTATCGTAACGGCAAACAAGAAGCGATCGGGTTTCTTATCGGGCAAGTAATGCGCGCAACTCGCGGCAAGGCAAATCCGCAGCGCGTAAATCAGTTTTTGAGGGAGAAGTTGTCCGATTAGGTTCGGTTGGCTTATCATGGTTGAAGGTGAAGGTCCGTTTTGTCAGGATTATAAAGGATAACAAATATCTGGAAATTGCGGAATTGTTTTTTACTTCAGTAAATCTTTCTCTTGACAATTTTCATAACATTTAGTATAATTCAGATAGGGTAAATTAGTTTTGAATTTTTTGGAGACTTTGATATGAAGGTGTAACAGGAGCAAGGAATATAATATGCCTACAATAATGCCATATCCAATTTCTGACGGATATCCGGTGCCGGAAAGAATGATTTCTGAAACCTTCAGATGGATTACTAATTCTTCTGTAAAAGAGTGGGTGGTCCTTCATTCATTTGAAGTTCCTGGCTCACACCGGATTGGTTTTGTCTTGCATGATAAGGCTAGTCTTTGTGTCATTTGCCTTGAAGTGGTGGCAAAATCCGCCGACCTCGTTAATCCACTGGGTGATTCTATAGTACCGGTATCTATTTCCGAAGCAGCTATGGAAAATCTACGGGCACAATTTCCAGTCTACTTTGATGAGGCTTCTCCGCTTGCGCTTGGACATGCTGTAGTCTATCCTAGTAAAACACAATATGAAGCGGCGGAATTACCGAAGCACTTGAAACCAATATTCTCCGAGGCGAAAACTTTACCGGAACGTTACACTTTGCAGACAGAGTTTCACGTCCATTGTGATCCCTTAGATCCAAATGAATTAGGCAAAACGTTGGAAAATTATGCCTTTCATCTGCGAAAATGGGACAAAACAACGGATGAGAATGACTGGAATAATGCACAAGATAAAATGAATGAACTAAGAGATGAATTTGAAGCAAAATATAACCTTGGGACAACATTTATGAGACCCACAACAATATTTAGTACCAATTTGGATACCCTCAACCGAGAACTACTTCGACTGACAATTGAGCAATACACGAGCTTAGATAGAACAGAAAACAATCCGCGTTGTGTGATTGCAGGTGCTGCTGGTACAGGTAAGACAGTTCTTGCCATGGAACTTGCCAAAAGACGTGCCGAAAAACATGAAGAAACTGTCGCTTTAATGTGCAGCAACGCTAACCTAAGCCGCCGTTTTAAGAAATGGGCAGCCGGAATATCTAAAGATGTTGGAGGTAAAATTGTAGCAGGAACCCCCGCAACGTTGTTGTTATCGATTTTTGAAGATAATGATGTTCTCAAAAATAAGTACACGGAAATACTGAAGGATTCTAAATTGGAAGAAACACTTAGATTAGGTGCTATTGATAATGGATGGTATCATTTTATTAGAGATGCGGTTAATGATTTAAGGGAAAATGAGTTTTCTAATTATTTTGATTATTTAATTGTTGACGAAGCACAGAACCTGCTCCATCCGTTATTTCTAAACCTAATGAAAGAGTTGTTGAAAGAGGACTTGGACAACGGTTGTTGGACCATGTTTGGCGATTTGAAACAATCTATTGTCCTACTTGATAGAAAGCTCGAATGGGAAAAAGTGCTGATAGATTTTGGTATTGACTATAAATGGTCTCATGATGAATTGAAAACTAATTGCAGAAATACACATGAGATAGCGACTGCTGTCTCCAGTTTATCTCGTATCGAATCGACTTCTATGTCTGGTGTGCATGGACCGGATGTCCAAATCGAATATTTTGAAGGACAAGAACAATTCAAATATAAACTGGATGGTTTGATTTCAACATGGAAATCTGAAGGTCTTAATTCTAGACAGATTATTTTGTTGTCCAGCACAGTTGTTACTGAGTTTGGCACCAACCAACCGAATTATGGCGGCTGGAAACTATGCAATATAAGCGACATACCTGAAGTTGACCGAGGGAATATCACAGAACATAGCGATTCTTCAGGTATTCTTGGGTATAGTGATACCCCTTTAGATATTCTTAGATATAGTGATGTCTATGACTTCCAGGGGTTAGAAAGCGACCTAGTCATTTTGATTATATCTTGCACTGATGACCAAGTTAGTATTGACGGAACAGTTTTATTAGAAAATGAAAAACATCTGGACAGAGTTCTGTATATAGGTATGAGTAGAGCTAAAACAATGCTTATAGTCTTAGCTGATAAGAGATATGAGAAGCATTTGATTGCACGTGAAGAAAGATGGAAAAAAAAGAAAACGCACCCTCAAAATTCTGGTAAAACCTGATTATATTGATATTACTTGATTTCAAAGAAGATTCAAACTATTTTATTCGTAATATTATCCAAATTCTAAATAGTTCACATGTGCCGTATAAAAAAAATGTAGTGCCTTTCATAACGCATGTAAATTTGCTGTTCAGATTGTTGTACTCACACAATTAAGCTTACTAATTAATACTTCTATTTTCTAGATTTTCAATGTGTTGTCTGACTCTTTCTTCATCTTTATAACCATTAGCAACAGCATCTTGAAAATGGTCCATTGCAACTTCCCCGTTTGTATAAAATAACCAGTATACGCCGTAGTGATAGTTGTGAGCGGCACTCCCTTCAGGTAGTTTCTCTATTTTTTCTCTCAGGAGTCTAATAGCATTACTGATTGCCTCTTCTGAATTGTGGGCAAAGTTTTTATCCACAGTATCAATTTTATGATTAGGACTGTATAAGGCAGCATTGTCGTAATTTTTAATTGCTTCCTCAACATCACCCTTTACACGATGTAACTCGCCTATGTTAAGATATATACCAGAAAGATTTGAATTGTACGCAATCGCTGTATTATAATCCCTCATAGCTTTGCTATGGTTACCTTTTAGGGCGTGGGTTAATCCCTTGGCGTTGTATGCTGAAGCACTGTTCTGTGCGTCATTACTATAATAGATATCTTTTGCATGGTCCTTAAAAGCCTCATCAAATTCCCTTTTACGAGCATAAGCGTAGCCTCTGGTACGATATGCTTTTGGGTACTGACCATCTAACTTGATAGCAGTGTTTAGGTCTTCAATTGCCAAGTCATATTTACCTATGGCAGAATATGCAAAACCTCTGTTACTAAAAGCTATCGCATATTTTGGGTCTAACTTGATAGCAGTACTTTGGGCTTCAATTGCCAAGTCATATTTACCTATGGAAGAATACGCAAAACCTAAGTTGTTATATGCTACCGCATAATTAGGACTTAGTTGGATAGCCCTCTCGTGGTCAGCAATTGCCTGCTTGTAATGGCTTGTACGTCCGTAAACAAACCCTCTGGAATTATAAGCTACATGGTCATCCGGATCTATCAGGATGGCCTTTTCGTAGTCACCAATCGCTAAATCGTACTTTCCACTGCGATCATAGGCGAAACCTCTATTTTTATACGCTTTTACCTTTTCTGTCTCATTAGTCTCCAGATCAATTACCTTGCTGTAGTCAAAGATCGCTTTCTTATAATCGCTCAGATGGTTACAATAGATTTTCCCTCTTCCTCTATATGCTGCGACATAATCAGATTTTAAATTAATAGCTTGGCTGTAATCCTTAATTGCTAAATCAAATTGATCTGTTTTAGCATAAGCATCGGCTCTATATTTATAGGCGATGGCAAGGTTAGAGTCTGAGTTAGAGTCTGATTCAATCGCGTTAGTACATTCACGGATGGTATCATCATATTTACGAGAAAAATTATATTTTCTCCAATTGTTGGCATTTCCCATTGTGTCATTAACTCCATACCATAATTTGCTATAGACAATTATTGTAAGATATTATAAAGGGCTGGTACACGTAGTTGGATGTATCAAAGCGTGTACCAGCTGTTTATAATCGGGACTTACACAAACACAGAAAGTCTGCAAGAGATGCCTACTGTGGTATCACTATAAGCATGGTATCACTATAAGCATCAGTTTGCGTAAGCCCCAACGAACTCTAAAATCTTAGAAGCTTCCGGACTATAGTTGTTTGTAATCTGAATTCGATTATAAACATTCTCTCCTCTCAATTTCATACCTGAATAACATTGACCGGATACGAATGTTGTTTGTAATCTGAATTCGATTATTAAAAATATAAACATTGTTAAAAATGTAAACCTTCATTGTCAATACCTTATTTCGTCAACTATTTTTTGACGAAGGTATTGTCATTGTTGTAAACAATATAAACCTTCATTGTTGAAAAAAATAGGAAGACTTCCGATTTAGCAGGAGGATTCAGTTTTCCATAGCACCTGAAATCTCTTGGTCAGAATCTCTCGATTATAGAAACAGATTCCAAATCATGATTCCTTTTTTGAGATAACACGGAAAACTAAAAACTGAATAGTTCTCGCCCATTTAGGCATAACCATTCCTTCCTTACAAAACAGAGGTGTTTCCAACTGTAGGAAGCCTTCCCCCATCGCTACTAGTAGGGCGAACTCCTTCCAGTCGCATGATCAAATCTATCTTTCATCATGGTGTCCGAAGTTCTACCTTCTCGATAGATATCCAACTATGAATAGTTTCTGCTAGTTCGCTCATACGCCTCGGTTTAGCCAAAACCCGTTACTCATTCACGAGTGTGAGTTAGGTTCGCCGAAGTAATGAACTACATCAGTTTAAAAATATAACACATCCGCCAAAAATTGGGAAATTAAAATTCGTCCTCACTTCAGTAAAATTATCAAGAAAAAAAAATAAAAATATGATATACTCTTTGATGTTAGAATAAGAGTATATTTGGGTAATGTCTTTGAAACGGGCAGAACACCGAAAGAGATTGTTGAAGAAAAAGGGTTGGCACAGATTACGGATACCTCAGAGATAGAAGCTATCGTGTTACAGGTTGTTGAGGAGAACCCCGGCCCTGCGCAGGATTACCGGGACGGCACAAAGAAAGCCATCGGATTCCTCGTTGGACAGGTGATGCGCGCCACTCGCGGAAAGGCGAACCCACAGTTGGTGAATCAGATTTTAACGCGGGTTTTGTCAACGGATTGAGGATCTTCAATGGATATTGCCGAGTTAAAAGATAGACTATCTGAGATTAGACAGATGGGTTTTGTCGTTTCACTGCGGAGGAGCAATACCGGCATAGGTTACACCTTAGAAACTTTACTTGGGTTGGAAGAAAATAATTTTAAAACTCCTGATTTTGGCAATATAGAACTGAAATCTCAGAGAATTGGAGTCAGCAATCGGGTAACCATGTTTACTTTCAATCGTGGGGTATGGAAGATAAAAACAAGGGAATTGATTGAGAAATATGGCTACATAGATACAAATGGCCGTCCCTCCCTGTATTGTACTGCCAACAGCAAACCTAATAACCAAGGACTTTTCGTAACAGTTGATCATGAAATCGTCCGGCTTTATCATGTAGATGGAACCCTTGTTGCTGAGTGGTTGGGAGAACGTTTGATTGATAGATTCAGAAGTAAGATGCCTGCTTTGATTATTGTGAGTGCGGACACCCGCACTAATTCGGATCGGAAAGAAGAGTTTTGGTATAAAGAGGCATATTTACTAACCGAGCCAAACGCGGATAATTTTTTGGATCTCATTAAGAAGGACATCATAATCGTTGATGTGAGAATGCATTTGCGAGAAAATAGGGTCGTCAGAAATCATGGTACCGGTTTTAGGATTGACGAAAAATTCTTAAATTTGTGCTTCGGCAGGCGAGAAAAACTGATATGAGTGCAGGCAATCTGAAATACAAAGATGAATCGTGGGACTTCCGATCGGCTAACACCAAAGAATACACCCACTGCTTCCACACGTATCCGGCAATGATGATTCCGCAAATCGCTCGGAAACTTCTTGCAAAGTATGGAACAGAAGGTGGATGGCTCCTTGATCCCTATTGTGGCACCGGCACCTCTCTGGTGGAAGCGTCCCTATTCGGCATGCACAGTGTTGGATGCGATATTAATCCCCTTGTTCGCCTAATAGCAACTGCGAAAACGGCACCGGTTTGTCTCCAAACTTTAGATGAAACGCTAAGCCAGTTGAATGACCATCTCTTTCAAATTGAATTTCAAGATGGCAAGATCCCTGACGCGCCGATTCCGAACATCCTTAATCTTGAGTATTGGTTTTCCGAAGAAGTTATCAGATGTCTCGCGTATTTACGTACATGGATTAACAAGGTAGAAGATGAAGCTGTCCGAAACTTTATACTGGTTGCTTTTTCAGAAACGGTTCGCGAGGTCTCTTATACGCGGAACGGAGAGTTTAAATTATATCGCATGCCTGCCGAAAAAATTGACGGCTTCAAGCCGGATGTGTTCGGCATCTTCGGCAAAAAACTCAGCAGAAATCGGCACGGGGTAGCAGCGTTCCTTGAAAAACGGAAAAGTGTTGAGGTATCAGTATCCGGTGTGAATACGGTTCAAGGAGAACTTCCGATGCCTCGCCCGCTTGGAGGCTATGACTTAGTGATTACATCCCCACCGTATGGAGACTCACACACGACAGTAGCGTATGGACAATTCTCGCGACTTGCGGCAGAATGGATAGGCTTACCGAATGCTCGCAAAATTGATAAACTCGCAATGGGTGGACAGCATTCAAAAGAAATATTGAAGGATTCTCCAATATCCTCTGCTGTTGACAAGATTCGGTTAATCGATGAAAAACGAGCGCGGGAGGTGTCGGCGTTTTACGCTGACCTCGGACGTAGCATCAATTCAATAGCACAAGTGCTTTCGCTACGCGCTACAATTTGCTATGTCGTGGGAAACCGCCAGGTCAAAGGCGTTCTATTGCCGACTGATGAATTTGTTGTTGATGCCTTTCGCCAACGCGGATTTACGCATAAGGTGACCATCGTTAGAAACATACCAAACAAACGGATGCCGAAGAAAAACAGCCCTTCCAATGTCGCAGGTAAAACCGCTACAACGATGCACGAAGAAAATATCGTCATCTGTCAGAGAACAACGCATACATGTTGATAGGACAGATTACCCTCACATCCGTAACAAAACAGTTCGGCGACACCGTAGCGGTAGATGATGTATCGCTACAGATAGAAGGCGGTGAGTTTTTTTCGCTGCTCGGACCGAGTGGATGTGGAAAAACGACGACACTGCGC
>JAJEET010000036.1 GCA_022820835.1 Candidatus Poribacteria bacterium
AGGAAGTTATTCCATGCAGCATCACTTATCATCACAGGTAGGTCTTCAATGGGGTTTGTATTTTCTGTTTTCATAACACAGAGTCTACCAAGACCTACGAAAAATGTCAATAACTTTCACAATGTAAACACTACCTAAACAGATCTGAATTGTCGTCGTGTGCCGCCAAATGGCTGGATGCACATAAGTATTTCAATGATACCGTAACGCCTATCAACGATAACACAAGCGTTCAAATGCTTCCACCGACCTTCGTTGAACCACCGGCTACCATCCATCTCAAGTTTGAGATATCCGATCCTGATGGACTCCATCAAGCGACCTTATACGCACACACAGGAATCGGGTTGGTCGAATGTAAACAATTAAGCGGTTATAGTAGTACCGTAGAATTTATTACAAATGAGTTCTATATCGGTAGGGACAATATAGACGCTCGTTTGCTGGTTATGGATGAACATGGAAACTTCAAAAATCATAACTTTCGGATAGATATTATCAACCTGCTGCCTCCCTCCGAAGTTGTATCAATCCCTGATTCGAATTTAGCAGCAGCGATACGCGCAACTCTTAGATTAGCACCGCATAGTAACATCACACAACTAAATATGTTTGGTTTAAGAAAACTTAATGCAGACAAAAAAGGAATAAAAAACCTCACAGGGCTTGAATATGCACATAATCTTAAAGAGCTATGGCTTAAAGACAACGCTATTTCAGACATATCTCCCCTATCAAAACTCAAAAAACTAACATCCTTGGGACTTGATGGCAACACGATCTCGGATGTATCTTCGCTCTCGGGGGTAACAGAACTTAGAATCCTGGGGCTTGGGATCAACGCTATTTCAGACATATCTCCCCTATCAAAACTCAAAAAACTGACTTTCCTAAATCTCAATCACAACACTATCTCAGATGTATCCTTACTTGCAGAACTCACGCAATTGAAGGATTTGTCGGCCTCAGACAATAAAATCAGCGATATCACTCCGCTGACAGCCTTGACGCAATTACAGGATTTAAGTCTGTCAAGAAATAACATTAGCGATATTAGACCTCTTGCCAGATTGACGCAATTGTGGGATTTATACCTCCGGTCAAATCAAATCAACGATATTACCCCATTCACAGGGTTGGCAAATATACGCAGATTACACCTTCAATTTAATGAAATTAAAGACGCGAGTCCTTTTATAGGATTGGCAAATCTTGCAGAATTACACCTTGAGGGTAACCCAATTAAGAATAGAAAACCACTCTTTGAACTGTTGGCAAAGAATCCGGATGTGAGAATATATCTTAAGCGCGGTGGTGAACCACTACCTGTCACCCTATCCCATTTCCGGGCAGAACTCACCGATACAGGCGTTACCCTCAAATGGATAACCGAATCCGAGGTAGACAACGCGGGATTCTACATCTATCGCAGTGAAACAAGAGATGGACAATTCAAAGTCCTCAACCCCATAATGATCCAAGGTGCTGGCACAACCAGCGAGCGCAACACCTATACATGGACGGATACCACCGCTAAGCCGAATGTTGCCTATTACTATCGGATAGAAGACATTTCGCACGCAGGTGTGCGCGAGCAATTAGCCACCGTTCGTATGAGAGGACTTGTCTCCGCAAGCGGAAAACTCACCACAAGGTGGGCTGATCTGAAAACAGCAGAATAAGGAGAAAAAAATGAGAATTCGTTTTATGCCTCACAAAGCCGTCACGCTTTTTGCCTTGTTGGCTTTTATGTTTATGTCTTTTGTGCACGAAGGGTATCCTCAAATCCAAACCGAACAGAGTGTCTCTCTAAAAGAACAAAAGGAAGGCAGAACACTAATGGTCAGTAGTGCGGTATTATACGGTCTTTGGTTATACGGACCCGGAACAGCGCGCTTACTTGATATGGATATAGATAGCCCTCGATTCACCGGATTGGAACTCCTCATCGGTGGCGGTTCTTTTATTGGCGCGCTTCAACTGACAAAAAACTATAGGCTCGGTGCGGGCCGCACCAATTTAATCCTCTCCGGCAGCATAGCAGGTACACTATATGGTGCCGGATTACCCGTATTCTTTGAAGCAGAGAACGAAAAGGCTTATCTGGCTGCTATGATGCTTGGAACACCAATAGGTGGACTGCTTGCCCATAGACTGACGTCTCAGAGATGGTTTGAAAAAGGTGAATCATATCTGATTAGTAACGGCGGGGTGATTGGCGGATTGTACGGAGTTGCAATTCCATACCTCGCCAATATAGAAGATCTTGAAGATTCAACGCAAGCCAAAATCTATGTTGCATCTACAATGGTTGGGGTGCCTGCTGGCGTCTGGGCCACAACAAATTTGATTTATAACAAGCCGATTAATCACGGAAGAGCGAGTCTAATCTCTTTTAGTGGAATTATCGGCAGTGCGTATGCTACCGGAATAACCTCTCTAATGGATATAGAGACGCCGCGTCCTTACGTATTCGCCGCCATGCTTGGTTTACCAGTAGGCACATACCTCGGTTATAAATTGACTGCTAAAGATGAATATACACTTGGTCGGGCATCTTTGATACAGATTGGTGCGTATGCAGGTGCCCTATTCTGCAACGCAATTCCGCTGATGGCCGAAATAGACAGCAGCAACCACAAACCTTACGTTATCACGAGTATACTTGGGTCAGCCGGGGGCATGTGGCTTGCTCACCATCTTACACGCGGTTGGGGTGAGACAACTCCGTTTGCAAGAAAAAATCTCGTTACGCCCTCAGAAAGGTTCACCGTCTCGCTGCCGTCAATCAATGAATGGTTTACGCTCGGCTTGATGACGTTCCGCAAGCCGACTTCGATGGCTAATTTTCCTGTAGAATTGGTACGCATCTCATTCTAATCGAAACGGCAAAAATTAGATAAACCGCTCTTATCGAATGGATTGCGTGCTTGCTTGAATCAAGATTTACGGATTATCAAGATTACGGTATCCACAACAGCACATAAAGAAGAACCAACACGCTATTTCACACTCACATTACTGATACCAATTCTAATTGACGATTCGTCTTAAAAGTGCCGCTATTTTTGAACTATGCCCGGTTCGGTTAGGCAACCGAACCTACCGGCCCTGGGTGGACGGTGTACAGTTAATGGAATATAAAATTTTAGAAATGGTATGATTTTTGCAACCCTCGCGTTTATACCCAACGGTTTCGCGCAACAACAAGAAATGCCTATTGTCAAGGTTATTTATTTTCTCCTAAAGGCGGGCAGATTTGAAAGCGGAGAACTGATTTCTGCATTGTACCACAAACTTTATCGAAGGGGGAATGCGTCTGTCCTATTCTGAGTAACTCACATTTGAAACAATTATCCAAATTATAGTATACTATATTTGGATGATTTTTTAAGAATCCCAATGGCAATATATTTAACTACAAAAGGAGAATTTTATTGTGAAAAAAACTCAATTTTTCATATTCTTGACACTATTTTTCGTTTTCATATCTTATCAACCCAACATCTTCGCCCAAGATTCACCACAATGGCATCTACCTGAAGGTGCCACAGCACGACTTGGTAAAGGGTGGTTATATGAAATTCAGTACGCACCCGATGGCACACAACTTGCTGCTGGCGGCACGCTTGGGGTTTGGATTTATGACACTGCAACCCATGAGGAAATTAGGTTATTGAATGGGTATGGATGGGGCGTTTCGGCAATTAGGTATTCGCCTGATGGCACGATGCTCGTTAGTGGCAGCGCGAACGGTATCATCCGTTTGTGGGATCCCGAAACTGGTGAACTTCTGCAAACGCTTGACGAACATAGGTGGAGTGTCCGTAGCCTCGCTTTCAGTAATGATGGTACGCTCCTCGCCAGCGGTAGTAGAGACCGGACCGTGCGTTTGTGGGACCCGGAAACGGGTGAACTTCTGCACACACTTCGCGGACATACCGACGGTATCAGCACCGTCGCTTTCAGTGCGAATGGCGACACCATCATCAGTGGGAGTCGAGACGATACTATCAGAATATGGGACGTTACCACAGGCGAGTTACTGCAGACCCTTGAAGCACATCGAGATAACGTCGCAAGTGTTGTCCTAAGTCCGGATGGCGAAACGCTTGCAAGCGGAGATCTAAACGCTGTTATCCACCTATGGGACACAGCAACATGGACGATCAAAAACACGCTTCTGGGACATACGTCTTATATCTATGACCTGAAATTCAGTCCAGACGGCAGTATATTGGCGAGTGCAAGCGAGGATGACACCGTCCGATTATGGGATGTAGCCACAGGTGCCCCCTTACACACAATCACTGAACATGCTGCCGATGTGTTTGGGCTTGCTTTTACACCGGATGGTTCGGTCCTCACGACTGGCGGATGGGACGCTTCCCTACATTCATGGGATCCTGTAACAGGTGAACATCTAACTCTAAGAACTATCACAGGACATACGGATGCCGTTGCGAGTGTTACGTATAGTGCTGATGGCAGGATCCTTGCCACTCGGAGTTGGGACAAAACCATCCGGCTCTGGGATGCAGACACGGGACAACTCCGGCATATCCTCAGCGGTCACCAAGATGATGTCGATGTTGTCGTCTTCGCGCCTGATGGCAGAACGCTTGCCAGTGGAAGCCAAGACAATACCGTTCGTTTATGGGATGCTATTACAGGCGAACACATCAAGACGCTCAGAGGCCATTATTCCTATCTGATTAGCCTCGCGTTCAGCCCGGATGGGAGCATCCTTGCAAGTGGTAGTGAGGATGACAGTATCCGTTTGTGGGATGTAGCTACAGGTCGGTACATCGGAGGATTCTGGGAGCATGAAGCCGGTGTTGAGACACTCGCATTCAGTCCGGATGGCACCATCCTTGCGAGTGGCAGTCGGGACGATAAGATTATCTTATGGGACCTCGAAACACGCAACGTTGTACACACCATCAGTGAACATGAGGACGATGTTTGGACAGTTGCGTTCAGTCCGGACGGAACCAAACTTGCAAGCGGTGGGGGTGACACAGTTTCTCTATGGGATGTCGCTACGGCGGAACTGCTCCAGACCTTCCGCAGACCGATTGACCGAGAAATACCTATAGATGCACCAGAAGAATTGACAGCAGATGTGCCTACGGACCTTCCCGCGAATGCGACAAGTATCGTTTTTAGCCCAGACGGTAAAGTGCTTGTCAGTGGCAGTTATGATGCAACAATACGTTTGTGGGATACTGCCACGGGGGCGCAGCTGAGAACCCTTGAAGGTCATACATATTCAATTACAAGTGTTGCTGTGAGTCCGGATGGCACCACCATTGCGAGCGGAAGTGTTGACGGCACTGTCATTCTGTGGGCATTCCCACTCCCGCTCAGCGTAGAACAAGTTCTCACGGTATTCGCTGATGTAAACAAGGACGGTGTATTAAATATACTGGATGTGGTACTGATCGCATCGAGTTTTGGTGTTTCTGGTGAGAGTCCGGCTGATCTGAACGATGATGGTGTCGTGAATCTTTTGGACCTTTATTTAATAGCCAACGCGTTGGACAGTGTGGGATCCGCACCCTCCGCTCAGTCGGTTTCCAAAGAACAATTGACTGCAGCACAAGTACAGGAGTGGTTGACGCTTGCCAATCAAGATTTGGCACAAATTATGCTGACCGCGAAGCCGGATATGCTTTCATACCAACGTGGAATTCAGGTTCTGGAGCAGATTTTGCGAAATTTGTCTCCGACAGAGACGGCACTCCTCGCGAACTACCCGAATCCATTCAATCCAGAGACGTGGATACCGTATCAATTGGCAGCCCCTACAGATGTTACGTTAACCATCTACGCTGCAGATGGGAAAATCGTGCGTACCTTGACACTTGGGTATCAATCTGTCGGTACTTATCAAAGCAGGACCCGTGCGGCGTATTGGGACGGTAAAAATGAGTTCGGTGAATCTGTCGCAAGCGGTGTCTATTTCTACACACTTACCGCAGGCGATTTCACTGCCACACGGAAAATGTTGATACGGAAGTAGGACCGGTAGGTGCGGTTTTGCGGTGTACTCACCTGCCCCCGTGATAAGGGGGGATAAAGGGGGGTTGCGATCTGCATTCCTCACCGCACCTAATCCCTTCTATAGTAAAGTTTATAGTAAAACCTACAATTAACGAGACACCCATAGGAGGCGGGGTTCCAAACCCCGCCTGCACTAAGGGTAGGTTTATTATTTTTTAAAGTCAGACGCTGCTATAAACATCGCGTCGCTACGCGACTGAAGAGGTATTTGAAGTCTTCAAGGTTTTCGCGTAGGATCCGGTTCGGTTAGGAAACCGAACCTACCGGTCCCGGGGACCGAGACGGTTATTTTTCTAAAATTGACACTTATAGTTCGGTTAGGAAACCGAACCTACCGGGGGGCAATTTTCGGGGAAAACTGCATTATAGTAGATCCGGTAATTACGTCATACATCTATCCGATACACGCGAACAGCAGTATCGTGGAACAGCGCAGCGCGTTCATCAGCCGAGTATCCCGATGCCAACCGTTTGAATGCATTATACATCACATGATAGGAGAACGAGACCTTGTCGACAGGGAAATTGCTTTCAAACATACAGCGTTCTGGACCGAACTGCTCGATACAGTGATTCATAAAGGGGGCTATAGATTCCGCTAATTCCTCAGAGCCGATCGGTTTTTCGCGTTCGTGCCAATCAAAACCGGTGCGCGGCATCCCGATACCACCGAGTTTGATGTTAACGTTTGGGCATGCTGCTACAGCAGCGATACCGCTCCGCCAAGTCGCTAACACTTCATCATCCCTTCCACCGTAAGGTCCGACCCGCAGCAACCCCCCAATATGATTAAGAATAATCGTCAAATCCGGTACAGTTTTCGCGAAATCGGCGAGTTCCGGGAGTTGAGGGAAGAACAACCACGCCTCGAAAGACATCCCCATACCTGCCAGCACCCGTGCACCCGCACGGAAATCATCGCGCGCCAATTGTCCTGCTGTCTTGTATGCAGCAGGACCTCCGATTTCAGGGTGCGGATCCGAGGTGACAGAGTGCCGGATACCGCGAAACCGATTCGGACTTGCCGCCTGCAAGGCTTCCAGTACAGGCTCTACGCGTTCCCCTAAGTTCAGGTTGGCGTGTCCAACAATCGCAGCGGCAGCGCGGCTCGTGCCGTATAGACCGCTTGCACTCGCAGCGGCTAACCCTTGCACAAATTCCACCTCACCGACAGGACGTATCTCTTCCGGTCCGTCAGCGCGATACATCGCTCGCGCCTCAACAAACACAGTAGAGCGTACATTGTGCCCGCTATCAATGTCTGCAATTAACTCATGGAGCAGATAGCGTTGGTAAGGAATACGCTCGGTTCGGAAATCCCAAAAATGGTGGTGCGGATCGCAGATTGGGATGTCTGGTTCCAGCGTCGGTTCTTCGGTTAAAGCGAGCCAGTCGTTGCCTCCATAAGGCATTATGAATACCTCCATATCTATAGTTACTCGATTTGTTCCATTTCGCAGGTACACTGTAGGGCATCTGTGCCTTTTTGTCAAACAAGTTTTGATTCTTTAATTTTGCTTCCCTTGCTTATGAAACGTATTTATGCGATAATAGTTGTCAAATCATAAAACAGCTCTTGGATTAACTTAGGTGAAGGGGTAATTTTAAAAATGATGAACCGATCAGATGACAACGATCCTCCGATTGCGTTTGAAAACTTAGAACGCACGCGCAAACGCTCGGTTCCGGTTCCGGTTGTAGGTCTCCTATTTTTGTTTCTGCTCTTTATGATTACGGGTTGCGGTCCATTGGTGACAACTGACCCACAATCCGCTGTACCGCTTGAGGATTCCGATACAGACGCTCGCCCTGAAAAGAGATGGCCCGTAAAACGGACACTCGTCAGCAACGAAGTCAACTGTATTGCAGCAGATTCAGAGAACGTATGGATTGCAACAGCGCGCGGGATTTCGCGTTGGGAACGCAGCGAAGATAAATGGCTGCACTACACTATGGAAGATGGATTGGCGAACGATACGGTGAACGCCGTCGCAATTGACGGGCAGTGGGTCTGGTTCGCTACCGATGAAGGTGTAACTCGCTACGACATGCAAACAGATACCTTCGCAACCTTCCGAACTATTGACGGTTTAGCGAGCGACCAAGTCTCTTCTATTGCTATTGATGGGAACTACGTATGGTTCGGAACGTCTAACGGACTTAACCGTTATGACAAAACGATTGACAGTTGGGCGGTACGGACCCGAAAAGACGGCTTGGTCAGCAGAATAATTACAACCATCGCCGTCGAACCGGAGTACGTCTGGGTCGGCACGGATAGGGAAATAAACCCCGATCCACATGGATGGGATGAAGATCCAAGGTTCAGCAAAGGCGGTGTGAGCCGCTACCATCGAGACACCGATTCTTGGAATAACTATACGAAATCAGATGGCTTGATAGACAGCGAGATCACTACGATTGCGGTGGACGATGCCAGCGTTTGGTTTGGCACGCAAAAAGAGGGTGTCAGTCAATACAATCAGGTTGATCAGACCTTCATCAAAACATATACGAAAACCGATCTGCTGAAAAGCAATATGATTACCTGTATCCGTGCAGATGGCTTCCAAGTCTGGTTTGGGACTGCCAATGCCGGTGTCCATCGATTCATCAAACCGGTCAATACGTGGGTGCATTACACCAAAACAGATGGGTTGTCAAGCAATCATGTGAGTTGGATTACCACGCACGGCAATGATGTCTGGTTTGCCAGTAAAGAAGATGGTGTGAGCCGCTTCGATAAGGTGACGGGTGAATGGACAATTTACAAGCAAGCCGATTTTCTCGCCAACAACGATGTTCGTGCGATAACACGTGATAACAATGGTAACCTCTGGATTGCAACCGTCGCTGGGATTTCGGTCTACGCGCCTCAAACGCGTCGTTGGGAAGTCATCTCCAAAGAAGATGGTCTCCCGACCCCATACATCACGTCAATACTTTTCAGCCATCAGCAAGAGAACGCCCCTTCAGCGGAAACCTCTCTGCGGACCGCCGAAGGTTTCCGAGAACCGACAGCCATTTGGATTGGGAGTGATCGAGGACTTGGCACGCGAAAGTATATGGGCAGCGAGTGGACTTTTCATACACCGCAGAATAGCCGTCAGCCGTCAGTTTCCGTCAACCCTCAGCAAGATAGCGATCAGCCATCGGTTTCCGTCAGCGGTCAGCAAGAGGACGTCCGTTCAGCGGAAACCTCTCTGCGGACCGCCGAAGGTTTCCGAGAGTTTCCGACAGCCATTCCCGGTGAAACTTTCGTGACAGCAGTTGATGCCGATGTAACACAGTCCAATCCAGTTGTCTGGCTCGGTACCAGTTTGGGCCCCGCCATCTATGATCCAGCATCTCAAAAATGGACGCAGCTTGCTGTGCCGGGGTCACCACCCGTTATAGGCGAAGCGGATGCCCCTAAAAATCCGTTGATATTATCCGTCCTCGTTCGTGATGATAATGTTTGGTTTGGTGGCGTTGCCGGTGTTTGGCGATACTCGATTGCCGAGAAGAAAATGCACCCTGCTACCGATGGACTTCCCAATCCGTATGTAAATGTCCTATTGTCCACAACTGAAGGAGCAGAAGACGTGCTGTGGGCAGGCACACACCAAGGGCTAGCGAGGTATGACAACACCCAGCAGCGTTGGGTGCCACTCTCCTTTAATGACCAATTGCCATCGCCTAATGTTACGGCACTCGCTTTTCGAGATGGCATCCTGTGGATCGGCACACCACAGGGCCTCGGAAGTTACGCAATTGAGACGAAAAAGTGGAGATTTCTCTCAAACGTGCCGTATAACATTCGCGACATCTTGTGTGAAGAAAATGGAACGCTTTGGCTGGCGACGGACATCGGCCTCGTTGAATATCATAACCGTGAAAAATCCAAAAACGTAGTCCGTAATGTAATGGAGGACAGGTCTCCGGAGAAACCCTCGAAAACATTGGGGAAACACCCAAGCAAAAACACGCACCTTACCGAACCGCAAGGTCATGTAAAACTCCATCAATCCCGTCCGGTGCGGGAGCCGTTCCTTGAAACACTGGTTTCAAACATCAAATTTGATGGCGATTACATCTGGTTCAGTAATTGGAGGGCTTCGCCAAACGGTGGTATTGTGCGGTTTCATCGTCCGACAGCAACATGGCGGCGTTTCACACGCTTAGATATTCTGCAGTCCACGCGAAAAAGATCCATGACGGTTGTGCGTTGGACCTATGTGGATACTGATGCCGTCTGGTTCACAACGGACTACGGTGTGCTCCGTTACGATAAGAGGGCGGATACGTGGCAACATTTTACGACCGAAGATGGACTCTCTACAGACGATGTGGGTAAAATTGATGTGAGTGAACAGAGTGTCTGGATCATTCCGATGATAGGTTTGGAATTAAACCGTTATAATAAAGCAACTGGAACTTGGGAAGTGGTTGAAGAAGAGGGACACCGTGAGATTGAGAGTATAAAATCACTCGGGGTGGATGGGCCAAACGTCTGGTTCGCATCCGGGCGCGGACTCACGCGTTACAATGAGATCACAGGTGAGTGGAAAAATTTCGGACCCAGGGATGGATTGGCGGGTAGAGGCGCGGAATGGATTACTGTAGATGACGATTTCATCTGGGTTGCCCGTTCGGAATGGGACAGAGGCAGCAACCGTCCACTCTCACGATACGATAAGAAAACAAAAAAATGGACAACATTTTCGACGAATGATGTCCTCGCTGCGAAGACCATTAGACGCGTCATCGCAACAGAGAACGATGTCTGGATACTCTACAGACCCTGGGATGATGCCGGGGTTACCCGATACGACCAGCGTACAAAGGAGTGGACGACAATCCGATCTGGACGCGGAACGCTCGAACTCGCAGCAGATGACGACTATCTCTGGTTAGCTGCCCCCAACGAAGGGCTGCGACGCTTTCATTTCGCCTCCGGCACCTGGACAACGTTTAAAGATGTCAAGGGGCTACTCCATAACCATGTTGGCGAGTACGGGCTTGCAGTCGATGAAGATTATGTATGGGTAGGAACCTTGCGCGGGCTTTCGCGTTATGACAAGCGCAAGGAATCCTGGACCCCTTTAGCAGCCCTTCCTACTCTCCTTGGTCGCACCATCCGAACAGTAGATACGGATGAACGTTTCGTCTGGGTCGGTTCTGATAAAGGGATGTCCCGCTACGACAAGGTTTTTGGTACCTGGAAAAATTATCGGCAGGAGGGTGGATCCGAAAACATAGAAACCCACGGCGGGCATTGGCACCGGCATGGACGGAAAAAGAGAGGTTCGCTCTCCGATAACGTTGTGAGTTCTATTGTAACGGACGAACAATACGTCTGGGTCGGGACACGCGACGGAGCGAACCGCTTTGATAAGATAGCATTGCGGTGGGATCAGTACAAAACAGAGCATGGGTTGCCTGCGAACAATATAACTTCTGTCAGCAGCGACGGCGATAGCATCTGGGTCGGAACGAATTCTGGGCTCGGAAAGTATCCCCGCACAGCGGATGACCTCAACGCATGGATTACCTATACATCGGGTACCGAGATACAGCCTTCTGCTGTGTCTAAGGAGTTCGCAGAATCGTTGGTTACCGATCAAATTTGGTGTATCACGACGAGTCAGCGGCACGTCTGGGTCGGGACCCGCCGCGGTGTGAGCAAATACGATATTGGTAGAGATGTCTGGAAAACAATCACAGTGGAAGATGGACTTGCGAGTGATGAGATCAGTTGTATCGCTATCGATGGCGACAATGTCTGGTTTGGCAGCGACCTCGGTGTGACGCTCTATAATGAGAAGACAGACGTTTGGGCTGCCTATACGACAGAAGATGGACTCGCGAGCAATAAGGTTACCACCATCGGTGTTGATGGCACAGAGGTCTGGATGGGCACTTACAACGCAGGGGTCAGCCGGTTCGATCAGTTGACGAATACCTGGACGAGTTACACGCGAGATGACGGTTTGGCACATAACGGTATCCTTTCTATGGTCATCGGTCATAACTACGTCTGGTTTGGCACATATCGCGGGTTGAGCCGACTGGATAAACGCACGGGAACTTGGACGACCTTCACAGAGTCCTACGGACCGGAGGATATTTTGAGATAGCTGTCAGCAATCAGCAATCGGCAGTCAGCCAAGAGCGGTTTGGGTTCATGAGGCATCTCTTACCTGAAAATCGATGGGAACCGATAGCGAACAGCCAATGAGATATGAATATTAAAAAAGGTCTCCAAAAGTGTTTAATCCCTGGCTTCCTCGTTTTAATGTTAAATTGTTCAGTGGTGTTCCGCGCGGATGCAGAGGACGTTTACAGCCTATTTGGCAAACTGTTCTTGTCTGGACGTGTCGAATACGATTTCACAAACCGACGCAACTTCCTCGCTGACACAGAGGAGGAGCGAGTCAGGCAAGACAATTTCGATTTCGACCGCCTCTTCCGACGCGGCTTTCACAGTGTTATGGTGATTGAAGAGACCGCAGGAAGCGTCAAAAATATCCTAAGTCTCGGCGAAGTGCCAACGACCTTCACGAAATTCACCTTCGATCAGATTGACTTGAGTGGTGTCCGTTGGGAAGTCCGCTCTAATCACACGGATTGGACGATCCTAATGGTACCGGGTTTGTTGAACCGCCTGAATGGTCAAGAGGAGCAGACAGAAGGTTCCGGTATCGGTTTACGCGAAGTAACAAAATTCGGTAAGTCGCAGCTCGGGCTTTCTTGGTATTTCCGTGAAGTACCCGTGTGGGCAGTGGACTTGGAAACCAATTTCACCAACTACGGCGTGAAAGCTGAGGTTGCGATCACGCCGAAAAGCGCGTTGCAAAAGGACTTCGGTTCCCGCTTCGATGCAACGACAACAGTTTTTAAAGCCTTCCAAACTGTCGGTGATGCGATCTTTCAGGCAGAAGCGTTTCGCGTCGGTCCGCGCTTCGATGCCTCACGCTCCGTCGGAGACAACGATGACCAAGACCGCTACTCCGATAATACATTCCTTGATCCGCCTTCACTGATTATTCCCGGCGACTTGGATAAAAACAACAACGGTATCTTTGACTATGAGGACGACATTTTGCTCTTTGATGTCGATGAGGATTTCCTTGACGAAAGCGACCGGAACAACAACGGTATCCGAGATGAAGAAGAAAACGACCTCGATCCGAATTACGAGTTTGATGTCGGGCTACAAGGTATCCGACTCTTCATGAACCGGAAGGTGAGTCAGCAGGCGAGTGTTGTAGACATGGATCTTGGACTGCAGATCGAAAAGAATCTCAGACTCAGGAATACGCCCACTTCGACGAAAGCCTTCGCGAACTTCGTTTACCAGAAAGAACTCGCCCGCGCTTCTTCACTCATTTTCGAGAACGAACTCAAATTGGTGAAGGATCGGATTCCTGACGAAACGTGGTATTACGCCGGATTTTTAGGGCGACAAGATGAACGTCTCTATCGATCCCAGCCAGAAATTCAGAAAATGGAGAGAGAGGGTGATCTCCAATTCTTTTATGTTGATGGAGGCGTTGAGGTCGAAAAGCGGCGCAGGGACCCCCTATTGATGCAAAACGACTTAATCAATACCGCCAAATTCACGTATGAATACTTGGGAATTGATCGGATGGTCACGACGGCTCGCGCCAAGATTCAGTATGACATTGATTTTGACAGGGACAATGAACACTATGAAGTCGGCATTTTCAAAACGCTCTACCGTTTGCGTCCCTCAAAATCGCTGGAGATCAGCCCTATGTTCAAGTATACCATCCGTAACGGTTTCCGGATGGCAGAAGACCGGATTGAATACCTCCCGCTAAGCGCGGAAATTGATGGTGAAGAGGTATCACGCGGGCTCCGATTACGTGAGATCGAACGGACAGATGTGCGTGATATGGCACCTGCCCTTATCCTCAAGGTCGTCTATCAGTTCACGAAAACCATCAAACTCACCGGCGGTGGGCAAATTCTCCTGTTCAATGATATGCTTGACAACGACAACGATTTTGTCCGTCAGGCGTTGTTGGCTGAGATGGAGAAAAGTTTTACGGCTTATCGGAAGCAGATGTTTCTACATATCGGGGCGCGCTACATAGACCAACGCGCAATCGGTGATGTCAACGATCAGAACTACATGGAAATTTTTGTACGTGTCTTTGGCAAATTTTAATAAAAATAACGTGAGTTAGAAAATAAAAATTGAAGCGTCCTGTAGGTTGGGTTGAACGGAAACCTCCTAAAAATCGCACACAGCACAGCATTTTCAAGGAAACAGAGACACCTGAAATCACCAAAAACTGAGTGAAACCCAACGGATTATGAGACCCACACGGTTTCGGATGTTGGGTTTCGCTAAAATTATCTACCTCAACGGTTGATTCAAGAACAGAAGGCTGTGGATAGCGAAAATGCACCTATGGTTTTACCGCTCAACCCAACCTACAAGAATCCATCTCTTTTATCAAACTTACGTTAAAAATAGAAAAAATGTAGAGAATTAGGCATTTTTTTGTAAATTAACTTGACAAACAGCTTTATAGGGTGTATAATACTATTATTACGTATTTAGAATTAGTATTTACAGATCGTAATTCGCAACATGAACATTAACCTTCTGGTTCATGAGTCAAAGTCACCTTATATATTAAGGAGCATATTCGATGAAAACCAAAAGATTACACCCCTTAGAACTTGAAGTGATGAAAGTGGTGTGGAAACTGACGCGTGCCACGGTCAACGATGTCCTTGATAATATTAACCGTAAGCTCGCCTATACCACTGTCGCTACAACGATGAAGAGTCTCGAAAAGAAGGGTTTTTTGTCGCATCAAGTGGATGGTAGGACGTTCGTTTACCAGCCTCTGGTCAAAGAGACAGAGATTACGCATTCCATGCTCAGCGATTTACTGGAACGTCTTTTTGACAACTCTGCCGAAAAATTGGTGAACACACTCCTTGAAGTGCGACAAACCAGTGCAGATGAACACAATCGCTTACAAGCGTTGATTAACAACTACCAGCCTGAAGGAGAAGAAACCGATGACTAAGCAAATTTTCCTTTCTTTACTGAATTGCTCGTGGCAGTGGGTGCTATTGGGCGGTTTGACATGGTTCATCACGGGTGCTGTGTTCCGCAAAAAGCGTCGTTCTAACACCACTGTCCACCTGTTATGGTTGTTGTCTTTACTCAGTTTGCCGATCCTGTTCGGTTTAAATCAGTTTGTGCCAGCACTCTCTATAGTCGGAACCCCGGTGTCAGAATTAACACAAGTGGAATTAACACAGGTGGAACCCGTAAACATGTCGGGTTTAACTGTGCCAGTTACAGACCTACCGGAAGTTTCATCCGTGGGCAGTGACACGCAAACCGGAAATCAACGCCTTGCAGCGGCTAAGTCCTTTTTCAGTTGGGAAGCCAAGACGGAATTGCTCTTGGGCATCTGGGCAATCGGGGCGTTCACTATGTTGGTCCGTTTCGTGTTCGGCTTGTGCCGAATCTATCAACTCCGACGGAATGCGGTAGTCGCTGATGATTCATATCAGGCAACCTGTCGAGGCTTGGCGCGGCAGCTCAACATAAAACGGACGGTCACCGTGTACATCTCGGATCGGATAGCATCACCGATCTCATTTGGTTGGTTATCACCGTCTATCCTGATGCCACGAAAGCTGAATTTGGAGCAGTTTGAGTTGGTAGCTGCCCATGAATTAGCGCATCTACAACGACTCGATTGGTTAACGACCCTCTTTTCACACATGGTTGGGGTTGTCTTCTTTTTTCACCCGATTTACTATTTCCTGAATCGCGAACTCGTCCGGCTACGGGAACGCATCTGTGACGATTGGGTTATCCGATTGACAGGTGCAAGAAAAAACTACGCGCAGTGTCTATTGGATCTGGTTCGCCACAGAGATAGAGCGATTCCACTCGCTTTGTCCCTCAATCAGCCATCGCAGTTGGAATCCCGGATTGACGCTATTTTGAAAGATAATCGGCAGTTAGACGTACAATTGAAGCCGCGCTTGCGGCTGATAGCAGCAACCTTGCTCCTCACCTGTCTGCCTTTATTGGCAATGGCACAGTTGGTTCCGCTGAAAACTTTCCAAGTTTCACTGTTCGCTCAGACACCTGAGAAATCAGAAGAAGCGGTTGAAAAGCAGGACGGACAAGAAGCGAAAGTTGATAGAATAGGTGAGAAAGCGGACACGGAGGATTCGGACATTAAAGTGGAAGACCGGACGCTATTTGACGGGTCCGAGGAAAACGGAATCGTCTCTGGACCGCAGCCCGGGGAAAAACTGCCGCCGTTTAAAGTAACTGGCATTCGTGGCGACCTCGACGGAAAAACGTTTGATATCACCGCTAAAGCAGATGGAAAACCGATCATCTTATTCTTGCAAGACACCGATGAAGCCGGCATAAAGGGGCTTGTTCAGGTGTTCGAGTGGGTTAAAAAAGTTGGTGGTTTCGAGAAAAAACAGAACGACGCGTCTGGTCTCGAATTTCACGAATTTCAGATAGGCGTTGTGTTCCTTACGGATGATGCGGACGCGTTGCCTGAATCGGCTCGCGATGTTTTTGAAAAACACTTTCCAGACGAGATTATCGTAGGGATCTCTCCCGATGGACGTGAAGGGCCAAGCAGCTACCGGTTGAATCGGGATGTTCCACAGACCGTTCTTATCGCTAAGGATAGAAAAGTGCTGCACAACTTCGCGTTCACAGAACCGATGCGCTCTCTCGGTTCACACTTCGTTGGTACTATCGCCGATACGATCGGCATCGTGTTTGTGCCGCAGCCTGTCGTCATTACCGAGATCGAGATTGACAACGCTTCTGATCTTCCTGATTCTGAGTGGGTGGAACTCCGCAACCTAAGCGATAGCGAACTGAACTTGAAAGGTTGGAGGGTGGGCTCTTCCACCACGCTATTGGATGGCGAGAAGTGGACTATCCAATTCAATGAAGATGTCAAAATTCCGGCGAATGGTTATCTGGTTCTTAACGCGGAATCGCTGAAAAAATTAGGCATTACTGGGGACGAATATGTGGTACTCCTGAAAAGAAAAGGGGAACGCAGTCCGACACCGGAGAAGGGTGATGCTCACAATCGGGAGCAAGAGCTCTCGCTGGAAGAAACCCTCAAAGCATTGACGAAAGATGCAGCGTTGATCCAACAACTCCTCAAGCAGCTGAAGAAGAGTGAGGGTGCGCGTAAGCGTTTGCAAGAGCTCCCACTGGAAGAGAACCTCAAACGGTTGGTGGAAGACGTAGAGTCGATCCAGCAACTCCTCCTTGAGCAGATGAAGGAAGAGCTGAAGGAAGGTGAGGGTGCGCGCAAGCGTGTGCGGGATATCTCGCTGGAAGAGACCATCAAAGGGTTGAAGGAAGACATCGCAGAACTCAATGAACACCTCAAGCAACTGGAGGAAAAACACAAGCGAGTTTTTTCACCAAAAGAGGAGTAAATTATAACCCAAGCTGCCACTTTGTGACGCGACAAAGTCAACGATATGGCACATCCCTGAGAACCCAATCAAAATTAACTGGCACAAGCCGTAAATTTTGTCAGGACTTACGCATTTTTCCGTGATAACGGACCTCCGATACACTACAGGCGGGGTTTCAAACCCTGCCTGCAACGGGGGCTGCGTAAGTCCTGTTTTGTATTTTTTGTAAATTAATTTGACAAACGCTTCGGAATGTATGGTATTATTATTATGTATGCGGCGTATGTCACAAACTTTGATTAACAACTATCAGCCTGAAGGAGAAAGAATCGATGGGTAAACAGCTCCTACTTTCATTGTTCAACCGCTCGCTGCAGTCGGTGCGACTCGGTGGTTTGACTGGGTGCGTCGCGCACTTGCAGTTCCGCAAAAACCGACCTTCCAATACGATTGTCCACCTGATAGCCGTAACCCTGCTTCTAACGTGTCTGCCTTTGCTATCAACGGCACAGTTAGTTCCGCTAAAAACTTTCCAAGCCTCACTGTTCGCTCAGACACCTGAGAAAAAGAAGGAGATGGAAAAAGCGAAAACTCGGAAGATGGACGGGAAAGAATACAAAGATAAATCACGCATCAAAGTGAAAGACCCGGCACTGTTTGCGCAGTCTGAAGAAAACAAGATATTCTCTGGACCGCAACCCGGCGAAAAACTCCCGTCGTTGATGGTAACCGGTTTTCGTGGCGGAATTGAGGGGCAGACGTACGATATTACTCCCAGAGCAGATGGAAAACCGCTCGTCTTGTTCTTGCAAGATTCCAATGGTGTTGGTGTAAAAGGACTTGTTAGCGTGTCCAAGCTGCTTCTTAAAATTGATGCTCTCGAAAAAAGGCACAGCAAGGCAACGGGTGCCGAAACGTCGAATCAGGGGATCCAGATAGGTGTTGTGCTCCTCGCAGATAACCTTGATACTCTACCCGAATGGGCGCATGACATGTTAAAAAAAGAGATTCCAAATGAGATATTAACAGGGTTATCTCCTGACGGACGCGAAGGACCGGGCAGCTACGGACTCAATCGGAATGTCGCACAGACGGTTATCATCGCTAAAGATGGGAAAGTGCTACACAATTTTGCGTTCACACAGCCGATGCTCTATACCGATCCACATCTCCTCGGTGCCATCGCACAAGCGATTGAAGTCGAACCTGCTACACTGGAGAAATGGCTGAATCAGACGGAACACTATGCGTCAGAGGATTTGGACGAAAAGACGCTTGCTGCTAAGTTTACCGAAATCCAAAAAGCTATCAGGGCTGGTAAGATATCAAGGGCTGAGGCAGCGGAATGGCTTGAAAAATTGGGCATCACTTGGGAAGAAGGCGAACAGCTTCTCAGGAAGGCAGAAGGTAACACTCAGACGATGCGCGGAGAACGCCGCCGCGAAAATCGCCGTCGGGTAGAAGTCAAAGACCCGGCTGGTTTCAGCAAGGCTGAAGAGACTCGACTGTTCTCTGGACCGCAACCCGGTGAAAAACTTCCACCTTTGATGGCGAAGGGGATCAATGGTGACGTTAAGGACAAAACTTATGATGTCATCGCCAAGGCGGATGGACAACTCCTCGTTCTCTTCCTGCAAGATGAAAGTGGTCTCGGATTACGCGGGTTAGTCGGTGTTTCACGTTATCTCGCTCAAATCGCTGCCCATTCTGAAGAGAAAATACATATAAGTGCTGTGTTTTTAGGGGACGCACCGGATACCTTAGAGAAGCAAGCCGGTAAGTTAGTACCCCATATTCCAGATGGGGTACTACTGGGTATCTCTCAGGATGGCAGGGAGGGTCCAGGCAGCTACGGGTTGAATCGTAATGTGGCGCAGACGGTTATCATCGCCAAAGATGGAAAGGTGCTATACAACTTTGCTTTCGCACAACCGATGCTCCAGTCCGATCCTTATGTTCTTGGGGCTGTGGGAGAGGCAATCGGGATCAAACCCAAAACACTGGAAAGTCGGTTAAACCGACAACAAGTTGAAGGTGCGCGGAGGATGGAGCGCAGCAGAGAACAGATACGCCGTGGCGAGAGTAAAGAAGATTAAACTGCCAACCGCCTATAAGGAGAAACACGATGAACAGCGTAAAACGATGCGATGGGATGAGCCGCCGCGATTTCTTGCGCATCGGTGGATTGACGGCACTCGGACTCGGATTAGGCGACTTTTTCCATCTCCAACGCGCCTTTGCTGGCACGAATCCATTGACAGCAACAGCAAAATCCTGTATCCTGATATGGCTTGATGGCGGTCCGAGCCACCTGGAGACCTTCGATCCGAAACCTGATGCTCCGCAGGAGGTTCGCGGCCCCTTAAAAACCATTCCCACAAATCTGACAGGCGTACGCATCAGTGAATGCTTGGAGCGGACAGCAGGCATCATGGATAAAATTGCCATCATTCGCTCAATGACCTCACCGCTGGGCGAACACAGTCTCGGCACGCAATACTTGATGACCGGATACAAACCTACGCCTGCGTTGGAGTATCCGACTTTTGGAGCGACAGTTGCATACCTCAGATCCCAAAGTCGTGAGAACACTTCAGCAGACACACTCACTGCTTTGCCGCCAAACATCGCGGTTCCCAGTTTCACGGGTGAAGTCTCAGGTAACGGATATTTACCGAGTGCCACGCGTCCTTTTGCTGTTGGCGGTGACCCGAAAAGACCTGACTTTAAAGTTCGCGATCTCGATTTCTATGAGGGAATTGATTTACAACGCGTTTCCCGGCGTAGGCGGTTCGTCAATGCGCTCAACGAATTCAGTCGTGCCAAAGACGCTGGCGCGACGACGGTATCCGACCCGGAGTTAGAACGTGCTTACAATCTAATTACATCACCCGAAGCCAAAGCGGCATTCACGCTTTCCGAGGAGCCGCAAGAGGTACATCAGCGATATGGTCCCGGTGGTGTGAACGGCATCGGGCAGAGTTGTTTATTGGCACGAAGGCTCGTTGAGAGAGGCGTACCATTCGTGACAGTCAACCATACCGGTTGGGATACACATCAAGATATCTTCTCACTTAAAGAACGTTATCCGACGGATCAGAATGCACACCTGCCCTCGCTGGATCGGACATTGAGTGCCTTGATTCAAGACCTTACGGATCGCCGCATGTTGGATGAAACGCTCGTCGTCGTCATGGGCGAGTTCGGACGCACCCCGAAGATTAACTCACAAGGTGGGCGCGATCATTGGCCCAACGTGTTCAGTGTGATGTTAGCGGGTGGTGGCGTGCAAGGCGGGCAAATCGTCGGCAGTAGCGATGCGCTCGGTGAGTTTCCGAAAGAGCGTCCGGTGACACCTTCGGATCTGTCAGCAACAATCTATACGCTGCTCGGCATTGACCCCGGTTTTGAGTTGCATACCAGTGATGGAAGGCCTGTCCGTGTTGCGCCGGACGGTGCCAGAGTTGTTTCTGAATTAATTGCTTGAAATTGGAATTACGAAGAATCATGAAACGTGTATACATTGCCAGTCTAATTTTTATTTTTTTATCTGTTTTCGTCCTATCCGACACGCCTGCAAAGGATAACTGGAACCAGTTCCGCGGCCCAAACGGAGACGGCAAAGCAATTGCGACTGACCTTCCCATCGAATTTAGTGAAACGGAAAACGTCCGTTGGAAAGTCCCCATTCACGACAAAGGATATTCATCACCAGTCGTTTGGGATAACCAGATTTGGGTGACAACCGCCCGTGAAGATGGAAAAGAACTCTTTGCGATCTGTGTAGACTTAGAGAGTGGCGACATCCTGCACGACATAAAGGTATTCGATGTCGCGGAACCGCAACTCGAACACGGGGACCTCAACAGCCATGCTTCGCCGACCCCAATTGTAGAGGAAGGACGTATCTATGTCCACTACGGCACTTATGGCACCGCCTGTCTGGACACAAATACTGGCGAGAAGCTTTGGGAACGCCGAGACCTCAATTGTGATCACCGAGTCCGTCCTGCATCTTCCCCGATTATTGATGCGAATACACTATTTCTCACTTTCGATGGCGTTGATGTCCAGTTTATCGCGGCACTCGACAAGAACACCGGCGACACCTTATGGTTGCAACATCGAAAGGTTGACTCCGATTTTGAGGCTGTTCTCAAAGCAAAGGGTGTTAAGGATATTGAAGAAACGAAAAAAGAGAAGCCAAACGATAACCGGAAATCTTATGCAACGCCTACAATCATTACGTTCCAAGGAAAAAAGCAGTTAATAAGTCCCGCTGCAGAAGTTACGATCTCCTACGATCCGAAAACAGGCGATGAACTCTGGCGTGTTCGGCATGAAGGATGGGGGTGGAACGTCGCCTGTCGCCCGATTTTCGCACACGATCTCGTCTATTTTACAACCGGGGTCGAAAAACTTTTATTAGCGGTTGATCCGTCTGGCAGCGGTGATGTTACGGATACACACATCGTTTGGCGCAATCGCAAGGGTGCTCCTGAAATACCGTCGCCGCTTATTGTGGATGACCTGATGTTTACGGTTAACGAAGGCGGTGTTGTCTCTTGTATGGAGGCAAAGAACGGAAATCCGGTATGGAGAGGACGTGTCGGCGGAAATCACTGGGCATCACCGTTATATGCCGGTGGAAACATCTACTGTTTCAGCATGGAGGGACGCGTGTCGGTTATTTCTGCGGCGCGAGAATTTAATTTACTTTCTCGCAACGAGTTTGATGATGGGTTTGTCGCATCTGGTGCCGTCGCTGGCAATGCACTCATCTTACGTTCACTTACGCATCTATACTGTGTTAACCGTGAGTTTGAAAATAAAAATTGAAGCGTCCTGTAGGTTGGGTTGAACGGAAATCTACTAAAAATCGCACACAGCACAGCATTTTCAAGGAAACAGAGACACCTGAAATCACCAAAAACTGAGTGAAACCCAACGCATTATGAGACCCACACGGTTTCGGATGTTGGGTTTCGCTAAACTTATCTACCTCAACGGTTGATTGAAGAACAGAAGGCTGTGGATAGCGAAAATGCACCTATGGTTTTACCGCTCAACCCAACCTACAAGAATCCAGCTCTTTTATCGAACTTACGTTATTAAATGATAAGTTATATTAGATCCTGTAATTACTTATACACTCAGCATCGGTGCGGTTGGAATGCAGGTCGCAACCCCCCTTTATCCCCCCTTATCAGGGGGGCAGGCGAGTACGCCGCAAAACCGCACCTACCGGGGGTTGGAAGTGTGTATTTATTTTTAGAATTTACTATAAAGTATAAACGAAACAGATGAAAACGATCCAACTAACGCTCATAGCACTGGCACTGTTAGCCGCGTCAATTTTATGGGAGAATACTTCCGTAGCAGACGACAAGCCGTCCGGTTTAGCGGTATCCGAACGTGTTGACTTTGAAAACGATCTGATACCGATTTTTACCAAGTTTGGGTGTAACGGTGGCGCATGCCACGGTGCAGCTGCCGGCAGAGCCGAATTTAATCTGTCGCTGTTCGGCGGTAACCCACAATCCGACTATACCGCGATCGTTCGGCAGCTTGCAGGTAGGCGTATCAACCTGATGCACCCAGAAGAGAGCCTCATCCTTCTAAAACCGACAGCACAGACCCGCCATGGCGGCGGTCAGGTTCTCGCCGAAGATGGAGAAGGCGCGTCGTTGATCGAAGCGTGGATCCGACAAGGCGCGCGTTATGAAACGCTCCGTCAACTCGAACGCGTCGAAATCTCACCTCGAAAACAGGTTATATCAGACATTGCAACCCGCGTCCAACTAAGCGCGAATGCCCATTTTTCGGATGGAACGACAAAAGACGTAACGCGATGGACGGTATTTACGCCGGAGGATACCGCAGCAGTCGAAATTGATGCCACCACTGCAATCGCCAAAGTGCTGCGTCGCGGTCGGCATATTATTCTTGCTCGCTATCTCACGGAGATCGTCCCGATTGAGTTCGTCGTGCCATTGAACGAATCTCTGCCAGATAGCCCAATCCAAAAAACCGAGCCTGAAACAGTGTCGAAGCCGACGCAAGAGAGAAGCACTGCTTCAGATAGCCGCACCGAAAATTTAAAAATTGATGCTGAAATTAGCAAATTGCTGTCAACACTACGATTGCCTGTGTCACCCGCTGCCGATGATGCCACCTTCTTGCGCCGGATAACACTCGATCTCACAGGACGACTCCCGACACCAGCAGTCGTAACCACATTTCTCGCGGATACCCACCCGAACAAACGCGAGACGTTGGTGGATACACTCCTTGCATCCAATGAATTTAACGAGTACTGGACATTGCAGTTGGCGAAGCTGCTACGGATTGGCGCACAGGAAAGAGACACACAAGGCGCGTTCGTCTACCACCAATGGCTTTCAGAACAGATTCGCGAAGGTGTCGGATATGACCAGATGGCGCGCTCAGTTATTCTATCAACTGGCGACTCCCACGAAGTCGGTCCTGCAAATTTTTACCGCACCGTCAATGGGCCCCGTGAACAAACCGAATTCATGAGTGAACTCTTCATGGGTGCGCGGCTCCGATGTGCGAATTGCCATAATCACCCGCTCGACAAGTGGACACAGGACGATTACCACGGGTTAGCGGCTATCTTTGCCAAAATAGAAGCCGATCAGGTTGTCGCGGTCAAACCCGCTGGCGAGGTTATCCATCCAGCGACCCGCGAAAAAGCGGTACCGCGGATCCCCGGCACTCGGTTTCTGGCTGCCGATGTTACTGACGGTCGCGCCGAATTGGTGGAATGGCTAACAGGTTCAGACAACCCCTATTTCGCCAAAGCCATCGTCAACAGATTGTGGAAAGCAATGATGGGGCGCGGCTTAGTCGAACCGGTGGACGATTTCCGATCCACGAATCCAGCGACGCACCCCGAATTACTAACACAACTCGCTGACGATTTCGTGGCGCACGGCTACGACCTACGCCGGACACTCAAGCAAATCGCACGCAGTGAGACTTACGCGCGCACCACAAACGCACTGCCCGAAAACAGAGCGGATGATCGCTTCTATTCGCATGCACTCCAAAAACCGCTTGAACCGGAAGTATTGGCGGATGCCCTTTCGGATGTCCTCGGTCTACCTGATATGTATGGCGATGAACCGGAAGGCACACGGGCAGTCTCGTTGTTCAATCCGAAAACGGAATCCATCGCATTGGATATCCTCGGTAGATGTTCACGTGAAACTTCGTGTGAGAGTGCTACCGAAGCAACGGATGCACTTCAGCGCAAGCTGCACCTCTTTAATGGCGACCTCCTCAACGCACGCATCGGTGTTCCCGGAAGCCGACTTGACCGATTAATATCGAACGGAAATTCACCGATGGCGATTGTTAGTGCGTTCTACCTCGCCGCGCTGAGCCGGTACCCGACGGAGACCGAACAACAATTTTGGGAACAGTACATTAATATTAATGTAACCGCCGATTCCCAACGCGCAATCCTTGAAGATATGGTGTGGAGCCTGCTAACCTGCAATGAATTTGTGAGTAACCATTAGAAGGATCAGGACTTACGCAAATTGAGCAAATATCGAGCGTTTAGACGCAAAAATCGGTAATTTTCGTTCTTTAAACCCCCTAAATCCCCCTTATCAGGGGGACTTTAAGAGGAAATGCGTAAGTCCTAAGGATATTCGTATGCGTCTTGAAAGGTATCCAAAATTTGCTGCGTCTATGTCTATTTTCATATTCCTCCTGATGGCTGCGTCCCCTGCTATCTCGGCAGATTCTGAGACTGAAATCAATTTTGAAACACAAATCCTGCCACGCCTCCAAAATCGTTGTTTCAGTTGCCATAGCGCGCCCGGGAACGTTACAAAACCGAAGGGCGGGGTTCAACTGGACAGCGTGAAAGGGATTGAAACGAGCTTGCACGGAGAGGTTATCGTCGCTGGCGAACCTGAGGATTCTCTGCTCTACCAACGTATCACGTTACCTGAAGGTGAAACCGGTATTATGCCACCGCCGGAAACCGGTGATCCATTGACAGCGCAGGAAACCGATCTTATCCGAAAGTGGATTCAGCAAGGCGCAGACTACGGAGAATGGACAGGAAATCAATCGGCGCACAAGGCATCGGTTACCGACACCAATTCTCATCAACCCACTGTTATGCCACCTATCACTTCGCTCGCGTTTTCTCACGACGGAAAATCTGTCGTTGGGGGTTCGCAAGCCGGATTGCACGTTTACGATTTCCCCGCACTCAGTCTACAGAGAAGGATTAAGGTAGAGGCACGGAACATAAACGCGCTCGCGTTCTCACCTGATGGGCATCGGTTGGCTGTTGGCGGCGGGAACCCAGCAAACGAAGGCATCATAGAGATATTTTCGTGGCACGACGGTAAATCGCTACGTATCCTTAAGGAACATCGGGATTCGGTCACCGCTATCGCTTGGCGCGATGCCTCATCACTCGCATCGGCAAGCCTCGACCGACGCATCATCGTTTGGGACTTGCAAACCGGCACTTCCATCCAGCAGTTGGAAGGACATTCAAAAGGGGTGTCATCGCTCTGTTTTCTGAGTGATAAAGAGAGACTCGTGAGTACCGGGATAGATCAGAGTGTCCGCGTTTGGGATTTGATCTCCGGTGGACTGATTCGCAGTATGAACAATCATACACTGCCGGTGCATGACATCGCACTCCGTCCTGATGCGTCCGGTCTACCTATGATTGTCTCAGCAGGCGATGACCGTACCGTTCGATTTTGGCAGCCAACGATTGGCCGTATGGTTAAGTTCGCAAGATTGGAGGCACCCCCGTTAAACGTGGCATGGCTAAACAACGGTACAAGGATTGTCGTCGCTTGTACCGATGGTGCTATCCGTATCGTTGACCCAGATTCCGTGGAAGTTACAGATAAGATCCACGCGATAGACGGTTGGGCGTACGCGCTTGCCGTTCATCCGACAGACGGCAGCGTTGTCGTTGGTGGTCCGAACGCACAAATCCGACGGATTGTCCCCGAATAACGCGAACCGCTCTGTTTACGCCATTTCAATAACGGTGCCTAACCCGTCTGCTTCCGCCGCTGCGAGCACTGCTGCACCCGCGACTGCATCCTGCACCGCCACGCCGACCGATTTGAAAAACGTGATTTCGTCGTCTGAGGCGCGACCCGGTTTGTCGCCGTTAACAATCTCGCCGATTTCTGCATCAACCTCGGCGTTCGGAATAATCAGGTCTCCCGCTTCCTCTAAGCACGCTTCCCGCGAGTCAACAACAATCCGATCCGATCGTCTTATGGTCGTTGTATCGACTTCCCGTTTCTCAGGTACAAACGTGCCGACGGCTGTGATGTGCGTCCCCTGTTTTAAGGCGTTTCCATCAAAAAGCGGTGTTGCCGATGTCGTCGCGCAGATAACGATGTCAGCATCTTCCACGACCCGTTCAGAATTCCGGACGAGGTTGACTTCTGGTGCATCTGTCCAGTCCGAAATCTCAGCGGACAGTCGTTGCGCAGCGGCTTCCGTCCGACTCATCAAGTTCACACGCGCGATGTCTCTGACCGTCATCACCGCCTGTAACTGCGATCGCGCTTGCACACCTGCGCCGAAGAGTCCGACCGTTTTTGCGTTCTGCCGAGCGAGCAAATCTGCCGCCACGCCGCCCCCAGCACCTGTTCGGATCGCCGTCAGGCTGGCACCGTCCATAAAGGCTTTTGGCGCGCCTGTGGCTGGGTCGAGTACTAAAACAGCCGCGGTGATGCGCGGTAGGTCGAGGTTCGGGTTATCGTCGTAAACGGAGACGACTTTGATGCCGAAATCGCTGCGTTCAGGAAGGTAGGCAGGCATTATAAGCGTAACGCCTTTGTCGGTGGAGATATGTTGCCGGGGTGGCGCGATTGCCTTATCTGCCGACAGTTGAGCGTAGGCGTGCCGCATCGCATCAATCGCCTTCGGCATCGGTAGTGCCGCACGAACATCGTCAGCTGAGAGGATTCTAATTTCTTGAGAGATCATGTCTGGGTAGTGTTTCCTTTAATTATAGTAAAGTGAAGTTTTGGATGTGGATATAATAACGTGAATTTGATAAAAGTGGGATGTTGGGTTTCGCTACCGCTATTTAGGCAGAAAGTGCCTTGAAAAGCGGCATATTTGTC
>JAJEET010000141.1 GCA_022820835.1 Candidatus Poribacteria bacterium
GCGATGCGAAACACGGCACTCTCTGTTTTGCGATTCACTGGACATACAAAAATCACGGACGCACTCCAATATTTCGCAGCGAAACCTAAACTCGCAGTTAACATCATAAAATGAGAAACCCTACAATTGAATGACCCTGGAAGACTATTTCTACAACGAAATGATCGAAAATGCCATGTTTCACGGCTCGACGCTCTGCGCAACCTGCCAAGGCTCAGAAGACACCCCGTATAGCGTCTCTGTAGCGTTGACACCAACAGGTATCGCTGACGCGGTGTGTTCCTGTCCTTACGATTGGGGTGGCGACTGTAAACACGTCGTCGCACTGCTACTCACCTACGTTCATGAACGAGAGGAAATCCATTCTGTAGACCCCATACTGGCCGCGATGGCAGAGAAACCGAGGGCAACCCTTTTGCGCGTTATTTCCGAACTCCTCAAACGCGAACCCTCCTTGGTTCCGATCGTGAAAACATACACCGACGACGTAACGGAGTCCCAATTCGGAGACACGGCTACAGCATCCGCATCCACTGTCGTCGCATCTGCGACAACCACAGCCTACCGCGAACAGATTGATCGCCTTTTCGGGGACGGATTTCTCGAACAGCATCAACTCCACAACGTCATAACACAGCTGACAGAACTCGTCCAACATGCCGAATCGCTGGCACAAGCAGGCGCGACCGAATTCGCATTGTCAATCCTCTATGCCTTGATACACCAATCTATTGTCCGTTACGAAGATACACTTCAAAGTGCCGAATTGCCACGATTCGTCCGGACATGCACAACGCAGTTCGGCGAGATCGCCGACACATTACAAGAACCGACCGTACTTCGTGAATACTATCAACCGCTATTGGGACTCAGTTTCGAGGCAGAAGCAGCTTTCACACCGCACCTCGTCCACCTGCTCAAGCAGCTCGGTGCCACACAAGGCGCAACCGACCTCCAAACGGCAATTGAACAACGCCTCGATGAAAGTCGCGATCGGCAGACACACGTTCAACTCTTGCTGTACCTCCATCTTAACAGCGAGCAGATCGCAGCAGCCTTCCGACTCGCGCGGCGCGAAGAGGCTCCCGCCGATTTTATCGATCTTCTTCTGGAACGTCAGGATGAGGATACGCTATGGGAGGCACTCGAAGAATTTCCACTAACGATTGAGGCATATTGGGATATCCTCAAAAATCCACTTGCGAACGGTATCCCGAATTTCACCGAGCAGCTCCTCACCTTGCTGGCAGCGCACCGCCCGGAAACCGCTATCATGCTCTATCAAGGACTGATTGAACAGGTGTTGACTTCACGGAAACGCACAGATTATAAGACAGTTCAGCACTACCTGACCGAAGCACAGAAACTCTATCAGCAGCTTGATCGGGACAGTCAGTGGAAGGCTTATCTAAAAGTTCTCCGAGAACGACACCGCCGCAAACGGGTGCTTCTTGAAATGCTCGAATCGCCACTCTTCACGAGCCGTTCAACAAATGATGGATAGAAGTGTTGGTAGGAGCGGGGTTTCCCCGTCCGATATACCAATCATCTGGTGGATAGAAGTGTTGGTAGGGGCGGGGTTTCCCCGTCCGATATACCAGTCATTTATGACTTGCCGTAGCACAAGTGCTATTTCCTGCGACCGCTGACCGTGCTTCCAGCACCTTGGCAACAACACTCTCTACATCCGTTTCATCCACAAACGGAGATAGAATATACGATTTCAGCGCGAGAATCGGCTCACCGTAATTCGTCTGCCGGTAGCAGTCAGTTGTGGAAATGACCACACCCCGCCCCTCCATCGCCTCCGAGTGTACGTATTGGAAGATTTCTTGGTTATAGGCGTTATGTGCAAGTAGACTCTCACGGTAGGCGGCATCCTCAAATTCGTGCCGCTTGATTGAGAAGGTATCCACACCCTCTGGATAGGCGCGGAAAAGGGTGACAGTGCCAAAGTTATCTCGGTTCAGCACAGTGGTGCCCGCGTGCCCTTCCAGATGCTCCCGCAAGAGTTGCGTCATTTCAACGATGTGACCGAGGATAACCTGCAAGCCTTGTTCTCCAAACAGCCGAAGATTCGCAAGCGCAGCAAGGGGACCCGTCCCCGCTCTTGAGGTCTCAAGTGTATACATGCCAGGACGATGTTCACCGAAGTGATAGAGATACGGCATCTGTTCCGGATGACGCTTCACCAAATTAAGGTCCTCTTGATCTTTGACGAGGACGAGACTGGAGATATACGGCGTAAAGCCGGTCTTATGAAAGTCGATCCCCACGGAATCCGCGAGGGATAGGTGTCGTATGCGTCGGCACGCGCCCGCCAAAGCACGAACGGTCCGCGGACGGAATCCTAAAGTATTTTTTTCAATGTCGTAATTGTTAAAGACCGACCATGCCCATCCGATCACGGCATCGGCGTGAATGTGTGGACGATAATCGAGTTGGAATTCATCGACGAGTGTATCTCGTAACGCGACAATGCTCTCTAAATCGTCCAACCCGAATGCATCCGTGGTGCCCAACGTCGCGATGATCGCAGCAATCTTTTTCCCGTTTGTGAGGGCTTCCCGAACGGCGGTTTCCAATTGCGAGAGGTCGATCTCGTTTTCATAAGTCGTTGGAATCGTAACCAGATTGTTTGTTCCCATACCGAGCCAACCGACAATGTTCGTTGCGCAATAGTGTCCTGCGTCTGAGACGAACACAACAGCCTCTTCAGGTGTCCCGTTTTGCATCGTCCCCGGGGAGGCCTTCTCTAAACCGAGTTTCACGCCGTAGAGCGTCGTACCGGTACCGCCGAAGGTAAACACACCACTCGCCTTTTCCGTGTCGTATCCAACCATTTTCGCGGTCATACCGACAACCTCGACTTCAGCCAACGCTACCAGATGACTATATTCATCCCAAGCGATATTCGGGTTGTAGAGTGAAGCGATCAGCACACCAATCACGCTCGGAATTGTCGTCGGCGGGATCACGTTCTGCTGCGTCCGAGGATGCCCGAAGATCGTCATCCCTCGAAGATAACCGATGAGCTCAGCCGTGACATCCTCAACCGAGGACATAGCGTCTGGTAATGCTGTCTGGCGCGCTTCTTCAAAGTCCGCAGAGACGATGCTCCCAAGCATCGGCAGATGCGTTTTGAGCGCATCCACTTGGTCCAAAGCACGCATGATGGAATGCACGAAATACGAATCATGTATCGGGTCAGATGTGGGTTGAGGGAAGGCAAGTCTAATGTTTTCTAAAATATCGCGGTAGTTCACAGTTTTTGGGTCTCCATTAACAAAAATGGTTCGTAGGGGCGAGGTCTCCTCGTCCGTTTTTTCAAAATGCGTCGTATAATACCTTTTCTAAAAGATTATATTGCATTGACAGATCGCTTCAAAGACCGCACAAGACTGCACAGGCTAACGGTCTCCTATGCTACAAAAGAGTTCGTTTATTGAAGTATTCTCAATCGGAAATGGTATAACAATAGTTCGTAGGGGCGAGGTCTCCTCGTCCGCCTTTCAAAATGTGCCCTATGAATTATACGTTATTTCCCCTCATAAATCAACC
>JAJEET010000107.1 GCA_022820835.1 Candidatus Poribacteria bacterium
ATGTCATAGAACGTTTTTTTCAGCGTTTGAAACAGTATCGTCGGGTTGCCACGCGCTATGATAAATACGCGGTCCGATACCTCGGATTCGTCTATTTTGCCGCTATACTTATCACTACTAAAAAAATGTAAACACTACGTAATCCGAATTTGATATCCGACAGTTTTTGTGGTACAATTATACTTAAACCACATTACCTAAAAATGGGAGGCAGCACAATGCAAAAACAGATAAAAAAAGTATTTCGGTTCATCACGGCTGCAGCTCTATGCTTAGTCCCCATTTGCTGGGTCGCTGGGCAATTTGATAACCAGGCCCCGTGGAAAAGCGTTTACCCTGGGACCTTCGGCAGTCTAAAACGCACTCAGGATCGGTGGACACTTACTGACGTTAACATCCATCTACAAGCACTGCCGGAAGGTTTTATTGAAGAATCGACAGAGATTTGGCCTGCTATTAAACTCACGCCTGAAGGCATCTTTGCGGACATAGACATCCACTTGGGCGACTGGAAAGGTTATGCTGCGATCACACATGGAATCAGCCGTTTTTTTTCGGAGCCAAGTCAACCTATTCTGCTAAAAAATATGGCGTGGAATGAGTGGACGTATGATTTAGGGACTTTTCATGAACCTAACGCAATGACAGCTGATGTTTGGACTTATAGTGAAGGGAAAGAAATAAATGTAATCTACGGGGATTTCGATGTAGGAAAACCGCCTGCACGCGTTTATCATGTTATGCTAAACAAGGACAATCAGATTTGGAATAGAACCCTTAAGGACGTTATGATCCAGTTACACGCACTTCCCGAAGGTTTTGTGATGAAGCCTACACAAGTCTGGCCCGCTATCAAACTCACCCCCGAAGGTATTTACGCACAGGCCGACCTTCAGATTACCGGGATATGCACCGACGGATATGACGATGACAGCGCAACGGCGTACCTCACAAAGTTAATTCGTGAGGCACAAAACCGGATTATTATTAAAAACATGATGTGGATGGGTTGGTGGGTTGCAGACAGTGACTTTGATAAAGTCGGTATTGAATGCGAAATTTATATCATCAAAGACGATAAAGAGATTAACGTCGGCGATCAGATGATTGAAGCCGGTTATGCCAGAGCGTGTGAAGGATGTTAATAGGTTATTACGCCAAGAACGTAATACTACCAGATGCCTCTCTGCCTTGCCAGACTGAACCTGTCGGATAGACGTGCTTTTCGACGAACTCCGGGTACATCTCAAGCCCCCAACCCGGGACCGTTGGGGTAAGGTATGCACCGTCACGAACTTGGATCGGGTGTAGGAAAACGTCTTCTTGCAAGAAGTTTAGATATTCAACCACCTGCGTATCCGAATGCGCAGCCACACAGATTTGATCCCAGATAGCGTAGTGTTGAATCATATTGCATAACCCGATGCCACCGCCGTGTGGACAGACGGGTATATTATACTTCGCTGCCATCAAGATAACCCCTAATACATCGTTGACCCCTCCGAGTCGTGTTGCATCAATCTGACAATATTGGATCGCGCCACTCGTGAGCAATTGTTTGAAAATAACGGGGGATGGCACCTGTTCGCCTGTCGCAACGCCGATGCCGTATTTCTCTAAGGCGCGCGATATTTTTCCAAAGCCGAGCACATCATCGCGCGCTGTCGGCTCCTCAATCCATGTCGGTTTGAACGCTGCCAATTCTTCCATATACGCGATCGCCTCGTCAACACCCCAGACTTGGTTCGCGTCTAACATCAAAAGCGCATCTGGACCGATTGCTTCGCGAATGAAGGCAAGCCGTTTCTTATCAAACTCCAGATCCTGTCCGACCTTCATCTTAAAGCAGTCAAGTCCCGCCGCTTTCACTTGGTTCACCGTCTCAATGATCTGTTCATCCGTCAAACCGAGCCACCCTGCCGTAGAATACGCTTTCGGTCCCTGTTGACGGAGTTTCTGCTCACGGGTTTCTCGGCTATCCCAATGTGTGCTGAGTATCGCCTCTGCTTCGTCAGGTGTCAGTGCATCGCGTAGGTAACGCCAATCGATGGACTGCACAATTTTCTTTAGTGGTAAATCGATGAGAAGTTTCCAGAGCGGTTTATCCACCAGTTTTGCCCAGACATCCCACATTGCATTGACGATGCTCCCGATCGCCATCCGATTCACACCGTCAGCGAGCCAGCGTAACTGGTGATGGTCTATGAGCAATCTGTGAAACGCCCCCGGATCATCAACGAAAGTGTCCATGTCCATCCCGACAACAAGTTGTGCAAGGTCTTTAACGCCATAGGCGATCCAATCATTTCCGGCACCAGCAGTAAAGGCGACTGAAATACCTTGATGTCCGGTATCTGTTTCTATTGTTGTTAGCACTGCGGAATAGTTGGGTTTCTTATGAAACGGATCCGAACCGAGTAGCGTATCCGACGTTGGGACTCGTAAATCGACAACGTTAATTTCTTTAATTTTTGGCGCAATGTTCATTCTGTTTGACTCCTTTTCTAAAAAAGTATATAATAAATATATATGAAAATCTACACTAAATTTGGTGATTCTGGGGAAACCGCGCTGTACGGTGGGACAAGAGTCGGAAAAGATGCTCCCCGAATTGAGGCGATCGGGACTGTCGATGAACTCAACGCTTACATCGGTTATGCACAGATACTCATTGATGATACAGATATTTCCGACTTGATGGCGCAAATCCAAAACCATCTCTTCGCGGTGGGAGCAGATTTGGCGACACCCGCGACACACACGAAAGCCGCTAACTTTCGCATATCGGAGGATTTCACAACAGTGATGGAAACCGCGATAGACACACTTTCTGAGAAACTTCCGCCGCTGACGAACTTTATTCTCCCCGGTGGATGCGCCGCCGGGGCAATTTTACATATTGCGCGCGGTGTCTGTCGCCGAAGCGAACGTCGTGTCGTTCAACTCGCAAACGAAACGGAAATTAATCCAGAAATAATCCGGAGTTTGAATAGGCTTTCGGATCTCTTGTTCGTTCTTGCCCGGACGGTAAACTTCCGAGCACAGGCTCCAGAACCAATTTGGAAATCGTAACCGAGTGGTAAAAAAAGAGTTGTATTATATCAAATAATATGCGAGGATTGAAAATACCTACGCTTCATTTATCTATTTTTAAAGGAGAGTAAAAAATGATTTTGAAATTAGCAAATCTATTTATGATAATTCTCATCGCGTTCGTTGCACTCGCTGGCTGTCAGAGAGTACAAGATATGGTTGGAGATACCATGCCGTCAGCTGATGCTACCATGGATGAGAGTATAACTGACATGGAAAAGGTTCCAGTGAGTTTAGTCTGGTTAGTTGATTACCCAGAGGGGGAAAAGGATGTGTATCTTGAATGGATTGCGTCCATTGCACCGATACTGCAAGCCCCTGCAGAAGTCAATCGGATAAGATCTTACGACAATGTTGAGGAGACAACTCCACATCGGTTTGTTGAGTTTGTGTTTGACAGTTTTGTTGATGCGATGACATACATGAATCGTCCAGAGATCGCTGCCGTTTTTGAGGACCTTCCCAACCATGCAACGCAAGTGAGTGCCCACACGTTTATTGAGCGTTCTGACTACGCGAAAACTGAGGTAGACGATTGGCCAATCAAAGGTATTATTTTTGTTGACTATCCGCTTGGTGGGAAAGCAGCATATCTGGAATGGGTGGCTTCCATTTCTTCTGCCTTGGTCGGGCCCCCTCAAGTGAAAGCGGTAGCCTCTTATGACAACTATAATGGTGAATCTCCACATCGGCTTGTTACCTTGGAGTTTGCGAGCCAAGAGGATATTGATACTTATGAGGAACTGGAAGAGATAAAAGCGATTGAGGCTGAACTTGACAACCAAGCCGACAGCTGGGTGCTGCATACATTTGAGTTGCGATCAGATTACATCAACGAATAGGAGTTCGCTGTTTACTTTTCCTCTCATAGGCGCGCTTTCCGAGCGCGCCTCTTTTTTTCCGTCTCATTTTACTCTATCGCGCCTGCAACCGCAACAAGGTCAAGAATATTGACAACACCATCATCGTTAACATCCGCTGCATCGCCTTCTCCGACCTGTCCAAGGCGAGCAGCAACAAACTTTAAATCGTCAATATTAACACTTCCATCACCGTTGACATCTTCAGGCGTTTCAGGCTGAATTTCCCAGAAAAGAATCGTGCCATCTCCACCGCCACTGGCAAGCATGCGACCGTCTGGTGAAAATGCAACCGAATTCACCTCATACGCATTATGTCCGTTGAAAATAGTGTGAGCTTGACCTGTGTGTAGATTCCACAACCGAACAGTCCCGTCGCCACCCGCACTGGCAAGGGTGTGACCCTCTGGCGAAAACGCAACCGAAGTGACACCCTCTGTATGTCCACTAAGGATTTGGCTGAGCATGTTCGTTTCTGTATCCCATAATCGAATGGTATCATCCCAACTCCCACTGGCGAGCGTGCGACCCTCTGGCGAAAATGCTAAGCTCGTAACGGGTTCTTCATGTCCCCCCATAACTATTTTTAGTTCTGCGGTAGAGACATCCCACAACACAATTGAACCTTCCCTACCTGCACTGGCGAGGGTCTCTCCATCAGGTGAAAAAACAATGCTATTCAAACTGTCGCGGTGTGCATCAAGGATCGCTCGATTTTGGAGAAGTGCGTGATCATGAATCGTGTGCGCATCCCATAACCGGATTGTACCGCCAAATCTTCCGCTGGCAAATGTCTCTCTGTCCGGTGAAAAAGCAATAGCCCCATACCAATTTTGATACCTTGCATGGAGTTCTCCGGTGTGGGTACCCCATATCAACACCTCATCCGAACTCCCACTGGCAAGCAGCTGTCCATCCGGTGAGAACGTAAGACTCCAAACCCAAAACGCGTGGGCTTCAAACTTGGCTTTGGATTGTCGTGTCTCCATATCCCACAAGTGAATTGTGTGTTCCGAACTCCCGCTCGCGAGGGTTCTCCCGTCCGGTGAAAGGGCAATAATACCAACTGACCTCAAGTGTCCTTGGAGCGTCGTCCGACTCTCGCCTGTTTCCACGTTCCACACCTGAAGCGTGCCATTTCCGTCCCCGCTAATCAGCGTTTTCCCATCTGGAGAGAATGCTAACGCGTCAATAAACCATGTATGCCCTGTAAAAGTTGTGAGCAGTTCGCCCGTTTGTACGTCCCACAATTCAATTAGATAGTCTTGCCCATCGCTGGTACTTGCGAGCGTCCTACTGTCGGGTGAAAATGCAATGGTGTCCACCGGTTGCGTAGTTCTGATGGTCTGTAGGAATTGGCCTGTGTCTGTCTCCCACAATTCAATTCGTTGGCTATTCGCGTGTGCAACAGCAAGCGTTTTCGCATCTGGTGAAAACACAGCATCCCAATAACTATTCAGTTTCACACCGCCAATAGATTTATGTTGCCCCGTCAGCACATCCCACACTCGAATCGTCCTATCTGAACTTGCACTCACTAATCTTCTTCCATTTGGCATGAATGCGATAGTTTTCACTGAGGCGGTGTGTTCTCTGAGAGCACTAAGTTGTTGACCCGTTTCGGTGTCCCACAACAGGATTTCTTTGGCGTGTGCAATGGCAAGCGTTTTGCCATTCGGTGAGAAGACAAGCGCGTTAATGTTATTTTCATAACCTGTTAGCGTAAGGCGGAGTTGTCTTGTGTAGACATCCCATAACCGAACCGATCCATCCCAGCTTGCACTTGCGAGTGTTTTTCCATCTGGTGAAAACACAACTGCGGAGATCTCTGACACCGATGTGTACCCAGTCAATAAGGCAGCCGCTTTATAGGTATGGGCATCATAGAGCCAAATTCCGATAGTACTCGCCACAGCGAAATGAGCACCCTCCGGTGCATACTTGATGTTGATTATGCTGCCTTTACCGAGTCGTGCTATGGCACCATCGGGTAAATTCCATTGCGAAGCATCTTGCGCGAAGTTGCTCAGTGGGAATAGCACAGAAATCAGTAAAAACGCGAAAATAAAAATTGCTCTCATTTTCATCAGTCGAACACCCTTTCAAGCAAAAGACGTTTGCCAGATACTATAGCAATTTATATGCCAACGTCTGAAATGCTGAATCTACCGTTATCTGAAGTTTTAAAACCGACAATCTGCACAAAGATGGGCAGCCCGATGACACATTGCACAATATAGGGCATTGCAGACTTCAAACGCAAATTTACTTGACTAAAGTCTCACCCGTGTGCTAAATTGAGTATCAACGCTTATTGGGACACTCTTGCAGTTAGGTTTGAAACTTGTGGACAATAGGAGAGCAACGCATGATTGATCTACAGTTGCAACAGTACCTCTTTGATGTACAAGGCTACTTGGTCATCGAAAATGTCTTGAACTCAGAAGAACTGGCAGCCCTCAACCGACACATCGACGAACAGCAGCTGCCCACACCCGGAAAAGTCCAAAGATTTGGAAGTGCGCCGGGCGGTTCCGGTTTCTTGCAGTGGGGAAAACCGTTTTGCAAGTTACTCGACCACCCGAAGATTATGCCGATACTCCAATTCCGGTTAGGGGACTGTTTTCGGCTCGACCGGATTTACGGTATGTATATGGAGGAGGGCATGCCGAGAGGTGGGCTGCACGCAGATTACGGTGCCACCTCACCAACAGCAAAATCACCACCCGGAGAATATTATTCATTCCGAGACAACGAGATTCACAACGGGTTTGTCGTTGTGACCTGGAACCTCGCGGATACTGGACCGGAACACGGCGGGTTTTGCTGCATTCCGGGCAGCCACAAAAGCAATTATAAACTGCCGCAACAGATAGCTGCGGCACCCGAAGACTCACCTTGTGTTACCATTCCAAATGCACCCGCCGGTTCAGCGATTCTCTTTACTGAAGCGTTGACACACGGCACAGCAGCGTGGAACGCGAAACATCAGCGCCGATCTTTATTATATAAATATTGTGTTTCACACATCGCGTGGACCTCGCGGCGCGTGGCTATACCAGACGGTATAGAATTAACAGAGCGTCAAAAGATCCTTTTCCGCGAACCTGCCGATCCGTATCGACATTTCCCATCGCTGTTTGACGCAGCATAGCAGAAAATAGAGGTAGGCGCGAACGCAGATATGCCAAATTTCACACAAGAACAGTTACAGAAAATTACGACCGACATTTTTGAAGCGGGTGGTGTCCCGACCGACGAGGCACCGATTGTCGCCGAACTACTCGTCGCCTCAAACCTTACGGGGCATGACTCACACGGTGTTATCCGTATTCCGCAATATATTGGGTTCATAGAATCGGGTCTCATTCAACCCGGTTCACCGGTGGAAATTGAAAGCGAATCGCCTTCACATGCACTGATTAATGGGAATTGGGGGTTCGGACATGTCATCGCACAGAAAGCGATGACACTCGCAATTGAGAAAGCCAAATCAAGCACAGTTAGTGCCATTAGCATCTACAACTGCAATCATATCGGACGGATCGGAAGCTACCCGATGCTCGCAGCAGAAGCCGGTATGATCGGTATTACAATAGTGAATGCCGGTGGGGCTGCGTTGTACGTCGCACCGTTCGGGGGCAAAGAGGGACGGCTCGCAACGAACCCTATTGCCATCGCATCACCGACACGCAACGGACACCCGATTCTGCTCGACATCACAAGCAGCGTCGTGGCACAAGGTAAAATTCGGGTTGCAGTTAACCGGGGAGATTCCGTGCCACTCGGTTGGCTCATCAACAGCGAAGGCGAACCAACGCAGAACCCACAAGACTTAATGGCATCCCCACCGGGGGCGTTGCTACCGCTCGGTGGGATTGTCGGACATAAAGGGTACGCCCTCGGATTGATGATTGATATTCTCGGCGGCGCATTATCCGGCGCAGGTTGTAGCGGATCAGGGAATACGAGACTTCAGAACGGTGTCCTGATGATCGTACTCGACATCGCTAAATTTACACCGCTTGACGAATTCTATGAACGTATTGATGGACTCGTCGCTCACGTCAAAACCTCGCCGACTGCCCCCGGATTCGACGAAATTCTGGTCCCCGGTGAGATTGAGGCACGCCAAACGGAACGGCGTTTACGCGAAGGTATTCCTATTGACGACGAAACGTGGCGACAAATTCAAGAGACAGCAGCGGAGGTCGGGATCCCCGAATTGAAGTTTTGAGTCGAGCAAAACCAACCGTTCAAGCCATCATTTTTGACTTTGACTATACGCTCGCCGATTCTTCGAGCGGCGTAATTGCGTGTTTCAACTTCGCACTCGGCAAGCTCGGTTTGCCACCTGCTGATGATGCAGTGATTCGGCAAACAATCGGTCTATCACTACCCGATGCACTCGTCATGTTAGGCGGAAAAGAATACACACGATATACGGATGAATTTACACGACTGTTCGTTGAACGCGCGGATGAAATAATGGCTGACAACACGCAACTTTTTGAGGTTGTGCCTGAGACGGTCGAGACGTTGCGGAACCTCGGTATCCGACTCGGTATTTTTTCATTGAAATACCGTTACCGTATTGAAACCGTACTCAAACGCGAGCAGCTGTTAGACGCGTTTGATGTTATCATTGGTGCTGAAGATGTCTCGGAACATAAGCCGAATCCGCAAGGTTTGCTGGTGGCAATGGAGAGATTGAATTGTGACCGCCAAAATTGTCTCTATGTTGGCGATAGTGTGACCGATGCGAAAACAGCGCAACATGCCGCTACCGACTTTATTGCTGTCCTGTCGGGTGTCACGCCACGTGCGGCGTTCGATGATTACGATGTTCATGTGATTCTTGGAGATGTTTCTGGGTTATTGAATTTAGAGTTTTTGACAGGTTCCCAAGCGAGGAGTTCCAATGCCAAATAGACAACCTACTATTGGGGAGTACCTTCTAAGAAAATTAGAAAGTTACGATATTGCCCACATCTTTGGCATCCCTGGCGATTACGTAGTCCAGTTCTTTGATCTGATTGAACAGAGTCCGATTCAACACATCGGCACAACGCGAGAAGAGACAGCAGGATTTGCTGCAGATGCATATGCGCGCACAAATGGCATGGGAGCCGCGTGTGTGACGTATGGTGTCGGTGGTTTATCTATGATTAACGCTGTCACTGCTGCCTACGCTGAAAAATCACCACTTGTTGTCATTAGCGGTGGCCCTGGCATGAAGGAGCGTACTGAGGGGGCACTTTTGCACCATAAGGGTAAAGATTTTTACACACAGCAGCGTATCTATGATGAGATAACGGTTGCCTCAGCACTCCTTGATGAACCCTTTACCGCCTTTAACGAGATAGACAGAGTGTTAGATGCAGTTTATTGGCATAAGCGTCCGGGCTACATTGAACTCCCACGCGATATGTTAAATATACAAGGTGCCATCCACCAACGCCCATCAACGGGTGGTCACCACAGTGACCCCGAAACGTTGGAGGCGGCTTTAGCGAATGCCATTGCGTTCATCAATCAATCCGAAAATCCAGTCATTTTAGCGGGGGCTGAACTGCATAGATTCGGATTTCGAGACAAATTACTTCGGCTTGCAGAAGAAAAACAGATCCCGGTAGTGACAACCCTGTTGGGCAAATCAGTGATGCCGGAAGCGCATCCGCTCTACTTGGGTATTTACGGCGGCGCAATGGGCAGAGCAGAAATCACAACGCTTGTTGAAACTTCCGATTGTATTATTATGCTGGGTGCCTTCATGACCGATGTCAACCTTGGGATCTACACAGCAAACCTGGCGCGAAACCGTAGTGTCTATGCTATCTCGGATAAAATCACAGTCGGTTATTCCACTTATGAAGATGTTACTTTCGAGGATTTTATGGAGGGTTTGTGTTCTCCACAACTCGCCAAACGCCCCGAAGTCAACTTGGAATGGGTACTCGAAGTAGCAGACCCTTTTCTGATGGTCCCTGACCAAGCCTTAACTGTGCAGCGTTTGTTTCAACACCTCAATCAATATTTGCGTGATGACCTGACGGTTATCCCCGATGTGGGAGACTGCCTTTGGGGTGCCGCAGATTTACGTCTGCCGGAACACACGGAATTTATTTCTCAAGCATACTATACCTCAATGGGGTTTGCAATTCCTGCTGCTGTTGGTGCCCAACTCAGCAAACCCGATGCCCGACCAATTGTGATCGTCGGAGATGGAGCATTCCAAATGACCGGCACCGAGTTGTCAACAACCATTCGCTACGGACTCAATCCGATCATTCTGATTTTAAACAACAAGGGGTATGGGACCATTCGTCCTCTCGTTGAAGGCCCCTTTAACAATATAGAGAATTGGAACTATACACTTCTGCCAGAACTTTTCGGGGCAGGAAGGGCATTTTCTGTCCAGACCGAGGGCGAATTTGATGCTGCCATGAAGACTGCCCTTAGCGAGACGCAACATTTTGTCCTGATTGAAGCAGAAATTGACAAATTAGACATGTCGCCTGCCCTTGCCCGACTTGCAGAACGGGTTTCTGAGAAAGTTTAAGTCTACGGGTAAAATGTCCGTTTGTATCTCTATCTCTTTATTTTTATATACAACTGAAACCGCACCCAACACATAGCAAAGGAGTTAGATCAATCATGAAAGCGACGATTTTATCTGTTCTTTTCGGATTCGTGCTCGTTTTTACAGTAAATGCAAACTTCCTACCAGAGGACAACAGCGATGCGTTTGGATTGGCATACGGAGAATCCATCGCGGGATTTATCCCAAACGCACCGAAAATTGACGGGAAACTTGACGACTGGAAATATGCTATCTGGGTCGCGTTTGACTCGGAGCGGGAACTGCTTCGCGGGAAAGGTTCGTGGGAAGGAAAAGACGACCTCACGATGACTTGGTCGACGATGTATGATGCAGAGACCTTCTATTTCGCAGCGGCAGTGCGCGACGATATTTTCGCACCAGCGGCAAATGCCGGAGAACCTTGGTTAGGCGATACAATCTTTTTGTATATCGATTGGGAGCAGGTAGGTGTCGGACAACCTGTGAGCAAACCGAATTTCGCGTATATCAACAAGAAAGCACTCGTTACCGATTTCAGTGGCGTCAAAGATCCCGATCTGCCAAGGTCCGATATTGCGATTGTGCCGACACCTGAATTAGGAAAAGGTGGTATGGTTTACGAGGTGGCGATGCCGTTTGAATGGCTCACAGACCCCAAAATTGAGGAGGGTACCGAAATCGGGTTTACGCCGGGATACGAAGAAGGTACGGCGAATCCTGAGAAGAAAGCCGATCTGGTGTTCATGGATTGGCACGGCCTGAATCCAGACGACTCCGCGAATCTTGGCACTTTGATCTTTGGTGAACCTCTCGCTGTTGATCCGATAGGCAAGTTAACGCTAACGTGGGGACAACTGAAGAAATCCTATCCATAACGCAAGTTGCCACCTTGTAGCATGATGCACGTCGCATCTGGGCGAGTACGCCGCAAACCTGTGAGGTTGTGCCTCTACTGAAAATCTCACTAACACGTAACGGAGGAAATATAATGGGAGTTGGTTTTTTAGAGCTCATAATCCTGATATTGATATATCCAATAGTGATGCTGCTCGGGGCAGTTATGCTTGGAATCGGCATTGCGTTAGGTCTCAGATGGGGTGGCAGATGGTTGTTAAAAATTATTTATACCGATCCCGAATTTGAGAAATGGTTGAGGCAGGTACTGAACGCTTCTGAAAAATCGGAATCGTCGTAATAAAAGGAGTTAACAATGGCTACAAGCTTAGGAGGATTCGTAATCCTGTTCCTCGTGTATGCATCAGGAGCTATTTTTCTGACGGTCATGCTTGCTGTTGGCATCGCATGGGGCATCAGATGGGGTATTACTTGGTCGTTGAAAGAGATCGCCAGCGATCACGAACTTGAAGCATGGCTGAAACGGGTTCTCAGGCCTTCTGAAAATCAGGTAAACAACAGTGTACTCGAATCCACTACAGAAAACGGGAACGAATCGAATTAATCTATGGAAAAAGAAAACCGAGAGACAGAGAGCATCATACCACTTTTTAGGCAGCTGCTTGAAAAAGCCGATAGTCTACTCAATCGCTTGGACACCCGCGCGGGGAACACACAAGGCGAGTGCCTTGACGATTACATCGCTTTTCAGTGGCGTGCACAGAACGCGATGGGGTATCTCGTCCCTGTTAAACACCCGCATCTCGTGGATAGCACCGACCTCATCGGCATTAATTCGCAGTGCAATGCATTAGACCGGAACACACGTCAATTCTTGCAAGCGCTGCCTGCGAACCATGTCTTGCTATGGGGGGACCGCGGGACTGGAAAATCCTCGCTCGTCAAAGCGATGTTGGAACGCTATGCTGATAAAGGGCTTCGGTTGATAGGCATCGGGAAAGAAGGACTTGTATATCTACAGGAGATCGCCGAGATGTTGTGGGAACGTCCGGAACGGTATATCCTTTTTTGTGACGATCTCGCTTTCAACGAAGACGAACCCGAATACCGAGAATTGAAGGCGATGCTCGAAGGGGGAATCTCCGCCTGTCCGGACAACGTTCTCATCTATGCCACCTCAAACAGACGGCACTTGATGCCTCGACAGGTACGAGAAAACCGGTACCCGCAGAACGATGAAGATGAATTATATCCGCGGGAAGCCACAGAGGAGAAGGTGTCGTTGAGTGACCGTTTCGGTCTACGGCTCGCTTTCCAACGGATTTCGCAGGATACCTATTTACAGATCGTTTCTCACTATGCATTAAAGCGGGGACTCTCTGTTCAGACGGAGACGTTACACCGTGCAGCATTGGAGTGGGAGGCATCCTCAAGTGGACGGTCTGGACGTGTGGCTTATCAGTTCGTCGCAGACCTTGCAGGAAAATTAGCACTTGATTCAACCACGGATCACTGGAAATAGTTTTTCACGGGTATACACCGTATGCCATAACAATAGACGCGATTCACTACCGCGTTTGTATGGAGGTTTCAATGAAGACCGTTCCCTACCTTCTTTCAACAACCCTCGCGATCTCCGCAAAGACCGTCTCAATATCCGACACATCAAGACAGGAATAAGCAACCCGTAATGCTGTCTCACCAAGTGCAATGATACCGATGCCGTGTTCCGCAAGCAGCCGCTGCCGAACGGTTTCCGCGTTTCCAGACTTTAGATTCAAACATACAAAATAGCCAGCGTGGCTCGGATACGCGTCCCAATACTTCGTATATTGTTCATCGGACGCAACCGCCTTCACCTTCAACGCACGTGCTTTGAGGGTCTCATAGTTGTGCTGCTTCTGTTCCGCATAACCCGGTGCCTGCATCGCCGTAAGGATAAGCGTTTGTGATATCTGCGATGCGCCGGAGGTATTTGCTCGGATGAGTCCGCTTATTTTCTGTTCCAGCGGTTGCATTGCCGTTGCGTCGAGTCCGAAAGTGAGAAACGCCACGCGTAAACCCCAGGCATACTCCTCTTTCGTGGCACCGTCTATTTTCACAGGCACCACATTCGGATGACATCCAAGCAGTAAACCGAAAAGCGATTCGTGCATGACCGTCTCGTCATACCACAGACCGGCGTAGGCATCGTCAATCATAACGAGGATACGGCATCCCGTTTCTGCCTGTGCAACGATTGCATCCACAATCTGTTGTGCTTCTGTGTGCGTAACAGCATAACCGGTCGGATTGTGCGGAAAGTTGAGGAGGACGATTAATTTTTCGTCGGTAGCCTCGGTGAGTGTTCGGTGAAAACCGTGTGTGTTGAAGCCGCTTGTGGCGTTAAAGAAGGGGTAGGTTTGGATATTCGCACCCGCTTTGGTCTGGAAGATAAGCCTATAATTGCCCCAAATCTGATCCGCGAGAATAAGCACGTCTCCGCTGTCTACGAAAAGTTCGGCGAGCAGGCTAAACCCGTGCGTCATGCCGCTGGTCACAATCGGAAGACTGAATGTTTTCTCGCTGAGCGATGGATTCTCTTGCAATAGATGCGTTCTCCACGCCTCCCGTAACGCCTGCTGACCAAGTACAGACGCGTAACCGTAGACGCTTTCGGGTGTGAGTTCAGGCACCAATTTCCGTGAAACCGGTAGGTGCATCAAATCACCCATACCTTCCGAAAAATCCAAGGCGATCGCACGCGTCGCGTTGAACTGATGCGCCTCCGCGTTCGCCTCCGCTGTTTGGCTTAAGATGCCTTTCGGTAGGTAGATACGTTTTCCTAACTTGGAAAGGAGGCCGCCAACCGCTGATGAAGCGGAGCGAATCTGTTCGTTTAAATCGGCTGCTAATGGATTTAAGTCTTGCATAGTTCTCCAAGCCGCGGAAAATGTAATTTTTGAAGAATTAATGACGTTTAAGTATCTAACAAGTCAATAGCAGATGTATGACACACCGCGTTTATGGTCGTGCGATGCGTTGCATGTCCAAAACCAAAGCATAATTCATTAAGTATCGCCCTCATGGTAGGGCAATCTATCACAGGTTCAACATAATTCATTACCAACTTTACTGTAATTGTGGACTGCTACCAACTTAATGTCAACAATTTTCCGCCAAAACTCGTTGAGCATTATACACAACGAAGTCGCGCGAGTATCGTTTAGACGGGTTCAGCAGCGGAAATCAAAAGAGGTTATTTCTGATGAAAACTGAATTTAAAACAGTATACCGGTTAAGCGTTGTGCTTGCGATGTGCGGGCTGATGCTTTTTATCTACACGGGCTGCGG
>JAJEET010000035.1 GCA_022820835.1 Candidatus Poribacteria bacterium
GGTCTCCTTTTCAGTTCTTTTTGCCATAAGAGCACCTTTCATAAAGTAATAGTGATGTAAAGTAGAAAAAGGGACATAAACTATCCGATCTGACTCCACTATTTTACTACATCTTTATGTTTTACTCAATATGACTTCAGTATAAAATGGCAAACGGCATTAATACGGTACAAGCCGATAATGATGTGGTCTTCGATTCAAGTCTACCCATCATCTGTGTTCTGTTAGCGATTTTTGGTTTTGGTATCGCTTCACTTGCCGTTCAACAGCACCAAATTAACAGACTCTATGGACAAACGCCTAATGTTTAACCATACGTTTCTCGCGCGTCTATTTCTTATCGGTTTAGGTACAATAGGACTTTACACCGCAGCGTCTGAAATATTACCCGAAGATATTTCGTTGCTCCCGTGTATATTCTATGCGTTGACGGATCTGATATGTCCTGGATGTGGCATGACGCGGGCATGTATCGCTTTAGTTCAGGGACAATTCTATGCTGCATGGCACTACCATCCGTTCTCTTTTTTAATTGTCGGATTGGCGATTGCAGCGGCATTCTTCCCGATGCGGTTAAGGAACACATGGCACCGCCGTTCACTGGCGACCCAGAATTTAATTGTTATCGGTGGGATTATCCTCTGTTTATCTATCTGGCTGATAAAGATCAAGAGCACATTAGGTACTGAGTTCTAATGCCCCCGCAGAATGGTCCCCTTCGCGCCGACGATCCAACCTACGCCTTTATTGAGATAGATGTCTTGTAAGCTATATTGCACCGGTGTCGGATAGCGGCTCCACGTATTACCACCATCTGTTGTCTGAAGGATTAATCCTTTTTCACCGACTGCCCACCCGTGTTTCGTGTCTCGGAAACCGACGGCACGCAACGCTCGGCTCACAGTCGATTTCTGGCGATGCCATGCCCGTCCGCCATCAGTCGTATGCAGGATCAGTCCATCCGAACCGACAATCCAACCGTGGGTCAGGTTCGCGAAATAGACAGCAAATAAGAATTCATCAGACGTATTATTCCTCTGACGAACCCACCGCTCTCCACCGTCTCGGGTATGAAGTATCTCTGCTTCCTCATTTTCACCGCCGCCGCCGACGACCCAGCCGTGGTCAGAATCCACGAAATAGACTCCCCACAGATGCGTCTTGGAAAGATTGTGCTGGTTCTCCCATCGGTTCCCGCCATCTGTTGTGTGGAGAACAGTCCCGGATCCACCGACTGCCCACCCTTCAGCCGTATTGATGAAATACATATCCAAGATACCTGGCGGTCTCGTCCCTATAGCACGAACCTGGTGCTGAATGCGCCATGAAACACCACCACTGCCGGTATAAAGCACCTTCCCGATACTCGTAAGCCATCCGTTATTCGGGGTCGCAAAGTTAACCGCTGTGAACGTATCTTTTGACTCAGACGCCGCACGCCAAGTCGTTCCGCCATCGGCAGTGGATACGATTGTCCCTGCACTTCCAACTGCCCATCCGTGTTTCGTGTCAGAGAAATGTATCGCATACAGGTGTTCACTTGTCCCGCTTTCAACCTGCCGCCACTCAAATTGAACCGGGTCTTCGGAACAACCGAGGTAGCCAAAGACACCACATAAAACGATAAGCGCGAGGTAGTTTTTCTTCAACATTTTGACCCCCAAAATAAAATTTATATTGCATCTATTTCCGACTCGTGATAAACTACATTGTATGGAATTTACTGCGGATTGTCAAGTGCTTATCAGATATAGCAAGTTTATAGCAAGTTTTGTGCCAATTTGGAGAACACCATGCGAATAGGACCCTCTACGGAATAGTTATAAAGTCTTGCACAAAATCGGTCATACTTTAGTCCCGAATTGCACAAAATAGGGCAGTTTTTTTGGTTGTCTACCGTCTAATGAAGATTAAATAAATATTTCGGCAATCGTTAAAGATCGTGAGCACAGCTCGCTCCTACAGCGGAGAAGATTTACATAGATAAAGTAAACATGTAAACCTAAATGGCTCTGAATTTTTGTACAAAACATTTCTCTTGTAGGTGGGAACTCCGATTCCCAATATAAGCATTCCCAATCGGGTGCTTCTTAATACGGAGGGGACCATGGACACCCTAAACGACTTTGAATTCAAACAAAGAAAATACATGCCTATCTTTCCAAAAGCGAGTGGAAAACCCACTATTTACATCGAAGGATACCCTTGTGAGGACGATGAACCTATGGCGGCGACAGGATTTCACGCGGACCAGATTAGAATCTTTGCTGAACAAGTCTCGCGGTACTTTGCGATCAATCCACACATTTACATTGGCGTTGACAGTTTCATTTACTACCGCGAAGGTGATATCACAAAGTTTGTCGCCCCGGATGTTTACGTCGTTTTCGGTGTTGATAAGTTTCCACAGCGGCGCAGTTTTTACACGTGGTCAGAGGGTGCCGCCCCTACAACTATTTTTGAATTTCTTTCCGATTCAACGGCGAATCAGGATCGGCACGAAAAAGTTCAACGCTACCTGAGAGATATGGCGGCTGAAGAGTATTTCATCCATCAGCCTGAGTTGAAAAAGCCTGCGGAGTTTCGGGGGTGGCGACGGGACCCATCAGGTGGTATCGTAGAACTGTCACCGGACGCAGAGGGTGGCTTGTTTAGCGAAGCGTTAAATCTCTATTTTCGGTGGGAAGACCAACTGGATACCCATGTAAGGCTTTTACGTCCGTATCTTCCGGATGGCACCCCGATTACAACTTCTATGGAAGAACATCACCTTCGCATAGAAGAAACACAACGGCGAGAGAACGCAGAAATGCTCGTCGCAGAGGAAACACAACGGCGACAGGAAGCAGAAGTGCTTGCCGCAGAGGAAGCACAACGGCGACAAGACGCAGAAGCTGAACTTGAACGGCTCCGGCGGCAACTCGCCGACCGCCAAGAAAACGGCATTTAGCAGGTTCTTCTGCCACACTGTAGTAATGTCCATTATGTACATCATCGGAATTGACGGCGGCGGGACAAGAACTGTCGGTATCTTGACGACAGAAACAGGCGAACACCTCGCACAGGTTGAATCGGGTCCATCAAACTACCACGTCGTTGGCGAAGCAGAAACGCAGGCTGTGTTGGAAAACGTCATCGGTGAACTCCGTGAGAAATCAGGAATTCCGTCAACCGGTTCTATCCGTTTCTGTCTCGGAATGGCGGGTTTGGGACGTGCCGAAGATCAAAAAAGAATCGGCAGAATTTGTGATAAACTCGGCATCCGCGAAAATCGTATCCTCACACACGACGCACACATCGCACTCGTCGGCGGCACCGAGAAACAGCACGGTGTGATTGTGATCTCAGGAACCGGTGCTATCGTCTATGGCATCAACGCTGCCGGCAAAGACGCGCGAGCGAGTGGATGGGGGTACCTACTCGGCGATGAAGGCAGCGGTTACGACATCGCCATTAAAGCACTCCGCGCGGTCGTCCGTGCTGCCGATGGCAGAGGCAGTGCCACTGAATTAACAAACCGGATGCTGAATGAACTCGAATTAAACGCACCAGATGAACTCATCCGCTGGACACACGCCGCCAGTAGAGATACTATCGCACAACTCTCTCAAGTCGTCTTTGACACGGCTCGATCATCGGACACAATTGCGGAACAGATTGTTGATGATGCCGCCGATGAACTCACCTGCGCTGCGAGCAGTGTGATGAATCAGTTAGGATTTGATGGAACGTTTGATATTGTGCTCAGCGGTGGTAACCTTGTCCATCAACCGATGTTCGCAGAGAAACTCTGTCAACAATTCGCGCGGATCGCACCAAACGCGTCCGTCCATCTACCCATACACGATCCAGCATACGGTGCCGTCCTGTTAGCACAAGCGAGGTTATAGTAGGAAACTATCATAAGTAAAGTAACACATGCAATCGACAACCGAGCAGCGAAACCCGAACTCTATTGACATAGACCTGAAATCGACTTCAGAGATCGTTCGGATCTTTCACGAAGAGGATAAAAGAGCCACCGCAGCGGTAGAGGCGGAGTCCGAAGCCATCGCACACGCGATTGATCTGTGCGTCGCCGCGTTTCGATCCGGTGGTAGGTTGTTTTATGTCGGTGCTGGCACAAGTGGCAGGCTCGGCGTATTAGATGCCTCTGAATGCCCGCCTACCTTTCGTACACCGCCGGAGATGATTCAGGGGATTATTGCCGGTGGCGATGTCGCCTTGCGTCGTTCGGTGGAAGGCGAGGAGGACAAACCTGAACGCGGCGCACAAGCGATTCGAGAACGGGGACTCACGCCGCAAGATATACTCGTCGGTATCGCAAGCAGTGGACGGACACCGTACGTCATAGGCGCATTGAAAGAAGCACATGCCAGCGGCGCAACGACAATATTTCTCTGTTGCGTGCCGCCACCGGAACATCTGAAGTCGTGCGTGACACATTTCATCACACCGATTGTCGGACCGGAGATTATCACCGGATCAACACGTTTGAAAGCCGGAACTGCCACAAAGTTGGTTCTGAATATGATTACAACCGCTGCGATGATCAAGCTCGGCAAGGTCTACAATAATTTGATGGTAGATGTACACGCTTCCAACACGAAACTGGTCGCGCGGAGTGTTCGGATCGTTCAAACCGTCACAGGTGTAGATGCAGCAACCGCCGAGGCAGCACTCACACAAGCAGACGGACGCGCAAAAGTCGCTATTGTAATGCTCACAAAACGGGTAGACGCAACCGATGCCGCTGCGTTGTTAGAAGAACATAGTGGTTTCCTGCGTTCCCTGCTTCCACCGCATAATTTATAGAGTGATTCTTGAAGATTGCTATGTCGTTCGTTGAAAAGGAGAAACTTATGAGTACCAAAGTTGGGCTTGCCAAAACCGGCAGGCGACGTTCTAACGTTTTTCAGGCGTTGGACAATATACGTGATGACCTCACACCGAAGGTCCGTGAACAGGTGCTGTTGAAACCGAATTTCCTCTCCAGCACAAATCAACTCGCCTCATCACACGTAGATGCAATGCGCGGCGCATTGGATTTTCTGTTCACCACGCCACAACCGCCGAAAGAGGTCATCATCGCTGAAGGCGCGAACGAGAAATTCTCTGGCGAGGCGTTCCAAATTTTCGGTTACGAGGCACTCCAAGCCGAATACGATGTCCCGATCCGGCTCGTCGATTTACATCAAGAGACCGAATGGGTCGAGACGAAAGTCTTTCTCGCCGGACGCGACGAGGAGACCGTCCGTATGCCAAAAACGGTCCTCGATTGTCCCTGCACCCTATCGGTCGCTATCGCTAAAACGCATGATGCCGGGGTCGTGACACTCGCAATGAAGAATATGATTATGGGCACCATACATAAAGAGGACCGAATCAAAATGCACGGGTACCATAGCCACGCAGATCGGGTGCTACCCCGCGAAGCGCAAACGCTGAATATCAACCTGCTCCGACTTTCGCGGCACCTGAAACCCGACATCGCTATCGTTGACGGCACCGTCGGGCTACAAGGCAACGGACCCGGCGGCACCGATTCCGTTCCGCTCGGCATCGCTGTTGTAAGCGGAGATGTATTTGCAGCGGATGCAGTCACGACCAAGACGATGGGATTTGAACCCTTAGAGATCGGGCTATTCCACTATGCAAACGAAATAGGATACGGCACCGCGGACCTAAACAACATTGAGATTGTCGGACCCGCCGTCGAAACGGTCGCAACATCGTTTAAACCGCATGAAACAACCGAACAGCAGTTCCAATGGCAGGAAGCGCACGCTGAGGATTATCTCGCCGCTGACTGATAAAAGGAGAATCATGAAACGTTTCTGTACTATATTGATCCTGTTTTCGTTCATGCTCACGACACCGGCATGGGCATGGTGGGGCGGTGGACACGATATCCTGACACAGGCAGCCGTCAAATCACTCCCCGATGACATCCCCGAATTTTTCCGCAACGCCGATAAAATGGTCGCCCACTGCTCTTATGACCCCGATATATCTAAGGAGCGAGGCACACCACACGCACGACAAGCCGAATACGGCGAACACTACATCGATATAGAACTCTTCGGAGAACATCCGATCCCAGACGGACGTGAGGCACATATCCAACTCTGTGCTGAACTCGGACTTAAACCGAGAGAAGTCGGGACACTCCCGTATGCAGTGGCGGAATGGACGGAACGACTCGCAGTCGCTTTCGCTGAATATCGTAAGTGGCCCGATAACCCGATGATCCAGAACAAGTGCTTCCTCTATGCAGGTTTCCTCGCACACTACGCACAGGATATGTGCCAACCGTTACACCTAACCATTCATTTCGATGGAATTAAACAAGAAGACGGCACACGTCTACATAAGGGCATCCATGAGAAGGTCGATTCGGCCGTTGAGAGGTTGAAACTGGACCCGATGGAACTTGCGAAAGCACAACAGATTGAAGCCGTCGGTGATTTGATGCCCGCAATAATTGAGCAGATTAAAAGCGGACACACTTTGGTCGATAATGTTTACGAACTGGCAGACGACTGGCAAAATCTCAAAAACCCGACACCTGCTTTAACCGATTTTGTAAACAACCGGGCGCGTGAGTCAGTGCGTTGGACTGCCTCACTCTATTTAACCGCGTGGGAACTCTCTGAGAACATCAGGCTACCGGGTTGGCTTGACCGCGCACAAATTGATGAAAAATAATAACCAGTTATCAGTTGTCAGTTATCAGTTAAGAGGTTTTTGATAGTTCTAAGGTTTTTCTTTCTGACAACTGAAAGATTTATTGAAGAAAAATCGTACTGTTCTCACTGCGAAGCATGACAACTACTAAAACTGAAAGGTTTTTCGCAGAAAAACCGCACTGAAAACTGAAAACTGTTCCTCTGATAACCGATAACCGACAACTAATTAACGTGAACTTGAAAATAAATCTGTAGGTTGGGTTGAGCGGTAAATACACATTAAAAACCGTATAATTTCGACAAATATGCTGCTTTTTAAGGCACTTTCCGCCTAAATAGCGGTAGCGAAACCCAACATCCCACTTTTATCAAACTCACGTAATTAAAAAGGAGAAATAAACTTGTTACAACAGTGGAAACCTGACCCAACTTTTTACCCATCGCCGAAAATGGCGATTGACGCGCCTATTGAAGAACTCGCTTATGTCGCCGCCCCCCGGGATGACGGGAAACCCGATGCAATGTGCGTCGTTGACCTCAACAAAGCATCCGATACCTACGGGCAGATTGTTAGTAAGTTGGAACTCGGCGTTCGCGACGAAATCCACCACTTCAATTGGAACGCCTGCAGCGCTTCGCTCTGTCCCTACGCGCCACACCCGTATATTGAACGGCGTTACCTCGTTGTGCCAGCATTGCGAGGTTCTAATATCTACATCCTCGATGTCAAGGAAGACCCCAAATCACCGAAACTCATTAAAACGTTGGAGGCCGACGAAGTTGAATCACGTTCAGGGTATACCCGTCCGCATACAGTCCACTGCGGTCCCGAAGGTATCTACGTCAGTGCTTTAGCTACAGCCGGTTCAGAAGAAGGACCTGGTGGCATCTTCCTTATGGATCACTATAATTTTAACATTCTCGGACAGTGGGAAGTGGAACGGGGTCCGCAATCCCTCTCTTACGATTTCTGGTGGCACTTGGGATATGATGTCGCCGTTACCAGTGAGTGGGGCTATCCGGCAATGATTGAAAACGGTGTGAGCCTTGAAGATTTAGGCGAGCGCAAATTCGGGCATAAGATTCATATCTGGGACATCCGGCACCGGAAAAACATCCAGACGTTGGACCTCGGTGACGACTACCAGATGATCTTGGAACTACGTCCAGCACACGATCCAACGAAAGCACACGGGTTCGTCAATGCCGTGCTTAATATGAACGACCTCTCCAGTTCCATCTGGACATGGTACAAAGACGGAGACGACTGGGGTATCCAAAAGATTATTGATATTCCGGCACAAGCACCAGAAAATCCGGATGATCTGCCACCCGCGTTGAAAGATATCGGCATGATCCCCCCACTCGTTACCGACCATATCCTCTCATTGGACGACAAGTATCTTTACGTCTCGTGTTGGGGAACTGGGGAGATGTTGCAATACGACGTATCCGACCCGTTTAATCCGAAGCATGTCGGCACGCTCAAGATCGGTGGGATTACCAAATCGTATCCGCATCCGTCAGCGGGACCGGTAAGCGGTGGTCCCCAGATGGTCGAATTGAGTCGCGACGGCAAACGTCTCTACTTCACGAATTCGCTCTACGTTGCATGGGATAACCAGTTCTATCCGGAAGGTGCGAATGGATGGATGGTGAAGGCGGATGTGAATGTCGAAGATGGTGGATTGGAATTGGATCCCGATTTCTTCGTAGATTTCGGTGAAAGCCGCGCCCACCAAATTCGATTGCAAGGTGGAGACAGCTCTTCTGACTCTTACTGTTACCCGTAAGAAATTCTTAGGGGTTGGGTCACCCAACCCCTACTCTAAAAATATATTTAACGTTTTACATCCAGAAAGGCATTTTTATGGATACTGTCTCATGGTTAAGTTACACACTTCTCGGCGTATTTCACGGTATTAATCCGGGGATGGGGTGGCTCTTTGCGGTCGCTTTAGGCATGCAGGAAAAACGCAGGAGTGCGGTTATCGGTGCCCTTTTCCCGATGGCACTCGGACACGCGATATCCATTGCCGTTGTTGTGTTCGCTATCGCCTTGGCACAACGGCAACTGCCGGAGGATGTTCTGCGAATCGCATGTGCTGTTGTCCTGTTCGGTTTCGGCACGTATAAGTTTTTCCGGGCACGACACCCGAAATGGGTCGGAATGCGTGTTAACTTCAAGGACTTAACCATCTGGTCATTTCTGATGGCTTCGGCACACGGCGCAGGCTTGATGCTGGCACCACTCTTGTTACGGATGCCTGCTGCTGAGGCTTCCACGCATACACATCATACAATGGCAACCATGACAGATAGTACGGTGATGTTGCTATCTGCGGTCGGCGTGCATACGCTCAGTTTTCTCGTTGTGACGGGGATTGTAGCGGTTATCGTCTACGAAGTGGTAGGACTTGCGTTGCTCCGTAAAGCCTGGTTTAACTTAGATATGCTATGGTCCATCGCGCTGATGATTGCCGGTATCGTCACGCTTTTCTGGAAACATTAAAAAACTGAATGTTGTCCGTTTCAGACGTTATACTTGAAGCGGTTCAATCCTCAGTTCGTTCCAAAACTCTCTCAAAAATCACAATCACTTTTTTGGGTGCCCCAAAGGCAGCGGATGGTAGGACGATCTCACAGAGGCGCCACCCGTCCCTGCCTTCACGATTAAGTGTACTGTCAAGGTACGGAATCTCCGGAACCGTTCGGGACTGCCACCATCCCCATCTCTTCTGCAAAAGTGTCACCGTTTTGTACTCATATTTATTCATTTTTTTCCTTAATCTGTATGGGTAGCAATGCAACGTCGTATTTTTCTTGCAATGCCTGTAGGTCAGCAAAGTCTGTATCTTGCAATGTATATCCAGAATGCGAACGCACCTGATAACCCACCGATAGACACTGGACTCCCCGCCCTATGCTCCCGAGTGCATTCACCTAACAGCGCATCAACACCCCATCCACCATCAATCCAAACTTTAATGCCGAGCTCATCAAACAGATCAAGAAACCAGTGAACCTTGTCAATAGTCATAGAACTTACATAAAACGGAAGTTGTGTTAAGTTTTGCATAGTTTAAATCTTTCATAGATAGAGCCGACATTTGGTGAACAGTATTTTTTGAAAACTTTTTCCATTGGGACCGGTTTAGTCTTTCCAGCTTCGTAATCTTCTATGCGCCGGTCCAACTCTTCTGCGAATTCAGGCTGCATCTCTAACCCTTCATCTGGATCGTAATAGTAATCTTCCAAGGCGAGTTCCAAAAGTTCGTAAGCGACAAAGAACTCGCGAAATGCAGCGTCCAATTGCTCGATGGAGGCGTTCTGTTCAAGCAATGCCGCGAGTCGTTCGCGTGCGGCAAAAATATCTTGCGTGACAAGTATATGTAACAGTTCGCGGAATTCGTCGGGAGACAACTCAACAATTTTTTTATCTGGCATAGGGTCGCTTTTTAGATAGACTCCCATCCGTCTGTGGATTCGCTCTTCAAGAGTCGTCTTTCGGTTAGCAAGGATGTACTCGCGTTGCCGCTTGAGTTTTTTACCAAGTGGTGTATGAAGGTCAAGTCCTTTGAGTGGATCTTCCTCGTATGCCTCAAACCAAAATCCTAGATCTTCAGTGTCGCCGTGAAAATGGAAGAATTCTGCTAATAGCACCTCCTGAGTACTACTTTGCACCAACAATGCCGCAAGTCGTTCTCGCGATTTGAAGAGTTCTTCGTTAACAAGGACATGTAGCAACTCCCGGAATTCAGCAGCGTCCATCTCCGTAATTTTTTTCATGATGCCTCCTTTTCAATTCCTTGGAGGTGTTCAGCCAACCACAAATTGACTAAGGTTTCGGGTAGGACTCCCTGCTCTCGTGCTACCTTTTCAATCTTTTCATAGATCTCTGGCGTAAGTGTTACACGACATTTCCGCTGCATCCGTACTTCAAAATCAACCTCATGCGTTTCATCCCAATGGTCAGCCAAGCTATGCGTATCCCAGAAATCAGCTATCTCTTCTAAAGTTTTCGCTTTAGATATACTGGTAACTTGTTCATCTTTATTTTCTTTCATATCTTCTTCTCTCCTTTTGATCCATGTCGCGCGCACTCAAAATCAGTGCAAGATTGAGGTCAATATCTGACGTGAAAGTATTCAGTATAGTTAAGGATACCATAAAGCCAAAACCGAAGTAAATGAAAATTTGCTTTTTTTAACGCACCGTGCTATAATTCTTTTCAGTATCAAGAATGTTGTAAAATGGACTCGAAAACAACGATTTTCAAGTTAACTATCGAGCTGCACCTCAAAGGAGAACCTCGAATTGATAAACCTATACGGAGCAACGTATGACAGGACACAGCTGCTTCGCCACGTCGGAGATATATCCCAAATTGCACATGCCAAGATGTATCAACTGACGGATGGCAATGAAAAAGGTGTTGACGCGATTGACTTCCGAACCGGTAGCGGCTTAAATTTCACTGTGCTACCGAGCCGCGGGTTGGATATCTCTTATGCAGAGTATCAGGGAATCCCACTCTGCTGGCGTTCGAGCACAGGTGATGTCAATCCCGCACATTATGAACCTGAAGGAATCGGATGGCTACGAAGTTTCTATGGTGGTCTCTTGACGACCTGCGGTATGCAGCAAGTCGGTGTACCTAATGAAGATGATGGCGAAGCGTTAGGACTACACGGTAGAATCTCAAACATCCCCGCCAAGAATATTTGGGTCGACAGCCGGTGGGAGGGACACCGTTATATGTTATGGGCACAGGGGAAGGTTAGAGAGACCGCAGCTTTAGGGGAAAACCTTTTGCGTACCCGTAGAATCTGGACAGAGTTGGGTTCACGTACGTTGCATATTGAGGATATTGTCGAAAATTTGGGATACCAAGATACACCGCACATGTACCTCTTCCACATTAATGTCGGGTTTCCGATCCTCACACAAGATAGCGAACTGCTCGCACCCTCCTCGCAAGTAACGCCGCGCGACGACATCGCCGCCGCAAATCTCAACAATTATAACCTTTGTGAACCACCAACCGTTGATTTCCAAGAACAGGCTTTCTACCACGAAATGGAACCCGATGTTGATAATCATATCCGTGTCGCACTTGTAAACCGCAATTTTAATGATGGGCAAGGTATCGGCGTATCTGTACGCTACCACAAAACACAGTTTCCAAACTTCGTCCAATGGAAAATGTGCGGTGAAGGCACCTACGTTTTCGGGTTAGAACCCTCAAATTGCGGCGTAGAAGGTCGCGCAAAAGAACGTGAACGCGGCTCTATAAGGTATATTGAACCCGGCGGACGCCGACATTATGAAGTCGAAATCGGCGTGTTAACTTCCAACGCGGAAATCGACGAACTACAAGAAAAAATCGCAAAAACCCAAAATTAACGCTGTTAATTTTAATAGAAACTGTTAAGGAGAAACAAATGAAGAAATATTTGGCTTTGCCGCTTATTGCCCTCCTAATACTGACAACATCTGTGTTTATCAGTTGTAGTGCAAAGGAGCAAACATCAACGCCAGCAATAGCAGAAACAGCTGCACCATCAGATCAAGAAATGGTAGACAGCTCAGAAACACCTGAAGCGGAACTGGCAGAGAAACCACACTCACCTGAAGCGGATGCTGGCGATAAATCACGTTCACCTGAAGCGAAACTAAAGGAGAAACCGCATTCACCTGAAGCGGATGCTGGCGATAAACCACGTTCACCTGAAGCAGAACTGAAGGAGAAACCGCATTCACCTGAAGCGGAGCTAAAGGAGAAACCACACCCGTCTGAAGCGGAAACACACCACGAAACTAAGCCTGAAGAGACAAGTACAACGCCAGAGATCCCGGAAGGCAGTGTGCTACATCTGATCCCTGATCAGGCAATCGGACTCGCGTATTGTCCGAGTCTACTTGAATTGGATTATCGCATTAACACGTTGGCGACAGACTTGATACCGACAGACGAGGCCCCGGAAGTTCTCGCCAGTATCTTAGCAGATACCTTCGGTGCCGGGTTTGAAAGTCTCGCCGAATTAGAGGAAATCGGACTGGATTTAGACCAAGATTTCGCTGTTTTCTTCACCACTTTAGACCCACCGGACCTCTCCGCAACCGTCCATCTAACAAACCCTGAAGCCATGAAGCAGGTGATTGATGCTGAAAGCGAAGGTAGTGCGCCGACCGAATACAATGGCGTAACCTATTGGAGCGCGACCGGCGGCGACGGTCATTTCGCTATTTTGGAGAACATACTCGTTTTCTCACAGTCTGCCAGGACCTGTGAAAGTGCTATTGATGCATATAAAGGAACGAAGCCATCTGTGGTAACCAATCCCGACTATAACGCATACCTCACCGATATTGCGGAAGGCGATGCCCAAGTCGCACTCCAATTCAATCTCGAATTCGTCGCACCTCTCATGATAACTTCGCTCGAGAGGGAATCGAAATCAATGAGAGACAGCATGGAAAGCGATCCGACTGCTATGGTAATGGCTCCATTTATTGAAGGTATGTTCCGCACAACCATAGACACCCTTAAGCAATCAGAATCGCTAAGTGCCACGCTGGAGGTGAAGGGAACCGATGTTCAACTAACACCGTCCTTAAGATTTAAGAACGGTAGTAAAATCCAGCAGTCTCTGAAAAAGATGATACCTGATGAATTGGTAATCCTCAACGACCTTCCAAATCTCGCTGTTGTCAATGGTGCCTATCAAATGGACCCAAAGTTCCTTGTCGATATGAACATGATATGGCTAAAAATGTTTTCAACAGGGATACCGGAACATCAAGATAAAATTGATGCTCTGACGCAGCAGATGAAAACGTTTTATGAATCTCTTTCGGATGAACTCGGTTTCTCTCTCAGTTTTAGCGATAGCATTATCCCTGACTATTTAGTCATTTATGGTGTCAAGGACAAAGAACAGGCGCAGTCATATATGGAAAACGCGTTCCTGGATCAATTCGACACCACTATGAAGATCATGCGCGATGTCCTTGGAGACTCGCCAGGATTCAACATATACGACGGTGCACATGCCGGTGACTCCATGATGCACAACGAAGTCGAGATCAAAAGTTACGTCTTCCCGAATTTCGGCTCGGTTTTTGAACAGATACCGCCTGAAATGATTGGGATATTTCCGATGGAATGGCAATGGTACTACGCCTTTCACGAAGACCAACTCTTTTTTGCTACCGGAAGTGCCGAACTGATTAAAGCGGCACTGGATAGAAAATCTGGAATCGGTGAAGGGTTCGCTGAAAATCCGAGTTATCAGAAACTTATTGAATCTCTGGGAACTGACAATAATGTGCTTTTCGCGCTTTCACCGATAACTCTGGTGAAAAGCCTCATCCCTATTGTGTCAAAGGCAGACCCAAGTGCTGCTGCAATGATGCAAATGTTCGCTGGGATATTTATGAATATGCCAGAAAGCTACAGCATCGGTTTCTCCGCGAAGGCACAAGAGGACAGTATCGGCTTAAATCTGCTCCTCACCCTCGGCGACTTCAAGCAAGCCATCGAAATGATTATGATGATGCAGAGTATGGGACAAATGTAGTCATAGTACGCACACGCTAAAGCATGGAGTCTCCGCAGGAAGCGTGATAAACCGACTTCTAACTCGCCCACAACTGGCTTGTGGGCGAGTTTCTTATAAGGATTAGCAGAGAGACCGAAAATAGTGGCGAATCACAAAAAGTTTCATTAGGATATTTATAGCTTGTGTCTTTATTTTAAGAGATCCGTCCTCATCTGACTGACGCTTAAACCCTGATGATTATTGACTTTATAGCCAATTTAAAATTTGACGAAAAATAAAATTTTTGATAATATACATTCCTAACTTCCATAAAAAAATGGAGTTTGTGAATGCCTCATGACGGGTATTTTCCCAGTGTGAGTTTGCCACAGAATTTTTTGGAACCTATCCGCCTCTGGCACCTTATGATTGAATTCACATTATTACGGACCTACGGAGGAAAACTGGTGAATAAAAAAATGAGTTTTATATTCAGTTTCGGCATCGCATTTTTGCTGATCGTTACTCCGTCCGCGATGGCTGCAGATACAACCGAAGAGGCAGCAGAAGTCGTTGAGGCAGCAGAACCCAAGAAAAGCCCGATTAAAGTCGGTGGTGCAATGCGCGTGAACTACGCCTATGGCACTTACGGCGATGAGGATAACCCGCATCCGCGGGGCGAAAAAATCGGGGACGTTGACCTTGAAATATTCCGTCTCAATGCTGACCTCGACTATCACAATATTATCAGTCGGCTCGAATACCGGTGGTATGATGGCTACAGCATGATACACACCGCATGGTTGGGGTATAATCTCGGTGATTTCGGCACACTGAAAGCAGGGATTGTGCGGGTACCCTTCGGGCCAACTGCTTACGGGGTTTCTACGAGCTGGTTTTTTGACCAGCATTTTTATGTCGGGCTCGCCGACGACATGGACTTAGGGGTCACATGGAATGATACCTTTGATAAGCTGACGCTTGATGTCGGCTATTACCTTACAAGCGATCCTCAGTTGATAAAGTATGGCAGCCTGGCGAGTTCTCGCTACAGTTATGATGTCGTCAAATGGGAAGAGAAAGCCGATGCGAACGGAAACGTCGAATGGGGTGCGGGTGAAAACGGGTATGACGAACAGCACCAATTTAACGTCCGTGCAATCTATACCCTTGAAAACATCGCAGATGTCGGTGTGTCGCTCCAATACGGATTGCTAAACGGAACAAATGTTGGTGAGGACGACAGCGGTAACCATTACGCCCTTTCTGCACACATGAAAAACACCGTCTCCGACTTCACGCTCTACTCGCAATTCTCTTATTATGCGCATAATATCACTGATGATACGCCTTGGGGCACCGGAGACCTCATTCCAATGGGGGCTTACGATTTCGCGTGGCCCGTCGCATCTACCGGATTAATACCCGCCCTGTCGCTTCGTTATGGTGGGATAGATACCTCAAGTATCTCGTGGATTGATAGCGTTACGCCTTACGCGGAGTGGAGCACTATCCTTAAAACTGTTGATGACTACAACGCGAGTACCCTCGTGACAGTCGGTGCAAGCTGGACACTCTTAGGTGCTCTCTATGTGTATAGTGATTTCGCACTCTCCGACGGCAACTTTTTTGTTGGTAACACCGAAGATGACTACGGAAATATCCTGACCGGGGTTAATCACGTGGGTGCCAACGGAAATAACCAATGGCATTGGCGACTTAATTTCAACTTCGGCTACTATTTCTAAGGAGTTATCAGGAGTCAGTTATCAGTTTTCAGTTAAGAGGCAGATTGTAACAATCAACCTCGCCTTAGAGTCCTTCCGAGTCCAGGTAGATTGTTCCGGATACGCCTCTTAACCGATAAATGACAGCCATTTAAAAAAGGAGAATTTTGAAATGCACGAAGAAGGAAAACAACCCCAACACATGCAGGAAAGGGAGTACAGGAAATTATTCGGTTTGGAGATTTATTTAACACCTGTATTTGTTATTTCCAGTATCGCCATCGTCGTTTTTATCATAGGTTCTCTCATTTTCCAAGAAAGGGCAACAGAACTCTTTGGAGGCCTCCGAGTCTGGCTCACCACGAATCTTGATTGGCTGTTCATGATTACGGCTAATCTCGTTTTTATCTTTTGTCTGGTCGTCGCATTTTCTCCACTCGGTAAGATCCGTCTCGGTGGAGCGGATGCGAAGCCCGAATATTCCTACTTAACTTGGCTCGCCATGCTTTTTGCTGCGGGTGTCGGTATTGGGCTTCTCTTCTTTGGCGTGTCGGAGCCGATTACCTATTTTCAGGGGGGGAGTTATTCACCACTGGGAATAGAAACGATTTACGACCCAGAGACAGTCTACACCGCTGAAAATGTCCCCGATGCCGGGGATCCCAAGGTTCAAACGGCGGCTTCCGTCGGCATAGCGACGACGGTCTTCCATTGGGGCATACACGGATGGGCAATCTACGGCGTTGTTGGACTCGCCCTCGCCTTTTTCGCTTATAACCGAGGTCTGCCACTCCTCATCCGATCTGCCTTCTATCCGATATTCGGTGACAGGATATGGGGCTGGCCCGGACACATCATTGACACCTTCGCCATATTCGCGGGTATTTTCGGACTCGCGACTTCGCTCGGTTTAGGCGTACAACAGGTGACCTCCGGTCTTAACCATCTATTTGGAATACCAGCGAACCCCGTCACCATGGTTCTCCTGATTGTCGGGATTACCGCCATCGCGCTGATCTCGGTGATGACAGGTATTAATGTCGGTATCAAACGGCTCAGTCAGTTCAATATAATTCTCGCCTTTTTATTGTTGGCGGCTATTATCCTGCTCGGCCCAACGAGTTATATTTTCAAAAGTCTGTTCACTGGACTTGGTGCTTATGTGATGAAGATTGTGCCGCTCAGCAACTGGATCGGGCGTGAGGACACCGGTTTCTTCCACGATTGGACAACATTCTACTGGGCATGGTGGATCGCTTGGGCACCATTCATCGGCACATTCATTGCCCGTATTTCAAAAGGACGCACCGTTCGCGAATTCGTAATCTTTGTCCTGATTTTACCGACGTTGCTATGTTTGATCTGGTTCAGTGCCTTTGGCGGCACTGCTATCCACCAGTTCCTCACTGAGGGGGCCACCGGCGTAACCGAAGAAGTTGAGACCTATAATTACGAACTTGCCTTGTTCAAAATGTTTGAAGGTCTTCCGTGGACACTGCTGCTCTCCTGCGCCGCTATGGCGCTAACAATCATCTTTTTTGTCACTTCGTCAGATTCCGGCTCTTTGATTATTGACATCATCGCAGCCGGCGGCAAGGTTGACGCACCGGTACCGCAACGTGTATTTTGGTGTACTGCGGAGGGCTTAGTCGCTATAGCACTTTTACTTGGCGGAGGGTTAAAGGCATTACAAGCCGCTTCTCTGGCGACAGGGTTCCCTTTCGCGATTGTGCTATTAGGCATGGGAGTCTGCGTCTGGATTGGGCTGAGTCGTGAAGCCCGTGAATCTCAATAGAAATGGAACAAAAATATGAACGCAACAGAACTTGAATTTGAAAAACCGCTCATTGAATTGGAACGCCACCTTACGGAATTAGAGGCGTTTGCGCAAGCGCATCCAGAGTTGGACCTCACAGCGGGGATGGATGCGCTTAAACAGAACGCCGGAACACTTACAAAACAGACGTTCCAAAAAATAAGTCGCTGGGATAAAGTGAGGTTGGCGCGTCATGCCCAACGTCCCCAAGCACCTTTCTATATCGAGACGCTACTTGATGATCCCACCGAACTCCACAGCGATAAGTTGTACGGCGACGATCGCGCACTCATCGGCGGTTTCGCATGGTTTGATGCGCAACCCGTCGTCTATCTCGCACAGCAGAAAGGCACAAACCTCGAAGAACGGCAGGAAATGAATTTCGGCTACACGCACCCAGAAGGCTATCGCAAAGCGAGGCGACTGATGCAGTTAGCAAATAAATTTAACCGTCCTGTCATCTGTTTTGTCGATACACCCGGCGCACACTTCGATCTCCGTTCCGAAGAATACGGACAAGCGATGGCGATCGCCGAAAATCTCGCTGAGATGATGACGCTGCGTGTCCCGATTTTGGTCATTATTATCGGTGAAGGTGGGAGTGGTGGCGCGCTGGCGATTGCTCTCGGAAACCGTGTCCTGATGCTGGAGTACGCCGTCTACTGCGTCGCACCGCCTGAAGCCTGTAGCGGGATCGTATGGAAGGACAAAGGCGAACACGCACCGGAAGCGACCGAAGGCTATAAACCGACCGCACCCGACCTACTCAAATTAGGGATCATTGATCAGGTCGTCCGTGAACCGCTCGGCGGCGCACATAGAGACCCTGACGCCGCAGCACGCAGCATCAAACGCGCAATACGCAAACATCTCACCGAATTGATGCAAATGACCCCGGAAGAACTCGTCCAACAGAGGCATGAGCGTTATCGGCACATCGGACTTTATGGCGAAGATCCGGTAGATATGGCATGAAAATCCGAACAATTACGACAGGCATTCCATTGCCTTTTTCTCCTTACCAACTTCAACGTGCGGCAAAATTTAACACCGCCTGCCAAACCTACTTTGAAGCGAACGGCTATGAAGTCCAAACCACGCGGGTGAGTTGTCAAATCTGGGATGAAAAGAGAGAGATTGATACAATCCTTAGGTTAGAGTCCGAGGCACAAGCATTGGGAATTGAGTTTCTCAACTTGGGGACAATCTTGCCTGGGAAACGATACACAGAAACGCATCTCGCCCACATTGCTGATGTGATTGTACAGAGCGAAACGCTTTTCGCGACGGTCACCCTTACGACACCCTCCGGGGACGTGGCATCGGATATTGCCGAAAGCGTCGCGCGTATCATTCGGCAGATCGCACACCAAACCGATGCCGGCTACGGAAACCTCCGATTCGCAGCACTTATGAACTGTCCACCGAATACGCCTTTCTTCCCAGCTGCGTACTGGCACGATACGCGAACGAACTTCGGCATCGGATGGCAGGCAGCAGACCTCGTACAACACGCTTTCACAGATGCCCCGAATTTGGACACCGCACTGCGAAACCTAAAAACCGTCATGGAAACAGAAGGGAAGAAGATTGTCGCACTCGCAGAAACACTGGCGCAGGAGTGGGGCATACGGTTCGTCGGTATAGATGTGTCGCCCGCACCGATGGGTGATGAAAGCATCGCTTATGCAATGGAACAACAACTACCGGGGTACTTCGGTCAACGTGGCACACTCAGAGTCGCTGCGGGATTGACACAGACGCTCAAGTCACTTGACCTCCCGCTCTGTGGATATTCAGGACTCATGCTCCCTGTACTCGAAGATGTCGGGCTCGGTGCGCGGAGTGAAGCAGGCTATTTTAACCTCGACAGTCTGCTCCTCTATTCGACTGTCTGTGGAACCGGGTTAGATACAATCCCTATCCCCGGTGATGCCTCAATATCGCAAATTGCCGCTATTTTAACGGACGTTGCCACGCTCTCTATTCGGTTAAGCAAACCGTTGTCCGTGCGCCTATTTCCGGTCCCCGGATGCGACGCAGACTGCCTGACGGAATTTGATTCCCCTTACCTAACAAACACGACAGTCATGGAAATATAAACAAGCGCACCGTGTCGCGAGCACAGCTCGCTCCTACCCGAAGAGGCTACCGATCGCTGCAAAATTTTCACTTGCCAATTGTCACGACTTTTGATAAGATGATGTGAACAGCGTTTGATGCAAATTGCGCAATTATCAACACACAAAGGAACCGCTATGGCTGACAAACCACACGTTCTGCTTATCTCTACTGACCATTGGCCCAACTCACTGCTCGGTGTCAGCGGACATCCGGCTATCCAAACACCGACACTCGACACGCTTGCGCGTGCCGGTACACGATTCACACGCGGATACAGCGAATGTCCCGTCTGCGTTCCGGCACGGAAAACCTTGATGACCGGTGCGACAACCCGAACACACAAAGATAGAGTCTTCAATGATCGGAAGGGAACAGACGGACTACCGACAATCGCACAGACGTTTCGCAATGCCGGCTATCAGGCTTACGCCGTCGGTAAACTGCACGTCTATCCGCAACGCGACCGCATCGGGTTCGACGATGTACTCTTGGGTGAGGAGGGCAGATTACAATACGGTGCCATTGATGATTATGAACTCTTCCTCGGCGACAGAGGCTATGCAGGTCAGCAATTCGCACACGGCATGTGTAATAACGATTACGTCAACAGGCCTTGGCACCTTCCCGAAGACTGCCACGTCACAAACTGGAGCACACAGCAGATGGTACGGATGATTAAACGGCGAGACCCAACGCGTCCCGGATTCTGGTTCCTCTCCTATTGCCACCCGCATCCACCCCTGGCACCGCTCCAATGTTATATGGATATGTACCGCAATATTGAGGTGGATATGCCGTATTGTGGCGAATGGGCAAAACAGAACGAGCAGCTACCCTTACCGCTAAAGGGACGGCAGAAAAAGGATGAACACTTTACGGAAGATTTAGTGCGTTCCGCACGCCAAGCCTTTTACGCGCTTTGCACGCACATCGACCATCAATTGCGTGTCGTTATCGGGACTTTGCGAGAAGAAGGGCTGTTAAACAACACAATCCTACTCTTCACATCGGATCACGGCGATATGCTCGGAAACCATGGGATGTGGGCGAAACGGCTCTATTATGAAGATTCTGCGAATGTTCCGATGCTCCTCGTCGGAACTGCTGGCGACGAACGCGTAGGGCATCATCGGGTCGATGACCGGCTCGTCGGATGGCAAGACGTTATGCCGACGCTCCTCCACCTCGCCGGGATTGATATCCCTGACACCGTAGACGGGATACCGATGGTCGGCGATGAAAAACGCGAGTGGTTGTACGGCGAATGCGGAGAAGGCGGCAGCGCCACCCGTATGATTCACGAAGGACGCTTCAAGTTGATCTACTACGCCACCGGCAACTACCGACAACTCTTCGATCTCGAAGAGGATCCGAGGGAACTCAACGATCTCGCCGATTCACCCGCACACGCTGAAATCCTTGAGCGCCTAACGGACATACTGATTGGTGAACTCTATGGCAGCGATGAGAAATGGATCCAAGATGGCAAGTTGGTCGGTCTACCCGACCGTGAATATCGGCCTTCGGCAAACCGAGCCTTATCCGGTCAACGCGGACTCCACTGGCCCCCACAGCCCTCTGTTGGACGTTGATGGTCAGCTTCAGAAATGACATTAACGGATAGACATCCAAACGGTTACCGGTCCACTGAACCGACAAATTGCTGAAGCGGTTGCCTTCGCAGTTCGCAACATGCGTGACTGAATGCTTCTCGGAAAATTTCAGAATTTCTTGACAAAATTTCCGAAATTAACTATATTTAATGTATTGACAATATTTCCGTTGGGTTTAATCCACAAACACTCAATTTGTACATGCAATTACGCAACCCATAATTATGAAAGGAAAATAGATGTTAGCAGAAATACGCCAAAGAGAAGGGGTCATTGTTGTCCGACCGACCGGACGCATGATCGGTGCGGCAAACGCTGAAATTAGGGAGCAGATTAATGAAGAACTCGAAGAGCATTTTGAATCTCCGAAGGTCATCTTTAATCTCGAAAATGTTACGCGTATGGACAGTAGCGGACTCGGCACGCTT
>JAJEET010000080.1 GCA_022820835.1 Candidatus Poribacteria bacterium
TGCATCGTCATCGGCAACACCGACGCGGCTCCCTGCCCCGTCAAATTCCAAAGCAGTGCCGAACTTTCCTTCAACCCATTTGGGCGAATCAACAAGTTCTCCATCGTGTCCATTACCTGTGACATCCATGGCTTCTTTGCCCTTGCCTTCATCAAAGGGCCAGTAAGCGACGAGTCCGTCTTCTGCGACGTTGGCGCTGCTAAGGCTGGGGATAATCAGGAGGGCACATAGCGATAAAACAGCGGTAATTTTAAGCATTATAGTTTCTCCTATGTAAGCGTGAAATTTTGGGTCTGTATCTTGGGGATTTGTTAATATTATAACATATTCTTGGAAATGAAAAGTAAAAAAATATTGTCTGAATCAGGATTTGCAGGATTATAGGATGGACAGAATGAGAGAATGCGTTAATTGTCTGAATGCAGGTCGCATTTGGGCGAGTACGCCGCAAATTACGGATTATCACGGATTTCTCGGATTTTTAGATATTCCTTATCCGAGACCGATTCAGGATCTGTCGGTTTTCTAAAGAACTGAACGACTCTGTTAATCTTGCTAAAAAAATTGACGAAATACTGATTATAAGGTATAATTGTCGTAAAACTAAGTCGAATAGGAGCATCATCATGAAAAAGGAACGAATGACTATAGCGGAAATGGAGCTGAAATATCCAAATCAATGGCTGTTTATTACTGACTGTGAAATCAGCGAGAATACCGAGCTCTTGTCAGGCGTAGTATCTGTCCACAGCAAATTTAAAGATAAAGTGAATCAAGCCTCGGCGGCTTATAAAGGTAGCGCAGCTATACGTTATACTGGGAAAATCCCCGAAGGAATGGTGTTTCTACTCTAATGGGGCGCGTTGACTTTAATCCAACAACTAATGTTATTATCCTTGATGTTACGCTATTTAGTGTAACATCAAGTGATTTCAGAAATACTCGCTTAGTTTTTGATACTGGGGCAAGTATCACAAGTCTTTCACCGGATTCTATTTTAGGTTTAGGTTACGATCTTTCAAACCCAAAATATGAACAGCCAATCATAACAGCATCGGGAACTATTGAGTCAAAAGTCATAACCTTAAGCAAGTTGTCTGCCATCGGAGAAATAGTAGAAAATATTGATGTCGCGATCCAAGAATTCCCTGAGGAATTAACTACGTGGGGTATTCATGGTCTTTTAGGTTTAGATTTCCTTAAACACTTTGATGTCAATATATGCTTCTCATCGGGCTTTATAGATATTGAAAGGGTTTAGAGATTGACAACTACATACGATATAAAATGTGTATACTAACGTGAACTTGAAAATAAATCTGTAGGTTGGGTTGAGCGGTAAATACACACTAAAAACCGTATAATTTAGACAAATATGCCGTTTTTCAAAGCACTTTCCGCCTAAATAACGGTAGCGAAACCCAACATCCCACTTTTATCAAACTCACGTTATACTATGGGTCTTACTTCAATATCACGATCTGCTGTATTGTGGAAAAGTCACCTGCTACGAACTGTAAAAAATAGACACCACTTGACACAGACTCGCCTATCTCATTCTGTCCATCCCAATAGGCTGCACGTTCTCGTGTCAGATAATATCCTATAGGTTTGAGCCCAATAGGAATTGTTCGGACCAAGCGACCGCCGACATCGTAGATTTTCACACTCACATCTCCTGCTTCCGCCAACTGATAAGGGATCCATGTTTCGGGATTGAAAGGGTTGGGATAATTTGGCAGTAATTTCGTTTCTGTGACGCTCTGATTGGCATTTGTTAGCCATGTCCGTAAAAACTGAATCGCTACTTTAACATTCTGAGATTTTTCCGGCATTGCTTCTAATTCTTTCAGGGCACGCCGTACCACAATAATTTCTTCAGCGGAGAATGTATTGGACGCAAGAGTATCTATCTGTGTAGGTGCAGCAGCCACTTTTTCACCGAGACATTCTGCGACAAGCACAAGGTCAAGAATGTTTACTTGTCCATCATTGTTGACATCCGCCCTTGGATCGGACGGTGGTTTTTGCCCAAGGTTCTGTCCGACAAGCACAAGATCAAGGATGTTGACTGTTCCGTCCTGATTGACATCGCCGTTAGATTCAATCCGTTCAGCAGTAATAAAAAGATCTGCCCACAATGCCCAGTCGCAGTGTGCACCTTCGCCGGGGTCAGTTATTAACTCTAACAACACGGGGTCACCCGCCTGTTCCGAAAGCGATATGTTTGCATCCTCCCACCCAAAAGTGTTTGTGAAACGTTCAAATTGCGTTTCCCCGTTTACAAGCACTTTAAAAAACACACCGTCACTACATCCTTCCTGCAATCCCATTGAATAAAAAAATGTTATCCTTTCTGCCTTGGGTAAGGAAAGTAAAAACTGGAAAATAGTTTGCCCCTCCAGTGGCGGATGGGCAATAATACTTGCTTTGCGAATTTCGCCTATAGTGGCAATGGTAGGTTCACCTGAATTCCAGATGCTTCCAGGTTGGAATATGCCATCAAATTGCAATCCCGCAACAAAATCAACATCTCTCAAATTATATGGAGAAATTACCTGTTCACCGGATTCAAAGAAAAAAAGAATCCGTGCAGGAAGTGCCGTTTCAATCGAATATTGTCCGTCTCCCTCATCTTCGACGATATCAGGAAAAATTTTTATTGGCGCATTGGGTAAGAAAAATTTCACTTTCGCAAGCGTGTCCAAGGGTTCGGAGACAATTTTAGGCTCACCCCATACTGGCCAATCCCATCCTACATTTCCATCGGGCCCCGGATTGGTGGTAAAACGTAGTGTAATATGTTTGCTGCGAAAGGGGGTCAAATCCAAGTCGATATGCTTCCATCCTCTTTGATTGTGGTGTTCACGAAAAATCTCTTCTCCTTGGACAGAAACAATAAAAGTAACACCATCGGATTTCTCGAAACCCGAACCCTCCCACAACCCAATATCAAATTCTAGACGGATATGGGAGCTATTTGGAAGCGAAAGTTCCCATTCCCCAAATGTATCACCGCTTATATCTTGCCAAGGTGGTTGTGCCCAGATTGTAGATTTGCGAATGCCAGAAATAGAAGTCTCATTGGGTTCAAAGAGTGCTCCTTTTTGTCGACGTAATTCTTCTCCATTCACGACGATTCCCGTTCTTAGAAGATGAGACTGGGATAATAGATCAATATCGTGAGAAACATCAGTCCTTTCAAGTCGAAACAGGGCCGCGTTTTCTGTCACACGCGATTCCGTCACAGAAACACCATCTGGCAAAGCGTTGATATGCACTTGAGAGAAATCGCGAGGTACATCGCTCAAGAGATAAGACCTTTTGGGATCCAGACCGAGTATCTGCGTCTCATTGTAAGCGTGCCAATGCGGAAGGCTCCGATGGGTTCTCACCTGTGTTACACCAAAAACCCTTTCATATCCGACCTCGCCATGTGGCAAGTCAAAAGTAGTCCCTCCGTCTGTGGTTTTGAGCGTTGCAAGTTCACCATCGTTACCTACATACTGGAACAGCGTATCAACCCCCCAGTCCATCTCAAAATTGGGCTTCAAGCCAAGTCGCTGCCAAGATAGAGCGATTGAGAGTAACCTTTGCGTGCCCGCATGTATGGGATCCAATTGTGATGTCCGTCTAAGTCTAAGTGTTGGCAGAACACCCCAATGCTCGTAAGAATCCATAAATTTTTGATAAAGTTGTGGTTCGCTATCTGGATTGGGTAACCCTAAATAACCGCAAGGGAGTGTATAAGGGGAAAATAGAAATGCACTAATTGGGTGTGGAGATCCTCTTGGCGTGAGGTCCCATTGAGGTGGTAGGGACCAACGTTGTGCAAAACTCTCACGAAAGAACGTGACTTCATGAAGACTTTCACCACCGAAAACAACGCCAGGCATCGCATCTACTAATTCCTTGTGCATTAACACATTTCCTTGACCAGCATTTAGCCCTTCAATCAACCCGTTTGCATCATTGACCACAGCGTGACTAATGTCCAAAAAAAACGCATCCATCCGATATTCTTCCCATATCTGCTTTAGTTGCTGAACAAAGAGTTTTCTAAATGCAGAACTCGCGAGATTAATATAGGCGTGACGATCTGGATGTTCTACTTCGTTCCACCGCCAGCCAAGAAATCTACCGCTCCATGGATCTCTATATTGAAATCTCCGAAAGTCCGCGTAGAGCGGGTAATGCGGTGACATTGTAAGTAGTGTTACATGCGGCATCACTCGAAAGCCGTGCTGATGTGCAGATCTCACAAAACCCTCAAACTCAGGTTTCGGCGTACAGTCTGGTTGATAAGGACTTTTCTGCCAATGTACCAGATACAACAAGGTTTTTGTCGGATCAACTTGTTCTGCTAATTTATCCAACACGTCGGTATCCAGGAATCCAAGAAGTGTGACAACCAAACCGATATTCTGAACCCACGCGGGCATTTCATCTAATCGCCAAGGTTTAAACGTCTGTTCCATCCAGTCGCGATATTGTCGCGCAGGCACACGCCAATCGCCTGCATAAGTATTCAATCGCCATGTAACAGATTTCGTGAATCTAAGGGCATCAAAAGGTGCTTGGTTTTGTGTCTCAAAACCGATTGCAAAACTTTCTATGTCTTTTTCATAGTGGAGTACTTTAAACTGAAAGGTTTCATCTGTTCCACGAACGAAAAACCCGCCTTGCTCTCCTTGCAGAATTGCAAGTTGTACTTCCCAACTACCGGGATAATCGAAATTTCTGGAAGTAATTGGAGATGTCGCGTCAATAATTTGACCTCCCTCAGCTGGAAGGATCAGGTCTACATTTTTAACATCCAGATTTCCACACCCCCACTGAATCCCATAGACACCTGCTGTGTCGGAGATACCCTCTTGCTCAATCAGTAAATCACCGGTGCTTTCGTCAACCGTTATAAAAAGGCGAATCTCGTTTTGTCTCTGTTGAAACACCAATTCTGCTTTAAGCGGCGCAATTTTCTGTGCCGTTGTTAGCGTAATTTCGTCTGTCCAGACATGTCCGCCGTTTCTCCTTAATAATCCACTGCGTCCGATTATACCTGTAGGGACATCATCAAGACCGAGAGGCAAGGTGTAAGTTTCAGCTGTGAGTTTGTTATGGAGTTGGGTGATAACACCGTTTTCAAATTGGACTTCATACGTGTCAGTTTTGACAAGAACAGTATTGTCAAGGATGGTAAGTTCGGCAGATTGGGCAGGTTCAGCGTAAAGCATACAGACTATCCCAATTAGAATTGCGGTGATTAGAAAGCGCATGTTGTTTTCTCTTGTGGGCGCGTTGCGTTTCATTGGAATTTCGTCAGGAAAATTGTCAACGCTGATATTCCTGATAAATAGGTCTTAAGAAATCAATCCTCTCTTTTGCGAATTGATTGCAAATTTCATTGGCAATATCCTTATGTCCTTTTTTATACAGGATCCGGATGGTTTTTATAATGTCGTTCTTTTCTATTTGTAAATCCCACATGATACGCTGAGGAATTTCCAAATAGATTTCTCCGACTGCTTCTGGTGTTTTTGGCACATGCTTCAGCAGTGCTTTGATAAAACGGGATAAAGTTAAACCATATCCTGGGGTTTTGCCAATGTCGCCTATGGCTGTATTTACCCAAGTGCGTACTTCCGCGTCTATTTTATCAATAAGTCCGAGCCATCCTAATAGTGAAACTAAAACATTCTGATATGCCGCTTCATTACTGTATTGGGAAAGGACTTCAAACAAGGCACGCCACGCAGGTATAACCTTTACTTTCACTTTATCAGATAGGTTATCTGCGCGTCGAGAGAAAAAGTAGACCATAGCAGAAAGAAGGTTTGGATTGCCGCTGTGTATCAACTGATAAATGAGACTGGTTTTGTCGTCTAAACTCTCGCTGTCCTCTATCCAACCTGTACAGATATGACGAACAAGCCCATTCAGTACCTCCGTATCAGCAAAGTGAGTATTCAATGCCTTCCGATAGTGCCCATGTGCTTTGAGCAGCAAGTAAAACTCTTCGCGGACACTCGGGTGCAACAGATACCCAGAAAAAGCGGCTTGCCAATGATCTTCATCACGTTGTGGGAAAATATGATTTATGTTAAGGTGAACCCACTCTTTATCAAGATACCATAGATAGGGTAGATGAAACCCAAGCGTGTAAGAAAACTCAAGAGAGGGTTCAATACTTCGATCTAATCTTTTGGTGAAATCTGCTCTGATAGCGTAGGGCCATCGGCAATCTACGTACTCAGACGCGTTGGTACGAGCGAATCGCAAAGCGTAGTTTACTATCGCCGAAAACACTCTACCTCTATCTGAATTCAGAACATCAGTGGGAAGATTATCAAGAGTCGAAACGCTCTGTTGTGCCTTATCTACGAGAATCAAGAGAATCTCTTCAGCAAGGGGCAAGAGTTGTGTATCAAACGCGTGTGTATCGTCCTTTGTTCCTTCTGCTATCAAATCTGCTGCACCAGAAAGAACCCAATTTCGATAATTAAAGCCATCGTTGTACTGTTCAGTCCAGAACCGTTTTGACAAGAGAATTTGATAGATAAACTCCAGTAGTGCTGCCCAATTAAAGTCTTTCTTATTGCGCCATGCATCCAGGCAACCTTGCAACAGTGAAGATTGATATAGGTTGCGAACGTCCTGGAAGGGTAGTAGGTTATCCGTAAACCGTTGTGGATTTGCTGCCACACATTCTGTGAGTGTATTTGCAAGTCCGCGTCCTTCAAGCACAGGCATCCCGATATCTTCTTCTGTGTAACCCTTTAAATAAGCAGCGATCTCAATATTTGACATCGCTGAAAGTTCTTCAGTGGTTATAGGTTTCACGGGCCCGATTGCTCCTGACTTCGGCATAGTTGCGACATTTCCTTTATTGGCTGCTTCAACATTCGCTTTGTGGAGTTGATCGTATTTTTGATAGGCGGAGGCAATTTTTTCGTTATCGGTGTCCAAAAGCAGAGAGAGCCATTTTCGCCGTCTTGCCACATTAACTCTTGAAGTTAGTACTGCGTCGCTTCTATCCATTGTAATACCTTCTCCATTTCGTCTTCTTCAAAGGTGCTGTTGTGAGTTTCAATCAATTCGGTAATCTCAGACTCAAGTTTAACATCATCTAGTGGATTGTTGTCCCATGTCCAAAACAGATGTTTCAGATTGCTGTAATGATCAGTGATCGCCTTGACTGCAATCCGCCTAATGATTGCGTGCGGATCCTGTAGTAAAACTTGGACTGTTTGTTCTATGCTATCAGGTTCAGCAAACCGGAAGAGGGCACTTGTAAAACTTATTACTAATTCAGCATAATTTGGATGTGAGAGGTGTGATAGATCGCTTTCAACGCGTTCTAGGAAATCGACTTTGAATCTATTCGCATCTGCGATTTTCCGAATCTGCACAAGCGCTATATCTGCTGCCGCAACGCCACATAAATTCGCGATGGTGTGTCCATATTTTTTCAGTGCATCCTCAAGCCAATGTTCCTCCATTATGGGTTGGATTCGTTCATCAACAAATTCGATTTCAAGTATTATAGAGAGAAGAACAAGAGTTAGTTCCCTCTTACCACCCTCAAGAAGTTTAGGTAGTATTGTTTGACCTATTTCCTGATCCATCAGTCCATATTTCTGGATGGATTTCAATGCAGCACCCATAAAAGTGATATGTTGAGGTTCTATCCGATCTATAGGAAGTGTGCTAATAATTTTGACAGTATCTAAGTCTGTTCGACCATTATCAATCCGCGCTCTGCTTTCATCTGTAATGGCATTGACAATGTCCACAAGGATATCAATAGGACACTCTGGATGCGTAGAAATTTTGACCACATACTCCAAGGCGTGCCAACGGGAACTATAGTAATATCCGGGCTGATCCGGAGATTCTTGAGGCATGGGGTTCTGATCAGGATTGAACCATCCATCCTCTTTTAAGGGTTCCAACCATGCGGGGAATTCAAGTTTTCTAAAGAAATATGCACGTCTTTCCTCAGATCCCAATAGATTTGGGAGAGTACTTCTTATTTCTCCTGTCGGTTCCTCATAGGCACAAATCCGATCCAATTGGTTGAGCAGGTCAAGAAAGCTGCCTACTAAATTCGATAATATACCCTCAAATTCATACCAAAGAGCTTCAAATTCTTCTTTAGCTCGAGGAATCCTCCAAGCCCCGTGGCGATGGGCAAACTTATGAAATTGGGTAGAAACATTTATCCATCTGATAGCAAAATTTACACGGGTGTCATCCGTAGAAAGAAGGATGATGGAATCATCAATACCAAGAGCTGCCAAAATTGAGGCGATATGGCCTTTACGGTCTTTTAATTCGCTGTAGTTTCCTAACTTAACTAAAACGGCTTCTGTGAGTTGGTTTTGGATGTGCCTTTTGGCTTCGTCACTGGATAAAATATCTCTTAAACCGCCGTCAATTTCCCGAGCAATATGTGCTAAAAGACTTGCTGCTGTTTCTAAGGCTGTGCTGTGTAAAATTTTGATCCCATCCAGATAATAGGCTGCTATTTCGGGACCAATTGCCTCAAAGTTCCGGCGAATCTCACGCTGCTGAGGACTTAAATCAGGAGCACGACTTGGAACATCGCTTCGGATCCGCGATGAGTTTTGCCCATCGCCAAACCCATCGTTCATAATTCTTTCACATCCTTTGCTCTAAATTCAATAATCACATATTAACATATTCCGAAGCGAAAGTCAAGTTCGTTTTGGAAGACCGAATTCCGTCTTGTATTTGAAATTCAAAATGAGATATAATATAATTGAGGGGTGGGCATAAATATTTCCTTTGGCAGTACACTCACAACGCATCACAATTTGGAATGAGTTATGGAAATTCCTTTACTTTATGACATCTGCATCATATTCGGCTTATCGATTGGCGTTCTATTCATCTGTCATAGATTGGGGGTGCCTTCGATCGTTGGCTTCCTCGTCACAGGATTGATTGCAGGTCCTCACGGATTGGAGTTAATTCAGGCTGACCACGAAGTCGAAATCTTAGCCGAGATTGGTGTCATTTTACTGCTGTTCACTATTGGCATCGAATTTTCACTGAAACGCCTGCTTCAGATTAAGCAAGCAGTGTTGCTGGGGGGATCCTTACAGGTCGGATTGACGCTGCTCGCGGCGTTTGCCCTGGCTTTGCACTTCGGACAGTCGATCAACGAATCGGTTTTTATCGGTTGCCTGGCCGCCGTCAGCAGCACGGCGATCGTGATGAAATTGCTACAAGAGCGCGATGAGACCCGAACGCCGCATGGGGGCACAGCATTGGCAATCCTGATTTTTCAGGATATTGCCATCGTCCCCATGATCCTGATCACACCAATCCTTGCTGGACACGCCGGAGACATGAGCAGGGCGCTCGTTTTACTGTTGGCAAAAGGTGTGGCGATGATTGCTATGGTGTTTGTCGGTTCAAAATACATTGTGCCGCGCATTCTATCGCAAGTACTACGAACGCGGAGCCGAGAAATTTTCTTGTTGAGCGTTCTTGCAATCTGCCTCGCCGTCGTCTGGTTGATGTCGCGTTTCGGCGTATCTTTGGCACTTGGTGCCTTCCTCGCGGGGCTAATCGTCTCTGAATCGGAGTCGAGCCACGACGCACTCGGTCACATCTCACCGTTTCGGGATGTGTTCACCAGCTTCTTCTTTGTGTCGGTCGGGATGTTACTCGATTTTCACATCCTATTTCAAAAGCCGTTATTGATTGCGGGACTGACAATCGGTGTTCTCGTTGCAAAAAGCATCATTGCAGGCGGGGTGACCTCAATGCTCGGATACCCGCTACGCACGGCGATTCTGGCGGGACTCACACTCAGTCAGGTAGGGGAATTTGCGTTGATTCTTGCGAAATCGGGTATCGAACATGGCTTGCTCAGTGACGCAAATTACAACCTGTTTCTCGCTGTTTCAGTTGTAACGATGGCTGCGACACCGTTTATCATCTCGGCGGCACCTCATGTTGCCGATGGGATACTACGATTGCCTCTGCCAAGACGACTCGTGTCAGGATTAAAACCCATCGCTTCAACGCAAGATGCTGAGCAGACGAACCATGTCGTCATTATTGGTTTTGGGATTAACGGCCGAAACGTCGCGAAAGCTGCGCGGGCGGCAGACATCCCCTATGTCATCGTCGAAATGAATCCCGAAATCGTCAGAATGGAACGCGCGAATGGTGAGCCGATTTTCTACGGTGATGCTATTCACGATGCTGTACTTCACCATGCGAACATCAAAGCGGCGCGGGTTGTTGTGGTCGTAATTTCTGATGCTGCCGCCTCGCGTCGAATTGTGGCAACCGCTCACGCTTTGAATCCAACGGTGCACATTATCGCCAGAACGCGCTATTTTGCTGAAGTGGAACCGTTATATCGTGTTGGCGCAAACGAAGTGATTCCAGAGGAGTTCGAGACCTCTGTCGAAATTTTTACGCGGGTATTGATGGAATATCTTATCCCTCATGATCAGATTCAACAGTTCGTCGCGGAAGTCCGGGCTAATGGTTATAAGATGTTCCGGACGCTGCGCAAGGACACACCACCTGTTTCCACTCTGAAGGGACATTTCCCTGATCTTGAGATTTCGGTCCTATGGGTTGATCCGAAATCACCTTTTGCTGGGAAATCACTGGCAGAAATCGCTTTACGAGAGACCTACGAGGTGACGGTCTTGGCCGTGCGACGGAACGAACAGATTTTAACGAATCCGCACGGTGAACTACGGATTGAGTTGGATGACGAAGTTTATCTACTCGGAAACCCTGGAAAAATCGGTCAGGTTGTCGATCTGTTCGATAACCCTGAAAACCAAGAACCAACACAAACAGATGCCGAGGATTATAGTAAAGTCAAAAAGTGATAGCCCCATACAAAGCCTGTCATTACATAGGAGATGCCCAGCCGTGCGAACCCTCCTTATTCTGTAAATCCTGATTCAAACAATCAGCCTGCACGTTCAATGGACCAATGCCGATCGGTGCTTTGGACGACAATAGCACCCGGCATGTCCATCTGCGTCAGCATCTCGTTGACTTCGGCAATGGTAAAGGATGCGAGGAAGGAGTCGTAGTATAATTTCTGCTGGTAAGGGTATTATCCACATTTTTAGCGATCTATCAAACTTAATTTTTCACTGATGTTTGTTTTTTGTTGACACTTGGCAAAAAATCGTCGTATAATTCTATTGAGTTATCCAAAGTTGAAGATGTTGCCCTGCAATATGTTGTGGACCCTATCACAATTACGACAGGAGATGAAGATGAAAACAATCACATACGCTGAGGTCCAGCAGTTAGTCGCAAAAATTCCAGAAACGGAGTTACCCTTAGCGTACTGCTTGTTGGCTGAGCTGGCGGCAGGAGAAACACAGTCCCCTCAGGCGGCGTTCATGCGTCTTTCGGTAGATGAACGCCGCGAAGTTCTGGCACAACAGGCGGAACAAATGAAAACTCATTATGAAGAAACAGCAGACGAACGCACCGAATGGCAAACAGGAGATTTCATTAGTGATTGAATATGAACCTGTCATGACATAGGAAGTGCCCAGCCGCGCGAACCCTTATTATTTTCTAAATCCTGATTCAAACAATCATCCAGCACGTTCAATCGACCAGTGCCGATCGGTGCTTTGGACGACGGTGGCACCCGGCATGTCCATCTGTGTTAGCATCTCGTTGACTTCGGCAATGGTGAAGGCGGCGAGGAAGGAGTCGTAGTATAATTTTTGCTGCTGCGGGGTGTCGTTTGCGGCATAACGATCGACGAAAGCTTGCGCATCCGCTGGGATTTCAGGGCGGATGAGGTCACGGATAAGAATGGGACCCTTGGGACGCGCGACTCTGCCCATCTCTTTGAGTGCTTTCATTGCGTCGTGGATGTGATGTACGATGCTGTTGGAGATGAGTCCGTCAAAGGTGTTGTCGGGATAGGGTAGGGTTTTGGCATCCACAAGTTCGAGGGTTATCTGATCGGTGAGACCGGCATTTGCGACGTGGCGTTTCGCTATCTTTAGCATCTCTTTGGATAGGTCGATGGCGGTGATGTGGATATCGGGACAACGTTGTGCAAGTAGGATGGGAATCTGTGCGGGACCGGTGCCGACATCGAGGAAATGTCCGGTGCTGGCACCAAGTGCGATAACACGGTCAACAAAAGCCTGATCAACCTCACCATGCCCCATCGCATCATAAGCTTCGGCGGCTTCCGCTGTGTCCATGACTTCCGGTTCTACAATTCGCTTCATTGTTTGGTCCATTCATACCGGCGCGCTTACAAAGTGCGCCTACAGGGCGTGGGTGAGTTCAGCAACAGTTATTGCATTCTGATGGATCTGGTCTGGCTGAAATTGTGTGTACATACCGACTGCCATCGCGTCTGTCGGTTTAATATTTTCGAGTGCCAGTTGAAACGCTTCGCGCGGCTCGTTTCTACCAGCGGCTAAGACCTTGATGGCGATGATTGGCATCGGGACCGCTTTTATGGTGGCGAACGCGGCGAACCGATCATCTGGCAGATAGAGTTCTCTATGCCTTGTATGATTATACAATGCACAGACATAAAAGTCAACATCAAATCCTTCGGTGTAGCAGTGTTTGAGGATCAAGGGGTCGTGTGTGCCGATTCCGACAGCACAACCGAAGTCTCGGATGTGTTGGAGACTCTCGTGTAATGAACCGAGTTGTCCTTCTGCGTACAACTTATCGGTCGTGCCGCCGTGGTGGTAGATAGCAATCGGTTTGTAGCGTGCGATGATCTGTAGGTATTTGTTGAGGTCTGCGTATTCTGTATCTTTCGGGGTTTGGGCGATCCACTGGATGGTGCCGCCTGTGTTCCAGTATTCGTTGAGGACGCGCATGATATGCCGATCAGCGCGTGCGAGGACGGTGTTAATTCCGTTTTCCTCTGCTTGTCGGAGGTCTGCGATAATCTGCTGTGTTGTATAGTAATCGATCATTGCCTGCGATGCCGCTGCGGAGCGGTGTGAGATGCCACTATACGGATTGCCGCCGATGATGAGCCGCGTGACGCGGTGTGATGCGATGGAAATTGTCGGTAACTTCATCGTATTACCTCGTGGTTCCCGATCCTTCTTGGGAGACGCTAAAACTCCGAGAACCGACGCTTGGATTTTCATCCCTTTTTGCGAAGGTTTTGTAAATTACACCGTTCGTGTCTGTGTAAAACATAAATTCGTAGATGTGGTCGGTTGACAAAGATGCCTCTGTCCCGCGTTGCAGATCGCTGGCGTGTCGGCGCGAAAATATCCAGTGTTCTTGTCTCGGTAGAAGCGTCTGTTCAGGTAGCTGCATCTGCCAGATGTAAATTGTTGAACCTTCGTCGTCGTCGCTTATTCCGTGTGGTGATCCCCATTCCCGAATAACCTTTGAAATAGGTTGCCCTGTCCATGATTCCAGAGATTCCGTAGTCTGCTGTATCTGCTCTTCGAGTGATGGCTGAGGGGATTCGGCGGGGTTCATCAAAAATGATGGTACCGCACATCCCGCAGCTAAGAGGCTTCCGATACACAGAAAATATAAAGCGAATGTGAATTTGTTCATTTTCAAACTCCTACTGATTGACAGTATTCATCATTGATACACTCGAATTTCCCGAATCACAATATCCTTAAAGGTCACTTTAGTTTTTTGTGTTAGTGGTTCCCGTGTGGGCTGTGCTAAATCGCGATTGGCATAGATACGGATTCTCAGCACTCGTACGGGTCTATCGATGTCGATGCGAATCACTTCACCGTTCTCGGATCTGGCAATCTTATGGCTTCTCACGGGTTCAAAGTGGTGTGATTTTTCGTTTGTCATTTCTGCGGTCGATGTGTCTACCGAGAGACGGTAAATATTTGAAATTGGATGCACCTCAATGTAAGCGACAGAGGTAAGTGTGTCAAGTTGAATCAATGCCTCCGCCTTATCTTTGCCTTCTATCCAGTCGCCATATTGGATACTTCGCTGATAATTGGCGTTATTTTTTTCGACAAAGTTTTTTACCTTTAGGAAGCCGGATGTGGCAAGATCGCCATCAACGAGTAATGGATATGTCTTGCAGGATAGGTGTGTAGCTGCTATTCGTTTTGGAAGCGGTGCGCAACCTACCGTGAATAACCACACCCCGATTGCTACACATACGCGAAAAAAATAGGTTCTACTTGACATGGATTTTCACCTCCGTTTTATTCGTAAACGTTCCTAAATCCTCTACTTCCAATTGCGTTCACTTGCGGGGTCGTAACTCTTTTTTCCGAGTGTTTTGTAGATTATACCGTTTGGACGTGTATAAGAGCAGTACATCCTGCCAGCAATATACTTGTGATAAACGCGAAATGTAAAGGAAATACAAATCTGTTCATTTTCAAAAGGGACCGTTGGAAAACTCGGGTCACCCTAATGAACGTCTCCTTGTTAATTTTCTTAGATAGGTAGCAATTTCTGTGCCAATCTAAAAGAGTGGGCGAGATGGGAGATACCTTGGATATAGTGGGTTTGGCGCGTGTGCTGGCTGCACGAAATGGGGCAAAGAGTGCGATGGTTGCACGGATTTGTGCAGATGTGAAAATAGGATGGGGTTACCGGAGCGACAAGCGTGTTGTGCAGAGATAGTTGGCGTAGATAGCCTGAAACGAAGTGGAAGGCGGGCCTACGGAGAGGGACATCATTTGGTAAATTTTAGAATCACTTTTACATCTTCGGCAAGCACAACCCCCCTAACCCCCCTTATCAGGGGGGAATTGGGTCACTTGTAGATGTCAATATATTTTTATAATTTACCAATTACCGAAACCCGCCTGAACGGATCGCGAGGAAAATTTAAAAAATAGCGATCGGGTTTCCCGGCGAACCCGTCGCGCCTTTGAGACGCAGCGGTGCGAAACTGAAAGCAAATTCGTAAACCTTCGCCGCTGCTAATTCCTCTGTAATAATGTTTTCAAGGTTGTAGATACCGTGTTTGACGATAAAGAGTTGATGCACTGGAAAGGCGAGGGTTTCATCAGGGTTTGGGACGACCTCAATTCCCCAATTATCGCTGCATACCATCACGATCTTCTGGTCAACAAGGTATTGCCCTGCCTCTAATCCGATGCCGGGTTCGGTTGCGCCGTAGCGATCATTATCTGTCATCCAAAATTTACCCCAGCCGGTATGGATGATAACGACATCGCCGGGGGTAATTTTGACCCCTTGTTTTTTCAATGCACCCTCTAAATCGGCGCGCGTGATTTCGTACCTATCGCCGAGGACTTCAACACCTTTATAACCGGCAACGTCAATCAGGACACCGCGCGTCACGATGGGTCCCACGTTCTCAACGCCGAGTTCTGTGAGGCCTTCGGCTTTGGCGAAATCGTGTTGGTCTAAGCCGTTGTAGTAGAGATCGCCGATACCGATGTGTCCGAGTCCGTCAAATTGGGTGCCGATCTGACCGATCTCACCACTGAAGATCTCCTCAAACCACGTGGTTTTGTTTTCGCCAAGCGGACCGGACATCGCTGGAATCCGCAGGCTATAATGGCGTGTCCCGAAGACAGGGATACCGCTTTCATAGACTCTGCCGAGTTGAAAGACTTGACCCGTTTTGATTAAACTGGTGGCTTGCAGTACTTTTTCTGGCGTTAGTCGGTTGACGGCACCGCGCCGGTCGTCGGCACCCCATTCGGAAGGAAACCACGATTCTTGTGTGAGGGTAACGGTTGCCGTGAGGGCAAGTATGCCAAAGACAAGCCCAAAAAAAATAAAAGACTGGTGTTTTTTTGATTTTTTCAACATAATTACCTCCTGTGGGTTAGAAAAGAACGACACAAGATTATTGACTACAATCAAAACCGAGAGATTGAAACGAACAGATACTGACCTTGTACCCAATTGTAGTAAAACCCATTTAATTGAACACCCAAAGATTGACGGGGTTACAAACCCTGCCGAAATACCCAAGCAAAAATCCTGCGAGAAGTGGGTTTCGTACTTTCTGAAGTGTCCACATATCTTCGGATTTTACTATAATGACGAGGAGTCCTATGGCTTTTACTTCAATTGTCTTAATTCTGTTATCAGCACTTTGCCACGCCTTATGGAATTTCTACAGTAAATCGAGCAAAGACACACGCATCCTATTTTTTTGGTGTGGATTTTACACGATAATCATAGCGTTCGTTGCGTTTGGTATCAAGCAACCCATAATTCCGAAATTGGTATGGGTCTATATTGCTGGTTCTGCTGTGGTTCATCTGTTATACCGTCTGTTTTTGACGCACGCCTATACAGTTGGCGAAATTTCGTTTGTCTATCCGATTGCGCGCGCTGCGCCAGCCTTCTTACCGCTCTTTGCCTTCTTCTTCCTAAACGAACGAATCTCGGCACAAGGTTTCGTAGGTATCTTGTGTGTGATGGCATCTATGATACTTTATCAACAACGCGAAGCGCGCATTGAGTTCAAGACGTTCTTTCGTTATCTTGGAAAACCGGATGCTTTCTGGGCGTATGCGACCTTAGGGAGCGTCATTGGGTACTCGCTGATAGACAAGCAAGGGATGACTGAATTTCATCGCTATTCGACGGAGCCACCTTTGTGGCGACCTGTTACCTACTATTTAATGGAGAGCAGTATCTCGCAAGTTTTTTACGGGTTAAGCTGCCTCATCCGGTTCCCACACCAGCAGATTGCGGAGATTGGACGAACGGAATGGAAGCGCGCACTTGCTGTTGTTACGCTTTCGTTGACCTCTTATTCGCTCATCCTCTACGTTTTGATGACAGAAAAAGTCAGTTATGTGACGGCCGTTCGGCAGTGTTCTGTCATTTTCGTTGTTTTGCTCGGCGGGTATGCCTTGAAAGAGACCTATACAAAACGCCGATTTATCGCGGCTGTCGTGATGGTATTCGGCATTTTTTTGATTGCATATCAGTGATTTTAATTATTCCTTGCGGTTTGTTGAAGTGGGTTGGATATTGAACCCCTTCTCTATATATCCGCCTGCGCCGTTGTTACAGGCTACTGTTGTGTCACATTTAATATGATAGGTTGTATTGACTGGAGATGTTGGGTTTTGCTGCGTTCAACCCAACCTACAATCTATGAAAATAAAAATGACAGAACACTATGTCTTAGCATCACCCAAAAGATACGCCCAATTTGACGCTCCGTTCGGGATGGTTATCCATCTCTATGTAAGCCTCAACGGAATCTTCAAATGGCACGACTGGATCGACGACATCTTCACAATCAAATCTGCCTTCTTCGAGCCATTTCCAACAGGTATCAATAATACGCTTGAAATTCCAACGCGGATGATCGCGGTTCGGGTCGCTGTTGGCGCGCGCAAAGATGATATTCGGAATGTTGACGTGCGCGACGGCACCGAGGTCAAGTCCACCCGTACACGCTTTCGCACGTCCAGCGTAGACGATTGTGCCTTCAAAAGTGACGCTACGAAGGGCATCGTCAAGTGCTTCGTAAACAGCACTCGTTTCTACAGCGACATCAACGCCGAGTCCGCCGGTCGCTTCTTTGAGTACTTTGCCGACATTGCAAGCGGTTGGATCGATGACAAGTTCCGCCCCCGTTTTTTCAGCGACTTTCCGTCGTCTTTCGAGTGGGTCTACGGCAGCGACGAAGTCGGCGCCTGCGATCCGTGCCATCTGTACCGTCATCAAGCCGATGGCACCGAGTCCAAAGACAGCCACCCGCTCACCGACGCGGACTTTTCCGTCACGGATTGCAGACATTGCGAAGTGTAATGGATCATAGCAGACGGCTTCTTTCCATGTCATCTGGTCTGGCATTTTGAGGACGCTGCCTGCGCGCCATGTATGCGTCTCTTTGAGGTGCCCGTGACTGGCGACACGTTGTCCAATCGCGAGACCTTCAACGTCATCTCCGATTTCAATAATTTTTCCGACGCACATATTCCCAAGTCTCAGTGGAAAGTTTGCGTTGTTGTATCCGTAGTATGCGGTGAGTTCGGTGCCGCGTTTGGGTGCGCCGAATTCGACTTGAATGCGGACGCTATCTGCGGGGAGCGGACCGTCTTCGTATTCTCTTAAAACGGGTTTCCGAGGGGCAACCGCCACTAATTCCCTTGGCATGTTGGTCTCCTATGTTTTAATCAGCACGGTTAGGATTGACTGAAATGAGCATATCGAGTGTATACTCGGGTTCATCTTCACCATAAGCTGCCTCAAGACCACGCGCCGGCACACGCGTCTCAAAAACTTGTTCTTCCTCAGTTTCTTCTGTGTTTACGGGTTCAATCAAGTCTGTCATATTAAATTCCTTCGTATAAGGCTCAATTCATTCATCTAAAATCTAATGCGGGATGCCCAATTGATGCATCCGACGGTGGATCGCCTCCCGCGCTTCTTGGAACGGTCGAGATAGGAATTCCTGATGGTCGTCCTCTCCGTGGTGGTGTGTTACGGTGCCGGGTTCGTGATGGCGTGCTGTCTCTTGGATATAGGACAATCCACCTTCAATCAGGGTCAGCATATAGTTCGCCGTTTCCGGGTCGAACATCCACCATTCGCCGCCGACTGCGATGTAGACTGGCGAGGTGTGTGCAATGATACCGCGCCGCCATCCGTCGTGGTGTGGAACGGCTTGTGCATAGTTGGGGCCACCACATCGCGCCGCAATCCATGAGTGTTTGTCCACTTTCAGATTCGCTTTCAGCTGTAATTGACGTGCTCCGTTATTCTCCTCAGTGGAAGCGACGACTTGTCCGGCTTGCACAATCTGCAAGGTGTGGATCGGGAAGATAGAATCCGCAGAGGCTTCGACTTCCACGGTGCCACCATTGCCGGGAAGGTTAATCGTGCTACCGATCGGCTGTCCGTTAACGCTGAGCCGTATCATAGGACCGCCGCTGAGGAAGGTATTCCCCGCGCTCATGTATTTACACCAGTTATCGTAGTTGAACTCCTCGTTGTCAGGGATATGGACATAAGTGCGATAGACACCGACGGGTACATCACTCGTCATCTTATCTGTACCACCGACGAGTGGCAGTTTATAACCGCAGTTGAGATAGCGATAGTACTCAAGGTGCCCATACATGGCGTTAGTGAGGTATTCGACGGCATCGACGCGTCCGGTAGCGATGAGCGTTGCGGGTTCACAATTCGGGTTTGGGATGTGCGGTAAGACGACTGTTCCGCCTTGGGCATGACACGCATCCGCCCAGTGCGAAAGCGTGACCTCCATATTTCCACCGAGCTCTGCTTCTCCGGGTCCGTCGGAACACCAGGGTGCAACCTGTTCTTTTAGACCGAGCAGTGTAAGATGCCCAAGAACGTGCTGACGGTTCTCCTGAGTCGCGTAGACAATGCTCCGTCCGTCGGCAGAGGTTGTAGGTCTTCCGATGAATTCTTCCGTATTTGTGAAGAGGTGTCCCCATTGTGAGAGGAGGAGATTTACAACGCCGAGGTCTTCACCTTGTGCTTCGGTATGCGCGCCTTGTGTAGAGAGAAAATGGACGTGCGTATCGCCGCTGAAATAGCGTTCGGCGTTCATATCGCACCAGCGTTTTATCCGTAGCGTTAGTTCACGTTGTCCGGGTTTTATGTTAACAGTCGTCCGCAATGGCGTATATTCAAAACCGCGAGCGACATCAACAACAACTTCACCGCGAGGGAGCCATCCCTGACACGTACCGTCAATGTAGGCGTAGCTAATCTGTCCGAGCCGTACGTCGCCACCGACATCCACGTGCCATGTGCCCATGTTTGAGTTGACGTGTGCGTGGTGTCCGTGCGGGGCATAGGGTACGCCGTGTGGCGAGCGAAAATGGATGCGACACGGCACCGGTTTGCCTGTATCCTCATCAATTACGGTTGTGTGAACCCAGTTTCTACCGGAGTCGATGACTTCTACCTTGACGCGTTCGTTGGGTTGAACGCTGCCTTTCTCTTGGACTTCTCCCCAGTTGACGGTACCGAGCGTTTCGCCGTGGTTCTTGACTTCAACTGTGGCAGAAGGTGTAGCGGATACTTCCGTATACGCAGTGCTGCTTTTGTTGCTTTGGGATTCACCCCACCCTTTGAAATCGTCATTGATAAACGCATCAGGATCGTTTTCCGGCAACGGGTACGGATACGTGGCGGTGCCGCGGTCAACATTAACTTCCATGTTAAACGGTTTGTCAGCATCGTCGGTTTGCGGGAGCGTTATTTTGACTTCTCGGCGTGGACGCCGCGGTATCGGATTTTCGTCAAGGTGCCCCAGCGTGATTGCTGCGACAATGAACCGGCGGTCCTGTGGTTGGATTTCAACGGATACCATATCAACGCCGTCTCTCGGATTTTTCCATGCCCAGAGATAGTAGTTGTGCGGTGTTCCTTGAGTTGCTTCGGTCTGTCGGTTTCCTGCTGCTCCCCAAGGTCCTTCGTGGCGTGGGTATAAACTATCTTGTCGGTCAGGTATGGCAAGGAAAGTCTGTTGTCCCCATCCCTGTGGGACGCTGCCAATTTCAAAGCGTTCGCGAATGGGTACGCTGACCGATTCCCCGTCTGCATAATTAAAAACGTAGTTTGCGATGCATCTACCGATGGGTTCACCTTCCTGGATACGGGACTCAAGGAGTCGATGTACAAAGATGACTCGTTTCGGGTTCGCATTGATAGGAATTTGGACGGACTCGGTGTTGATGCCTTCACCGAAGCCTAAGAAACAGTTTTCACCTTCGGAAATGTCGAAAGGCAGCCCGTGGAACGTTTGTGCCCCGACACTTGGCGTTGCGTTTTCGCCAATAATCTCTGTGCCGACGTTGCACAGAGCGGAGAGTGAGATAGGTTGATAGTCTTTCATAATTGTCCTCAATTTGGGTTAGCGGGCAGATAAAGTAAAATCTAAAATTATATATTCATACCTCTTGGCGTAAATCGGTTTCAGGATTTCTGAATAACATTCGTTATTCAATTTATTCAAATTCCTTTTCCTCAATATCAATACCAGATGTGCGTATGGTATTCGTCGGGCATAGGAGCACCGTTCACCCTTGTAATCTGTTTTTTCGGATCCATGGGACAGTTTAGCGGCAACTTCAGTCATTCTGATTCAAATTTTCAATAGCCTTCCATATTTCTGCCTCTGCCTTAGATGGACTTATAGTAAACTCAATAACTGGTCGTTCATTCAGAGTCGGTCTTATAGATATTTCTTGTACATACGGACTTGATTTAGTCTCAACCCGACACCACTCATTCCATCCCATTTCTTTTATTTCTTCGCTAACCAACTTTTTGAAGTTGTTAGTAACTCTCAGAACAAAGAGAAGTTGCAAATCTGGGCTTCTCCAAATTTGGACATCATACCACATAAGTATGTAGATAGTATTTGCTTCAGGTATAGCCTTGAATTCAACTATAAAACCATGTTCATCCTGCATCAGATTCCTATATTTTGCATTAAGTTTCAATTCAAGCCACTCTAACTGGGTTGGGGTGTAAGGTTGCTGCCCTTGAGTGAGCTTATTCTGTGAGTATGAAGTAACGATAACGATGAGTGAAGCGACAAGTATACCGGTAATCACCAGTTTAGTTTTTGAAATATACATCTGTAATCCTTACTTTGTTGTGTTGTCGGCTGCCTTCAGACAGACCTCAATATTTGATTGCAAATCTGAATGTTAAAGTAACGGAGGAATTTCTGTTAAATAATAGACATTATAATAGTTTAAGTGTGTGTGCGTGTTCATCTATTCCATCGGGCGAGGCAACCTCGCCCCTACGGTATATTCGCATAAAGTCAATGTCTACAAAAAGGCAACTTTCGTAAATCGTTATAATGTCTAATAATGAGACAGAGGTTTCTCCTAAAGCTCTTATCCCACAATTGTTCAGGCGTTATCACAATATAACAGAGGTCCGTAAGACTTTCAAGACAGGCGCAACTTCTCTACACAAACTGAATGAAGTTCAATAAATATTTCGGTAATCATTAGGGATCGCGAGCACAGCTCGCTCCTACAACAAAAGGCTGCCGTATTACCGAATTAAATTGTTAATCTTCATACAGTTTGTGCTACGGTTTAAATCTTAGTGAATTGCATAAGTCCTATCTACTTATAGCGGAAATTCTATTGCCTTCCCCTGTTCAGAGGAGATGTAGAACGCCTGCATCAACTCTGTGAGGTTACGTCCGTCTTGGATGGTAATCGTCATCGGTTCGTCGCGAAGGATAGCGTTAATCCACTGTTGCATTGGCTCCGGTGGTGCAGGAGGTGCGTTTGCGATGTATTCTGCCTTTTCTTCGTCAGAGAGTTTGCGGGTTTGGAAATGCATCTCGCCGTGTCCTGCAGCAAACGAGCCTTCCGTGCCGTAGATTTCGAGCATGTTCGGACCGGAACGGTGTGTCCATGCGACATCAATGACGCCGAGTGCCTTGTTCGCGAATTCAACGACGGAAACGCTATTATCGTCAATCGGGAAGTTACCGGTAAAGTTGTTAATTTTGGCGATAGCACTTTTCGGTTCGCCCATCAACCATCGGATAACGTCAACACGGTGGCATCCTAAGTCGAAGAGGGCACCGCCGCCTGCGCGTTCGGGATCCGCGAACCATGCGCTCGTGCCACTGAACCAACTATCCAGTGCTGCGGAATGTGCGATCCTGCCTCTACCGAACGTGATGTCTCCGAGGAGTCCGTCATCGATTGCTTTTTTGGCAAACAGGATTTCGGGGTTCGCGCGTGAAGGGAGCGAAATCATAAACTTCACACCGGCTTTCTCAACGGCATCAATAATCGGGTCGCATTCGGCGACGGTAATCGCGAGTGCCTTCTCGGTGAAGATGTGTTTCCCTGCTTCAGCAGCGGCGATCATCACACGCGGATGGTCGGACGTGACGGCATCAACGGCGACTGCGTCTACGTCGTCGCGGCTAAGCATCTCGTTAAGATCCGTGTAGAACGGGACATTGTACTGTTCTGCTGCTTCTTTCCCGCCGTATTCTTCTTCGTCCCAGACGGCGACGAGTTCGGTTTCGGGGTTTTCGTGGATTCTTCTGGCATAGCCACCGGCGTGGACATGTGCCATACTAATTTTTCCGACTCTAATCATTTTTTAAATTTTCCTTGCGGTTCGTTCAGGGCGGTTTTGGAATTTGAAGTGCCATTCCCTAATCCGCCCTCCATTTCATTACGGGCTACGTTTCGTTTTTTAATAGGATTTACGCAATCCCGTGATTTGCTTAACTATCAACTTGGGATTCCTTAAAAGAAAGCGATTCGGTCAGGGCGGATAATGCGCCTTGATTTATCCAATTCGTCCGACAGAAGAACGGGTTGCGAGATGGTTCCAGCCACGCAGGACCAATTGGACGTTGGTGTGGCGATTTTCGGCTTCGATCTCATCGTCGCCGGCGTGCATTTGAACGAGCACACTTTTTCGAGTCTGGTTTGATCGATTCGGCATTGAGCCGTGTAGGGTGAAATAACTGAAGAAAAGCACGTCTCCGGGTTCCGCCTCTAAAACGGTTGCGTTCTCAATCGGGTATCGGTCAGTAACTTCAGCGTTTTTCCCACTTCCCATCATGCCATCTGTGCGTCCGAGCTGCTTGTGGGAGCCTGGATAGACCCGTACACAGCCCATCTCATCTGTGGCTTCCGAGACGTAGATAATCGCGGCTATCATGCTGTCTTTGACGGAAGGGAAATACTGCCAATCTTGGTGCATCGGGAAAGGCGCGCCTTTTTCAGGTGGCTTACAGAACAGTTTGGAATGGTGCAGCATAATATCCGGTCCGAGGATGGCTTCGGTGACATCAAGAAACTTTTCCTGCATGAACGCTTGCAGCCAGACACCGGAAAAACTCTGGATATTGTGGGTGTGGATGATGACAGATTCGCCACCATCAAGGGCATCCATCAATCTGCCGCCCCAACGCGCGTTGACGTTTTCGTCGCTTTTAAGGAGCTGATCCACCACCCGATCAAAGTCGCCTTCCATGGCTTTAATCTCTTCGGGCGTATAGACCCCTTTAGCGAAATAGTATCCGTTTTCGTGAAAGAACGCACTTATATCTGACATGACGGTTTTGTAACCTCCAGTATTTTGTGATACAAACAAGTTTATAGAATTTACGCACAAAGTAGATTTTTCGCTTTTAAACCCCCTAAATCCCCCTTATCAGGGGGACTTTGATAAAGAAGGTGTATTTGTAAGCTCGGCAAATAGTTTATAGAATCCATCTGGTGAGGTGGTGTCTACGTTTTCCGCTTGCAGTTGACGAAACGTTTTGAGCATAGCGAAGCGTCCGTCTTTTAGAATGCTGATGAGCGTTTCGTTCTCCGACTCAGCGTTGCCGAATCGACAGGCATCTTCGAGGCGGTTGGTTGCGATTACGACGGTCTTCCGCATGGCTCGAAGTTCATCGATGAGTTCTATCATCTCGATGTGTCCGTTTGGATCAAGCGGTGCAAACGGTTCGTCGAGGAGCCACAACTGCGGTTCGTGTAAAAAGGTTTTTGCGAATAAGAGGCGTTGGCGTTCACCTGTTGATAAAGTTTCAATTCTGGTCTCACGTAGATGGTCGATGTCCATTAATTCAAGCACAGCATCAATCGCCGAGGCACGCTCGCGCTTCTGTAATCTGTAGGCATCGGCGAAAAAATTGAGGTAGTCCACGACAGACAACTCCGGGTACCCTTCAAACCCGACAGGGATATATCCGATCGTGGGACGTATCTGCGCCAAGTTTGCGAAGGCATCGACCCCATCAATAGAGATGGTGCCGGATGTCGGTTTGACTAAGGTTGCCAAGATATTGAGCAGGAGTGTTTTACCTGTCCCGTTTTTTCCGAGCAGGATAAGGCATTCACCGGCTGCCACCTGAAACGTGAGTTCCGTAAGAAACGGTTTCTTGTCAAAAGATTTACATAAGTTTTGGACATCAAGCATTCGCTCAACTCAGATCTACCTTGACGGGTCTACCGAGTTCGGCGGACTGCCATGCGGCTTCGGTTAATTGGATGACACGTAACCCGTTTTCAACACCGATCGGGTTCTCTGTCCGTTCGCCACGGATGAGTTCAATGAAGGCAACATCTTTGTTACCTGACGCTGGCAATTCAGATTCGTCAACGGGTTCTGGTGATCCTGATTGTTCTTGGCGATAGAGTTTGCCCTCACGGAGATAAAGCGCGCCTTCCTCCAACCAGATAGAAAACGCTTCTCGCACCCCACCATAGGCGTGTCCGACGATGCTGATATTGCACAAGGCACCCGTATCAAACTTGATTGACATAGCGGTGAGGACATCTACCTCAATATCTAAATTATCAATCATTGCATAGACGGTATCGGGACTCGCTTCGAGAACCCAGAGCAGGATGTCAATCAGATGGCTTCCTGAATCATTCAATTGTCCACCACCACCCAGGAACGGATCTTGCCGCCATTTCCCCCGCTGGTTCCGATACCAATTCTGGGACTGATGCGCGGCGACAAAGTTAACGGGTCCGAGTTCGCCACTTTGAACGACCTTGCGACAATATTGATAAGTAGAACTTAAATGTCTTTGGTATCCGATCATTAGGTGTAGACCGGTCTCTTCAACCTTTGCCATCACCTGTTTGGCGTGATCTACCGTGCAAACCATCGGTTTTTCGGTATGTACATGGCATCCGGCATCAAGCGCGTCCATAATATGCTGGAAATGTAGACCGTGCGGTGAACTAATGACAACGGCATCCGGTTTCGCAACGGCTAACATCTCAACGTGGTCAGCGTAGGTAGGGACGGAATCGTCTAAGCCGACGGTCTCCTTGAAGGCATCAAGTGAACCTTCACTTGGATCTGCGAGGGCAACAATCTCAACGTCTTCGACACTTGAGACACTGCGCCCGTGCCCGCGTGCGTTGCCACCACAACCGATAAACGCGAAGTTTAATTTCTGTTTTGACATACTTACTCCTGACTGTTTTTTCGTTGACGTTTATTTAAACGGCTTACGAAGAAACCCAACGTACCACCGATGATGATGGAGAGAAGTGTCGTCCGAATTGTGTCTCCATATTTCTCGGAAAAACTTTTCTGTTCTTTCGATATGCCGTGTTTAAGTTTAAGCACGTTCCCATTCGCAACTGCCTCGTAAACAACGAACATGCCTTCTTTAATTACAGTGACACTGCTTTGGCGACTCTCAGCGGTTACTTCAGGAAGACTAATTGTTTTGATATATCCTTCTTTCTTAAGAAAAATGATGTAGTGCTCTGGAAGTAAGACAAACTCGTATTCGCCATCCGCATTGGATAAAGCGTCCATAGATTGTTCCAAGTCCATCCCCCTCATCCGGACATCGACACCGCTTACCGGTGTTTGTTGAAAATTAGTATCAAAGATTTTACCGCGAATAACCCATTTTGGGTCTGTTTCCTGTGAAGGTAAAACATTGGTGTCCTCGGTCCCATTAGAAATGGGAAATTTTACAGCGGCAGTCGTCATTCGATTTTCTCGGACAGTCATTGAAAAAGTAGTATGATAACTGTCCTTACCAACGGTAAGGAAATAGAGTCCCGCTGGTAAATTGTCGTGCCGATAGTGTCCATTTGCGTCAGATGTTCCAGTGATTTCAATGTCAGTAATAAGGTTGGGATCCCTTTTAGTTCTTTCAGCGATAAGATCAATAGCCCTAATTTCAATATCAGCGTTTTCAATCGGGACAGGTTGCGAAGATTGCGTTGTAACTTGTAATTGAAGGGTGCCGCCTTGCGGTTCTTTCGGACTGAGCCAATTTTGGAGTCCGGTGAATATATTTTCCTTTTTGTTCATTGTAAGCGGAATATAATGAGTGCCACCGTTTGTGACCGACACGGGTTTTCCAATTCGGCTCTGGTATCCAGCCTTGTGGATATTAATCAGGTAATCGTCTGCAGGTATATCTCTATATACGAATTCACCTGTTTCGGCAGACGCTGTTTCAAAAATGTGTCCTTTTCCGTTGTCAATCTGAACGCGAACGCCAACAATCGGGAGCTGCGCCGGGGTTGTATCTGTAATGTATCCGTGGATTGTGCCGCCTTTTGCCCTGCCTTGTTCTTGTGCAGCCGCTACCCCACTGCCCACCAGTACACATACAATCAGAACGAAAGTTAATCTAAAACGTGCCATTTGTTGAATGCTCCTTTTGGATGTGCAAAGTTGTGTAATGTAATCTATCACAACCTATCGTAAAATGCAAGCGTTAATTTTTGATGATGGATGCGGATATGCTGAAAAGTATTTGACCAAAACTGTCTAATAAATGGACATTATTGCATAAATTATGGCGAAAATGGATTGAAATTCGACAGTTTTCCGCCAATTTGTCAGTGGCATACAATTTGCTTACGTAAATTAGAAGTTGCAGACGGTATAGGATCCCCGCGCGACACACCAAACTAAAATTTAGAGGAGAATTTTACTATGAAAAAATCGTTTTATCTTCTTATTGTATTTTTGAGTCTGTTCGTAAGTTGGATCTCGCATGCGTCCGAGGAAAAAGACTGTGACGAACAAGTCGTAGAGGTGGAAGAAGTCACAGTGACAGCCGCTCGTGCTGAGAAAGAACCGTTTAAAACGCCTAATGCTATTACAGTTCTTGACCTCAGGCAATTGGAGCAGACGAATGCGGATATTGCGTCTAATCTACTTCAAGATGTTGGTGGTGTTATCGCACAGCAAACGACGGTTGGACAAGGATCACCGATGCTTCGGAGCTTAACCGGTTACCAAAGTTCCATACACGTTGACTGGGTGCGTCTCAATAATTCAACATTCCGTTCGGGCCCCAATCAGTATACAGCGACCATTGCGCCAGAGATGTTAGAACGTGCGGAGGTGTTACTCGGTTCCAGTTCCACGCTCTATGGCAGCGGTGCGATGGGGGGTGTTGTCAGTTTCTTTACCAAAAACGTTCTGATTGATCCATCGCAAGAAACCTTGGCTATACATCCGCGACTCCTTGCTCGCTACTCAACCGCCACACAGGAAAAGCTTGGACGGTTAGAGCTATCAGGGAACCAAGGAAACTTTGGGTTCATTGTTGGTGGTGGCGTGCGAGATTACGGCGATATGAATCCCGGCATCGGGTATGACCTTCATTACAGAAATCGGAAGTTTGAAATTGTAAACGAGATGCCGATCGGTGTGAAGCTCTATGAATATGATGAGGTGAGTGCGCTACCAAAGGATAACATTCCTGATAGATGGCTCATTGAAACTGAAGGTCCCTTGGGTTGGAGAGCCTTTAACGCGGATGCAAAATTTGGGTATCAACTGAATGATACAAGCAATATCAACCTCGCTTACCAGATGTGGCGGCAGCCGCAAACACCGCGGTATGATAAAATCGCACCGCAAGAGTTTGCCGAGTTCTTTTTTGAGCCGCAAAATCGTGATCTCGTTTATGCGAACTATATAGTTAACCCAGTCGGGGCAAGTATTGACGCGTTCCGAGTGACAGCCTCCTATCATCGCCAAAAAGAGGGACGAAACGAAGTGGTACGCGGTGCAACAGCTCGACGGCAGCGATATGATACAGTTAACACGATCAGTTTGAGCGCGCAAGCGGTGAGTTCAATTCTTCCGAAGCAACGTTTGGTGGGTGGTGCTGAATTCTATTTTGATACGATACAGAGTCAGACCGTCAAAACTGATGGCGGCACCGAAGATGTTGATAATGAAAAGGGACGTTTCATTAACGGTTCTCAGTTCTGGGATGCAAGTTTGTATCTTCAAGACGAAATTCGGGTTCATGAACGGGTGGAACTGACGCTCGGCGGACGTGCGACGTTTTATCAAACCAATGCCGATCTCTCTGTCCGGGATCCGGCTTTTGATGCGTTCAATGTGTTCGACAACAGTTTGACCGGGAGTGCCGGTGTGGTTGTCAGTTTGATGGATTCGCTGAACTTCGTCAGCAGTTTCGGGACAGCCTTCCGCGCGCCGTCTCTCAATGATACAACAGCAGTAGAGGTCACCAATGAAGGGGTGACAGCACCGAGTCCGGATCTGAGGTCAGAGACTTCGTGGACAGTTGAAGCCGGGCTGAAGGCACAACATTCTTACTTTCGTGGTGCTTTAACATTGTTCTATAGTCGGGTTACTGATTTGGTTGGGCGGAAACCTGTTCAAGAAGCATACGTTGGACAAGCGATCCCTCAATTGCATCAAGACTTAATCAGAGAGTATCCGGATATTGACGTACTTGTGTTTGATAATATTGATGAGGCGCAGTTTCAAGGGGTTGAATTCGCGGGACTCGTTCCGATTCAGCCTGAGTTCTCGGTTTTTGGTAATGTCGCATTGCTGCGTGGCGAAGTCCTCACGATTGCTGGTGAAACACCGGATCCTGAGAAGCCTTGGGAAGCACGTACCCGAAGAGAGCCTCCGTTGAACGGCATTATTGGTATCCAGTGGGAGCCGCTAAATACACAGTATTGGGCGATGTTCTTTGTGCGCGGCGCAGCCGAACAGAGAAGACTGAACCGGAGCGATATCCGTGATCCACGAATTCAGGGCTCAACGCGCGACCCAGCGGAAGTTGAATTTGACTCCAACGGTGCCGCTATAGACGCGGGTACACCGGCATGGTTTACACTAAATATCCGCGGTGGTGTCAAGCTTTTTGATACCACACGTTTGACACTATCGTTTGACAATCTGCTTAATAAACGGTATCGTCCGCACGGGTCGGGTATCAATTCGCCGGGATTCAATGTGAGTTTGGGTTTAGACAACCGATTTTAGAAATCAGAATGTAGAGGGCGCGGTTTTCAATCGTGTCCTCGATTTATAATACATCAAATTTCTGCTGGATAAACTTAATCACGATTTCTGGGACCATTTCCCGCAATTTCTCCTCACTCACCTTCCGCTGTGCCATTTGCACGACCTCCATCACGAGCGTTGAACTGATATGTGCGTAGCGTGTGTTTGCCATCATAAAGAGGGTATCAATGTCTGGTGCGATCTGCTGATTCATCCGTGCCATCTTGAATTCCCATTCAAAATCGGATATTTCGCGGAGTCCACGGATGATGGCACATGCGCCGCGTGTTTGTGCGTAGTGTACTGTTAATCCGGTATAACCGTCAATTATGGCTTGGGGGTACGGTTGAATGACAGTTTCGAGCATTTCGGTACGCTCTTCAAGTGTGAAACGCGCCGGTTTCGCAGGGTTTACACCGATAGCAACGATCAGTTCATCAAAGATACCAAGATTGCAAATCCGGTCGATGAGATCGGCGTGTCCGTTGGTGACGGGGTCGAAACTCGCGGGGAAGATGGCGATTTTTTTCGGCATTACGGTTTCCTTTTATGTGAAATTATGGGGTTTCTGGTGTTTCGTCCTTAATTCTGAATTCTCGCCATGCGATGTTTCCGTACATGTCAATCATCCGAAGTTCGACGTTCTTTATTTTTCGATTAGATACTTCAAATTCAACGGTTGACCGCGTCTTACCGTTTAGTGTTCGACAATCTTGAAATTTTTTTCTGACGCTCCACGGTTCTTTGCTAACATCTACAAACAGTTGGACTTGATGTATCCCATCTTCATCTGTAACCTCAAATTGAAAACGTCGCGAATTTTTTGCATCTGGTTCGGACACACGCATTCCAATTCCGGGGCGTTTATCAAAGAAAGGTTGGTTTGGGTTAAAGAAGCGGCTTCTGTTCAACCATTCGGCTTCACATTTAGATAATTGTACCCAGCTTTTTCCCCACGGTTTTTTACCGTTAGCACGCATAAGAAAACGCTTCAAGGCACTTAGCTCATCCTGATACAACAAAGTGTGCTGAAGACCGTATGTCATAGAGGCAAACGCATACTTAATTTCGTATGCGGTAACTTTCCAGTCCAATTCACCATTGGCGGTAGGGAGCAAAGCAAGTTTCCCGTGGGTGAGTCCTCTTATCATATCTTTCCAGATATTGTTTTTTGAAGTCATTCCGTCACTGGTAGGATACGCAAATCCCAGATTTTGACCGTGGAAGGCTTCCCGTGGAAAGTCCGCCCACTCTTCAACAACCGCAAGCCAGATATCGTTTGACATATCGAAATCTGGAATCTGTTGCTTCTTCTGTTCCTCAAGAAGATATATCTTGGCTTTGCCGTTTTCATCGGTTTCAAAAGTAAACGTTTTTCTGCCGTATCCGTGCCGCTCCATTTCATCTGCGTAAAATTGTTGGACCTTTCGTATTGATTTGTCCAATTTTTTAGTGATGTTTGGTGGTACTTTTCCACCCTCCGGCCGGAAGTAAATTATCCGCACGGTATCGGCAGGGGTAGTGGAATGTTCTAAATGCTGTGGTGTAAATTTCCACAAACGAAGAACACCTTCTTTACTACCAATTGCCAACATTTTCCCATCAGATGAAAACGTTACATTCCGCGCCGCTGTTGACGACAACAATTCGATTGAAAACGTCACATTCCACGCTGCGGCTGATAATGAGGTAATTGGTGCCCCTGTCGTAGTTGAGTAGATTGCTATATCTCCTCCATAATTACGGTTTACCGATGCGAACATCTTTGCATCTGGGGAGAACGCCAGATTGTCTACATCTGCCCGTGGCACCTTGCCATAGCGTTGCCACTCCGGCACTTTCCACATGATGTAATCATTCCTAAAGCGATTATCTCCGCTTACCAAGAATTTGTTATCTGGCGAGAATTTGAGAAACTCTATCTCCAACAGAGATGTTTTTAAGGTCTTAACCAGTTGTTTGGTCTGTAGATCCCAAACGTTGATGGTTCCGTGCGCGTATCCGATAGCAATCAATTTTCCGTCGGGCGAGATGTCTACAGCACATGCCCAACTATTGACTCGTCCTGCTTCATTAAAAGGTAAGGTAGCCACTTGAGTGATTTCCTTTGGATTCCGAATATCCCAGAGCTTCACTTCATTATAGGTTGTTGCCAACTGCTTCCCATTTGGCGAAAAGGAAAAAGATCCAAAATTGCCCTTAATAGTGTTGACTTTTTTTCCTGAGGTGACATCCCACAAAATGAGATCCGCGCCATTACCTATACTCGCCAGCAGTTCACCATCAGGTGAAAAATCAATAGAACAATCGAGATGTATATAATCGTGGTTTACAGGGTGCGTGAGAATTACGACTGGGTCATTAGTGTTGTTTCTGTTCCACAACTTTATGATTCCGTCCCTACCTGCACTTGCAACAAGAGAAGCATCGACCGGTGAAAATGCCACAGAGTCAACAGGACTTGGCCCGTGGTTAAACTCAGCGACAAGAGCAGGCATTTCGGGAAGTTTTGCAAATTCCTGCACGGTCAAATCTTGATATCGTGGACGCATATTGAGAAACGTCAAGACACCAATAATAAACAGAGCCAAAATCACGAGCAAGAGTAACAATTTTTTATTTTTCATTTATCTCTCCTATATCCCAAAGGCGGACAACACCATCTATGCCTCCACCGACAAGTGTGCTGCCATCTTGTGAGAAGGCAATTACACTAATAGTGTCTAAAAGTTCCGGACCCTTCAGCAAGGCGATAGGGGTAGCACTTTCAGTTGAGTAGAGCGTTACTGTCCTACTCTCTGAAACTGTGTACATTTTACTGTCAGACGAGAAGGCTAAGTCCGTGAAACTTTGCGTATATCCGCCGGTATAGAGTTCCTTACCATCAAATGAAACAGATCGCCCGCTGCTGTATTGAGCTCGCACATCGCAGTAGATATGCCACTCTGGGAGTATCCATATAGTGTATCCGTACCGACTTACACTCGCGAAAAAGCGGTTGTCCGGGGAGAACTTAATAGATCGGATATCGCTGTAATTTTTACCTTTCGGAAGTTCACTTGGAAAGATTTTGACAAGTTGCTTGCGCTGTAAATCCCAGATTTTCACCACACCGTGACGGATCTGCCAATCAGCATCGTCCATTCTTCCACCAGCGGCGATCCACTTTCCATCCGATGAAAAGTCAACTAAGTTATATCTCTCGTAGACTGTCTCATTGTGATGACGGGCTGACCGTGCTTCTTCATGTGACAGCGGCTGTCTTCCCATCTTTGGTGGTAGTACGACTATCGGTTTTATCTCTTTCAGGTTTCGGCTATCCCAGAGTTTGATGTCGTTAGAGGCAGTCGCGAGGAGGTGTCCGTTGGGTGAAAGAGCTGCTGCGCCAGAGGGAATATCAAAAACATCAATTTTAGCACCTGAAGCTGCATCCCAAAACACGAGGGTCGAAGCATCTCTACTGATAAGCCGTTCACCTGTTGCCGAAAACGCGATATAGCTAATTATGCTGGGACCACGATCATCTTTACCGCGCTGGTCGGTCAGCGTTAGGATTGGCATCTTTGTATTGTTGCGATTCCATATTTTTATGATGCTACCCTTATTATCAAGCGGATTCCACGCTTTTATGACACCATCCTCACCGTTGCTTGTAAAGGTGTCTGAAGTTATAGGACCTACACTCGCGATAATATCTGAGTTGACAGGAGAAATTGCAACATCTCTAATCCGAGGGGCTCCGTGGTTAAACTCGGCACTCGGTGTGAGTTCTGGCAATCGTTGTTGCGCTAATTTCTGATCTGTGTTCCACCGATACCAGATGGAAAATCCCAAGAGACCGATAACAACAACGGATACGATGAACAACAAGAACAGTTTTTTGAGTTGCATATTAGTCTCGTTATTTTCTTCTGTCTATCTCTTTGAGGTTAAATGTCCGATAGGTGATGTTGCCGTGTACGTCGATAACCTGAAGTTCAACACTGTTCTTACTCGGCTCGGGTAAATCGAATTTAACAGTCGTCTCTTTCTGGGCATTCAAGGAGCGGTAATCGTGTAACACAAAAGATTTCCCTCTCTGTTTTTTCTGCCAATTTTTCTTATTTTCATCTGGATTTTTGTTCCGCTGGTATCCGGGAGGCGGAGTTTCTGCTGTCGGACGGATTAGCAGCATCGCTTGATGGAGACCGTCAGCATCTGTGAGATGAAACTGGAGAACCGTTGACTCAGAAAAACTGCGTGCGAGGGGGACTATCTCAATTGTTGCTGGTCCATCAAAAAATGTTTGACCAGGATTAAAGAACCGACTTTTATCAAGCCATTCAGCACTACATTTGGACACCTGCTTTCGTGCTTTACCGTAGGACATCAGGTAACTTGGATCTCGGAAATCATGGTGTAAACCGAAGGCGTGTCCGAGTTCATGGGCAATGATCTCCCACCTAAACCCACTCCCCGCTGCCGGAATCATGGCATTACCGGATTGTGCGCGCCATGAGCCGAGTTCAAAATAGTTGATTCCCGAAGGAATTAGGCCCCCCACACCACTTACATCTTTACGCCTATTATTAATCCTATCGCTACTGATATCCGCAATGATGAGATGGACATTTTTTGACTCGTCGAATCTTTCATAAATTTCGTTGTCAACTTTTTTAGGCGTATCTTTCAGGTAGTAAGCATCGGTGTAATGACCTTCCACGAGATACACCTTCACACTGCCGTCTTCATTTTTCTCAAAAGTAAAAGTTTTTCCCTTGAATCCGTGGTGCTCCATCTGCTCAGCGTAAAACTGCTGTACCTCTTTTATCAATTTATCTAATTTTTCGGTTATATCTGGTTGGGCGGCGCGGTCACTGGGTAGAAAATAGATGGTCTGCACAGTATCTTTGGAAGCGGGTTTCTGTGGGTCCAGATATGCTGAAGTGTTCCAAACGCGTAAAATACCGTCGTTATCGCCGCTTGCGAGCTTGGTGCCATCAGTTGAGAGTGTCAGGGACTTAGACCAACCCTCGTGTTTTTTCGATGCAGCAATACGGGTACCGTCTTCAATAGACCAGAATTCTACTTCGTTAATACCTGTACTCACAAGTGTCTTCCGATCAGGTATAAAAGCGAGATCGTAGACATACGATGCTGAAATTGTGGTATGGAGATGCCAATCCGGCACGGTATATAACTTGATATTCCGATTATCGTCAGCAATTGCAAAGAGCGGGTTCTCTATGTCAGGTGAAAATGCAATTGCTTTAATCTGCTGTGCGTCCGATTTTATTGTTTTGATGGTCTGTTGACTTTCTATGTCCCAGATGGTTACATTGTCGTTGATTCCGCCTATAGCGGCAAGTAGTTTGCTGTCTGGAGAGAAGGTAAATTGATCCGTCAATCCTTCGTTAGATAAGACGGGGCCTTCAACGATTGTCGTCGGCGTGCGGATATTCCACAATTTCACGCCGAGTTCGTTGCTGGCAATCCACTGTCCATCGGGTGAGAAGGCGATTGGATCATAACTCATTCTACCAAAAGTATTGATGGATTTTTGTTCATCTATACGCCACAATCTCGTGCCTCTTGACCATCCAGTGAGTGCAAGGAATTTGCCATCTGGAGAAAAAGCGAAAGAATGACCCCCGAGTACTTCTATAGGCTCGCTTGTATTGTTTAAATCCCACAATTTTATTGTGCGTGCTGCGCGACCAATCTTAGATACGCTCACAATAAGAGAAGGGTCAGTAGGGGAAAACGCGACCGTGTCAATAGAACTACCGTGGTTAGCCGTTACGATAGGTTCAGGTGTCCCTGGTGATCTTGCGAATTTCTGCCGAATTTCGTCTGGAATTTCAACTGTCCGAGCGGATAGACGCGGATGATCAATACTCAATCGGTGCAGCGTAAGGAGAGTGAATATACCGATGAGAACACTGACGACAATCGCCGATCGAAACAGAATGCTTCTGCGCCGCATTGTTAATCTCCTTAGGATATTGGGTATACCAAGATAGCAAATTTCTCAGATACTGCTTTTATTTTAGCACAAGCGTCGTTGTAATGCAAATGGGAAAAGCCATCAGTTATCGGCAATCAGTAGGAGTCGCTACCATGGGACGGCTCCTATAAGGAATCAGAGCTCTGGTGGAACTGAATGGCTTTGTGGATGTGTCAAAAAAGTTTGCCACTATTTTTGCACGTATGATATAATAGCACTATCATATAGCAAGGAGGCTAACGAATGGGAAAAATTAACACACTTGTTTTTGCAGGCGGTGCGATTCACGATTGGAAAGGCTGTAGCGACGAAATCGTGAACGTGCTCTCACAACGGGACGAATTTGAGATTACCAGAATTGAGGAAGACCTTGACGCGCTCGTCTCACCGAACTTGGACCCTTACGATCTGATCGTTTTCTACTACACAGTCGGTGAAATTTCGGACGCGCAGAAGAACGGTTTGCTCAACCATGTCGCTTCAGGTAAAGGCTATGTCGGTATCCATTCGGCGGCGGATTCATTCCGTGGCTGTCCAGAATACCGTTCGATGGTAGGTGGCTATTTTGTCACGCACCCGCGCTACCGCGAATACCAAGTCAGTATCGTTGATAGTGAACACGAGATCACGGAAGGACTTGATGAATTCGTAGTGACGGACGAGCAATACATCCTCGACTACGATCCTCGGAACCACGTGCTTGCATCGGCGTTATGGAAAGGCGATGCTGTGCCGGTCGCATGGACGAAGAATTGGGGTGAGGGTAAGGTTTTCTATCTTGCGCTCGGTCACGATGCGTCGGCATGTCAGCACGAGATGTTCGGGACGCTCCTCCAACGTGGTGCGCTCTGGGCGGGTAGCAACGGCGGCGAATAAACAGATAGCCGTCAGCAGTCGGCTTTCGGCAGAGAGGGAACCTGTGGCAATTGCAGAAATGTTAATCGCCACACTCCCTTCCCACTGAACGCACGCGCGTTTCAGCATTGATTCAGGTTTCCGACTGCTGATGGCTGATGGTTTCCGAAAGCCACTATGAAGCAAACAATTACTGATATTCAGAAGGTCCCTGACTTGTCTTCGCACCGACAACTCTTTTTAGACGGTTCCCCGTTTGTTGTGCTCCATGTATCCGTTATAGAAAAGTTTGGGTTGCGTCTCGGTTTAGAGATTGAAGCCGAGACAATCGAAAAGATAATAGCAGCTGATGAAGTGATGCGCGCCAAGAATTATGCACTCAGATTACTGCGCGAAGAGAAAGATAAAACTGCAACAGACGAACCGGAAGCTTCCCGCCCGTCACTAAAACCGAAGACGTATACCAAAAGCGAGATAGAACAGCGACTTCAACGAGAAGGTTTTTCAGTCGAAGCGATAGAAACATCTATTGCCGAGTTGATCCGTTCAGGACATATTCGCGACCGTAAGTTTGCCGAGAATTGGATAGCCCGCAGGCAAAAATCGAATCCGCGGGGGAAGACGCTGCTTAAACGTGAGCTGGTTGATAAAGGTATTGACAGGGAGACTGCGGAGCGGGTTGTCGCGGCGGTAGAAACTGGAGACGAAGCGAAAGTTGCGCTTCAGATTGCACAAAAACGGGTGAAGCAATACAGCCGGCTGCCGATGCACGTCGCGAAACGGCGATTGCATGGGTTCTTAGCACGACGTGGGTTTGGGTCAGAGGTTGTGCGGCAGGTACTCGAACAAATTTTCTAACGGATTCGCGCCCTTTGTAAAGAATGGTTTGAGGCATCTCTATGTCCGTTTTTGTCTTGACTTCTCTATAAAAAATAAACTATAATTAGAGATGGATATAATAGGAGAAGGTCTACATAATGACATCAGATGAAATTAGATCAAGTTTCTTAGAATACTTCCGCAAGAATGGGCATACGATCGTCCCGAGTGCGTCCTTGATACCGGCAGGTGATCCGACGCTGCTGTTTACCAACGCTGGCATGAATCAATTCAAGGATGTGTTTCTCGGTATCGGGCAGCGTGAATACACGCGTGCCGTTGATACGCAGAAATGCTTACGCGTTAGCGGTAAACACAACGATCTTGAAGAGGTCGGTTATTCTCCAAGCCACCACACATTTTTTGAGATGCTTGGAAACTGGTCATTTGGCGACTATTACAAACAGGAAGCCATCGCCTTCGCTTGGGAGTTGGTGTCTGAGCTCTGGAAGATTCCGAAGGAACGTATCTGGGCGACGGTTTATCTTGAAGACGACGAAGCGGAGAAGCTCTGGCTCCAGGAGACGGATCTACCGCTCTCACGGATTCGCCGCTGCGATAAGGACAACTTTTGGGAGATGGGAGAGACAGGTCCGTGCGGTCCTTGTAGCGAACTCTTTGTTGATATGGGTGTAGAAGCCTTTCCTGAGACTGCAGACGACCCTGATGCCGGTCCTAATACGAGTGATCGGTTCCGAGAATTCTGGAATCTGGTATTTATTCAATACAATCGGAATGAAAGCGGTGCCCTTGAACCTTTGCCAGCGACGCATGTTGATACCGGCATGGGTTTTGAACGCATTGCGTCTATACTGCAAGGTGTCGATTCAAACTATAAGACGGATCTTTTCACACCGCTCTTAGAGACGATTGCTAACCTCACAGATGCCGCCTATTTTGATGACGATCGCGGGTTACCACATCGGGTTATTGCTGACCATATCCGGTGTTTGACGTTTGCGATCGGTGACGGTGTGATGCCGTCTAATGAGGGGCGCGGTTATGTCATCCGCCGTATCTTGCGACGTGCTGTGCTTTATGGCAAAAAATTAGAGATGAACGAAGCCTTCATCTACCGACTTGTGGATAATGTCGTTGAATTGCTCGGCGCTGTGTTTACTGATGTCTTGCCTCGCCGTGAATTTATCACGCGAACGATTCAGGGAGAGGAGAACCGTTTTCATCAGACGATTGAGCGTGGCTTAGAGCGCCTTGACGAGTCTTTTGATACACTCACGGCAGAACGTCACACGCAGCTTGATGGGAAGCGCGCCTTTGAGTTATACGATACATTTGGTTTCCCGCTTGATTTGACACAGATGCTCGCTCGTGAACGGGGTTTTACTGTTGACGATGCTGGCTTTGAAGAGAGCATGGCAGAGCAGCGGGAACGTGGACGCGCTGCATGGGAATCGAAAGGTGGTGCCAAAGACGCGGATATTTCTGTCTATGCAGAGGTGCTTAAAGAACACGGTGAAACGGAATTTGTCGGCTATACGGAAAACAGCATTGATGCCGAAATTGTGGCTTTAATCGCTGATTCGGAATCTGTTGGCAGCGCACAAGCGGGTGATGAGGTGTTCGTGTTGTTGAATCGGACCCCGTTTTATGGTGAATCGGGTGGACAAGTCGGCGATGTCGGTATTATCGAAAGCCGCGATGCGAAATTGTGTGTTGAAGACACACGTAAACCGTCCGCAGATTTGTTCGTTCATAAATGTAAAGTGCTTGAAGGTGAAATTACGCCGTATGCTGCCGTTCATGCGAAAATTGATGCTGAACATCGAGGTGCCGTTGCTGTGAGCCATACCGCGACACACCTCTTACACAGTGGATTGCGGCAGGTGCTCGGTACACACGTTGGGCAGGCGGGTTCGCTCGTTGAGTCCGGTAGGTTGCGGTTCGATTTTTCGCACTACGAAGCTGTCTCAGTAGAACAGTTACGCGAGATTGAGGTGTACGTCAACGAAAAGATTCGCGATAACGATGCGCTCTCTATCAGTGAGATGTCGTTGGATGATGCGAAGGCGAAAGGCGCGTTAGCCTTTTTCGGGGACAAGTACGGCGACATTGTCCGCGTTGTGCAGGCTGGTGATTATAGCGTTGAACTCTGTGGGGGTACACACGTCAAGGCGACCGGTGAGCTCGGTTTCGTAAAACTTATGAGTGAGAGCAGTATCGCTGCGGGGGTCCGACGCGTTGAGGCGTTGACTGGACAGACAGCGATGACAACCATCCAAGAAGATGCCTCGCTAATCTCTGACGTAGCGGGTCTGTTGAAAGCACCTAAAACGGATTTACGCGAACGGATTGAACGACTCCTTCAGGAACAGCGAGAGCTGGAACAGCAGCTGCAGCAGTTTAAAAGCCAACAGGCACTTGGTAACGTTGATGCGCTAATAAAAAGTGCGACACCCATAGAAGAGGGTTTGCCTGTTGTTGCTTCGCATGTGGCAGGTACGGATAGAGACGGGTTGCGTCGGCTCGTTGATGAGATTAAAAACCGTTTAGATTCGGGGGTTGTTGCGCTTGCTGCTGTGTCAGGAAACGAAGTCGCTTTTGTTGTGGGTGTTACCTCGGACTTGGTGAGGGATCGTGGTTTACATGCTGGCAAAATTATTTCCGAATTAACACGATTGGCAGATGGTCGCGGTGGTGGCCGCCCGGAACTTGCGCAAGGTGGCGGTAAAAATCCGAATAAGGTGGAAGCGGCGATTGATGCAGCAGGTGAAATCGTCAAAAACCAACTTCAAACTTGAGTTCGTAGAGACGCTTCTTGTAAGGCAGGGACGCTTGCAGAGGTATTCTATCACGGCGTTATGTCAGACAGGCGGTCTATAGAGGAGATATTATGGATTGGAATGTTATTGGCTCCATTTTTTGGAAATTTAGTCTTGGGGTTTTGCTACTCGCGCTTACGGCACTTGCTGGGTACCTGTGTGCAGCGGTTGGTAGCCTCCGTAATTCACTGAATAGTATCCGTAATACGTTGAACTCCGCGGAAAACGTTATCAATCAGGAGATCGGGGTATTGCTTACTGATGTGGATAAAACCGTGAAAGAGGTTAACAATGAGCTGCCGCAGTTGTTAAAAAATTTAAACGGATTAACAGCATCCTTACAAACGCTTAGCGATTCCGAAATCCGAACGACTGCCCATAATATCCAAGAAATGAGCGGAGCTCTGAATCAGAGTCTCCAACAACTTGAGGAACTGGTTCAGAAAGCGAGTCGTTTTTCTGGACAAACAATTGAACAAGCGGCATTTTTCCGTAATCAGCTTGCGGTTTCTCTTACTGAGGTCGTAAGTTTATGGCAAGGGATCAAAGCGGGATGGGATAGTTTCGCATCGGGTCAATCGTCTGCTTCTTCAGAAAACGGATCGTCAGTTGATGCGTCTAATGGATAGCCGAATCACAAAAAACCGAACTTAAAATATAAGGACAAAATTCCTTAAGAGATAGACGTGAGAATTGAAACTATTAACACAAATTCTCGTAAATATTAGGAGTAGTTTGCTTGCAAGTCATATCAAAACAGACTCCGTAATAGAAAGGATATAAACAGATGAGTAATAATGGACAAAACAACGGACTCACGATGGTTTTCGCATTCTTCACTGGATTTATGGCAGGTGCTGTCATCAGTCTACTCTATGCCCCGAGTTCTGGTAGGGAGACACGTCAGAAGATTCGCGATACATCGATTGATGCCAAAAATCGGACAGTTGAGTTCGCGCAACATGCGTCGAATAGTGCACGTCAAGGTGTCGAGACTCTCGTTACGCAAGGCAGAGAGAGTGTTCACGAGATCGTTGACACCGGGAAAGAACGTCTCCATGAAGCCGGTGAACAGGTGAAGAGTGCGGTGGAAACGGGTCGTAAAGTTTCCGCGGATGTCCGTGCGAAAATCGCCGATACGATTCCGGGTGTTGGCAGCGAAGATGCCGACGAGGAAGCTCCGGAAGAAGCCTAAACGTTTCCTGTCAGTTTGCGAACTTAATGGGGTTTCGATACTTGCGCTTACATGTACACGAACGATAGACGCACGTATCGTCAAATGAATGGAAATTGAAAAGTTAAGATCCCTACTTGAACAGGTTAAAGGTGGAGAGGTTGCAGTGGATGATGCACTGCAATCTCTTCGCACGCTTCCTTTTGAAGATTTGGGGTTCTCAAAGATTGATCATCATCGTCAGCTCAGGACAGGTTTTCCGGAAGTCATTTTCTGTGAAGGGAAAACCGTTGAGCATGTTCAGCAGATTAGCGATCGCATCCTCGCAGCGGGCCATCCGCTCCTTGCGACGCGTGCGACCCCGGACATGTATGAAGCGGTAAAAGCGGTTCAGCCTGCGGCGCGTTATAATGATCTCGGACGAACCATCAGCGTCGCGCAGTCCGAAGATGACGGGATTCCGGGAATTCTTGTTGTCTCTGCTGGCACATCCGATTTGCCGGTGGCTGAGGAAGCCGCAGAAACGGCACTGATGATGGGGAACTTACCTGAACGTCTTTACGATGTCGGTGTTGCTGGGTTACACCGCTTAATGAGCAACCACGAGAAACTTTTATCTGCCCGTGTGATTATTGTTGTTGCGGGTATGGAAGGCGCGCTTCCGAGCGTTGTCGGTGGCTTGGTAGATTGTCCCGTGATTGCTGTACCGACGAGTATCGGTTACGGTGCGAGTTTCGGTGGACTTGCTGCACTGTTAGGTATGCTCAACAGTTGTGCCTCTGGTGTCACCGTCGTGAATATTGATAACGGTTTCGGTGCCGGCTATAGTGCCGCACTCATCAACCGATTAACATCTTAATCTGTCATCTCTTATCGTTTTCCTCTCCTGATCTCCTCAGCACAACCGATACCGTTGCACTTTTTGACGCTCCCTGTGGACGAAAACCTGATTTGGACGGATCGTGTTCTGCTTTTAACTGAACGCTCTCGGTATCAATACTGAGGGTGATAACATCTGCTCCAATTTTACATCGAATTTGGTATGGATTTGGTACGGCTTGATTCTCTGCGTAACGAGGCGGTCGCCATGTCGCGCCGCACGCCTCGGCATAGGTTATGAGGCAAGTTGTGGCAGCTTCGGTGATATTTCCGTTCGCGTTGAGGGACTGTAGCGCGGCGTTTGCGGCACTATTTGCGGCACTTGTCAAATGTTCTTGGACTGTTTTTGCATCACGTTTGTCAATATCGTTTTCATCTTTAGTGTTTCGGAGCGCGGCATAGACGACAGCCGTAAGCACAGCGAGAAAGGCAGCCGTACAAAGAAGGACAGTTGTTCGCAATTCGCGTCGGCGTGCCATGTTCTCAAAATCCTCACGGTGGTGTGGATAGAAAGTATCGTGTGCAGAAATTGGCGTACACCAATACAGCGTACCGATAATTTGTAATAACAGTAAGCGTGCAAAAAATTTTGAGCGCATCGGTTCATACCTGCCTTTGCCTTTTATCGTTAGGACTTACGCAGCCCCTACTGCAGGTGGGTTTGAAACCCTGAAGAAACACTTTCTTCGCATTGGATTTTAGCGTTTGCAAAAACCCTGCAATGGGTAGGTTTGTTGTTTTTTAAAGTGTTGATTTATTTTTCGGTTTTACTATAACAGAGAAATCAATGTTAGAAAAGCAAAAATAAAGTTTGACCTAAATTTGTAAATTTGATACAATACGGTTATAGAAAAAATAAAATGAGGGGATAGAATGCAGCAAAGAACACCTATTGAAGAACAGATCGATCTGCCGTTCGTGGAATCGTTACGGATTAGTTTTCAGAGTTTGAAAATCCGTTTTGGTCGTTCAATTATCACGACAGCAGGGATTACGTTGGGTATAGCGTTTCTTGTTTCGGTGTGGACGAATAACGAAATCGGTATAGCATTGCAGGAGAGCGGACGACAATCGACCATCAACACTTTTGAAGAAACAGCAGAAGCGGGGATTTCGACAAAAGATATATGGCTTATCATTATGTCCTTGATTGTTTGTGTCGTAGGTATTGCAAATTCGATGCTGATGGCAGTGACAGAGCGTTTCCGTGAGATCGGTACGATGAAATGTCTGGGTGCGTTAGACGGTTTTGTGGTTCGATTGTTCCTACTTGAATCGGGTTTTCAAGGCTTTTCAGGTGCGCTCATCGGCGCACTTATTGGAACGTTGGGTGCGGTACTCTTAGGACTTAAAGATTACGGGTTAGACCTATTTTTTTATTTTCCATTGTTACCTGCGAGCCCTGAAGACGGACCGATGCAGCTTGGGGTGATCGTCATTATTTTACTTGGATGTATCCTCGGCATGATATTGGCTGTGATCGGTTCATCGTTTCCGGCGTGGCGTGCGGCGAAACTCCCGCCTGCTGAAGCGATGCGGACTGAGGTATAGGACGGAGAAACATTATGGCTGATATAGTTGTGAAGACTGAAGATGTTGTCAAAGAATACCGTATGGGTTCAAACATTCTTCGCGCTTTGGATGGCATCAACATTGAGATCAACCGTGGGGAATATATTTCATTGATGGGGCCCTCCGGTTCCGGGAAATCTACGCTCTTTAACATGATCGGTGCGCTGGATCGTCCTACAGAGGGACGGGTTTACATAGATGGACAGAACATGTCGCAACTGTCACAAAAACAGATTGCGGCGTTCCGATGCCACCGGGTCGGTTATATTTTTCAGAGTTACAACCTGTTACACGTGCGGAGTGCGCACGGTAACGTAACGCTGCCTATGATTTTTGCTGGGATTTCTGAGAAGCAACGCAATGAAAAAGCGGAAAAGTTGTTAGATATGGTCGGTTTAGGGGACAGAATGTACCACTTGCCGGATGAATTATCAGGCGGTCAGCGTCAACGTGTCGCTATCGCCAGAGCCCTCGCGAACGATCCGAGCATTATCCTCGCAGATGAACCGACGGCGAACCTTGATACAATTACTGGACGCGAGATCATTGACCTCATTAAACGTTTGAATTTAGAGCAGGGCGTCACTGTAATTTCGGCGACACACGATTTGAAGATGCTTGATGTTTCTGATCGGATTGTGGACATCCGCGACGGACTTGTGGAACGTATCAGGAATCGAGACGAGATTGAAATCGAAGTCGGCGAAGTCGGCGGTGAGGGTGAGTAGAGAACTGCTAAATTTCGGACAAAAGGACAGGACGATTTTCGCGTAGTGATTTTAAAGCTGCGAAACCCATCACAACGGGTGTGCGACCGTCTACTCCTGTAACCGGTGGCGTTGTATCTTCCTGAATGCATGCAAAAAACGTTTGTAGTTCCGCAAGATATGCTGGTTTGTAGCGTTCAATAAAAAAATATGGCGGCGATGCGGCACGGATCCCGTCGTGACCGCTAAAAGTGACGGTATCTGTCGGTGGATTCTCCGCTGTAACCATCCCTTTTGAGCCGAAAACTTCAACACGTTGGTCGTAGCCGTAGACCGCTTCCCTGCTGTTATCAATCGTTCCGATGACCCCGTTTTGGAAGCGTAGTGTGATAACGGCAGTGTCAATATCGCCTGCCTCACCGATCCGCGAATCGACACGGACCCCACCTGTTGCGTAGACCTCAACCACTTCGTCTCCGATGAGGTAACGCGCCATATCGAAATCGTGGATTGTCATGTCAAGGAAGATACCCCCAGAGACTTTGACGTATTCGATCGGTGGTGGTGCGGGGTCTCGACTTGTAATGCGAACGATGTGTGGTTCTCCGATCTCTCCAGTGGTGACTGCCTCACGTACCCGCATGAAACTTGCATCAAACCGACGATTGAAACCTACCTGAAACTTCACACCCGTCGCTTCTACAATTGCCAAAGTTTCGTCAATTTGCTGAAGGTCAAACGCGATCGGTTTCTCGCAAAAGATATGTTTCTCTGCCTTCGCGGCGGCTTGACTGATTTCGACGTGCGTATCCGTTGAGGAGGCGACCAACACAGCATCAATTCGGGGGTTTGTCAGGAGGGGGCCATAATCGGTTGTCGCTATCGGGACATTAAACTGTTCGGCGAGGGATTCGACATCGGAAATGTTCAAGCCGCAGATCGCAATCAGTTCGGCTTCGGGTATATTTTGGGCGATGTGTTGAATGTGGAGTTGACCGATACGTCCTGCGCCGATAACACCGATACCAATTTTTGAAGATTTGTTCATCTGAGATGCCACGTTGTGTACAATTGTTATAGGATTGAATTCAGATACCGCAGATTCCGTTCTGCGCTTTCGTAGGGGCTGCCCATTCCGGGTAGAACATCCTGCTCTACAACGATCCAACCGTTGTAGTTCCGGTTTTTCAATTCCGCAAGGAACGCCGGAAAATCGACATCACCGTTCCCCAACTCACAAAAGACACCGTTGCCGACGGAGGTGAAGTAATCCCACTCGTCTTTCCGGGAACGAGCAGCGATGTCGGGGTGGCAGTCCTTGAAATGGACGTGCCAGATCCGATCGGCGTGTCGCGTAAACGCTTCAAGTGGATCCCCACCACCGAATCGGTAATGTCCTGTGTCAAAACATAACCCGATGAGGTCAGGATCGGTGCGTTGCATCAGTGTGTCAACCTCTAACGCTGTCTCTATGTATCCTGCGCAGTGGTGATGGAAAACGGTGCGTAGACCTGTCTCGTTTTTCACGGCTTGGGCGATACGGTGTGTTCCCTGTACAAAAGTATCCCACTGTTCGGGTGTCAATCCGTGTTCTGGACGGATACGACCGGCGTATTGGGTGCGGCGTTCTGTGGTAGCGTTGTCGTCTGAAAGCACGATGAACGGTGTGTCGCCGGCGACATCTGCCAACAAGCGTGCATGCTGTAGTGCTGAGGCTTCACCGGTGGCGTGTGTCTCCGCATCGGCGAGTGCGACGGCTACAAACGCGCCTAAGAGTGTTAGTTCACGCGAGGCGAGTTCGGCGCGGAGTTGTTTGGGATCGGTCGGCATGAACCCCCAATCGCCTAATTCGGTTCCCGTGTAACCGATGGCGTGCATTTCGTCTAATACTTGTATATAATCGGGTGCTTCGCCGTCTAATTCAAACTCAAGTACACCCCATGAGCATGGGGCATTTGCTATATTCATAGGAATAATCTAATAATCTCCTTTCGTTTTATGACGAAGACTGCGTAACTTGGATAACTACTTTTCTTGTTTCTCAAACTCAAAATTACCGTTGATGACCTCTTGTATAATCTTTCCTCTTTTGATGCGGTTTGATCTACTATTAGTTCCTTGAATAGCAGCATTATAATATTCCATTATTTTGTGATGTTCTCTTGCAAATTCCTCATCTGCTTTTGCGGATTTATTTATTAAATCATAAAAACGTAGTAGGCGTTTCCCACTTTCTACTGGTTCAATGTTTATTTCTTCTTTGAATAATGCCCGCTGAATCTCTATGATCAGGGTGAATAAATCCGATTTTCTCCAAACGCGACTTTTTTCCGGAAGATCACACTTATTTATAAAATGAAAAACCTTTTGAAACTCAATTTTCAGAGTTTGTTTTTCTTCAAATTCATCATTGTATTGTCTAAGATAATATTCAAATTCACTCTCTAAACTAAAATAAGTTGACATTACTGTAATTACCACAGACAAAGCAAAGGAAACATCCCTCATACGTCTAATATCAGTAGTACTAAAGACTCTGTGTTTTTCAAAAAATGAATTTTGGGAAAGTTCTTCAGCAAATTGTTTTATTTCTCCATCATATCTGGCATTTTGAATTTCCATAGCATTAAGAGAATAATTTGTTGAGTTAATCCGTTCAAAGATTTCTTTTATCTCGCTTATACTTGTTTGCCCCAAGTCTCGAACCGCAACTGGATAATTATAGAAACTTGTTTTTTGTTCATCACCAAGTTCTGCAAATGGGATTACGCCATCTGACAACTTCAAATCTTTAGAGGCATCAACATACTGTTTCAACGTAGTCAATCTTTGTTGACCATCCACTAACATTTCTGTTGCTTCCCCAGTATCAGGATTTACGTTACCCGCGGCTATATATATTTCTGGAAAAGGATATCCGCGCAATACTGTTTCAATAAAAGCACTCTTGTGTTTATTGGACCACACCAAGCGTCGTTGGAAATTAGGATCTGGCACTAAGGCTCCAGTTCGGAGACCATTCAAAAGACTATGGATTCTTCTAGTACCTGCTGCTATCTGCATTGTTTTTCTCCAAGTTATTTATGCATCCTTGTATACTAATTTTTTGATAATTCTCTAAAAAGAAATATGATCTATATAATCCGCCTCTAATCCTATAATCACCATATCTTCCACTCCTTGTAACACTCTGAAAAAAATTCCACCATGTTTCCCTTAAACGAAACATGGAAGAGGGAGGTAACTTATCTGGTCTTATCCATCCTCGAAAGAGATAGTGGACAAACCGATTGTATTCAGGCCAAAATGATCCTTCGTCCTGATAATTAAATACATCTTGCCAAAATTGTTCAAATAGCATAGAAGATACCATAGCAATATCAATATCAGATTCATCACAGAATTCACGGTATCGATTGTTGGGTGCAACACTAAAGCCAAGTTTTGCTGAACCAACTACGAAGACTTCATTTGGATGTAATCCGAAGTGCTCAGCAACCTCCGAACGCAAATTAAAATATTGATCTTGTGATAAAATGAAACAATCCCCAGAAATAATGTGTTTTCTCACGATCTGAATTGATGTATATTGATTTAAATCTGTCTTAAACTGATTAAGCCTTTCTTCAGCATCATTATTCATAATTTTTTCCTTAGAAAAAGATTTATCCACAAATAACCTCATGCAGGGTGGATAATCATATCCTCATTTCAACTCCGAAATTTTATCAAAATCTTGAATTGCGGACTCCAATTTGTCCATTCGCAAGTAAACTATAGCACGCTCAAAGTAAGCATCTGTAAAGTTTGGACTTAGTTTTATCGCTTCGGAAAAGTCTGCAATAGCTTTGTCATATTCGCCTATTTTGACGTAAATCTTACCGCGTTCTTCATAGGTTTCCGCATCACAGGGTCGGAGTTCTATTTCTTTGGTAAATCCTTCAATAGCTTTGTTATACTCACCTCGTTCACGGTAAAGGTAAGCGCGATAACCATGTGCGTCAGAATGTTCAGCGGCAAATTTTATTGTTATGCTAAAGTCTTCGATGGCTTTATCATACGCCTCGTCCTCGACGTAAAGTTTACCGCGATTGTAATACGCTTCGGCATAATCTGGTTTAAGTTCTATCGCCTTTGTGTAGTCTGCAATAGCTTTGTCAAAATCAACTTTATCACGATAAGCATTGCCGCGATTGTAATATGCTTTGGCGTAATTAGGTTTCAGCATTATTGCCTCACTGTAGTCTTTAATGGCTTTGTCATGCTCTCCGATGTAACTATAAGCGTTGCCGCGCTTAATATAGTCTTCAACCATTTTTGGATTGAGGGTCAGGGTTGCAGTGTAAAGTTTAATATATCCTTCAGCGTCTTCCCTATTTTCAATTAGGAGCCGAGGGGGACCACCGTTCAACTCTTGGCAGATTCTGGTAAACCCGATCAATCCAGCAACTCCGAGTCTATCAACAAGGGCTTGACTTCCGATCTCATAAACCTCAGTATCTGTCATGTCTCGGATTTCGCTTTGAGGTGCAGCAAATCTTTTGGCGCGTGCGCGTTCTTCTGCTTCTCTTGCTGTCCGCCCATCTTGGATCTGTCTGACGATGGTGTCAATGTCAGGTTGGTTGGCTAACAATTTATGCCGGTCGACGGAGTAATCGCCTTTACCCGGTTTGCAATACCGAATAAACCGTTGCACCTGAGAGGCACCGAGTTTGTCCGTAAGGACTTTACGACTTATTTCATAAAGTTCATCATCTATCAGTTCTATTGCGTTCATTTTCTATTATTTTCTGAAGCCATGTATACGGATTTTCAACATGGACGTGAAGCCGATCCCGATATTGTTTGCTGGGCAATTACCTACACGCAATTATACCATAATATACGTTCAAATCGCAAATTGTTTCTGATGGACGGAACATAAATTCCATGAATATATAGAAACATGGTATACTACTACTAACGCAAGTTGCCACCTATTTACTCACATAGCACTCCGCTGGAGTGCGAGACGTTGATATACCTTTTTCTATAGACATATCACCCCTCTGGGGTGGGGAAAGGGTTTGAAAACCGTGTTGAAACGCCTAAGACCCATTAGTAGGAACTTGGGTTACGACTAACCCAATCCAGAGACTTCATACTTCTATGAGGAGCAAAGAGATGGTATTCCCAACAATTGAGGCACAGACACGACTCCAGACACCACCAGCATGGGCAGTCCTTGAACGCGAACTCATTGATAAAATGAATGCGGCTGGACCGCAGGTCTTAGAGAAATACACACGTCCAGATGGAACACTGTTCTGGCCGACACATCCAGATTTTCAAAGCTTTGATGGGTTAGATGATGCTTATGAGAGTTTCCATAACTGGCCGCTTTTCTATATGCTTGGCGGAGATGCACAGTTCTTGGTGGATGCGCAAACCGAATTTGAGGTTATCACGAAAGATATGGCGCGATACGGCTCAGGGCACGACTATCCGATGGTCGTTAAAGAGTATCAACCGGGATATGACTGGTTTCATCAAAGTGAAGGGAACTATCTGTTTTATATGCTGTGCATGGCGGATCCGTCACATACAAAGAATGTTGAACGCGCGATACGGTTTGCAGGATTCTTTATAAACGAAGACCCTGATGCACAGAATTACGACCCGGAACACAAAATCATCAAATGTGTGATGAACGGTAGTAAAGGAGCGGCATTTTGGATCCTTGAAAGAGAATCCTTTTATCCGTCACTTGGTTACAATTTGCCGTTTATTGATGTTCCGGGCTGCACAAGTCGTGATGTTATGCTGGAAAGCGAGGAATTGCGCGATCTGATGGGGCGAATTGTCTACGAACGACAAGGAAAAGGCGACGCAGTCGGCAATCTCGCTGCAACGACGCTTGCTGCCAATGCATATATGTTCACAGGTGAAGAGAAATACATGGCGTGGGTTCAGGAGTATGTTGATGCTTGGATTGCACGCACAGCAGAAAATGGCGGGATTGTGCCGGATAACGTTGGGTTATCGGGCATAATCGGGGAACATATAGACGGCAAATGGTATGGTTCTCGTTATGGCTGGAGTTGGCCGCACGGGTGGCATAGCGTTGGTCAGGCGGTTAGTGTTGCGGCACAGAACGCTGCGCTCCTTCACAAGGATTTGAAATATATGGACTTCCCGCGTTCCCAGATAGATGTTCTCATACAGCACGGTATAGAACACAACGACCAACTCTATGTGCCGCAGAAATATGGTGATCCTGGAATTGCGAACTATACGCCTGGTCCGTGGATGCAGTATCCCATAACAAACGAGGACGGCACGGTGCTACAGATTGATGGCTGGTTTGAATTCATGCCGATGCATCCGTCTGATGTGGCACATCTATGGGCAATGTCAATGGATGCGACAGATCAGGAACGTGCGAGAAAGATCGCTAAAAAGACAGGATCAAAATTCGACATCAACGCGTGGCATCACACGAAAGATAGTGGGGGACGCGATGGTGGGTGGTTAGCCTATATGCGAGGTGATTATCCTGAGTATCCAGAATCAATTCTCAATCATAACCTCTCGCAAGTTGAACAACGACTCAACTTCATGGCGAATGATGAGGAAGATCCGGCAGGATACGGAGACGCTTATTTCCAACGGCGCAACCCGATCACTTGCGAAGGATTGGTTCAACTCACGTGTGGCGGTCCGTTGCCGCACTACAACGGCGGTTTGCTCGTGACACGGGTCCGGCATTTTGATGCACAGCAGAAACGGCCAGGACTCCCACCGGATGTCGGTGCGTTGGTTACCGAAATGACAGCGGACACCGCCAGCTTGCAGCTTGTCAATCTCAATACCACAGAACAGAGGGATGTTATTGTGCAAGCGGGTGCAATGGGTGAACACAATTTCACTTCAGTGAACGTTAACAACGGTCAAAATGAACAAGCGATACCGGTCAATGGAACGTATTTCCGTGTCCAGCTGCCACCGAATACAGAGATTGATTTGGAATTGGGGATGGAGCGTTTCGTGAATGCGCCATCATATAGGAATCCGTGGTGAAACAACGGATAGTGAATAAGTATTAAAGAATTAGGATCTAATTAGACGTTCATATTCATCATGCTTACCAATCCAAATCCAAGTAAAATCGTTACCATCTTTAATAGCAAGTGCTCTATAAGCCTCTCCAACACGAACAGACCAATACTTGCCAACTTTCTTAAAATGGAGAGATAAGTGTCGAGGATTTGCTTTGAGCAAATCGAAATTTTGTCTTGCAACCCTTTGCACAGGTTCTGGAAGCTGCTGAAGATATCTCCAGAAACGCGATGTTGTTCTATGCACCTAAAGGTCCTTGAGTGTTCCTTTCTCTTTTTCTTCAAGAGCCTCAGCAATTAGGAAATCCAATTTTCCTGCGTCTGAATCCGCTTCGATTTCTTGATCCCATTTTTCCCAATCTAATTCGTTGAACCACTGTCGTAATTGTTTGTATTCAGCTTCAGGAAGCGCGAGAATTTGTTGTTGAATTTTCGTAAGACGTGACATTATGCTTTCTCCTTTTGTTACAAATTGTCTCATAAATATGAGATTAGAACCTCGCTAACGAAGGGACATAAAACTTATGCCCAACGTTCAACAACGACTTTCTTTTGTGTAAAGAAGTCCACGGCATCCCAGCTCTGACCGTGTAAGTCGCCAAAGAAGCTATCTTTCCAACCGCTGAATGGGAAGAATGCCATTGGTGCGGCGACACCGATGTTAATGCCGATGTTTCCGATCTCTGCTTCATAACGGAATTTGCGGGCAGATGCGCCGCTTCGCGTAAAAAGACACGCCATATTTCCGTAGCTGCCGCTATTGATGCGTTCGATGGCGTCGTCGATTGTTTCGACATGAATGAGTCCTAAAACGGGGCCGAAGATTTCAGTTTTCGCGATTTCGCCTTCTGGGTTGAGGTTATTGAGGATTGTTGGACGGATGAAGTTGCCGTTTTCGCCGCCGGATATGCTCGGATACCTTCCATCGACGAGGAGCTGCGCCCCTTCATCTGTACCTGCCTGAATCAATCCTTCAATCCGTTTTCTACTTTCAGGCGTGATGACAGGCCCCATTTCGACCTCTTCTTCCAACCCGTTGCCGACGACCCGATTGGTTGCGGTGTCTGCAATGGCTTCCGTGAACCAGTTCCGCGCGGCACCGACAGTGAATGTGAGCGATGCAGCGAGACAGCGTTGACCGGCACAGCCGAACGCGCTCTCCGCTGTAGCATTTACGGTAAACTGCGGATCGGCATCGGGGAGCACAATCAACGGATTCTTGGCGCCCCCTTGGCACTGGACGCGCTTTCCGTTCGCCGCGGCTTTCGCGTAGATGGCTTTCGCCGTTGCGGTTGCCCCGACGAAACTGATAGCGCGGATGTCAGGGTGCGTTAGGATGGCATCTACAGTCTCATGTCCGCCGTTGACGAGGTTGACGACACCTTTTGGGAGTCCGGTCTGTTCGAGGAGTTGAAACACCTTTTGCATCGTGATGGGTACTTTTTCGGACGGTTTGACGATGTAGGTATTGCCACAAGCAATCGCGTATGGCAAGAACCAGAAGGTAATCATTCCGGGAAAGTTAAAGGGTGCGATAGCGGCGCAAACGCCAACAGGTTGACGAATCATGAATTCATCAATACCGGTTGCGATATCCTCAAGGTTCGTGCCTTGCATGAGCGTGGGGATGCCGCATGCGACTTCGACGTTTTCAATGGCGCGTCGCATCTCGCCTTTTGCCTCGTCGAGTGTTTTACCGCATTCCAAGGTAATCGTTCTCGCGATGTCGTCCAAGTTTTCTTCAAGGAGATTTTTCAAGGTAAAGAGGTATTGGATGCGTTGGACAGGCGGTGTCCGTCGCCATTCGTGGAGTGCAGTGGCGGCAGCAGTCGCGGCTTGATGTACCTCGTCAGCTGGTGAGAGCGGGACTTGCGTGAGTACCGCTCCGGTCGCTGGGTTCGTAACGTCAAGGCGTTCATTCGCTTCCGATGTCTGCCATTCGTTATTAATATAGTTTGGCAGTGGTGTCTGTACTGTTTCAGGCATCTAACATCCTCCGTTAGTTTTGGTTTCCGAAGAGTTCGAGTACCTTCAACTGGTACATAGCGGCGACGATCTGTGGGTCATGTTCGAGTTCGTCTTGAGGCGTTTCCGTGATCTGTGCGAGAGCGAATTTAAGTCCACGGTCGCTGAGGACGATCTGTTCTTCTGTGAGTGCGTCGCTTAAGCGTTGATAGCTGCGTCGAAGCCTTGTGGCTTGTTCGTCATCGCGTGCGGCGTGTTCAGCATCAAAGAGTTTGTTTAGCACGTCGTCGCCATTCTCTTCAACAAAGGTTTTGAGTTTCTCGTGGTTGCGGAGTTTCAGTTGCATCTGCTGTTCAGAACGGCTAAACCATTCGATTTCAACGTCGGGTATGATACCGATTTTATCAATATCAACACCGTTTGGTGTGTAATAGCGTGCGACGGTGAGTTTGACAGCAGATTTTCCGTTGCTGAGTTGGAAGACGCGTTGAACGGATGCCTTTCCGAATGTTTTTTCACCCATAACGAGTCCACGTTTGTGGTCTTTTACGGCACCTGCGACGATTTCAGACGCGCTTGCGCTGCCACGGTTGACGAGTACAACGAGTGGAAAATGTTCCCGTGTAACGCCTTTCGCCGGGAAGTTTTCACGGGATCCGGGTCCTTTACCTTGGCTATATACAACGAGTTGACCGGGTGCCAGGAAATCGCTTGCGATATCAACCGCTGAAGAGAGCAGTCCACCGGGATTTAACCGTAGGTCAAGGATAATTCCACGAGTATTCTGCTGCTTGAACGTTTCAAAGGCGTTATCAACATCATCTGCTGTTGTTTGAAGGAATTGATTGATTTTGATGTATCCGATCTTATCACCGATAATATTTTGCTCAACGCTGGGGATTCGGATGACATCACGGGTGATGGTAAGTTCGATCGGTCGGCTCTCGTTTTCGCGAATAATCGTAACCGAGACAGTGGTTCCGGGTTCACCGCGTAGTTGATCGACAGCACCGCTCAAGGACATCGTTGCAGTGGATTCACCTTCGATATGGCTGATAATGTCGCCGCTTAGAACGCCTGCGAGAGCGGCGGGGTTATTTTTAAAGGGTGTAATCACGGTCAGCATATCTTCACGGATGCCGATAGTCATACCGAGTCCGCCGTATTTTCCTTGGTTTTCCGTCTGAAATGTGAGATAGTCTGGGACGAATTGGCTATACGGGTCCAATTCACGTAGCATACCGTTGATTGCACCCTCCATAACCTCTTTACTATCGGGTGTATCAAGATGGTACTGCTTGATATGTCCCAAGATTTCAGCAAAGAGCGCGAGGTTTTCGAGTACTTTATCGTCAGATTTCTCTGTAACTTCTTCCGAACTCCAAGTAGGTTGGAGTAAGGAATAGATAAGAAATAGAGCCACCAAGATGTGAAGACAGATTTTAGGTAAAATGTGCGATCCAGAATTTGTTATATGCAGTTTCATTTTTCCCTCCTGCAGTCCGTTTTGAAATGTGCGGCTGGAAATTGAGCCGCTGGAAAATAGAATTTAAGGTGTGTGAATTAGTATAGCAAATTTCGCAATCGTCGGATGTTTGGAATGCGGAAAGCGACGAATGCAGCGACTGCTCCGTAGAGTAGATCAATCAGGCTCATCCGTTGTTGCATCAATTCCCATACGGATTGCCCCTTAAAAAGTGTTGTCGCGATCGGCATCGCTTGTTGTAGAGACATATTATTTTCCTGACTGAGCTGCTCGGCGATTTGTGTGACTGCGTTCCATTGGACATCGAGATATTTGCCGATAAAGATACCGAAAATTGCGAATACCGCTGCACCGATACCGACAAGCCGCCACGTCGTTTTAGCGTCTTGTGGGAGGGTACGGCTGCATGTTAAAAGTATCCCTGCGCCGGTTAATACACCGATACCGATAGCGATGAAACCGGCGGTGTGTCCTGTCCACTGGGTATATTTTGCCCAGAGTACACCACCAAGTGCCGCACCAAGTAGACCGCCAAACGGTGCTATCACAGTGTTCATTGTCAAACATCTCCGTTGGTTTGGATTTGTGGTTTCTGTCGGTGGTGTTCGGTGTTCTGCTCAAATGTGTAGGCGACACGTAGGACGTTTTCTTCTGCGAATGGTGCGCCGAGGAGTTGTAATCCGATCGGCAGTCCACTTTTCACAAGACCGCACGGTAGAGATATCCCCGGCAACCCGGCATGGCTTGCAGGTGTTGTCATCACATCGGAAAGATACATCTGTAGCGGGTCGGCGGTGCGTTCGCCAATTTTGAATGCTGGTGTAGGTGAGGTCGGCGTTGCGATAACGTCCACCTTCTCAAATGCGGCATCAAAATCGGATTTTATGAGTGTCCGTACTTTTTGTGCTTTTTTATAGTAGGCATCTTGGTAGCCTGCACTGAGTGCGAAGGTGCCGAGCATAATCCGACGTTTGACCTCTTCACCGAAACCTTCGCTTCGCGTTTTCTTGTACATAGAGATGAGGGCTTCAGGGTTTTCGGTTCGGTATCCGTATCGTACGCCGTCGTATCTTGCGAGGTTCGCGCTTGCTTCAGCGGGTGCGATGATATAGTATGTGGCAATTGCGTATTCGGTATGCGGTAGCGATACCTCTTCGACGGTTGCTCCGAGTCCTTCAAGAACAGCAATAGCGGCATATACACTGTCAGCAATCTCTGTGTCTAATGCTGGTGTGAAATACTCTTTGGGTACCCCAATTTTTAAGCCTTCCACGTCGTTGATGAGGGCCTGCGTAAAATCTGGCACGGGGACATCAACAGAAGTTGCATCCATTGCGTCGCTTCCGCAGATGGCGTTGAGTAGCAAGGCGCAATCGGTAACATCCTTAGTGAAGGGCCCGATTTGGTCGAGTGAAGAAGCGAAGGCGACGAGCCCATAGCGAGAGACGCGCCCATACGTCGGTTTCATGCCGACGACCCCACAGAGTGCTGCGGGTTGACGGATGGAGCCACCGGTATCTGAACCGAGCGAACAGATGGCAGTATTTGCGGCGACAACTGCGGCGGAACCGCCACTCGAACCCCCGGGAATCGCCTTGAGGTCCCATGGGTTGTGCGTAATCTGATATGCCGAGTTTTCGGTGGAGGAACCCATAGCGAACTCATCCATGTTCGTTTTACCGACCATGACAATGCCTTGTTCGTGGAGTTTCGTCATAACGGTCGCATTGTATGGCGGAACGAAGTTTTCAAGGATTTTAGAGCCGCAAGTTGTCCGTACGCCTTTGGTACATATCACATCTTTAATGGCGATCGGGATTCCAGCAAGCGGAGGCATCTCATCCCCGTTTTGAAATCCAGCGTCGGCGCGACTCGCCTGTTCCAAGGCGATGTCTTTTGTGAGTGTCAGATAGCCTTTGACGTGCGGTTCGACTTCGGCGATGCGTTCGTAAACTGCCTCGGTGAGTTCCTGAGCGGAGATTTCACGTGCTTTGAGTTTTTCGTGTAAGGCGTGTGCTGTCAATTCATGTAGTGACATTTGGTAGTTCCTCCATCTCACCCGCGATCGACGACTCTGGGTACGCCGAAGTATCCATCTTCGGGTTCAGGTGCGTTTGCGAGAACTTCTTCGATCGGGTAGGAGGGTTTAACGGTGTCTTGTTTAGCAACATGACGTGCGCCTTCTTCTGACCCTAAGATGAAAATTTGGTGCGGATGGATGTGCGAGGTAGGTGGCACATCATCAGTTTCAAGTTCGTTCAATTTTCCAATATATTCGAGGATCCGTGCGAGTTGTTCGGTGAATTGTGCTGTCTCTTCGTCGTTAAATTCGAGGCGCGCCAGATTTGCGACATGGCGTACACCGTCTACGGTAATCGTTGCCATTTTTATTTATTTTTCTCCTTGTTGATCATCAAGCCCTGTTAGGTCGGGTGCAATCGAGGTATCGATTTGTTTTATCATCCCACTACGACTAAACCTAACAGTGATATAAACATCTCTTCCTGCGTTACCGACTTTCGTTACCTTACCTCTGCCGAATTGCGGATGATGCACAATTTGATTCACGTAGTAATCGCCTGCCTCGTCTTCAGTTACCTCATACAAACTGTCTGATTGTTGGAATGGAGAGCGGTAGCGATCAACAGGTTTGATAAGATGTTCCGGGATTTCGGAGATAAAGCGAGACGGCGTGCGATACTCTCTTTCGCGATAGGTTCTGCGTGCGGTCGCGTGTGAGAGATAAAGCTGCTCCATCGCCCGCGTAATTCCGACGTAACAGAGTCTACGTTCTTCCTCTAATTCGGATTCCGTACTGATAGAACGTTGATGCGGTAGATAGCCTTCTTCCATCCCGACGATGAAAACGAATGGGAATTCCAAGCCTTTGGCACTGTGAAGGGTCATCAACGTCACGAGATCGGTATCGTCGGTTTCCATGGTATCAATATCTGCGATGAGTGCGATGTTTTCCAAATAATCCGATAGGCTCGGTTCGGGTGCGTTATGCTCATATTCGATAACGGCACTAATTAATTCCTCAATGTTTTCGACACGGTTTTGTGCTTCGATTGAGTTCTGTCCCTCTAAGTTTTTGAGATAGCCGGTTAGTTTCAAGGTATAATCGAGTGCATCGGCGGGTAAAGTCGTCGCGTCAAAGTCATCGAAGGCTTCGGCGAAGCGTCGGACTTTGGTTTGGATGCCTCTGCTAATGGCATCGACTTCATCAACACGTTGGATCGCATCAAAGAGAGAGATGCCTTCGCGCATTGCGAAATCGTTGAGCCGTTCAACAGTTGTAGCACCGATCCCTTTGGCGTGATTATTGATGCTACCTGATATATTAATGATCCGTCGGAGACTCATAGAATCGCTGGAATTACACATCACACGAAGGTATGCGAGGATATCCTTGACTTCCATCCGATCATAGAAACCGACACCACCGACGATCTGATACGGGATGTTTGCGGCTCGGAACGCCTCCTCAAAGATACGGGACTGTGCGTTGGTCCGATAGAAGATCGCAAAGTCTTTGTAATCTACGCCTTCTGCGTGCCAATCTTCGATTTTTGTGCCGACGAATCCCGCCTCGTCGTTTTCGTCTATTGCTTCGTAACAGGTGATCGGTTCTCCGTCGTCTTGTTCGGTCCAGAGTTTTTTCGGTTTTCGTGCCTTGTTGTTTTGTACGATGCCCCACGCTGCGTCCAATATATTTTGTGTAGAACGGTAATTCTGTTCTAAACGGAGGACACGGGTGTCTGGATAGTCTTTCTCGAAGTCGAGGATATTCCTGATGTCGGCACCGCGGAAAGCGTAAATAGACTGGTCATCGTCGCCAACAACGCAGATGTTCTGTTTCGGACCCGTTAGCAGGCTTACCAATTCATATTGGCATCGGTTGGTGTCCTGATACTCGTCAACGAGGATATACTCGAACTTGTTTTGATAGAATTTGTGTGTTTCAGAATTCTTTTTCAGGAGGTCCACAGTAAAAAGGAGTAAATCGTCGAAGTCGAGGGAGTTGTTGAGACGCAGGGTTTCTTGGTAAAGCGGATAGGCTTTCGCGACGACGCTCTCGAAATAGCCGTCAGCCATTCTCTCGTATTCCGTTGGCGAGATGGATTCATTCTTAGCACGACTGATGAGGCTGAGAATCGAGCGCGGATTGAACTGCTTATCGCTATAGTTGAGTTGTCGGAGGACATCTTTAACGACTGTGGCTTGTTCACCCGTATCAAAGATGGTAAAATTGCGGGTGTATACGTGTTTTTTGGCTTGCCCTTCATTCGGGTTCAACTTCTCGATATCTCGGCGCAGGATACGCGCGCAGGTTGCGTGGAAGGTTGAGACCCAGAGGTCACGGCTAACGCCGCCTTCAACGAGTACATCGAGCCGCTCTTTCATCTCTCTTGCTGCTTTGTTCGTAAAAGTCACAGCGAGGATACGGTATGGGGAGATGCCGTGGTGTTTGATGAGGTAGGCGATGCGGTGCGTAATGACGCGCGTTTTGCCGCTCCCCGCACCGGATAAGATGAGGAGCGGTCCGTTGACGTGTTCGACGGCTTCACGCTGGACATCGTTTAGAGAATTTAATAGAGTATCGCTCAATTTTAATCCTTTGCTTGTGTAGTCTTTAAAGTAACAGGTACGCCTCAGTGTGCCATAAGAGGTTTGCGAACCTATAGGGACAGGTGTCGTGATGTCATGCTATAGAGTATATACGATATGGTGTTAATTTTGCAAGTGGAAAATTACAGAAGCTATAGGCGGGGTTGCAAACCCCGCCTGCAGAGGGCGAGAAGCATTAAGGAAATCCCGGAAACAAAGATCAGCGCGAAGTTGCAAACCCCGCTTGCAGCGGGTGCGAAGTCTTCATCAGGTAAGATATTCCTTCAAGAACTGACCGGTGAAGGAGCCTTCGACAGCTGCGACTTCTTCAGGCGTGCCGCACGCTAAGACCTTTCCGCCTTTATGTCCACCTTCCGGCCCGAGGTCGATAACGTAATCTGCGGTTTTGATGACATCCAGATGGTGTTCAATCACAAGCACGGTATGTCCGCTATCGACGAGGCGATTGAGGCTGTCGAGAAGTTTCTGCACGTCGGCGATATGCAGTCCTGTCGTCGGTTCATCTAAGATATAGAGGTTATGCTTGCTGCGCTTGAGTTTACCGAGTTCGCTTGCCAACTTCACCCGTTGTGCCTCACCACCGGAGAGAATCGTGGCGGGATGCCCGATCTGGAGATACCCCATACCGAGTTGGTTTAAGACACTCAACTTATGATTAATCAATCGCTGATCGGCGAAGAACTCGACACCTTCCTCAATAGACATATTAAGAACCTCAGAGATATTCTTGCCGTTGTAGGTAACGTCGAGCGTATCTTCGTTGTAGCGTGCGCCTTTACAGGTCGGACAGACGACTTCAACATCTGGCATAAAGTGGAGCTGCGTGGTGATGGTGCCTTCACCGTGGCATTCTTCGCACCGTCCACCTTTGACATTGAAACTGAATCGTGAGGCAGTGTAGCCTCTCGAAACTGCGAGCGGTGTGCTGGCAAAGAGTTTGCGGATATTGTCGTAGAATTTGATGTAGGTAGCAGGATTAGAACGCGAGGAACGTCCGATCGGGGATTGATCGATACTAATTACATCGTCTACGTGCTGGTGTCCCTCAAGTTCATCATGCTCGCCGTAGAGCGTTCGGCTGTCGTGATAGATCGAATGTAATCGCTTGTATAGGATTTCGTTGACGAGGGTACTCTTACCGGAACCGGAAGCACCGGTAATGCAGATAAATACACCGAGCGGAATATCCACGTCAATGTTATTGAGGTTGTTTTCTCTGGCACCGGTGATACTGATGAATTTACCGTTCATGCTGCGGTGCTGCTCTGGCAACGGGATTTCTCGTCTTCCGCTCAAATAGAGTCCTGTCAGAGATTCCGTGCAATCGAGTATTGTTTCAAGTTCGCCTTGGATGACGACTTCGCCACCGTGTACACCGGGTCCCGGTCCAAGTTCGATGATGTGATCTGCTGCACGAATTGTACTTTCATCGTGTTCAACGACGATAACGGTGTTGCCGATGTCCCTCAATTTTTGTAAGGTTTCTATCATCTTCGCGTTGTCTTTCGGGTGCAGACCGATACTCGGTTCGTCGAGGACATAGAGCATCCCCATCAGTCCGGAGCCGATCTGTGTAGAGAGTCGGATCCGTTGCGATTCGCCGCCCGAGAGCGTTGCGGAACGACGGTTGAGGTTGAGATAATCGAGTCCGATACCGAGAAGGAGGCTAATCCGGGTTACCAATTCGTTGATGATACGCTTGCCTGCCTCTCGCTGTTTTTCGGGGATATTTGTGATGGCTAACAAGAAGTCTCTTAGCTCCTCGAAATGTAGTTCGCCGACTTCGTGGATGGTCTGACCGTCGATGGTAACAAGGAGTCGTTGCCGTTTAAGTTTCGCGCCGTTGCAGTCAGGACAGGTGCGTTCTACCATCACTTTTCGGAGATATTCTTCCATGCCGGAGTGCGCTTCTCCGCGTTTTCGGTAGTGGCGATAGTGTCTATCGATGCGGGTGACAATACCGTCGAACCGAATTTTTCTACCGAGGTGGCGTTTTTCAACGGGACGCGCATCTTCAGGTTGGCATATCGGGAATTCTTCGCCGTGCGTGCCGTGATAGAGGATGTCAATAATGTGTTCTGGTAAATCAGCGAAAGGTGTGTCCAAGTCAAATCCGTAGTGTTTGGCGAGGCTGTACATTGTCCTGCCGTCCCATCTATCAGGATCGTAGTTGAAGGCTTGATGTACGAACGCGCCACCAGCGATACTTCGGGTCTTATCCGGGACAAGTAGGTTTGGATGTACCTGTAAATAGGTGCCGAGTCCTGAACAGGTTACGCATGCGCCGCTCGGTTCGTTGAAAGTGAAGTGATGCGGTCCGAGTTCAGCCATGATAACGCCGTGTTTGGGGCATCCGAAACCTTCCAGGTGCTCTATTGCGTCCGGCTCAGCATCTTCGGGGAACTCGACATCGAAACGCATGAAGCCTTCACCGACGAGCATGGCGTGTTCAAGGGAGGCGAGGACCTGTTTATCAATATCCTTTTTGACGTAAAATTTGTCAACGATGACTTGGAGATCGTATTCTTGTTCTGGGTCGAGTTCGATTTCTTCGCTGATGTCGTGTTCAATGCCGTCGATTCTGACGTGTCGGCACCCTTTTGTACGGATGTCGTCAAAGAGGTAGTCATAATCTTCGCCGTAGATTTTGAAGACGGGTGCGTGAATCTCGACTTCTGTATCTTCTGGTAACGAGAGCATCCGTTCGAGTATCTGATGGTGTGATCGGATAGGAATTTCAACACCGCAGTAAGGACAGTGCGCGACGCCGATGGTTGAGAATAGCATCCGAAGGTAGTCCTGTAGATCGGTCATGGTCCCGACGGTGGAGCGCGGGTTCATCGTGATTGTTTTCTGTTCGATAGAGACAACGGGGGATAACCCGTCAATGAAATCGACATCCGGTTTTTTGAGTTGTGTGATGAAGCGTTTGGCGTAGGTGGACATCGATTCCAAGAATCTGCGCTGTCCTTCGGCATAGACAGTATCAAACGCTAATGAAGATTTGCCGGAGCCGCTGATACCGGTAACGACGACGAGTTGGTCTCGCGGGATTTCAAGTTCAATGTCTTTTAGGTTGTTTTCACGTGCGCCTTTGACGGCGACAGTCTGTCTCATGCATGCCTCCTGTGATGGATTTCAAGGTTTTAGTGGGGTAAAATGGCTATTTTAATTTTTTGTGTAGCCGCGTGGATATCCATTAATCTAACGCAATTAAAAGCAAAATCGGAACGAAATAATCAGCCGTGAATAATTTTAATTTCTTCTCATCATAAGCATCATTAGTCTTGACTTGCGAAATATCATGGGGTGGAACCATCACCGCTACCACTCTTCCTCTGTTAGTTATTGAAAAACTTTCCCCATTTTCAACATGCTTGAGAAGTCTGGACAAATGCGTCTTTGCTTTGTGAACACCTATCTCAGTCATGGATTCATACTCCTTTTAAAAAGAATCTGGAAACTCATTTTTATAGAAACGGGTTATTTGCATCGAAATAGTATGCCGGTTCCTCTACGGAGGTTTGGCTGTCCTTTGTTAAGCGGACCGGTGCGGAGAACTGCTCAATGACCTCTTTTTGCGCGAGCCATTCGCACGCCAATTCCAGGGCGAGTTCGCGTTTGCCGAAGTGCATATAGATGTCGGTTATCGTGCGTTCGTCGCCTGATTCTTCCAAAAAATCGAGGAGCGGCTTGAACAATGTTCGTAGATTGTCTTCGAGATACATGTCTACCTGCTCAAGTGCGTCGCGAAGCATCGCTTCGTTTTTCGGTTTGTCTATTAGGTCTGTGAAAATGGCAGTGAAAAAAGAGGGGTTGTGTTCGAGTGCTTGATAGATAACCTTCCGCCTCGGTGTTTCACCGTGCATGAGGGTCTCAATGCGCGCCAGTTCTCTGACAAGGTATGTTAGGTAGAGAAAGGTGTAATTGATATCCTGTTTGAGGTGGAACCACTTTTCGGCTTTTGCGATTATTGCGGTTGCCATGGCGGCGGCGTTAAGAAGTTGGGAGTACATATCGCGTTCTGCGACTTGCAAACAGGACGGATCCCCGACACTGAAGTTCGCGTCTCCATCTACAGAGAAGAGGCTGTCTTTGGAAAAGAGGACGCTGCTTTCGGCGAGGATCGAATGGAGTGTGCTACCCTGTAGTGTCCTATCGAGAAGCTTCCTGTAATCGCTGCGGGTGTAGAGTTGGACCCGGATCGGGATACCATCTTCGATTAATTGAAACTGCCGCTGCTTGAATTTTGTGCCGTCTCGGAGAATTAGGGTTATCTGAACAGTCGTTTTTTCCCAGACGTTGTCTTCAGCGAGGTTGCTGGTGAGGATCGCTGCGAGGATGTACCGATCCTGTTCGAGGGTGTCTGTTATACTTTCGACTGCGTTTTGGATCTGCGCGTGGATATCGCCTTTCAGACGCACTTGATCATGTTTGGTGTCCGTTCCGTCATAATAGTAGGCGGGTTCTTCGACAGCAATCTGACTTTTTGCAGTGGGTTTCATTGGCCTTGCGACCTGCTTTATGATCCCTTTCCATGCCAACCACTGGCAGACCAAATCAAGCGATTCATCGAAATCTGAGAAATCTTCACTATTGTTTAATCCGCGTCCTAAGTCGGCGTTCAATTCGGTGAGCGTCCGCGGCACTTTCTGCTCGGCAAGATAGTCGAGAACGGGTTGGAAAATAGATACGTGTGCATCGAGGTAGCCGTTAATCGCATCGAGTGTATCCTGAAGGACAGCCTCGTTCTTTTTGCAGTTGATGAAATCTGTATATACAGTATCAAAGAAATCAGGATTATAACGGAGTGCGGGTTGGATGACTTCGCGTGCTGGGATTTCATTATTCAGTAGCACTTCTATGCGTGCTAATCCTTGTACGACGTGTAGTAGCGATAGAAAACAGGTGAGGTCATCTTTATTGACATAAAACTGTTTTTCAGCATAGATGAGGTTCGGCAAAGTATCAGCGATAACGTTGAGGAGTTGGAACTGTTTGTCGCGTTCACCGATGTTGTTGCGATTCGCGTTTTTGTCGTACCACTCTTGGATAGAGGCATCCCGTGAAAAGAGGAGTGTGCTGTGTGAGAAATAGGAGTGCATAAAAGACCCCTGCTGTGCACGTTCTATCGACTGTTTAAAAGCGTTGCGTGGTGTTATATTGGCGTGGATGTTTACGCCGTTTTCGACGAGTGAGAAGAAAGATTGTGTCGGACGGATTGCGTCTCGACCGATGATTTCGACATCGAGGTCCGATTTTTCCCATACTTGTGCGTAAGAGAAACTGCCAGCGACAATTGCTGCGAGGATATAGGGGTCCTTCTCAATTTTCTCAACGAGTGCGTCCACGGCTTCGTGGTACTGCTGTTCAATAGCGTCTTGGGGGCGCATAGGGTTCTCCTATTTCGATGTAGTTCGGAGCCGAATTTTGCTATAAACAGATGGAGAATTGTGACGTTTAGAACCTCACAGTGACGTGCAGATGTAAGGAGACATAAGCACTGATAAAGACAAAAGGCAACCTTATTTTTAGTATAGTATAATTATACAGTTTTTTCACGCGAGTGTCAAGTTTTTTTGTGAGTCGTGTGTAAATATTTTGTCAATTGTTGTCTGAATCACGGATTGGGAAATACTTTTTACAAGAAGCCAACGCACCATCTTTTGCAATAATTTTCCACTTATGCTAATATTGATACCAAATACAACCTCGAAAACGGAGGAAAGCGCGATGAGATGGGCAAATTATGGGTGGCTTGCGATGATAGTGATGTTAATTGGTACGCCTGCTATCTTCGCAATTCATGATGAAGATCAGGGACCTGAGAAGTTTGGACGCTATGAATTCAAGGCGCAAGACATCAAAGCTGCAACGGATGCCTGTGAGGCTGGTGGTAAACCGGGACCCGAATTCGTGCCAACAGTTCGGGACAATGAACCCAATTTAGCACTTTTGAAGGATGCGAAAACAGAGGTATCTTCTACGATAGTAGGTTGGTGTCCGCAACGGCACTGTGCCGAATATCTTAACGATGGCTTCTACAACAACTGCCGAAGTTGGATTATCGGGACGGTACCCGGTTGGGCGCAAGTTGATATCGGCGATGTCGCCAATGTGAACCGCATTATTTTCGGGAGCGATCATTCGCAAGGCTTCGTTGACAGAATGGCAGTGGATTTTGATATCCTTGTCGCAACAACGAAGGCTGATCCAGATTCCGAAGCGGATGCATGGGAGAAAGTCTACACACATAAAGGGGATCCCGTCAGCGAGACAACTGAATTCACTTTTGATGATGTAGAGGCTCGGTGGCTTCGGATCCATATCCGATCGAATGGTGGCGCGCGGATTGACGAACTCGAGATTTACGGTGGCAGGGATCCGATGGCTGTTGAACCGAAAGACAAACTCACGGTAACGTGGGGAAACCTCAAAACACAATGAACTCTGAAAAATCGTTAGCGATAGGCATTATCGGTGCGGGTCGTATGGGGGGGCATCACTACAAAGCGGTAACCGACTATGGTGGGCGCGTTGTTGCAGTACATGATGTCCGTCTTGACGCGGCCCGTGAGCTGGCAACGGATGCCGACACAGTACTCGCCACTACTGACTTAGAGGCGTTTTTTGATGTAGAGATGGGCGGTGTGGTGATTACGACACCACCCCCTATCCGTTTTGAACCGATTCAGATGGCATGCGCCCGCGGTATTCCGATGCTGATCGAAAAGCCGCCTGCTCTCAATATGGCTGAAGGCAGAAGATGCCTTGCTTGTATTGAGGAGGCGGGTGTTATCGCCGCTGTCGGGTTCCAACTCCGTTACCACCCGCTCTATGAACGATTGAAAACGTTAATCGCTACAGAGACGATACATCTTGTTCGAACGGTATGTACAATTGATTACTACCTGACATTCAGGATGCCGTTATGGTTTCTGAAGTCTGAGATAAGTGGGGGGCCCTTACCGGAACAGGCGGTGCATGTATTGGATTGCGCGCGGTACGTTATGGGAAACCCGAAACCGGTGCAGGCACATGCGCTGGCGATTAAAAACATGGCGTTGGAACGGACGGAATTCGATGCGGAAAACGCTATCCAGATGACGTATCAATTGGATAACGGGGTTTTCGGGACGCATACGAACCATTGTGGGACAGAAAAATTCTGTTTTGAAGTTGAAGTACTCGGACCCCATCTACGGCTACACGCAAATATGACAGACAATACTATTCACGGCTACCTTAATGGCGAAATCGTCAACGAACCGGTCGTTGGCGAGAACAGTTTAGGGTTAGATAAAACTGGGGCATGGCTGCAGGCTATTGAAACAGGTGATAGGTCACTCATTCGATCGCCTTTCGCTGACGCAGTTCAGACGCTTGCACTGATTGATGCCGCGGTCCAAAGCCGCGGCACCGGTAGATTTATTAACGTGGAAGAATTGGATTAGGAAAGCGCGAAGCTTGGAACGGAGTGGAAAGCGGATATACGGAAAAGCACTTGAAGCCTCTAATCCGTTTCACCGAACCGCAAGGAAAATAAAAAAATGATAGATTGGATCTATTTTCGGAACAGCTGAAACTCATGTAAAAAAGTGCAAGAGTTTCTTGACACACATAATTTACAAGCAGAAAACCGTACAGACGCTCGCAAAGAGCGGATGGAGGCCGAAGCGGTATGGGCTTTAATGGGCGATGCGAAGCAGATCGTTGTCGCGAAAGGGAAGCGCGTTGAAACTTTCGTGCCGTCTGAAGAGGCAGAGGAGCCGATTTTGAAAGCGGTCCTCGGTCGTAGTGGTAGCCTACGCGCACCGACACTTCAGAGTGGGGATGTCTTTTTTGTCGGCTACAACGTGGCACTTTATGAGAACCCTCCGTTCGTCTAAATCCTACGAGGACGAAAACCGATGGCAACCATTGAAAAAGTCTTAATTACCGGCGCGAGCGGGTATTTAGCGCGATTTATCATTGATCGGCTGCACGGCACGTACCGGTTGACGCTCACCGACATCGTTGAACCAGAGCGTATACCTGAGAGCACGACTTTTATCAAGGCGGATGTGACAAATGCTTCTGAAATCGAGGCAGCGTGTGCGGATCAGGATGCTGTTGTGCATCTCGTCGCGCTGGTACGGGAACGGTTCGATAAACCCGCCTCATTATTTGCGGATGTGATGGTGAAAGGCACGTGGAATGTGGCAGAAGCCTGTGTCCAGCGAGGTGTTCGGAGATTGGTGAATATTTCGAGTATCTCGGCGTGCCCGCCTGCTCCGAGTGCTAAACTGCCGTACGAGGTAGGCGACGATTTTCAGTTCGGTCCGGGGGATATCTACTATTCGCTGGCGAAGTATCTCGGTGAACAGATCGGTGCGGCGTATCATCAGGCACGCGGGTTGGAGGTGATTCATGTCCGACCGGGTGTCATCGCTGGTGATGGACACAATCCGGGTCCGACGGCTCCAGAGACCGTAACGGGTCCGTGGTTCGTTTATGTCGATCCGAGGGATGTTGCACAGTGTGTTGCCCGTGCGATTGAGACAGAGGCAGTGAAGTATGGCGCGTACAACGCTGTCGCTGGACGGGCGGATTCCCGTTTCTCGTGGCAACAGGCAGCAGATGATTTAGGGTATTCACCGGAACACAACTGGCCAGAGATCCCCGACGGCGAGACATAAGGACGTTAGCGGATATGAAAAACGGAAACCCAAACCAAGTTATGACTCGATTTGGGTTTCCGATTTAGAAAATGTCTGGTATTTGCGTTTAGCGGGCGTTTTTGATGCGTCCCCATGTGGTTGCGAGCTTGGATTTAGGTTCTACGGGATAACTGTCATCGCCGAAGAACTCAATTTCGCCAATTTGGAAGTACGCCCCAGCCGGGTTCGTTGCGGTGTCAAAAGTGACATGCCGGAAAAACTGATACCCGATTTTTTGCTTGTCGTAATCTTCGCCTGCCTCAAAAAGGACGACTTGCAGTCGCTGATCCCAAAAGCTATCCCCGTCGTGGGCAAAGATGGTATCAAACTCCTCGCCGTCGTTTGAGCCTTGAACTTCCCACACTGTAGGGTCCCTTCCAGGAACATCGTTCGCTGAAGATACGGTGAAGTGTGTCAATGCGTACGGCTCATCAAACTCGGCCATTACCCATAGCCCTTCTTCTGGGATGCCGCCTCCCTTTCCGCAGCACCATTTGTCATTGCTGGGTCCAAGGCGGTTATCGAAGACGTTAAACGAAAATTCGCCGCCCGCGAATCCGGGTTCCTCGTTAGATGTGAAAGTGGCGTTGTACCCTTCATCTGCTTCAGGTTCACCATCGTCTTCTGGGTCGGTGAGGTCTCCGCCTAAGAGTGAGTCCGTTCCTGTTCCTAAGACTTCCTCCGCCTGTGCTATTTCGCTTGTGCTGATAACACAAAAGGCTATCATCAACACAAATCCTGCTAATACCGATATAATTTTCATGCCATTTAATCTCCTAAAGAAATGAATCTCACTTTTACGTGAGTTTCGCGTTAAGTACGTGAGTTTGAGTCAAAGTCCCCGCAACCTAAAGGTTGGAGAAACCTGTGCTTTATAGCAGTTCGCATTTCCGAGGAAATGTCGGATGTCTGCTCCACAGTGAGACCTAAGCAACCCACTTGTCTAAAGGACAACTATCTCGTTTTGAGAGTGCGTTTTTAGTGAACCTACGCTTTTACCTGTAGTGTTCATTACGCTCAGGTGTTCCGTCAGCAGCTATCTGTTTCTTTTTCTTATAGTGCTGTCGTTTTACACGAGTTGCACACCGGATAGCGAACAGCAGCCTAACTCGCAAGCTTACACTAAAAGGATATGCTACCATATTTTCGACTAAAAGTCAAATCTTTTTTTCTCGTCAATCAATACTTATGCCTGCCTATGTTCCGTCAATCAGGCAGTTTTCTGAATGCCGAGTGCTCTGAAATCAAAAAAAATCGTGACAAATTTTTTTTTGCTATAACATACTATAGTTTGGACAATTCGTCTCATATTTCGGTCAAATTCTCAAGGTGCATTGGATGTTCATAGATACATCAATCGCTATTTGCTGTTAAAACCTGCGCGAAGTCGTCGAGCGTATCAGCAAGGATCGCAGCGCGATGCAATTGTGCAAGCCGATCTAAGTCGTCAATTGTCTCAAGTGTAGGTTTGAAGACAGTCGCTGCATACGGCTTTAATCGGAGTGTAAGCACCTCAAGGATGTCTTTCAAGGCACGTTCTCTGGCACCTTGTTCAATACCTTGTTCAATACCTTGCTGTAGTGCTTCTGCAGCGAAGTGTTCGGAAATAGAAGGGCGTTCCATAGTTTCCTCCGAGATAATATTCAAAATCGTTTCTGGTTCATAGACTAAGCTGCCTAAAACGGCTAACGTCCCAAGATAAGCAGTTTTGTTCTCAACATTCACGCTATCTGCCGTCTGTACGCAACGCCGCAACCATGCCTCTGCACTTACCTCCTTAGGACGTTTCATCAAGGGTGTAAAGGGCAGAAGCCCCATAGGCTTTGCTTCTAAGATGCTTTGTCCGTCTATTTCAATCAGACGGAAAACTTTGTATCGAACCAAAACCTCATGTTCGGCTATATCGTGTACAAATTGTCCGGGGTCCCCGCGGCCTGCATCCGGACGAAGATAGATGACATTGGAATAAACCTCTAATCCATAAGTTTCAATAAGACGAACAATATAGCCTGCCATACGGAGTGGCATATCGGTTTCGGAACTGTCGGTAGTTTGAAATTCAAAGTGTACGATTACCAGTTTTCCATTAATTTCCACCTTAATGACGACATCCGCCTGGCGCATATCGACCGTGGGTTGTTCTGGTTGGATGAGTTCGATATCTGTAACGTCAATTGTCTCAAAACCGAAGCAAAGGTCGACGAAATCTTTAGGAGATATTTCAGCGGTTTTCTTAGAGGCTGTATCAAAATTTGCCACTTAAATCCTTCCGTTGGTTCAGCACATTTTTTCTAAAAGAAATTATAACATATATAAGCAATTTATGTCCATTTTTATCGCCCGAGCTGAAGGATGAAAGAAATTCCACATCTGTCTTGTAATATTACCAATTTTTTTTGGCAGTTGTCCTCTCAATCAGGACGTTTTTCTGAATACTGAGTGCTCTGGAATCAAAAAAAATTGTGACAAAAATTTTCTTTTTTGCTATAATATATTTGACGTGAACTTAAGGCTTTGAAAGCACTTTTACTAATAAAGTGTTGTTCACGTCAGGGCAGCTCCCTAATTTCTTAGGTGCGCCGCAGGTACTACCAATACCCGCGACGCTTAGCACTGCCATAGCACAGGTATGACAGCGCTGGTTTCTATTGTATCACAATGGACGTTTTGTGTGTGAGATTAATGGAAACCAGCACCCTATAGGGAAGGTTGCCGAACACCTTTCTATACCCTCGCGATGCGCGCATCAGCGCACCCACCCCTATAGTCCTGTCATTTTTTTTGACCCAGAGAAAAGGATATTCCTTTACTCTCATGCTGCAGTCTGCGAGAGGACTATGAATACTCCATTTGCACCCAATACGCTCTATTACGGCGATTGCCTTGATATTATGTCGGGCTTTCCCGACAACTGTATCGACCTGATCTGCCTCGATCCGCCGTTCAACTCCAACGAGAAATACAACAAGGTTTTCAAGAATTCCGGACTCCGTATTGATCCACAGATCAAAGCGTTTGATGATGTCTGGCTCTGGGACGATACGTCCGCCGAACGCGTTGAACGCGTCAAGAACGCTGTCGCCAACCCCGCATCTAAGGTGATTGCTGGATTTGAAGGCTTCATTCCGCAAAGCAAGATGTTGTCCTACACTTCTTATATGGCAGAACGCCTCTTTATGATGCACCGGACACTCAAGGATACGGGAAGCATCTACTTACACTGTGACCCCTACGCCAGCCACTACCTCAAACTCTTGATGGATGCTATTTTTGGAGAAAAGAACTTTCGGAATGAAATTGTTTGGTCATATCGTTCTGGTGGTGTGAGTAAAAATTGGTTTGCTAGAAAACACGACATACTCCTTTTTTGTACCAAAACATCTCGGAATGTACATACCTTTAATATCCAAAAGGAACGTTCATATAACAGGGACTTCAAGCCATATCGTTTTGAAGGTGTCGAAGAGTTTCAAGATAAAGAAGGACGCTGGTATACAATGGCATCCATGCGTGATGTTTGGGAGATAGATATGGTAGGAAGAACATCCAACGAACGCCTCGGGTACCCTACCCAAAAACCACTCGCCCTCTATGAACGCATCATCAAAGCGAGTAGCAACCCCGGTGATCTTGTGCTTGACCCGTTCGCGGGCTGTGGCACTACGATAGAGGCCGCTGCGAAAAACGGACGGAATGTTATCGGTATAGACATCCTACCCTTCGCACTCCGATTGATAAACCGCTACCGCCTTTCCCCTAACGGTATAACGCCACTTCCGATCGAAGGGGTGCCTGTTGATATGGACACTGCCCATCAACTTGCCAAAACCGCTTCCTTCAAATTTCAGGACTGGGCGATCTCACTCATAGATGGCTTGGCATCCAATCCACAGAAAGTTGGCGATGACGGTATTGACGGGTTTGGAATGTTCCTTAACACGCCAGATAACATGGATCGCAAAGCGATTATCGTTCAGGTCACAGGGGCTTCCGGTTCACAGAAGGCGAAGTTTGATAGGCTTCACGCGAATATCCGAAACGAGAACGCCGCGATGGGCATTCTAATCACTCTTGATGCGCAGACCGCACAACGCAATTGGAAACATACCTTAGATCCTATCCGGATGGGCGAAACCACCTATGCCCCTATACAGTGTTTCTCTATTGAGGAATACTACCAAAACAATGAGCGATGGGATCGGATATTGACACTTCCCTCGCTGGCAAATCCGTGGACAGGGAAGCACATGCAGCAGAAGATTTTATTTGACGCGTAAGGGAGGGAATGTAGATGCCAATTGGAAGTGAATCTGATAGAGACATCATCAGACCGAAACATCAAATGGTAGTGCCGGGACTCGGCGTATTCATTGCACCGAACGCCGTTGCCTGTCTATTTCAACTTCACGACTATACCCGTTGTCCGCGGTTCGGAAACCCTCAGAAGAAAACCCAACGCGTGCTTTATCCAATTCTACGCCCGAATGTCATGCACTGCCCACGCTACTATCATCTCAGGCAGGCGGCACGGTTCAAACACGAAAAAAGGAGACTTGCTTTGCAGGTTAAGTAAGGACAATGAAAGAAGCCATAGTTGAACGAGCAGTCAAAAACTATTTCACTGATCAATTCCCGCAGTTTTCGGTATCGCAGCAGTGCGGAGTCCGGTTTGGCACGCGACACGGCATCGCGGATGTTGTTCTGCATCAGCCCATTCAAGATGAAAAAGGATATTTTGTCGCGATTGCGGAGTGCAAGAGATTACCTCTCCCTATCCTACGCGCACAAGCGAGAGCACAGTTGAAAAGTTATATGAGTGCGACTAACACACGATACGGTGTTCTCGCCGTTGGCACGGATCCCGGGAATTGGGAGTTCTGCGAGAATAGATATAACAATTGGTTTGCTGAGATTAATCGGGAAGATTTTGAACGGGGCATTGAGAACTGGGAACCTGTATTGGCAGCGGCTTTAGATATAGAGGGACAGGCAAAGCATGGAATTTCACATTGGTGGAAACGGGTTGCACTGTTTTTAGGCGTTCTGTTTATTGTGAGTATCTCATCGCTTTTGTTGCTGTGGCCCGATCCGCCAGAGCCAATTGTTTATATCACGGAGACAGGCAGGAAATACCATACCTACAATTGCAATTTTTTGAAGCAATACGCTGATGGGAAGTTTGCGATTTATTTGGATGAAGCCGAAAAGGATTATGACCCTTGTAGGATTTGCTCCCCTCATAGAGTAGAAAAGTCAAGATAATTCCGTAAACAACCCCAATGGATCTCCACAGACATCAGGCGATTCTATTTTGGAGTCCTGCTGAACGGTTATAGAGATCCTCCGCTATATCCAAATGATCTTCCGGTTCTATACCTTCGATAAGGTCAAACGGGAGTTCTGTGACCGGCTTGTTTTTATGAAACCACCACGTGCCGACCTCTTCTTTTTTTAGGTAGTCTGCTGATTCATTTGTGGATTCTCCAAGTTTCTGCAATTCACCTTCACGGATTAAGTTCCCAATTTGTTGGAGGAGATAGTTGCTATGTGTTGTAATCAGGACGCGAACACCGACTCGGACCAAACGCGCGAGGGTTTGGGCGATTTTGGTTTGTGCCCCGGGATGTAGGTGAGATTCAGGTTCTTCAATAATGAGCAAGTCCCCTGGTCCGATGATACCTTGCAGAAGGTAGACTAAAGGTGCGAGTTCGGATACCATCGCCGAGGAGTGGCTCATCCGCAGTGTCTCTCCCGACTGCTCCGGACGGTACAGAAATTCAGGATACGCTTCTGGCGTGGCGCGTTTAACCTCTATTCTGCCCTCCAGCAGTTCCGCTTCCAATTGTTCAGCGATGCCACGTACACTGCTTGACGATGTGGTGCTTTCCTTATAGTTGATGATCTGCTCCAGAAAATCCGCTATCATTCCCGAAAATGTAGATACTTCAAGGCGATCTAAACCGATACGCGTCGCCCGCTTGATGAGGGCAGTTGCGATCACACCGTGGCTTTGCATGATGCCGCTCCGAGCAGCAGGCAAGTAGTATGAATTCCCAGTTCGCCACCGATTAGAACTTGAAGCCTGAAATAGACGGTCAACATCGGATATTTCATGGACCTCAGTCTCACGCTTTGTGTCGAAGAGTATCAGGTCTGGATTGATGTGCCCGGTTATAGTGGAATCGGCAGATTCAGCAGCTCGCGCCCCAAAATTCCAACACATTTGATTTCCCTCGTGAACCGATAGCGAAACTGTCATTTCGTTGCCTTGGCTTCCAGTAAATCGAATTAACTTGGAAACAGACTCAAGGTCGAAACACCGTTTGAGCTCGTTTGGAAAGTCCTCATGATCTCTGAGTCTGGACTCTATCCCAGTGGACACCTGCTGAGGTAAATCGGAAAATTTGAACAGAGGCTTAGGCATGTTTAACTTTTCAACTACCTCAAATAACTCTTGTTCTAATGCTTCCAACTGACTTTGTGAATAACGGTCTCGCGAACGGTCGAGGAAACCGAGATAAGAACCAGCATAACTTCCCCAAGGAAATTGTGAGATGCCTCCAAAATGTTGGTGTAATGCATAAATGAGCGCGGCGAGATACGTCTTACCGGTGTTACTTTCGCCGACAAATACAGTCAGCGGACGCAGGTCTATCTCCGCCTTTTCTATCGGACCGAAGTTTTTTGCGGTAATGTAGGCATCCATGGTTTTTTCTCCTATTAGTGAGGGCTTCAAATCAATTATATGCACACCTGCAATCAATTTCAAGGAAAACAAGGGTTCGTTGTTATCTTATTCCTTGACCGTCTATAACCCCATGTCCTTCTTTAACACGAAGAATCTGATTTGATTTTACATTAGAAAACCGTTCTATGTGTCCGCTTTGCCAGTGGATTTCAAGCGCATCAACCTCTGAATGCTTTCCAAGTCCGAAGTGAACGCGTAAATCGCTTTGCGACAGGTAACTTGCACCGCTGCGTACCTCTTTGAAAAGAAATAGATCCTCCGCCTTTACAATTATCTTTGTCCCGATACCGGATACGTTGCTCTGTGTACCGATCGGTTGGATTGTTAGCCAATGGTTGCGATTGCCGCCGTCGTTGCGGAGGAGCGTTACCGGTTGGTTGGAGTTGTTGAGGAAAATATCAATATCACCGTCGTTGTCATAATCGCCGAACGCTGCGCCGCGGCTAACCATTTTAGGGAGCTGCGTCAATCCGACTTCGGCAGACGCGTCCGTAAAGTGATAGGTGCTATCTTCGCGGCGTGTGTTATGAAATAGTAGATCGGCTTGCGGATACGTGCTATCTGAGAACAGTTCGATATTTTCTTGAAGATGTCCATTGGCAACAAAGAGGTCAAGAAGTCCATTGTTATCATAATCAAGGAATTCGACTGCCCACTTAAAATAGGGGAGTGTCACTGCGCCAATCCCTGATGTAAATGAGACATCTGTGAAAAAGGTGGAATTTTCGTTTTGATAGAGGATTACCGGCAGCGAAGAAGCGTTGCTGACAACGAGATCGAGATAGCCATCGTTATCATAATCACCGAACGCGCTCCCCATACCGCTCCCCGGAAACCCGTTTCCGTCGTAGCCTGTACCGGTTAGATCAGCCGTCTCAGTAAAGGTACCATCTCCGTTGTTATGGTAAAGAAGGTCTGCCTCCATATCGTTCGCAATATGGATATCTGGGTAACCGTCGTTGTCATAATCGCCGACTGCGACAGCGAGACCGAGCGCGCGGTGTGAGATTCCAGAGGTTTCGGTGACATCCGTGAAAGTGCCGTCCCCGTTATTGCGATAGAGGATATCGGGTTCTCCCACAAAGTGGCTGCCAGCAATCTGATCCGTAGGGCTGCAATAGGTTCTGATACCACGAGTCTCCCACCACTGGTTCTCGTCAATAGAGAATTTCATATAATTGACGACGTATAGGTCAACATCGTCATCTACATCGTAATCGAGAAAAGCGCAACTGGTTCCCCAGCGTTCATCTCCGACACCTGCTTGTTGTGTGATATCTGTAAAGGTGCCGTTCCCGTTGTTGTGGTAGAGGGTGTTGCGTCCGTAGTTGGTCACGTATATCTCAGGGTAGCCGTCGTTGTTAATATCTGCGGCGGCGCATCCGACACCGTAGCCGGTATCGCCGACGCCTGCTTTGTCTGTAACGTCGGTAAAAGTGCCGTCCCCGTTGTTCCGATAGAGTGTGTTTCGTGGGAGCTGCGTTTGCGATATCTCTTCAGCAACTGGTGGTGGGATGGACGTAGCATTCACGACATAGAGGTCGAGATGCGTATCGGCATCAAAATCAAAAAAGAGTGCCCCGGATCCGAGGGTTTCGATGAGGAATTTTTCGCCAGTTCTGCCATCAACGTGTTGGAACGTGATACCTGCGGCGGCTGTTGCGTCAACGAATTTGACTTCGGCAGGTGCAGAAGTCATCAGAACGAAAGAAAGGAGGATACAACAGAAGCATTTTATCATTTGTCGGCGTAGGCTTTCTGTTTTTCGCGTGCGTGCTGTGCCTCATCTTGTAATCCGAGTGCATCACAGATTTCGGAGAGTGTATCCCAATAATTCGCGTCTGTAGGTGCCAGACGGACAGCCGTGCGTGCGTGGAAGAGAGCCTTGTCCAAATTCGTTTTCAATTCGGCATAGCCGACTGCGATATTATTATGTGCGATTGCGAGGGCTGAATCCGCATTGAGTGCCTGCTGATACGCTGCAATAGCGGGTACAATTTTCCCTTGCTTGTGGTATGCATGTCCTAAGTTGTAGTGTGCAGTCGCTAAGTCAGGTGCGAGAGAGATGGCGTGTTTATAGTTTGCAACGGCATCCGCGAAACGGCGCCGAGCGAGGTAAACGATGCCAAGGTTGTTATAGCCTCTTGCGTCGTTGGGATGCTTTTTGATCCACATTTCGGCTTTCTCAAGGAGCGGGTCTGTCTGACTGAGGGATTTAAAAAACGCCATCGCGGATGCTGCCTTCTCTTTTTCGCCGCGTTTGATGTAAATCTGAGCAAGTTGATAGTGTGCCTCCGTATTGTCCACCTGGATTTCGATTGCTTTCTTAAGAGTGGTGATAGCCGTATCTAAGTGTCCTTGCTTTGTGTAGGCTTTACCTAATCCTAAAACCGGAGTGGCATCTTTCGGATTAAGGCGTATGGCTTCTTTGTAGGTGCGTGCCGCGCTTTCAAAATTGCCCTGTTTCAAATGGACTTCACCGAGTCCGGTGTATGGATCACTCCATTCAGGGTTTATGGTGATAGCGTGTTTAAACGCCTCGGCGGCGCGAGGGAAATCCCCCTTCTTGAGATGAACCAATCCAATGTTATAATGAGGTTCAGCTGCCATAGGCGACAACGCGAGTGCTTTCCGATAAGCGTCAAGTGCGGCATCGTATTGCTTTAATTCGGAATACGCAACGCCGAGTTTGTTGTAGAGGATTGGGGAATTTGCGTCAAGTGCGACAGCTTTCTTGTACTCGACGATAGCCTGCTCGAATTCTCCGAGATCATGGTAGGTGGTGGCACGCTGATAGTGCTTTTCAGCGGTTGAAACGTCGGATAAAGTTGTGTTTCCAAAAGCACCGAAGAGAATAATAAGTAGGGCGAAATATTTTCGCATACGCTTCCCTCCAATGTAAGGACAGCGTTTGCACTGCCCTATAGTGTGTTGCATTAGCGTCAGCGCGCGTTTCAATTTTAAGCCGCGATAGATGCCGTCTGTAACAGTGCCGGTTTATTGGATAAAATTTTCGCGCTTGAGAAGCAGCGTAAGCATCTCTTTGATTTCGGTGTATCGTGCTGCTAAAATATTGAGTTCTTGTCGAAGATCTTGATTCTCTTTTGTGAGTGTATCCACTTTTTTTGTGAGTGTATCCACTTCCGCTTGCAGTCTTCCATTTTCCGCTTGTAGTCTTCCATTTTCTCGCCCAAGGATAGCGATTCTTCGGAAGAGCCAAGCGAATCCGATGATTCCGATGCTTACGATGCCTATATCAATAACGGTGATTCCAAACCAACTGAAGTCCATTTTTGGCTTCCTTATAACAGGATATATGCGATATGATGTGTTGGTGTTTTGTCCGGTTCAAATTGATAGGTTTTTCGGGACGAGGCAACCTCGTCCCTACGAAGAACAGTCTGGCTAAAGGGTCAGTCTCGGTCCGCTTTAATACTGCTCCATGTTGTTGCGAGTTTCTCTGCGGGTTCCACTGGTAGGAAATCACCCGTCATAATTTCATTAACTTCTTTTTCATTGATGATTCTGTTGAAGAGAAATACCTCGTCAATGATACCGGTGAAAAATTCCTCGCCGGGGTGGCGTGCGCCGACCATAACGGAACCGTTAATTTCATCGACCGGTGGAGGTTTGGCACCGCCGCCGACTTTTTTTCCGTCGTTGTAGATAACAATTTCGGAATCTGTGTCGTGGGTCACCGTGAGGTGCACCCAATCTTCGGGTTGGGCTCCATCGCTAACGGCTTTTTGTGTCCAAGCCCCTCCCGATGTCGTGAAGATGTAGGTTTTTTTGTCGCCATTTTTGAGGATTGATGCCCACTTCAGTTCACCAGCGGTCACCATGTAATTCCACTCCCGGATTTGGGTATCGCCTTGCTTGACCCAGAAAGCCATCGAGAATTGTTCTCTCAACTGCAGCGTATCGTTGATAGGGACCATGACATGCTGTTGCTTATTGCCGTCGAATTCTAACGCTTTGCCGAACTTTCCATCTACCCATGTGGGACTTTTGATAAGTTCGCCGTCGTGACCGTGCACGGAACTGTCAGCAGCAGCATCACCTTTTCCTTCATCAAAAGAGAGATACAAAACGAGGGATTCGTCATCGAGTCCTGCGTACAGAGCGGTTGTAAGGGCGAACAACATGCCTATTGCGACAAACACCGCTATAAATTGTTCAAATTTGCGCACAATGTGTTTCTCCTTCATCACGGTTTCTTATGCTACAAAGATGCACAGGCTCACAGCCTATGCTACAAATTTATTTTTCGATTTACTATAAAATTTGGACGACCCTGCAATTATATCGAGTTGGTGCGAAGCAGAAAAGTTTATTTAGCAGGCACCACACTTCTTGCAGACGGTCGTATCACATTCACTGGTCATAAACCCTTTTTCGTGTTTGTTGAACTCAAGTTGTAAGAATTGGGGTTTAACGTTTAGGTCAAGGTGGTCCCAGGGGTTGACTTCATTCAGTGGACGTTGGCGCGTTGCGTAAAAGTGTGGGGTTAACCCGTGTTTACGGAAGGCTTGATTCCATGATGTGCCGTTTGCGAGTTCCAAGATAACTTTTCCGAGCCGTCGGTCGCCGCGTGCGAAAGCTGCTTCTTGGTGTGCAAGTCTGGCACTTGCGGAACCGACTTTTATGCTTCCAAGTTGGTTAATTTCGCGTTTAAGGAAATCAAGTTTCCGAGAGATGGTCTTCGGAGGTTCCATCGCGACCCATTGGAAAGGTGTATGCGGTTTTGGCACCATCGGGGAAATCGTGAAACTGATACGTGCGATTCTCCCCGTTCGTTTCGCATGTGGTAGCACGATTGTGCGCATCTCCTTTGCCATATCAACGATAGCTTGGACATCCTCCGGTGTTTCGTGTGGCACACCGATGAGAAAATAGAGTCGCAGGTTGAGAATATCACGCTTCAAGGCTTCTTCAAAAATGTAATAGAGTCGTTCACGTGGGATTGCTTTATTGACGACCTTTTGAAGTTCTTCAGTGGCGACCTCTGGTGCGATCGTAATAGTGCCTTGTTCACTGTCTGCGAGAGCATCGAGTAAAGGTGCGCGGACGGTTTCGGCACGGAGTGAAGCGCAAGAGATGCGGAACCCGCGTGCGACGAGCCCTGATGCGATTTCATCAATTTGTGGGTGGTCGGAAATAGAGGCACCAACGAGTCCGATTCTGTCGGTAATCCCGCGTGCGCGCTCAGCGAGTGTGAGCGTACTTTCTACGGAACGCTGTCGGGGCCATCGGCGTGCGTAATCGGCGACACAAAAACGGCATTGCCTACCACAACCCCGCACAATTTCGATGAGGTGTGCATTCGCAAATTCAGTGTTCGGTGTGTGGATGTGCGTACAGGTTTCGACATCGTCGAGTTTCGGTACTGCAGCAGCACGAATACTCGGAGATATACCTGATTTCGGTGTAACCGCATCAATCGTGCCATCATCGTGATAGGTTGCGTCGTAAAAACTCGGCACGTAAAGTCCGGGAACAGTCGCCAAAGTTTCGAGTAATTCATGCTTTGCGGCGCGAGACTGTTTCCACTCGTTAAAGTGGTCCATGAGGTGATGGATGGTATGTTCGGCTTCGCCAACAACGAAAACATCAACAAAATCAGCGATCGGTTCTGGATTGTAGGAGATATTGATGCCACCTGCGATGACGAGAGGGTCCCATTCTGTACGTTCTTCTGCAAGTGGTGGTATATTCGCGAGTTGCAATGTACGTGGAATGTTCACATAGTCGGATTCAAAGGAGACTGAGAACCCGATGACATCGAACTTGTTAAGTGCAGTCTGTGTTTCAAAGGAGAAAAGCGGCTTTTGCTGAGTGACAAGTTTCCGAATATAATTAGGTTCGGGAACAAAGACGCGCTCACAACCCGTATCGACTCGACTGTTGAGGATAGAATGGATCACCTGAACGCCGAGGCTTGACATTCCAAGGGCATAGGTGCTCGGATAGACAAGTGCGAACCTGTTAGGTTTTCTGAAATTATGCTGCGCGCCGTGTTCCTGGCTGCGCAGGTGTTGGTAGTGTTGACGTAAATCAAGCATTGTTTTGGAATTTACCGAGGTGTAGGTGTGCCTTGAGGTATGCCCCTACGAGATAGAAAATAGCGTGGCGCGCTTAGTCAACGCGTCTTTAAATGAAAATGTGAAAGCGAACCGACCCCTATGTGTTTTATAAACACCATAGGAGTTTTCAACTCAGTACTGAAATATCTAACAAGAAATCTCAGAGGTTATTATGAAAACAAGTTTACATGATAGGAAGCAAATAGCGTTGGTGCCTATTTATCGTTCCGGTTTTTTGAGTTGACGCGCAGAAAAGCCGGAATTTCCCAATCTGTGTCTCGCCTTCGAGAGTTTTGCTCTCGTCCTCTGGAGGGTCTCCTTCCTCTGGTTTGTGTCTCTTGCTCTTCGTCTTCAGCAGGTTCAGGATGAGTTTCGGGTGCGTGTGTCGGTGCGGTAGGTCTTCGAGCGGGTGCTCTCCCGCCTCCGGGTCGGGATCTGCCGCCGCCTGCCATACGTTGTTCGGATAGTGCCGATGGTTGTCTTTGATAAACATCGGGGTCATCCTGTCGCGAAGTTCTGCCGCCACTCACCCGTGGAGGACTATTGGAACCGATTGCATATCTGTTATCAATAACAGTATCAAATCCGGTTGCGATGACGGTTACGAGTACTTCATCGTCGAGTTCCAATTCATCTTTGTAAACGAGACCAAAGATAATTTGTGCCTCCGGTGCGGTATCTTTAATAACCTGCATCGCCTCGTCAAGTTCATACATCATGAAATCGGGGGGTGCTGTAATGTTAACGATCATACCGATGGCACCTGCGATGTTGGTCTGTTCGAGGAGTGGTGAGCTGATGGCTTGTTCAGCGGCGATGTGTGCCCGGTTATCACCCGTAGCGTGTCCCATTCCCATTAGTGCGCTGCCTGCATTTCGCATGATGGACTCAACATCGGCGAAGTCAACGTTAATTTCGCCAGCTTCTGTGACGATGTCGGAGATACTTTTGACGCCGTGCAGTAGGATCTGGTCTCCCATACGGAACGCCTCTCGTATCGGGAGTTTCCTGTCCATTGTATCGATGAGTCGTTGGTTCGGTACAACGATGACAGAATCAGCGGCTTCACGGAGTTCCTGAAGTCCGGCTTCGGCAGATGCTGCGCGTCGTTGTCCTTCGAAGTCAAATGGGCGCGTTACCACCCCGATCGTCAATGCTCCGGATTCGCAGGCAAGTGAAGCGATGAGAGGGGCTGCACCAGTTCCGGTTCCGCCGCCCATACCTGCTGTGATGAAGACCATGTTTGCGTTTTCAACGATCGCTTGAAGTTGTTCCCTATCCTCTTCAGCGGCTTTTCTGCCGATTTCTGGGTTTGCTCCTGATCCCAAACCTTCAGTTGTATTATATCCGATCTGGATTTGGGTTGCACCGAGACATGTCAATAGTGCTTGTTGATCAGTATTAACGGCATAAAATTCTATACCGGCGAGCCCAGCGTCAATCATACGTTTAACGGCATTTCCACCTGCTCCACCGACGCCGATGACTTTTATCCGTGCTCGTAAGTTTTCAAATTCTTCTTGTTCAAATTCTATCATATTGGATTTCAGTTACCATAAGACAGAGACAGCAACCTAATTCCTCCTATCATCAAAATTGCCTCAATCTCCAGACCGAGGTGCATTCATAACTAATGTTGGTTCGCGTTTTCACATTAAATTATACGCTATATGCAAGTTTAAGTAAAGTATTCCTGCCCGTCACTTACACCCATTTTTATATTTTACTGGTCTGTGTTTGTGTTACTTTCGTCTATGCGTGAGAAAGTCTGTCCATGCGTCGTGAGAAAGTCTAAGTTTTTCTGACACGTCTGATGAGGAAAGAAGAGGAGTTTCTCGTGTGTCCACATC
>JAJEET010000056.1 GCA_022820835.1 Candidatus Poribacteria bacterium
TTCCAATTCTTGGATGAGGTATCCGGGTTTGATGCCTTCTTTCTCGGCATTACTGCCGCGTTCTACTTGTGTGACAATAACGCCTTTTTCGCCTGAAGAATAGCCGTAACGCTCAGCCAGTTCAGGGGTTAGCTCTTGGACCTGAAGCCCCGCTAACTTTTCTTCTTCTTCCTCTACTATTGATAGTTCATCATCCGGTGAGAGTGAGGCAACCAATTCTTCTGTGCGTCTACCCAATTTAACAGTCAACTGTTTTTCTTGACCGCCCTTCCGGATGACTGTCACTTCAACAGATTTACCTACCTGTGTTGCTCCAACAATATGCCGCAAATGATCCAAGTCTTGGACTGGCTGTCCATCAAAAGTAACAATAACATCTCCGGGCTGGATCCCTGCTTTTTGAGCGGGGCTTTTCGGACCAACAACTTCAACGAGCACACCTCGTGGCGTATCAAGGTTCAGTTTCTCCGCTAACTCAGCATTCACTGGTTCCATACTAATCCCGAGCCAACCGCGTTCCACCTTACCGTTTTCTATAAGTTGTGGCAAGATCTGTTGTGCCAGATTACTTGGAATAGAGAAACCGAGTCCGATATTTCCTCTAACGATGCTATTGGTTGCAATTAGGGTATTAATACCGATTAATTCGCCACGAATGTTAATCAGGGCACCGCCGCTGTTCCCTTGATTAATTGGGGCATCAGTTTGTATGAACTGTCCATAAGTCGTGAATCCTGTTCTGCCCTTCGCGCTAACAATGCCGCGCGTCACGCTTTGAGAATAGTTAAGCGGCGTTCCGATAGCGATAACCCACTCACCAACTTCAAGCGCGTCTGAATCGCCGAACGGCAAGACTGGAAGTTCTTTAGCATCAATTTTAATAACTGCTAAATCGCTACCACCGACTCCACTTTGCGCGTCATCACGCCCGACTAACTCGGCATCATACTCTTTTCCATTTGATAGGGTTACCTTAATGGCATCGGTACCCTGAATAACATGGTTGTTGGTGAGGATATAGCCGTCGTCACTGACAATTACGCCGGATCCAACACCTCTGGTAGGCATTGGGTTAGGGATCTGATCGGGTTCTTGAAAAAAATGTCTGAATGGGAGTGGAAGCTCGTCGCCGAAAAAGCGTCTAAATTCCCTTTCTTCCTCAGGTGTCAGTTGATTTCTTCGTGATGTCACAATCCTATTTCGTATTGTTTGTGTTGTGATTTGTACAACTGCTGGACGCGTCTGTTTCACTAAATTAATAAAGGCTCGGTTTGCGCGTTCGAGATACTGAAAATCTTCAGATGTCTGAAGTGTATCGTTGGTTTGTCCGATTGCGGTTTGCATTGTCAACTCATCTGTATTTAAACCGATGACGAGTCCGGTGACGACGATGAGTGCTGCTAAAGTCATAAGTACCCGTGTAGGTTTCTGAAATGTCTTTCTGAGTGTCATGATATAACCTCCAATGTGATTAATTTTTTAAAGGAGCGTCCGATCTCGCAAGGGACCGGAACTATCTTTTTAGATTTTTTGCGTTTGCATCATAGAGACACACCTATTGGAAAAAAAAGTTGCAAAAAAGTTAAAAAAATTTGGTGTGTTTGGAATGGTGTGGCGTGTGGCAATTTTTTTATTCGCCGCGTGAGATCCGATCAACATGTTCACGAACGATAGGTTCGGGACAGAGGCGTATGAAGAGCCATGTTCCGGGAACAAGAATAACAAGGACACCGACAATAATATCGTCAAATCGACCGATGATCGGTAGAAAATCAAAATCGAGCGGATTTATTAAATAAAAGATAGCGAAAGCGATTGCGCATAATTCGGCACCGATGAAGATCGCTTTCCGATAGACCGGAACGCGTTCATCGTTAAACAGCCGCCACGCCAGTTTAACGAAATTTGGGAAATGAAGAAGGAGTCGGAAAAGACGAAAGGAACCGAGTCCTTTACCGCGAAAGAAAAAAGGGTTCATCATGATGTTACAGTTTACCAAAACTGCCTTTTATATGCAAATCAAATTTTTTATGGATAGGACAGACGCATACGAACTCATTTTGTGTTAGTTCTGATGGAATTAAAAAATAAAGATAGGTTTGTCTTGACCGGTCTATTCTTTTTTGGTATAATACTCTCCGCAAATAGCATAAGCCAAAAAGTAAGGAGTGATTATGGCAACACAAAATATGCCCTCTGCGAAACAGATCGCAGCGCAGCTTTATACTGTTAGAGAATTTACCAAAACCGAAACCGATATTGCGGAAACGATGAAGAAGGTTCGACACCTCGGATATGAGGCGGTGCAATGCTCCGCGCTTGGTCCGATTGAACCTGAAGCCCTGAAAAACATCGTTGACGGTGAAGGTATCCGTATTATTGCGACGCATACGAGTTATAACCGGATGCGTGATGAACCGCAAGCCGTCATTGATGAGCATCAATTGTGGGGATGTAAACACGCCGCGATCGGTGGTCTCCCCGGTGAATATCGTACGGCTGAAGGGTATGCGAAATTCGCGAAGGAAGCCTCCGAAGTCGCTGCTCGATTGGCTGAAGGCGGTTTAACCTTTTCCTATCACAATCACAGTTTCGAGTTGGAGCGTTATGACGGGCGGACAGGGTTGGAAATTCTGTATGCTGAGAGCGATCCGAAGTATTTTAAGAGCGAGTTGGATACATATTGGATTCAACACGGTGGCGGCGATCCGACGGCGTGGATCCGTCAGTTGAAAGGGCGCGCCGACATTATTCATCTTAAGGACATGGCAATGCAAGGTTCGACGCAACGTTACGCTGAAGTCGGCGAAGGTAACCTTAATTGGCCATCGATCTTAAACGCTTGTATCTACGCGGGTGTGGAATGGTACATTATTGAGCAGGATACCTGCTATGAACGTGATCCGTTTGAGAGTTTAGGGATCAGTCTGAGGAACCTGAAAGAGATGGGTTTCGCGTAGGTAGTGTTAGCGGTTGAGGGCGATGGAACGACCTCGCTCTCAACATTCTAACGGGCAAGGTATAGCGGATTCACCGGTTTGTCTTGTATGGATTGAGCGGTTTGGGTGATAGCCAATTTTTATTTGACTTTTGCCGAGAGTTATGATACAATTAAGTGGATTATTTTGTTGATAACGGGGCGTGGCGCAGCCCGGAAGCGCGCTTGAATGGGGTTCAAGAGGTCGCTGGTTCGAATCCAGTCGCCCCGATTTCTTATATGCAATCCGGTTTGCCAGTATTGCGCGGTATGCCGCGCGATCCATGGCAAAGAAAGGAGGGAATGTCGTAGTGAACAAATCGTGCATTAACGTTGGTATCTTAGGCTGGGGCACTGTCGGCACCGGTGTTTCTAAAATTTTATTAAACCAGAATGCGCTTATTGCTAAAAATAGTGGCGTTGAATTATCTGTAAAAAAAATTGTTAAACGGACGCTACCAGCGACACGGGAAGGTGTTGAACTCCCCGTAGACTGCCTGACGACGGATCCGACAGAAGTCGTTGACAATCCAGAAATTGATATTGTTGTTGAGCTCATTGGTGGGGTCTCAGAATCCGGTGCGCTTATCAGCCGTGCGCTCCGAAACGGCAAGCACGTTGTCACAGCGAATAAAGCCCTCCTCGCCGAGCACGGTGCTGAATTGTTTCAACTTGCTTCGGAGTATGGCGTGAGTCTTAATTTTGAGGCGAGTACTGCTGGTGGTATCCCGATCATCAAAACGCTGCAAGAGAGTTTCGCTGGCAACCAGATCCACTCGCTTTACGGTATTGTAAACGGGACGTGTAACTACATCTTGACCGAGATGCATGCGCGCGATATTGATTTCTCGGATGTTCTGAAATCGGCGCAGGATATGGGATATGCTGAAGCCGATCCTGCCCTTGATGTTGAAGGTATTGATGCTGCTCAGAAACTCATACTTCTGATTGCGCTTGCCTACCGAAGCAATATTTCCCTATCACAATTCTACGTTGAAGGCATCACCGAGATCACGCAAAAGGAGATCCAATACGCGCGCGAACTTGGTTATGTGATTAAGTTGCTCGCTATTGCGAAGCTCGGCACGGGTAACCGTGTAGAAGCGCGCGTGCATCCGACCCTCGTGCCGGAGCGTAGCCTGTTAGCGAATGTCGGCGGTGCCTTTAATGCGGTCTGTGTCATTGGTGATGCGGTTGGTCCGACACTCTTTTTTGGACAGGGTGCTGGTGAGATGCCGACAGCGAGTGCGGTTGTTGCGGACGTTATTGATGCTGCGAAATCTGTGCAGCAAGGTGTGAGTGCTTCGATTTCGCGAGCATGGCTTGCGGGTTCACAATCGGAAGTTGATGTTTCACCTATTGACGATATAGAGACGCGGTATTATCTGCGTTTCGTCGTTGCGGACCGTCCTGGTGTTCTCGCAAAAATTGGTACGATTTTAGGGAATTGGCAGATTAGTATTGCCTCGGTTATCCAGAAGGATCCGCACGGTATGGAGACTGTGTCGCTCGTGATGCTGACGCATAGTGCGCGGGAGAAGAACATGAAGTCTGCCCTTGCAGAGATCCATACACTTGAAGCGGTGAAAGGGGAGACGAAACTTATTCGGATTGAAGAAGAAGTCGATTTTTAATGTGTCCTCAAAGTTTGGGGCAGGATTGCGTGTTTGCCCATCCTTGCTTTCTTACAGAGCAAGGACAACCTGAAGGCTGTCTGACAGATACTTGAGGTATATTTGACCATGAAAAAAGGTGTCAGGGATACGTTAGTGTTCGATATGAAAGACCTTCGGCATGAGGATTTCAAAGCGTTTGAAGCACTTGTGCCGGCTGCGTCCATCGGTTTGGCGTATGAAGAGGTAGAATTCATTGAACCGTTGTCATGTGCGGTCCAGCTCTTTCGTCAAGGTGACGATAATGTCTCTGTAGTGGCTGGTGTTGAGACGAAGGTTTCAGTGGAGTGCCGACGCTGTATCAGTCCGTTTGAGGTAGATATAACGACGACGCTTGAGTTGTTATTCACTATCGGTAGTGAATCGTTGGAGCAGATAGAGGCGGATGAGCGATATTACGACGGTGAGACTTTAGATATTTCAGAAGATGTTCGACAGGAAGTTATCCTTGAGATGCCAGTGTGGTACCTCTGTTCCGAAATGTGTAAGGGATTATGCTCGCACTGTGGCGCGGAACTCAACCTCGGTGCGTGTTCCTGTGAGGTGCCCGACGAGTCGACAGTTCTTGATTCTAATCCGTTTTCGGTTTTGTCGAAAATGCTGGAGAACAATTGAAGTGAAACGGATATTGAGTGTGAGAGCGAATATTAGAACGCGACTTTAAAGAGAATAAAGAATATTTTTAAGGAGATGAACCATGGCGCATCCGAAACGGAAAACGTCAAAATCAAAAAAAAGAATGCGGCGGAGCCATCACGCGCTCCCCGACAAAACGACAAGTACCTGTTCAAATTGCGGAGAAACAATCATTTCTCATCGTGTTTGTTCCGGATGTGGATATTACAACGGGCGTCCCGTGTTAACGAGATCCACCGATGAGGCGTAGGTGAAGTGTCAGTTCGGAAGACCGACATAAATTTTCGGCAAGTTTTTGCTTGTAATTAGGAATCTCCAACGCTAAAAACAGCAAGAGAGGGATAATGACGCAACTTCGACATGCAACCATCACAGGAACGGGTTCTTACCTTCCTGAACGGGTTGTCACCAACTATGACCTTGAGAAAATGGTGGATACAAGTGACGAGTGGATTCGTCAGCGTACGGGGATCGTTGAGCGGCGTATCGCTGCTGCTGATGTCGCCACTTCTGATCTCTGTGTAAATGCTGCACGATGGGCGATAAAAAACGCGAATATTGATCCGCTTGATATTGAGATGATTCTCGTTGCAACCGTTACCCCTGACACGTTTTTCCCGTCAACGGCGTGTTATGTACAGAAAGGCATCGGTGCGAAAAACGCTGCTGCGATGGATTTGTCCGCTGCATGTGCGGGTTTCCTTTACGGATTGGATTTAGCCGATGGCATGATTAAATCTGGACGCTATAATACGATTCTCGTTGTCGGTGGTGAGGTTTTTAATAAGATCGTTGACTGGAACGATAGAAGCACATGTGTCCTTTTCGGAGATGGTGCGGGGGCTGCGGTTGTACAAGCGACAGATGAACCGAAAGGGGTTCTTGCGTCTTATATCGGCTCCGATGGCGACTATGCTGATATTGATTTGCTTGGGATCCCTGCTGGTGGGTCCAGGATGCCGATTACCGAGGCAGCTATTGACCAGAAACTTGACAAACTTAAGATGAACGGCAGAGAGGTGTTTAAGCTCGGTGTACGGCTTATGCCGGAAGCGGCCCAGCGCGTTTTAAGTGAAGCAGATGTCAGTGTTGAGGAGATAGATCTTTTGATTCCGCATCAGGCGAATTTGCGGATCATTGAAGCGGTCGGCGATAGGCTCGGCGTGCCGCGTGAGAAGGTCTATATCAACGTTGATAGATACGGGAACACCTCCGCGGCAACGGTGATCATTGCATTAGATGAGGCAATTCGCGAAGGGCGTGCAAAGCCGGGTGATCTGCTTCTGTTTGTAACTTTTGGCGCGGGTTTAACGTGGGGTAGTACACTTCTACGGTTATAGTCAGTTGTCAGTTATCAGTACTCAGTTAATACCTTGTGGCAGTCAACGATTTGGTACTGACAACTGAAAGCGCAGCGTCCTGACAACTCATAACTAATACCCTGAAAGCGCAGCGTATTCTCACTGCGAAGCAAACTGATAACGAATGCATCCGATAGCCATTCAACAGAAGAAAATGACACAACTCGCCTTTATTTTTCCAGGACAGGGTTCACAACGGGTAGGTATGGGGTCGGAATTAGCCCGGACCTATCCAGTCGCTGATGCTGTCTTCCAAGAAGCTGACGCAGCGTTGGAACGTGCCTTGAGCCAACTCTGTTTTGAGGGTCCCGAAAACACTTTAAAACAGACCGAAAACACGCAACTGGCGATCTTGGTTTGTAGTGTTGCAACGTTACGAGTTTTAGAGACATTCGGTATCGTTCCGCATGCTGTCGCTGGACATAGTTTGGGTGAATACTCTGCACTTGTGGCGGCGGGGGTTCTTGACTTTTCAGATGCGTTGCGTTTGGTTCACGCACGCGCGAGTTATATGGCGGAAGCGGGAGAAACGCAGCAAGGCACGATGGCAGCGATCCTCGGAATGGAAACCGAGCAACTCCAGCAGCTCTGCGATACGGCTGAAGGGGTTGTGAATATCGCCAATTATAATTGTCCTGGGCAGTTGGTCATCTCTGGTGAAATAGCGGCTGTCAATCGTGTTGTCTCACTTGCTAAAGTGGAAATCGGTGACAGACGGTGTCGCCTTTTGCCAGTAAGTGGTGCATTTCATTCACCGCTCATGGTGCCCGCACAACAGAAATTCGGTGCTGTACTTGACTCGGTAACGCTGCATCCCCCGAAAATTGCTATCGCTATGAATGTAACCGGTACGTTTGCGACGGATGCAGATGATATTCGACAGCTCCTATTTGAACAGATAACGCAGCCTGTGCAGTGGGAGAAAACGTTAATGACTATCGAAGAAACCGGTGTCACGCGTTTTATAGAGGTTGGGCCGGGGAAGGTCTTGTCTGGTTTAGTGAAGCGGACGCTCCCTGAAAGTAGTGCTATGAACGTTGAAGATGTTGAAACGTTATCTGTCGTAGCAGATGAATATACGGATGGTGCCTAAAATGGATGGGACATTGGAACAGAGCGCATTTAGGGGAGATTTGTTGAGCGGCAAGACTGCGGTTGTTACGGGTGCGTCGCGCGGTATTGGTGCAGCAATTGCTCATAGACTCTGCGAAGCCGGTGCGAATGTCGTTCTCTGCTCACGCTCTGCGGAATCTGTTGCGCAGATCGCTGATACACTACAGGGTAAAGGCTATACGGCGTTTTCAACGGCAGCCGACATTTCGCAAAAAGAGGATGTTGAATCCCTGATCGAAAAAACGATTGAGCAGTTTTCGCAAATTGATATTCTCGTGAACAATGCTGGGATTACCCGTGATATGTTGCTCATGCGCCTCAAAGATGAGGACTGGGACGCTGTGTTACAGACGAATTTAACTGGTACGATGTATTGTACGCGTGCAGTTCTCCGTCCGATGATCCGTCAGAGAAGCGGACGCATCCTCAACATTTCATCGGTTGTTGGTCTTGTAGGGAACCCAGGACAAGCGAATTATGCCGCAGCGAAAGCAGGCATCATCGGTTTCACAAAAGCTATAGCAAAAGAGGTCGGTGCGCGCGGTATCACCGTGAACGCTATCGCCCCCGGTTTTATCACAACAGATATGACAGCACAAATATCGGAAGAGCATCAGAAACAACTACTTGAACTCATCCCACTACGGGAGTTTGGGCATCCGGAAGATGTGGCAGACGCTGTCTGTTTTTTAGCATCGGATGCTGCGCGCTATATCACTGGCCAGGTCCTTCAGGTTGACGGTGGTATGGTGATGTAATTCAGAAGTTGTCAGTTAACAGTTAACAGTTAACAGGCTTCAGTTAAATTTGTAAGTTCGTATGGTATAACAACTGTAAACTCTAAAAAGGAGATTAGAGGAAAACTTATGGCAACAAACCAAGAACGCCTCATCGAAATTATTGCGAAACAACTCGGTGTTGACGAAGATAACGTCACGCCAGATGCTTCTTTTATGGAAGACTTGGGTGCTGACTCGCTTGATACGGTTGAATTGGTCATGGCACTTGAAGAGGAATTCGACATCGAAATCCCGGATAGTGATGCGGAGAAGATTCAGACCGTTCAAGATGCGCTGAGTTATCTTGACGAGCATGTATAGTTCAAGACATATCGGCTGTCGGCTGTCGGTTGTCGGCTTTCAGTAAAGAGGTTTTCTGATGGATCAGAGTCCTTTGCTGATAGTTGACGGAAACCGATAGTTGACCGCTATTCTTCTGACTGCTGACGGCTGATAGCCGACGGCTAATCAAAAAGGAACGGTCTCGTGGAGCGTGTAGTTATTACAGGAATCGGTGTTGTTAATGCGATTGGCAACACGAAAGAAGAATATTGGGATGCGCTTGCTGTCGGTAAAAACGGAATCGGACCTTTAACCTATTTTGATGCTTCCGAACACCGCACGCAAATCGCTGGAGAGGTAAAGGACTTTCAGGCGGAGCAGTATCTGGATCGCCGCGCCGCGTCCAGACTCCCACTATTCATCCAGTATGCACTTGCGACTGCAATTATGGCGCGCGAGGATGCTGGTCTGGATCTTGATAAAGTTGATCCTTACCGTGCGGGGGTTCAAATCGGTTCTGGCATCGGTGGTATCGGGGTCCTTGAGGAGAACGCGAAGATCCTTGCTGAAAAGGGTGTAAGACGCGTGAGTCCGTTTCTTGTGCCGTACATGATTATTAATATGGCAGCTGGACAGATCTCAATCCATTTTAATCTCAAGGGTCCCAATTCTACGTCTGTTACGGCGTGTGCGAGTGCGAACCATTCTATGGGGGATTCGTTTCGCATCATTCAGCGTGGCGATGCGGATGTCATGTTTACTGGTGGAACGGAATCGGCGATTACGCCGTTAGCTGTTGGTGGTTTCTGTTCGATGCGGGCGATGTCGGAGCGGAACCACGAACCTGAACGCGCCTCGCGTCCGTTCACGAAAGATAGAGACGGTTTCGTTATGGGGGATGGTGGTGGAGTGCTTATCTTTGAATCGTTGTCGCACGCGAAGAAACGTGGTGCCAACATCTATGCTGAAGTCGTCGGTTACGGAATGACTTCGGATGCCCATGATATGGTAAGTCCACCGGAAAACGGTGAAGGTGCAGCGAAAGCGATGGAATTCGCGCTTCGGGACGCTGGATTGCCGTTAGATGCGGTTGACTATATCAACGCGCACGGCACCTCTACACCCGCCGGTGATATTGCTGAAACGAACGCGATTAAGTCGCTGTTTGGTGATCGCGCGTACAAAATCCCTGTCAGTTCTACGAAATCGATGGTGGGGCATCTGCTCGGCGCGGCGGGTGCTGTGGAACTTATTGCGTGCCTATGTGCGATGGAAAAAGGATTCCTGCCACCGACGATCAACTACGATATGCCAGACGAAGCCTGCGACTTGGATTACGTTCCGAACGAGAGTCGTGATGCGAAGATTTCGGTTGCGCTCACCAACGCATTCGGTTTCGGTGGACACAATACCTCTATTGCTCTCCGCAAATTCACAGGTTAATAGGCTGATGCAGGAAAGTGCGAAATACATCAAGATTGTCGAATGGTCAGACGAGGATGAATGTTTTATCGGATATTGTCCGGGAATCATTGGTCCATGTTGTCACGGCGATAATGAAATAGAGGTTTACCAACACTTGTGTGAAATTGTTGACGAATTGTTGGCAGACGCACAGAAAGCAAATAAATCGCTTCCGCCTCCAACTATTGGCAAAGACCTTGAGGCATTTTTAACGAATATCTAACGAATTTGCGTTACGGCGTACGGAGTATGCCTACGACTATGCACTTAGTCTACATCGGCTTTGGAAGCAATATTGGTGATCGACTGGCGCATATCCAGAATGCTATCCACGCCTTAGCAGAAACGGAGGGAATCACCCTGCAAAAGATTTCCTCTATTTACGAAACCGACCCCATCGGATATGAGACGCAGGCACAATTCCTGAACGGTGTCGCTGCGATTCAGACTTCCGTCCCCCCCTTATCCTTGCTACACACTTTAAAAGACATAGAGACGGCCATTGGTAGAAAACACCGCACCCGCTGGGGACCGAGAGAGATTGACTTAGACATACTCATCTATGGCGATTTGTGTCTTCAGACTGAGAAACTTGTCATTCCACACCCGGAGATGCATCTGCGTCGTTTTGTGCTGGCTCCATTAGTGGAGATCGCACTAGACTTTGTGCACCCAGTCTTAAAAGAGACCATTCAGATTTTACTTGAACGTCTTGAGGATGACAAGTCTGTCCTGAAAAAAGAAGGTTCTATTTTGTAGACTTCTATGCCTCAATATGATATAATTTCTCCAATCATTAAAGGAGCAGAGAGGAGGGAAGAAAATGAGATGGTTTGAAACTCGAGGTCCCGTCTATCCTGAGGATAATTATGTCGTCGCGCGCAGAGATGAACTTGCAGATTTTGTCAAGCGGATAGAAAGAGGTAGATATATTGTCCTCTTCGCGCCGCGTCAGACAGGCAAAACTACATTCTTCCGAAATGCTCTCAACGGACTTGAATACCAAGAGAATACCTATTTCCCCATACAACTTAATTTTGAGGGGTACGTAGACAGCGATGCCGATGCTTTTTATAGGTCTCTCTGCAAAGAAATTTGTAAGGAAATTAAGAGTGTCTTCCAGAAACGCGGGAAGCGTCCGTCTGATGCGCTCAATAGATTTTTGGCGAACGCGCAAATAACTGAATCTATTTCGATGCGTGAGTTTTTTGAGGATCTTGGAGGTCTGCTGGAAAACCAGCGGTTTGTCATGATTATTGACGAGTTTGATAGCATTCCACGGGATGCTATTAGAGGGTTTCTGCATTCGCTGCGTCAGATTTACCTCTCTGGAAGGGAGCGATGCCCACACAGCATCGGCATCATTGGTGTTAAGGACATCACACAACTCAACTACGACCGTTCCATCTCTCCCTTTAATATACAAGATGAATTCAAATTGCCCAATTTCACACTGGAACAGGTGGAAGAGCTACTTGCACAATATACCGATGAGGTCGGACAACCCTTCACATCTGAAACCATTGAAGCGGTTCACAAACAGACGGCTGGCCAACCTGTGCTTGTTAATCGATTTGCGCAAATTCTTACCGAAGAAATGGACATCCCAAAAAGTGAACCGATTACGATGGAACACTTTTCAGAAGCACATATCCAACTCCTGCGCGAAGGACACACGAACATTGATCATCTGATAACCAATATCCGTAAGGATCGTCGGTTTGAGGCACTCCTCATGAAAATTGCCTCCTACGATGAAGGTGTAAGGTTTAGCCTTTATAATGAACATATCAATGAGCTCGCCACTTACGGTGTTATTGCTGAAGGTGCTGACGGTATGTGTGAAATTATCAACCCGATTTATCATTATTGCATCATGGACGCATTCAAACCGATAGTGAACGGACTCGAACAGCAGTATTTACCGGATGACAATCGCGCAGGATTTCAGGATTATCTCACATCGGACGGACAGATTCAGATGGCAGCACTCCTTGATAATTTTCGCGACTTTATCGCCCGCGTAGGTTTCAGAATTCTACAAGTACCCGATACGCCGCAGGAATATGTCGGACAGCATCTCCTTTTTGCCTACCTTGAGCAGTTTGTTCAGAGTGTGGGCGGGACTATGTACCTTGAGGTGCGAACGGGGCGCGGTAGAATGGATATCCTGATTATTCACAGAAAGCAAAAATACATCGTTGAAACAAAAATTTGGGGCGGAGATAGCCGTTATCAGACAGGTAAAGCACAACTCGCAGCGTATGTCAGATCAGAGGGTGTCAAAGAGGGGTACTACATTGTGTTTGACCATCGCAACGCGCCGGAGCCTCGTGTGGAGACAGAAACTATAGATCGATTGACAATTCGGAGTTACGTGATCCCTGTGATTCAAGAACGTCCGTCAGATTGAAATACTTGCAATTCTGTCGTGTGTGTGGTATAATTTTTAACGCAGTAACCCGTAGTACGAGGAACAAAAATCCGCTAAATGTCAAAGGAGTCTCGCCGAAGAACCGCACATAAAACATGAATATCCATGAATACCAAGCCAAACAAATTTTAGAATCCTATGGTGTCAATACACTCCGCAGTAAGGTCGCTGAAACGCCGGAAGAAGCGGAAGCCGTTGTCCAAGAACTCAATTTTGACAGATGCGTTGTCAAGGCGCAAATCCACGCGGGTGGGCGCGGGAAAGGTGGCGGCATCAAACTTGCAAACTCGCCTGCCGAAGCGAAACAACACGCCGAAACCCTTATCGGCATGCAGCTGGTGACACCGCAGACAGGTCCCGAAGGAAAACGTGTCCGAAAAGTGCTGATCGCCGAAGCGGTAGAAATAGAGAAAGAGTACTACCTTGCGATATTGCTTGATCGGGAAACGTCCCAACTCACGTTAATCGGAAGTGAAGAAGGGGGTGTCAATATTGAGGAAGTCGCGGCAGAAACTCCCGAAAAGATCATTAGGGCACAGATTGATCCCGCCTTCGGTTTAACTGCATTTCAAGCGCGACAGTTCGCCTATCAGTTAATTACCGCCTCGACCTACCGTGCGATTATTCCGAACGCTACAGCCCTGATTTTATCGCTTTATAATGCATTCACTGCTTGTGACTGTTCATTGGTAGAGATTAACCCGTTGGCAATCATAAAAAAGGATGACGAGTTGGATATTGTTGCACTGGATTCTAAGGTAAACCTCGACGATAACTCGCTCTGGCGGCACCCGGACATCGCCGAGATGCGTGATCCGTATGAAGAAGATCCGAGTGAACTGGAGGCGAGTGAATCCGGTTTGAGCTACATCCGGCTTGATGGCGACATCGGTTGTATGGTAAACGGTGCGGGGTTGGCGATGGCAACGATGGACATCATTAAACAGAACGGCGGCGAACCGGCGAATTTCCTTGATGTTGGTGGTGGCGCATCCGTTGAAGCGGTCGCACACGCTTTTCGTCTTATCCTTGGAGATGAAAATGTGAAGGCTGTTCTTGTTAACATCTTTGGCGGTATCATGAAATGCGACACCATTGCGAACGGTATCGTTGAAGCGGCGAAACAGGTTGAACTCAATGTGCCTCTCGTTGTTCGATTGGAAGGAACAAATGTGGAACTCGGCAAGCAGATTATCGCTGAGTCGGACTTGGATGTTCAACTGGCAGAAGGACTCTCTGAGGCTGCACAACTCGCGGTAACGGCGGCGAATTTTGCATAGTAACGAGACGATGGGAGAATTAGACTCGTGGAGAAACTTGAATTAAAGGACATAGACGTTACCGGAAAACGCGTGCTTGTGCGGGTAGACTTCAATGTTCCGATGCAGGACGGGAAGATTACAGATGAGACGCGTATCACCGCCGCATTACCGACACTTCTGTCGCTTATCAACTCGGACGCTAAGATCATCTTGATAACACATTTAGGGAGGCCGGAAGTCGGCTCGGCATCTGATCGGGAGACCCTCTCGACGGAACCGATTGCTATAGCCTTGAGCCGGAAACTCGGCAGGCGTGTCGCACACGTCAAGGATTGTATCGGCGAATCGGTAGAAAGTGCTGTTGCGGAATTAGATAACGGCGATGTGTTACTCCTTGAAAACGTCCGTTTTTACGCTGAAGAGACCGAGAACGATGCTGCATTTGCGCGGCGACTCGCTTCGCTCGCCGAGGTTTACGTTAACGATGCTTTCGGCACAGCACACCGTGCACACGCCTCAACTGAAGGGGTGACGCACTATCTGAACCCGTGTGCAGCGGGACTCCTGATGGCACGTGAAATCTATTATCTCAGTACGACGCTCAGAAGTCCACAACGTCCATACATTGCGATTCTCGGTGGTGCGAAAATATCGGACAAAATTACGTTGATTGAGACACTTCTTGAAGCGGTGGATAAACTCCTCATCGGCGGCGGTATGGCATATACATTCCTGTCAGCGATGGGATTGCGTATCGGCAATTCGCTTGTCGAAACAGAGAAGCTTGATGTGGCGAAATTGATCGTCGAAAAAGAGGGTTTCTCAGATACCGTCGTTTTACCGGTAGACCATATTATCGGGCGAGATTTTGACCCCGGAACTGAATCGCAGACTATCAACGAGAGAGAAATTCCGGATGGGTGGCAGGGATTTGACATCGGACCTGAAACCGTATCGGCATTTGGTGAACAGATCGCACTTGCGGGAACAGTGGTATGGAACGGTCCCTTAGGGGTCTATGAATTTGAGAAGTTTGCGCAAGGCACGATTGCAGTGGCGAAACAGGTAGCCGATTCCGGAGCAGCGAGCATCATCGGTGGTGGTGATTGCGTCGCTGCGGTGCAGCAAGCCGGTGTAGCGGATCGAATGACGCATATCTCGACAGGCGGCGGTGCTTCATTAGAGTTTTTAGAAGGGAAGGCACTCCCCGGTATTGTTGCTTTAACGGATTCAAGAAGTGAGTGAGTGTTCTAAAGTCAGTAAAGTGCCTAAAATTGTTGTAGCGTCTCTATCTTTCTGTACTAAAATCACAACAAACTTTCCAACTTTACAGGACTACGCAATTTTGTTTGACTGTAGTCGGTTCTGTTAGATGAGATTTTTCGGAAAACACAACTGTCTGGCAGCACAGGCTAACAGCCTATGGTACAAAAGAGCGACATGCGTAAGTCCTACTTTAGAAATACTTTAGCGTACCTTCTGGGTTTAAGGGGTAAAAAATCGTTAAGAAACTATCCATAATCCAAAGGTCGTTGAAATTAACCGAAAACCACCGTGAAACGAAGTGGAACGGTGACAATGGCTAATAATTAAAAATATGTTTGATAAAATAGTTCCCCGTAGTGAAGACTACGCAAAATGGTATACGCAGGTCATCCGTCAAGCGGAGATGGCAGATTACTCACCCGTGCGCGGTTGCATGGTTGTGCGTCCGTACGGTTACGCGCTCTGGGAGAATGTCAAGGCGCAACTGGATATCCGTTTCAAGGAGACGGGACACGAGAATGCGGCGTTCCCTCTTTTTATCCCAATGAGTTTCATTGAGAAGGAAGCGGAACACGTCGAAGGCTTCAAACCGGAGCTCGCTATTGTTACGCATGGTGGCGGGAAGAAGCTCGAAGAGCCGCTCGTGGTGCGTCCGACTTCCGAAACGATTATCGGGTACATGTATAGCCAGTGGATCCAGTCTTACCGTGACCTACCCGTGTTAATTAATCAGTGGGCAAACGTCGTGCGTTGGGAGCTGCGTCCGCGTCTTTTCCTGAGAACGATGGAATTCTTCTGGCAGGAAGGGCATACGGCGCACGCCACACACGAGGAAGCGGTAGAGGAGACGCTCCGAATTCTTGATATCTATACCGATTTTGCTGTCAACGAAGCGGCGATCCCTGTTATTCCCGGACGTAAGAGTGAAAGCGAAAAGTTTCCCGGTGCATTGACCTCCTACACGATTGAGGCGATGATGGGTGATAAACGTGCACTCCAAGCTGGCACGTCACACGACCTCGGACAGAACTTTGCCAAAGCGTTTGATATTCAATATCTCGATGCACATCAGAAACAACAGCACTGCTGGACAACGAGTTGGGGGGTCAGCACACGAATGATCGGCGCGATTATCATGACCCACGGTGATGACCAAGGGTTGGTATTACCACCGAGACTTGCACCGACGCAGCTCGTTATTGTGCCAATTGTGCCGAAAAATAGAGCGGATGATAAGCAGGCCGTCATGCAAGCCGTTGACGGTATCTGTGAGACCTTAAATGGTGTCCGCTATCACGTTGACGATCGGTTCGACTATTCACCCGGATGGCGGTTTAACGAATGGGAGCTCAAAGGTGTGCCGCTGCGTATTGAGATAGGACCCCGGGATCTGAGCAACCAGCAGGTCGTTCTCGCTCGCCGTGATATACCCGGTAAGGACGGCAAGACGTTTGTGCCGATGGATAACATTGCGGAGACAGTGCCACAGATGCTTGAGACGATTCAAGCGGATATGCTGAAACGCGCAACGGAGTTCCGAGATGCGAATACCTTTGAACCGGAGTCCTATGATGAATTCAAAGCGGTTATTGAGGACGGGTTCGCTCGGGCACGCTGGTGCGGCGACGCTGCCTGTGAAGATAAGGTGAGCGAAGAGACACAGGCGACGATCCGATGCATTCCGATGGAGCAACCGGATGGGGATGGTGAATGTATCGTCTGTGGTAAACCTGCAGAAGAGATCGCAGTGTTTGCTCGTGCCTATTAAATTATTAATATCTTGTGGTAGGTAGTTTTCTTGTGGAATCCACAAGGATGTGTAAATATTTTGCCAAAAACCCTATACACCTCCTAATACAAGTCAAAACTTGAGAATAGGAAAATATCATGGCAGAATCGAAAAATAATGATACCTATAACATTCTAAAAAACTTTACTGATCATAAGGAAGATACTGACAGAGAATTAGTTAAAATTGAGTCGCGCCTTGAAGATCGGATTGTGGAAGTAAAGTCGGATCTTAAGGGTGACATTATTCAAGTCAAAACAGACCTTGAAAAAGACATCAGAGAAGTTAAAACAGACCTGAAAGATGACATTAAAGAGATAAGAAACACCTTGCGGACAATAACGAATCTCATTATAACTTGTGGCGTTGGAATTCTTGCTGTAATTGTTACTTTAATTCTGAATATAATTTTGAAATAGGAGATTAACGATGTCAGAAAGAGCGCCAGGATTTGAAGAATACGCTCCATCTCGTTTGGAATGGTTCGCGGTTCTACTCAATTCTTTTATGCAATTCATAAACCCACAGATTGAGACAGTATTTATTCCTGAAAACGATGGTAAGACTATCATGTTATACATGCGGTACGAGAAGGGAATAAATGCACAAGTTTTAGAAAAACACACAGAAAAAGCAAAGAAATTCGCACAAGATATGGCAAAACGGTCCGGTTGGGATTCATGGATTGAGATAAATGTGAATCAAGAACATTATTAATAAAGTGAGATCAAATAAGAAATATGAGTATACTTGTTAACAAAGATACAAAAGTGATCGTTCAGGGCATTACGGGTCGTTCAGGACGTTTTCATACAGAACAGTGCGCGGCTTACGGCACCCAAATTGTTGCGGGTGCTGTTCCCGGTAGAGGTGGATCCGATGTAAACGGTATCCCCGTATATGACACTGTGGCAGCCGGTGTCGCAGCGACAAAGGCAGATACATCGCTAATTTTCGTTCCTGCGCGCTTCAATGCAGCGGATTCTGTAATGGAAGCAGCAGAAGCAGGAATTGAGTTGATTGTCTGTATCTCCGAACACATTCCTGTGCTTGATATGGTGAAGGCGAAGGCGTTCCTGAAAGGGAAACCGACGCGGTTAATCGGTCCAAACTGTCCCGGTGTGATTACCCCCGGCGAATGCAAAATCGGTGTGATGCCGGAGTTTGCATATACGCCAGGCAACGTTGGGATCGTTTCTCGGAGCGGAACACTAACTTATGAAGCTGCCTATCAACTGAAGCGGCTCGGTATTGGTCAATCCACCTGTGTCGGTATCGGTGGCGATCCCGTGATCGGGACAAATTTCGTTGATGTTCTCAGACTCTTTGAAGCGGACGATGACACACACGCTGTCGTTTTAATCGGTGAGATCGGCGGAACGGCAGAAGAGCGGGCAGCGGCGTTCGTGAAGGACGAGATGACGAAACCGGTTGTCGGGTTTATCGCTGGACAGACCGCGCCACCCGGTAAACGGATGGGACACGCCGGAGCAATCATCTCTGGCGGACAAGGCACGGCTGCAGATAAAATTAAGGCTCTCAAGGATGCGGGGATTGCCGTTGCGGATAGCCTCGCTACCATCGGTGAAACCGTCGCAGCGGTTTTAACCTAAAACCTTGGAGGTCCAGCATCATGGCATTTAGCGATTTCAAAACTATACCCGAAGTTCAAGAAAAATTTAGCATCAGACACATCGAAAACGACTTTATCGCAATTCCAGAAACCGCTATAACGCCCTCAGAACAGTTTTTGCAGGAATTAGCATTTAGTCGGCAATACATAGACGTTTTTGCCTCTGAAAGTGCCCGGTGTGAAGCGGTCATTTTTCCTGTTTTGCGGGAAGTTTACAAAGAATATGCTGAAGATTACGCACTCTGGATAAAGAAACCTATCGTCTACGATGAAACCCTCAGCGGCACCCCGGATTACTTTATTTCAACACGATCCGAATTAGGTATGCTTGTTGTCGGTATGCCGTTGATAATGTTCGTTGAAGCAAAGAAAAATGATTTTGAACAAGGGTGGGCACAATGTCTGGCAGAACTGGTAGCGGCACAAAAAATCAATGGCGACGCGGATATCCCTATCTATGGCATCGTGAGCGACGGCACTTTTTGGCAATTTGGATACCTCGTCGGCGACGCTTTTACGCGAAACCAGACCAGTTTTAGCGTAGATGATTTACCAACCCTTTTTGGCGCGATTGATACCGTCTTCAAAACAGCA